>NZ_JBSXOD010000031.1:0-36117 GCF_056859255.1 Sulfitobacter sp. L-8
GACATCAAACGGGCGACCCGCAAACATTATTCATCCGAAGAGAAGATCCGGATCGTGCTGGATGGCCTGCGTGGCGAAGACAGCATTGCCGAGCTGTGCCGTCGTGAGGGCATCTCTCAAGGCATCTATTACAAATGGTCCAAGGACTTCATGGAGGCTGGCAAACGGCGTTTGGCAGGCGACACAGCACGAGCGGCAAACACTGACGAGGTCAAGGAGCTGCGCCGCGAAGCAAAGGACCTGAAAGAGGTCGTTGCCGAACAAACGTTGGAACTGCGTCTTCTCAAAAAAAGCATGTTCGACGGTGGGGGCGACCCCGAATGAGGTATCCTGCATCTGAGAAACTTGAGATCGTTCGGCTGGTCGAAGAAAGCCACCTATCAGCCCGTCAGACGCTGGCCAAGCTGGGCATCCCGCGCACGACATTCTACCGTTGGTATGATCGGTATCTGCAGCGTGGTGAGGCCGGGCTGAAGGACCAATCTCCCAAACCAAAACATGTCTGGAACCGCATTCCCGACGAGGTGCGCCGCAAGATGGTCAAACTGGCGTTGAAGGAAACGGAACTGTCGCCGCGAGAACTGGCAGTGACGTTCACAGATACAGAAAGCTACTTTGTATCAGAGGCTTCGACGTATCGGATCTTGAAGGCGCACGATCTGATTACCAGCCCTGCGTTCATCGTTATAAAGGCGGCGAGCGAGTTCAAAGACAAGACAACTGGGATCAACCAGCTTTGGCAGACCGACTTCACCTACATCAAGGTCCTTGGGTGGGGTTGGTTCTATCTCAGCACGGTCCTCGACGATTACAGCCGCTACATCGTCTCCTGGAAGCTCTGCACCAACATGCGGGCTGAAGACGTGACGGACACGCTCGATCTGGCACTGCAGGCATCCGGTTGCGATCAGGTTCACGTCATTCATAAACCTCGACTGCTCAGTGACAACGGGTCCAGTTACGTCTCGGGTGACTTGGCCGAATGGCTACAGGGCAAAGGCATGAAGCACTCGCGTGGCGCACCGTATCATCCCCAAACCCAAGGCAAGATCGAACGCTGGCACCAAACCCTAAAGAACCGCATCTTGCTGGAAAACTACTTCCTGCCGGGCGATCTTGAAGCCCAGATTGCGGCCTTCGTCGATCACTACAATCATCAGCGTTACCACGAGAGCCTAAGCAACGTCACACCCGCCGACGTCTACTTCGGGCGCGACAAAGCCATTCTAAAACAAAGGGAAAGGATCAAACGTAAGACGCTCGAAACGCGACGCTTGCATCACCGACAGCACGCCGCATAATCAAACCAACCAGATGAGCCGAACTCTCTCTTAGTTTAGGCCGCCATTGGTCCCAAAAACCCTGACGACGGACAACAACCACCAGTCTCTTTGAGAATTACAGAATTTGTCGATCCTTGACGGACTATCGCACAGGTTATCACAGAAACAAGTGGCGACCTCTTTAAAAATGCTTCATTGTGTCGCTTATGAGTGGACAAAAGCACGAAAAACTAAAGAACCTTCTTGAGGCTGTCCCCACGGGGTTCCTCGTGGACTCCGCTTGGCTTGAGCACCACGGGATAGGCCGGCGTTCGTCCTACGCCTATGTCCAACGCGGCTGGCTAGAACGCCTTGGTCGCGGCGTCTTCCGCCGCCCCGCACCAAGCAGCGCCACCACGAACACACTCGACTGGAAGACCTGCCTGCTCTCGCTCCAGCACATCATGCACTACCCAGTCCATATCGGTGGGGTGACGGCATTGAGCCTGCAAGGATATGCGCACTATCTCTCGCTCGGAGACAAGCGCACGGTCTGGCTCTACGGCTCAAAAATCCCCAACTGGCTCGAAAAACTGCCGCTCAACGCCGAACTCCGCACACGCAGCGTATCGCTGTTCTCCGATCCAGAGTTGGGTGTCGATGACACGCGAAATAATCTCAACGAGACAGCATCGTCCCTGCCATGGGACTGGAAACTGGTGATGTCATCGCCGGAACGCGCGATCTTCGAAGCACTGGACGAGTTGCCGGATCAAGAGAGCTTTCACAACCTCGACATGGCGTTCGAAAGCCTGACGACGTTGCGCCCGAGAACCCTCTCGGCACTGCTCAGAAGTTGCAAGAAGATCAAGGTCAAACGCCTGTTCTTCGTGTTCGCCGACCGCCACGACCATGCCTGGCGCAAGCGACTCGATCCGGAAGAGTTCGACCTCGGCAGCGGCGATCGCGCATTGGTCAAAGGCGGCAAGATACATCCGCGCTACAGGATCATGGTGCCAGAAGAGTTTGTAAGAAAGGAACGTGGTCATGGCGCGTGAAGACTATGCCGCCCAAGTGGCCCTGCTCGTGCGCATACTCCCGTATGTCGTCAAGGAGGAGATATTTGCGCTCAAGGGCGGGACGGCCATCAACCTCTTCTATCGCGACCTTCCGCGCCTCTCGGTCGATATCGATCTGACCTATCTGCCAATCGCGCAGAAAGCCTCGCCGAGATCAACGACGCGATGGACCGGATTGCCGCCGCCATCGAAGGCGGCATCACCGGCGCCAAAGCGCAGCGTATTGCGGGCGATGGCGGCGGCGCTACACGCGCGCTCGCACGTCTCGGCACAGCGGAAATCAAGATCGAAACCTCCCCCGTCACCCGCGGCGTCGTGCATGATCCGGAACAACGCGAAGTCTCGGAGGCCGTCGAGGAAGAGTTCGGGTACGCGATGATGAACATCGTCTCCTTCGAGGATTTGTTCGGCGGTAAGCTACATGCGGCCGTCGATCGCCAGCACCCGCGAGATCTCTACGACGTCAAGCTGCTCTACGAGAACGAAGGGTTTACCGACGAGTTGTTCCGCACCTTTCTCATCTACGTCGCGAATTCACCACGCCCGCCGCACGAACTTCTGAACCCAAACCTGATCGATCTGGATCAGCCCTATGCCCGGGAATTCGAGGGCATGACGAAGGAAGCGGTCGACCTCGGGGAATTGATCGCGACGCGCGGCCGCCTGATCGGTGATATCCAATCCCGCTTGGATGAGGGCGCGAAGAGGTTCCTGAGAACCCTGCATGACGGCGCCCCCGACTTCGACGCGATCGACCGCCCTCAGGCGGCCGAGCTTCCAGCGGTCCGATGGAAGCTCATCAACGTGAACAAGTTGAAAGCAGAAAACCCCAAGAAGCATGCCGCCCAAGGGGAAGAGCTGGAGAAGCTCCTCGGCTGAAGATGAATCAGAGATGACTGATTTCGAGAACGACCCCGACTACGAAGAATGCCTTGTGACCTTTTTTGATGTCCTCGGTTTCAGGAACCTTCTGCACACGAGAAGCGGCGCAGAGATCAGGCACTTGCTTTCGATGTTTCGCAGAGTGTCCGAAGGGGATGCCACGCCGCCCACCCGCTCCGACGAGATGCGGATGATCAGCGAAGTCCATGCAGAGATCGTGTCTGACGCGATCGTCAGAACCAGAACCATTGAAACTCAGTACCAGGCCGGCCCCTTGGTCTGGGAGCTCATCGATCTGCTGCACATCCAGATCGAATGCGTGGCGAATGGCATATTGGTGCGCGGCGCAATGATGATCGGCCCTATGCATCTCGGCATCGAGTTCAGCGGCCCGGTGTTTGGCCCTGGCCTCGTTCAGGCTTATTTCATGGAAGAAGGCGAGGTCATCTTCCCGCGCATTGCGATCCATGAAGATGTTATCGAACGCCACCGGCAGGACCAAACGCTCTGGCGGGAAGGACATTCCTATGAGGATGAAGAGCGTCACCTGAACAACCTCCTGCGCCAGGACGAGTCAGGCCTCCACTACGTCGACTATCTTCGCGCCAGTCTCGGCGAGCTCGACGGCGAATACGCCGGCTGGGTCGAGTTTCTGGGTAGGCACAAGACGTTGGTGGAGAGCGGTCTCGCCGACAGTCCCAACGCGACGGTGCGGCGCAAATACAGCTGGCTCAAGAACTACCACAACGCAGTCATCGACGAGAACTGGCAAACCTGGAACCAGGCGCGATGACCGAGGATGGGGACCCTTGGGAAGATCTGTTCAGAGAGCTCAGGATCGAAGCCTGAGTTCTCTCAACAAGTCACGATTGGGAGCGGCACCAAACCGCGACAGGTCCACACCATTCCTATGACTCGCCATCCAGACCTGCGTCCTCCAACTGCTCCCGATCCGGCAGATCCGCGAGAGTCTCCAGATCAAACGCGACAAGAAACTGCTCGGTCGTCACAAAGGTATAGGGCGCACCGCGGCGCGGCGATCGAGGCCCAGTCCCGATCAACCCGCGCGCATGCAGCCGCCCGATCAGGTCACGGCTGATCTCCTTGCCGAAGATGTCCTTCAGCCCGTCGCGTGTGATCGGCTGGTGGTAGGCGATCGCAGCGAGCACCGCGACGTCGAATTCGCTCAGATCCAACAATTGATCCCCGACATCCGCCGCAGCGCGGATCGCGGGGGCATAGGTACTCCGCGTCCGGAACATCCAGCCGCCAGCGACCTGCGCAATTTCAAAAGCCCGCCCCTCCAGATCGGCGGCGAGGTCCTCAACCAGCAGGTCAACCGAGGCCCCCTGTCCCACCACCCGCGCCAGATCCTCGCGCAGCACGGGCGAGGCGGAGGCAAACAGCACCGCCTCGATCCGGCGCATCCATTCCCGCCACCGCAACTCGGGCGGCAGGTCGGCTAGCTCGCGATCCAATTCAGGGTCAGAGCGATCCTTCGCCATCGCTACACTCCGTAGAGGCGAAACGTGCTGCGCCCGGTCAACTCGCGCACAGCGCCCAGATCGACCAATCGGTCACACAGCCTGCGCGCGGCACGGTCGGGCATGGGCAGCGCGCCAGGTGCCACTGCATCGCGGGTCAGGAACATCTCGACCGCGTCGCCAGACTTCTTGGCCCGGAGCTTGGGTGCGACCGCCTTCAGATGCGCTGCCCGACGTGCAAGATCAGCGGCGAGACGCACGGCCTCGGCCACCGAGGAGATCAGCGCGCGATGACAGGCCAGACGCAGATCATCGCCTTGCTTGCGCAGGTCGGCGCGGTTCAGGCCTGCAGCCAGCAGTGGCACGACGTGATCCCAATCGAGGACCTGCGCCAGGGCCGCCTCCGCAAGGATCAGAGCCGCCATTTCGGCATGGGGCGCGTCTGTCAGCACCGCCTCCAGCACCATCGCGGCACGGGCTACCGGCATACCCTGCCCTGTATCCAGCCACCCGGCAATCTGGCCCGGCTCGAAGCCCGGCAAGGCTCGTCCCAAAGCCTTGATCGACACCGGCCGCTCCGCCGCGCGCCGCCAGGCAAGGTAGGTTTCGCCCGCTGGTCCGGGAAGATCGCCGGGCCGCAATAGGTGTACCGCGTCGCGCAGCTCCCCTGCCCGCTCCGGGCGGCCAAAAAACGCGACACAGGCCTCTGCCGCACGCAGCGCGAGCCGGTCTCGCAACAAGGCATGGGGGAGGTCAACTCGGCTCAACACAAGATGCAGGTGGTCCAGCGCCGCACCCGACAAAAACGCAACATCTTCAAGGGTTTCAGCATGCGTTGTGGTGACCCAAGCGGGCATCCGGGGTATCATGTCGAGGTCGCTGATGTGATCTGGCCGGGCGAAAGTCATGCCTGAAGCCTACATTCGTGGGGCGGTTTCTACCAGTAAATAGCACATAAACCGCCCCACCCTGCGGTTCTTTTCTATGTCCAATAAGTTTGCATTATCGGACATTATGGAATAGGATCCCAGAAACGCGTAAAATTCACGGTTCAACACCGGATTCATGCTTCATGACTGGATTCTCGGACTTTCATGCACTTGCGCCGCGAGAGAGACAGAGGTTTGTGAGATTCCGGAGCGGTATTCATGAGACTGGGCGAGTCGGAATTGATGAGACTGAGACCAAAACCTGCCAAGATCGGTCCTCTGGCACGCGTTCTCGTCAACCTGAACGCGCCTGCGTCGGCCACGGAGGCACCAATGGACACGAGAGAGTCACAGCCATGAACGAAGATGAGGACGCCATCGCCCTGCCATCCCATGTCGCCGGATCCGGGTCGCTCGATCGCCTGGTCGACACCACTCGCGACTACGCACGTGCCGCGGTTTCAGAGAACACGCTGAGAGCCTACGCGAAGGACTGGGCAAATTTTACACGCTGGTGCCGGCTGAAGGGTGCCGAGCCGCTGCCTCCGTCACCGGAAATGATCGGCCTTTACCTTGCGGATTTGGCGTCCGGTTCAGGGCCCTCCCCTGCCCTCTCCGTCTCAACCATAGACCGTCGCCTGTCGGGCCTCGCCTGGAACTACGCGCAGCGGGGATTCACCCTTGATCGGAAAAACCGTCACATCGCCACCGTGCTGGCCGGGATCAAGCGCAAGCACGCACGTCCGCCGGTGCAGAAGGAAGCGATCCTGGCGGAAGACATCCTCGCGATGGTGGCCACCCTGCCCTATGATCTGCGCGGTCTGCGGGATCGCGCGATCCTGCTGCTCGGCTACGCCGGAGGTCTGCGCCGCTCGGAAATCGTCAGCCTCGACGTGCACAAAGACGACACACCGGGGTCCGGCGGCTGGATCGAGATCATGGAGAAAGGTGCTCTGCTTATGCTGAATGCCAAGACCGGTTGGCGCGAGGTCGAAATCGGGCGGGGCAGCAGCGACCAGACCTGCCCGGTGCACGCGCTGGAACAATGGCTGCATTTCGCGAAGATCGACTTTGGCCCGATCTTCGTCAGCACTTCGCGGGATGGCAAACGCGCCTCCGTAACACGGCTGAACGACAAGCATGTCGCTCGCCTAATCAAGCGCACGGTCCTAGTTGCTGACATCCGATCCGAGCTGCCCGAGAAAGGACGACTGGCCCTGTTTTCCGGTCATTCGCTGCGTGCCGGCCTCGCCAGTTCGGCGGAAGTCGACGAACGCTACGTCCAGAAGCAGCTCGGGCATGCCTCGGCCGAGATGACCCGCCGCTACCAACGCCGACGCGATCGGTTCCGGGTGAACCTGACGAGGGCCGCGGGGCTGTGACACTCATCCCTCCAGGAGATAGGCCGTCAGGTTCTGGTGGGCATGCAATATGCGGATGATCTCAACTCCCTGCCCTTGCGCCCGGTAGATCACCAGGTGCACGCCACTGGGATGGATGCGTACCGGGGGAATGAACTCGCCGCGTTCCCGGCCATCTCTGGAAAGTCTGAAAGTAGATCGAAGGGCGCGAATAAACCATCCGCATAGCTATCTGCCTGTTCGATGCCCCAGTTGTCTGCGCCGTAACGCCAGATGTCGGACAAATCGGATTGAGCGGCGGATCGAATGACCCAACGGCTATTCTTCGGCATATTCGGCGCGCATCCGGGACTTGAACGTGCCACAATCAAGCGGGGCCGCCGGCCCGCTGGCGAGGCCTACGTCGACAGCAGCCTGAATTTCCGCAACGGCCTCACGACGGGCACGGTCACGCCGGATCAGGTCGCGAACATAGTCGCTGGAATTGGCATAGCGTCCAGTCTTTGCCTGTTCTTCGACCCAGCTCTTCATCGGGTCCGGCAATGAAATATTCATTGTGCCTATAGTCGTCTCCCTCTCTGTAAGAGCTATGGCAAAGATTGCCAAAAAGCAAGAACACCTCATATACTTACTGCCAAACGGTCGTTTATTAGCGATGTATGAAACTGCAAAAAGACTGTTTTGATGCCCCTGATCGGTTATGCCCGCGTATCGACCGAAGATCAGACCCCCCTGCCCCAGTCGCAGGCCCTGAAATCCGCGGGTTGCGCCGAGATCTATGAAGAACAGGCCTCGGGCGGCAATCGTGCGCGACCGGTGCTTGCGCGGGTGTTGGAACGCATCGCCAAAGGCGACACGCTGGTCGTCGTGCGGATCGACCGCCTCGCGCGCTCCCTCTCGCATCTGCTGGAGGTGATCGAGCGGCTCGAGGCGAAGGGAGCCTTCTTCCGCTCGCTGACCGATCCGATCGATACGTCCTCGCCTCAGGGCAAGTTCACCCTGCAGGTCCTCGGCGCCGCGGCCGAGTTCGAGCGCGCCCTGATCCGCGAACGCACCAAGGCTGGCCTGGCCAGCGCACGGACCAAAGGCCGGGTTGGCGGCAATCCGGGCCTGCGCGCGCGGGATCCGGCGGCGCTGCGCAAGGTGAGGCTGGCCCGACAGGACGGCTACATTGAGCGTCTGAACGAGACGGCACAGGACTGGGTGCCCCACGTCCGCCGCCTGCGGCCCGACTTGGCTTGGGAAGACGTGGTGCGCATCATTAACGGCCCCTTGCCCGAGGCGCGTCGCTGGACTCAAAGCCGTCTCTTGCGCGCTGTGAAGGCCTATGTCCGCGACGGCTTCCTGCCTACCGAGGTGCTGGCCCGCGCCGGGCGCCGCGAAACCGACGATCGCCTGCCTGCCATCGTCGCCGGCATCAAGGGCGCGGACCCCGACATCACGCTTCAGGCGATCTGCACCCGGCTGGAATCAATGCGCGAGCGCACGCCACGCGGGCGGACAAGCTGGCAGCCTTCTTCGGTGAAGATGCTACTGGAGCGGGCTGAGAGGCTGGGGCTGCTTGAGTAGCCCAGAAACCCCGCAAATCATGCACGACATGGAAGGATTACAGGGCTAAGGCCAGCACCAGACTCAGAAGTTGTCCGCTCATGCAAAGGGGTTGACGATGCGAAGCTGGCCTTCGACCAGCAGGCCATCTTGCATGTCCTCGCTCCACAGCGTGGTACACCCCGCAACCAAAGCGCTGGCCACGATCATCGCGTCGTAGATCGAGAAGCCGTAGCGTTCCGCCAAAGCGCGGCCGACGTCATGGGTCTGCACGGTGAGATCTTCGACCGGACACAAGGCGCGCACGCCTTCGAGAAAGGCCGCTGCTTCCTCCCAACTGAGGCCAGCTTTGCGGCGGCAGTTCACCAGTGACTCGTTTAGAACCTGAACGCTGATCCGGGGCCCCTGCCCCAGGATTACCTCGGCGCGATCGGCCTTCGGGCCGTCGTCGAGCAGGTAAAGAACGACATTCGTGTCCGCGAATTCAGCGCTCATGCGCGTCGTCGCGGCTCAGACGTTCTGCTGTGGACAACTTGCCCCGGAAGCGGCGCAGGCCGGTCAGCACCTCATCCGCACGAGCAAGGCGACGGACTCTGACCCGACCGTCGTCCTTGACCAGGTCGATCTGATCACCCTCCTTGAGACCAAGCTCTCGGACGAGCTCCGCTGGCAAACGGACGGCCAGCGAGTTGCCCCATTTTGCGACCTGCATCGTGACCTCCCATGTGGATATACTTCTTGTAATGTATATCCGACGGGTTCCGAAGGCAAGCCTGCCCCAAACCCTAGCTACTCTTGTGCATGACGCAGCGACTGACACCAAATCTAGAAAGAGCTTGCACGAATCTGATAGCTCGGGCAATAGTCTCGATAAATAACGCGCGATCACATAAAAAACGCGCCCACGAATCGAGGCAGAGATGAGCGAAGCTGAGCAGGACCTGGACATTGCCATCGGGCACTACGCAGAGCTTCTTGCGTCCAATCTTCATGCGCAACGTGCTGCCCACTTCCCTCCCGACGCCAAAAAAGTCATGCGCAGCCTGACCAGCGGCGAGGCGGCCGAGTTGCTTGGCGTCGATCATACCTACCTTCGCAAGCTTCATCGAGAAGGAAAGATCGCTGACGTCGAAACCACTGCGGGCAGCCACCGGCGATATACCCTCGATGATATCTGGGAGATTCGCCACGCCCTTGAGGCAAACGCGAAGAAGCCTGGAACCTACGTTCCGGGGCGTCGTGCCGGTGACGAGCTTCAGATTGTTTCTGTTGTGAACTTCAAAGGCGGGTCCGGGAAAACGACAACATCCGCTCACCTTGCACAGCGCTTGGCTCTCAAGGGATATCGTGTCCTTGCGATCGATCTGGACCCCCAGGCATCCCTTTCCGCGCTGCATGGCATCCAGCCTGAGCTGGACCTGATGGAGGGTGGCACGCTGTATGATGCGGTTCGTTACGATGAACCGGTCCCGATCTCGGACGTGATCCGCAAGACCTACATCCGTGGTCTTGACCTGATTCCCGGGAACCTCGAGCTCATGGAATTCGAACATGAGACGCCGGCAGCCATTCAGCGTGGCGGCGCCCGCGCATTCTTTGCCCGTGTGCGCGACGCGCTCGACAGTGTCGAAGCGGACTATGACGTCGTCGTCATCGACTGTCCGCCGCAGCTTGGTTTTTTAACCATGTCCGCCCTTTCAGCATCTTCAGGGGTGCTTGTTACCGTTCACCCGCAAATGCTCGACCTGATGTCCATGTCGCAGTTTCTGCGAATGACCGCTGATCTGCTTGGCGTCATCCGGGATGCTGGCGCAAACCTTCGCTTCGACTGGCTGCGCTTTCTGCCGACCCGCTACAAGGTGGGTGATGCCCCGCAGACCGAGGTCATTGCTTTCATCCGGGGTCTGTTCGGCAGGTCAGTGCTGACCAACCACATGGTTGAGTCGACTGCAATCTCTGATGCAGGGCTGACGAAGCAGACGCTCTACGAGGCCGACAAGAAGGACTTCACGCGTCAGACTTTTGATCGTGCAATCGAATCCATGAACGCCGTCAACGACGAGATCGCGGCGATCATCCAGAACACGTGGGGACGCAATGGCAAGAAAGCCTAAACTGGGACTGCCACTGCAGACCCTGCGCAACGCGCCCGACGCTCTTGAGGGGCGCAGGCTGCGCGGCGGCGTTTTCGAAATCGAGCCTGACCAAATCGAAACCACAGGTCGGCTCGATGACCGGCTGCAAATCGAGACTGAGGGCCTCAAGGCGTCAATTTCCAAGAACGGACAGCGAGTACCAATCCTCGTCCGGCCGCTTGAGGGTGATCGCTACAGCCTGATCTATGGCCGCCGTCGACTGGAAGCTTGCAGAGAACTTGGGATCAAGGTCCGCGCCATTGTCACAGAGATGGAGGGCGATCAGGCACTTCGTGATCAGCTGTTAGAGAACCAGGAGCGGCGGGATCTAAGCTTCATCGAACGAGCGCTTGTTGCCGCAGCCTTGCTCGACGGTGACCATCTGAGCGCATCCGAACGCACTAACAAGGGTGTCGCCGAGGTTCTCAATCTAACCGAGGCAGGAGTGTCGCAGCTGTTAAGCGTGGTCCGCACTGTTGGGGAGGACCTGGTCCTCGCCATCGGTGCCGCTCCGGGCATTGGTCGGCCCAGGTGGGAAGAGCTCAAGAAGTTGCTGGGGGCTACGGATGCTGATCGCGAACTGCTTGCAGCTTTGGCGGGTGAGGCCAAGACATCCCACCAAGGCGGTATTGACGAGAAATCCGATCATGCATTTTTGGCCGTCCTCTCTGCTGCAGGGAAGCCCGAACAGACCACATCCTCGTCTCGCCCTCGCGGGCGGCCCGGCACGATGATTCCGGGGGTCGGTGCCGCCACTGTCACGACCGGACGTCGTGGAAAGCAACTCAAGCTCGAGTTGAAGGCCGAGGAGAGCGATTTTGTCAGCTGGCTTGAGGGCAACGCCCCGCAGCTGATCGCCGAGCTTCACGAGCGCTGGAAGCGTTCGGAAGACTGAGGAAGAGCAACAATCAAAAAGGAGGCACGAGACAGGCAGAAAAGAAAAAGGCCCCGAGAAGCAAGCTTCACGAGACCTTTCTTAGGTTTCGCACGGGACCAGCCCGCTACAAAACTTCAGTTTTCGCACCTCTGAATGTAGCGATCTGGCCCCTTTCCCGCAAGCGCAAAGCGATTCGCGGGCCAGGGAAATTTTGCCTTCGTGAATGACATCATGGATTACACACCGATTTCGCCGTTTATGCGGCCGATATCGCACGCCCATCTGCGCGTGGTCGAGCGTCCTGAGGCGTCTGTTCCCGGCAAGCCCGTCAACAAGTGGGAGCTCCTCCGCGAGCTGTCCAAGGCACAGGCGGCCTTTGGGGTTTCCGAGCGCGATCTGACCGTTCTTCAGGGACTTCTCAGCTTTTTTCCGGACGATGCGCTTGGCGGCAACACCGAAATGGTCGTCTTCCCATCCAACAAGGCGATCTGCGAGCGGCTGAACGGGATGCCTTGCTCGACGATGCGCCGTCACCTCGCACGGTTGGTAGAGGCAGGCTTGCTCACGCGGCGCGATAGCCCCAATGGGAAGCGGTATGTGCGCAAGCGTGGCGAAGATCGGGTGGCCTTCGGCTTTGACCTCTCTCCGCTCTATTGCCGGGCAGAGGAGATTGCACGGGCCGCAGAGGCAGTGCGTGAGGCCGAGGACCGTGTGCGGCGACTGAGGGAGGTGGTGAGCCTTATGCGCCGCGACATGGCCGCTCTGGCGGAATTCGGCGAGGAGATCCAGCCCGGGCTTGGCCTATGGGACCAGCTCAGCGACACGGCCGCCCTCATAGCCCGCGCTCTTCGCCGCAAGCTTTCGCTTGAGGATCTGTCGGCATTTCGGACTGAACTGGAGACCCTTCTTGACCAGGCGCGTAATGTCATTGACGGTCCTGAAACAGAAGAAATGAACACCAATGATGCCCATTTTGAGCGTCACCATCATAATTCAAATAAAGAATCTATAGATCTTGAACCTACCTTAGAAAAAGGCGAGGCGGCGGGCGACGCGCCTGATGATGATACGGGTGCGCCCGTGGCTGACCTTGAAGAGCCTGACACGAGGCGGGTGCCGAAAATCCCACTCCACCTGGTAATCGCCGGCTGTCCCTCGCTCAAGACTTTCTATCAGGGCGACATTCGACACTGGCACCAACTTTTCGACGCGGCTTGTCATGTAAGGCCGGCCATGGGGATCAGTGTTTCCGCTTGGGAAGAAGCGCAGCGCTGCATGGGACCAGAGCAAGCCTCGATCGTCGTCGTGGCTATGCTGGAACGTTTCGCCGACATCAGATCACCGGGTGGATACTTGCGGGCGTTGACGTCCAAGGCCGCGGCGGGCGAGTTTTCCTGCGGGCCGATGGTGATGGCATTGATCGGTCGGCGAAGTGCGGCTTAACAGCTGTTAAGTTTCAACATGGTCGGAGCTCGGTTGGCCTGACTTAACAGCTGTTAAGTCGCCTCTTGGCAACCATACGATCATCGAGAGGGAAAGGAGTGTTGGTTTGAGGGTGACGGGAAGTGAGATCGGAAGAGTGGCTTCCGGTGCCCGTTGTGGAGAAGATCTAATGACGAAACCTGTCCAGAAAATCACCCTGTCCCCGTCCCGGGATATCCCTTTCGACAAGCTGGTGCTGAGCCAGTCCAACGTACGGCGCATCAAGGCAGGCGTGTCGGTTGATGAGTTGGCGGAGGACATCGCCCGCCGCGGCCTCTTGCAGAGCCTGAGCGTGCGGCCCGTTTTGGCTGACGATGGCACCGAGTCCGGCAAGTTCGAGATCCCGGCCGGGGGCCGCCGGTTTCAAGCATTGTCCTTGCTGGTGAAGCAAAAGCGTTTGGCAAAGACTACGCCCATTCCCTGCATCGTCCGCGATGCTGCTTCCGAGATTCTGGCCGAGGACGATTCCCTTGCAGAGAACATGCAGCGCGTCGCCTTGCACCCGCTCGACCAGTTCCGCGCGTTTGTGGCGCTGCGGGACAAGGGCCAGAGCGACGCAGAGATTGCTGCCGCCTTCTTCGTGACGCCGCAGATCGTGAAGCAGCGCCTGAAACTCGCTTCCGTCGCCCCTGCCCTGCTTGAGGTCTATGCCGAGGATGGCATGACGCTGGAACAGCTCATGGCCTTCACCGTGAACCCCGATCACGCGCATCAGGTTCAGGTCTGGGATGTGATCCATTCATCCTGGAACAAGGAGCCATTCCAAATCCGGCGCATGCTGACCGAGACCTCGGTCCGGGCGTCTGACCGGCGCGCGGTCTTTGTGGGTGTTGAGGCCTACGAAGCAGCGGGCGGCACGATGCTGCATGACCTCTTCCAAGGCGATGACGGTGGCTGGCTCGAGGACCCTGCCCTGCTCGATCGGCTGGTGACGGAAAAACTCCAGGCCGAGGCTGGGACGGTTGCGGCTGAGGGCTGGAAGTGGATCGAGGTCGCGCTTGACCTGCCCTACGGCTACAACCACGGCCTGCGGTCCCTGTCCGGTGATCCGGCACCGATGACGGATGACGAAGGTGCGGCCCATGCCAAGCTGCTCGACGAGTATCGGGCGCTCGAGGAAGAATACGCGGGTCAGGACGAATTCCCCGACGAGATCGACACGCGGCTTGGCGTATTGGAAACGGAGATGGAAAAGATCGAGACCCGGCCGTTGATCTTCGACGCGGAGGAGATCGGGCGGGCAGGGGCGTTCGTCACGCTCGACCGCTACGGCGCGCTGGCCGTCTATCGCGGCTATGTGCGCCCAGAGGATGAGCCTGTTGAGGAGGCCGCGGTCCAGGATGGTACTGATCCTGCGGTGGCGGGGCAGGGGGATGATCGTGGTCTCGCCGATGGCCATGGCAGTGCCGCTCATGGCGGAACCGTCATCATGTCGGGTGGCCAGCCGATCGGAGCTGACTTGCCGGAGGATGAGGATGACGGGGCGCTGAAGCCACTACCCGAGCGGTTGGTCATGGAGTTGACGGCCCACCGGACGCTGGCGCTGCGTGAAGCGATCGGGCGCTCGCCGGATGTCGCGCTGACGCTGCTGCTGCTGCTGAAGCTTGTGACGGACACCTTCCGCAGCTCCTCAGCTTCGGGCAGCTGTCTCGAAGCATCCGTGCGTCACGTCTACATGTCGGCGCAGGCGCCCGATTTGAAGGACAGCGTGGTGGCAAAGCTGGTCGACGAGCGTCACGCGGAATGGGAAGCCGATCTGCCGCTTGGCGATGATGCGGCACTCTGGGACTATCTGACGGTCCTCGATCAGGGCAGTCGGCTGGCCTTGCTGGCGCATTGCCTCAGCTTCGGCGTCAACGCGCTGCATGAGAAGGTGAACCCTTACGGGGCAGGCATCTCTGCAGGCGGTCTGACCCGGCGTATGGCGCATTCCGATCTCGTGGCGCGCGCCACAGGTCTCGATATGGTCGAGGTGGGCTGGGAGCCGACGGTCGACACCTATCTCAACCGCGTGCCCAAGGCCCGGATCCTCGAGGCCGTGCGGGAGGCGAAAGGGGAGGGGACTGCCCAACTCCTCGATCACCTGAAGAAAGGCGAGATGGCCAGTGAGGCCGAGCGCTTGCTGAAGGGCAGCGGCTGGTTGCCCGAGGTCCTGCGCCGGAACGATCTCGTGGCGCTGGACGGTGAGGACCGTGCCGAAGGGCAGGGGGCGGATGCCGAAGTGGCTGACAGCGTCAGTGAAGCTGACCTTCCTGCATTCTTCACGGATGACCTGCCTGCTGAAGGCGCGTCGATGCTGGCCGCGGAATAACGTGATCCAGCGGGGGGCGGGGATTCCGCCCCCAATCACCCTATAATTTAACAATATCAATAAGATGATTTCGAATACTCGCATTCGGAATGAGGAATCATGTCTGCAACAACCATCATCAACACCGCACCCCTCGGGGCGCTCATTCGCTACACCGACGGCAGTCCCAAGCCACCGGCACGCTTCACCAAGAAGCTGGCGGCCTGGGAGCGCTCGCACGGTGTCGGCCGCCTTGTAAAAAAGGAACCACCCCGGCCTTACGCGACCTGGACGGCACCCGCGTCGTTCACGCTGCATGAGGGCAACTCCTCCTCGGACGGGGTGATCCTCGTCACCATCATGCGCAGCCATTCCACTGACAGCGCCCTCGCCTTCGACGTAGCGGAGGAGCCGAAGCCCGGGCAGCAACGCGTGGCTTGAAATTGTCGGCGATGAAACTAGCGAAAGGGTAGGGGGCGCGGACTTGGCCGCCTGTAACCGAGGGGTTCGCCCAAGCGCGGGCCTCTTATCCATCACGACCTTGTCCCGCCATGTCGTGGGGCGCCAAAGGAACCATTCCTAAGGAAGGACGTATCCAACCAAGAGCTTGGTCGGGAGGCTTGCGGCAAAAGCATCAGCGAGACAACCGGCTCCAGGGGTTGGACCCGTCGGAACGACCCGCCGGGTTCGGGAGCGCAGTAAACGGTTAGGTCCAGTCTGGTGGCGCTGGCGCTCTCATTGACAGTCTTTGGCAATCTACGCCATCCTCATGAGAAAGGAGATCAAGACCATGGCTACCATGAATGTCTCATTGCCCGGCCCGATGAAGACCTGGGTCGAGGCGCAAACCAAGGATGGGCGCTATAGCAACGCCAGTGACTACGTTCGCGATCTGATCCGGCGGGATCAGGACCGCCACCGCGCCATTGCGTAGCTGCAGCAGCTCGTCGATGAGGGCATTGCCAGTGGTCCCGCAAGGCACCTGGATTTCGAAGCATTTCTTGCCCGCAAGCGAGATCAGAATGCCGACACAAACGGTCACTGAATGCCGACTGTCTCCCGCAGCATTGAGCGATCTGGACGCGATCTGGGATTACACCCTGCGCCTCTGGTCTGTTGGCCAGGCTGAAACCTACATCCGCACGATTGCCAGTGATATGTCCTTGCTGCTCCGACACCCTGAAATCGCGCGCGAACGGCTCGAAATTCGCCCGCCGGTGCGGGAGTACCGCTCAGGGTCCCATCTCATCATCTATCGGATTGAAGCCAGCTGGCTGGATGTGTTGCGTATTGTGCGTGCGCGGCAAAATTGGACGGCTTATCTCAACGAATGATCCTGTCCTTCTGTCCCACAAGCCGACAGTCGACATTTTTCTATCACATGAGGATTTGACCATGAAACCCGCTGACGAAGACCGCATCGCGGCCAATCTTGCGAAGATCATGGCCATGATCTGCATCCGCAATTCGCGCCTCGAAGACCTGCACGCAGGCACGGTGCCAACAACCAGGACGGGGGATTATTCCGATGTCCTCGTGATCGATGCCGAGGGCCGCGAAATACCATGGCTTGAGGCCGCCCATATCGACGACGCCCAGATGGCAAGCCTGATGCGGGACATCGTCAATCGCCTGTTCACGTTTCACATCAAGAGCGATGATCCGGGTTTCCGGGATGACCTAGATCGTTGGATGGCTGTCGCTGGCAAATGGGACGATCCGGTGCTGGATCAGGCCTTCCTTGATGCGGTGGCCAGCTTGAAGTCCAGCCCGAACAATTAGATCAGCACCCGGTGTCACCGTGCCAGCGCCGGGCTGCTTGCCAATAGGCGGTACTCTCACATTAGCCTGCGTTTGAGAGTAAGAGCGGAGCTGGTTTCTTTTGACACCGAGTTGCCTCCCGATCGGAATGATAAGCATTATCATTTGCAAATTCAATAGCTTGAATAGTTCTTTGTCGGCCTGTAATTCACATGCCTTTATATGGAAACAAAAATGCCTTCTGCGCTTAAACTCGCTTTTGGAAGTCTTGTCGTTGGGAGCATTGTTCTCGCGTTAAAGACACTGGCATGGCTGATGACAGGCTCCGTGGCGCTGCTCTCGGACGCGCTCGAAAGCACTGTGAACCTCGCTACTGCTTTCGCCGCGCTCGTTGCAATACGGATCGCGGCCCGGCCTGCGGACGCAAATCATCCCTTTGGTCACCACAAGGCGGAGTTCTTCAGCGCCGTCCTGGAAGGTGTGATGATCATCGTTGCGGCGATATTCATTCTGCTGGAGGCCTATGAAGGCTTCCAAAGCCCTCGCGCGATTGGTGCTCCGATAGAGGGCCTTTTGGTTAACGGAACGGCCACGATGCTCAATGCGATGTGGGCCTTCGTTCTGGTTCGAAGAGGGCGTCTGCTGAAATCTCCCGCGTTGGTCGCCGATGGGAGGCATCTATGGACCGATGTGTTTACGTCCGCAGGCGTCGCGATGGGAGTTCTTCTTGCACTGGCTACCGGATGGTGGGTCCTTGACCCGCTAATGGCTGCATTGGTTGCGATCAATATCATATGGTCTGGTTCTCGCGTCGTGAAAGAATCGCTAAGCGGCCTGATGGACGAGGCGGTTCCAGAAGAGATTCTGGCCAGCATACGTGAAGCCATCTCAATCGAAGCGGCCGGCGCGGTCGAAGCGCACGATCTCAGGACCCGTCATGCGGGTAGTGCGACATTTGTAGAATTCCATCTTGTGGTCCCAAGCGACATGACGGTTTTTGACGCTCACGAGATCTGCGATAGAGTTGAAGTTGGCATCGCCAAAGCGATTCCAGATGTGCGTATTACCATCCATATAGAACCCGAGCATAAGTCAAAGCACACTGGAATTGTCGTGTTGGAATAGAGCGCAATGGATGGCCACCAGATATTCCTTTCTGATATCGCTAGTTTGGCAATTCCAGAGAAGGGTTGTACCCGTCCGCCGAATGCTGCTTTCTACTCGGCTATAGTGCCCAGTAAACGCCGGATATGCTCCGGGCCAGTCGGCCGGATCCCTGTCGGGTTCAGCGCTTTGATCGAATAATAGCCTCGCGTTATGTGATCCATGTTTACCGTTTCCGCGACGCCCGGAAGCCGCAGTACGCGTTCCATATGCGCCGAAAGATGCGGGTAATCCGCGATTTGCCGGCGGTTGGTCTTGAACAATCCGTGATAGGCTGCGTCGAACCGGATGAGCGTCACGAACGCACGAATATCGGTTTCGGTCAGCTTGTCGCCGAACAGATACGGGCGGTCGTCATCGAGGCGCGTCTCCAATTGGTCCAGCATCGCGAACACCCCATCGACGGCCTCGTCATAGGCCTCCTGACTGGAGGCGAACCCGGCCTTGTAGACCCCGTTGTTGAGATTCTCGTAAACCTGCCTGTTCAGCACATCGATCTCGTTGGACAAATCGGCTGGATAGAGGCGGATTTCTGACGGGGCGATCGCTTCGAACGCCGTATCGAACATCCGCATGATATCGGCGCTTTCGTTGTTTACCATGACGCCCCGCTTCATGTCCCACAGAACCGGCACCGTTGCACGGCCTGAAGCATGCGGATCGGCGCGGGTGTAGAGCTCATGGATATATTTTGATCCGTAAAGCGGATCCTCATCTGCGCCGGGATAGTCGCCAAATTGCCAGCCCTGATCGGTCAGCGTCGGATTGAGCACCGTGACCGGGATCATATCCTCAAGCCCCTTGAGGCGGCGTGCGATCAGAGTGCGCGAGGCCCAAGGACAGATCAGCGCGACATAGAGCCGATACCGCCCAGCCTCGGCCTCGAAGCCACTCTCGCCCGTGGGGCCGGGGCGTCCGTCGGGGGTGACCCAGTTCCGGAACTCCGAAACCTGGCGTATGAAACGCCCTTGTTCATCAGCCTTCTGGACCGGCTGCCAGTTCTCGACCCATCTTCCATTCACAAGCATGTCTTGTCTCCTTTTTTACTATCAGCTTCGCAAAGCGCATCACTGCGCCAGCGCGAAGGCGGTGCCCCAGGGATCGATGAAGCGGTCGCCGCCAAGGCGCTGCGTGATCGCCTGCCGCGCCGAGGGATCGACGCCAAGAGTGATCTCATCGAGTCCCGCTTCCGAAGAATCCCGCTTGCCGGCCCGGCGGCTGTTCCAGATATTGCCGGCGAGCTGGTGGTGGTAGCCGCCACTGCCGTAGAAGCTCGCGCCCGGATACGACGCGGCGATGTCAAAGCCGAGGGCATCTCGGTAGAAGCGATCCGCCTCTTTCGTGTCGCCGACCTGCAAGTGAACGTGGCCGATGATGCCGCCTTTCGGGAAACCGGCCCAAATCCGACCTTGCGCTGTGCGTATCAGATCCTTGAGGTCCAACGGGTCCGTGGCCATGCGGATATCGCCGGCGCTATCGCGCCACTGGCTTGGCGGTCTGTCGACATAGACCTCGATGCCATTGCCTTCGGGATCGGCCAGATAGAGCGCTTCGCTGACGATGTGATCCGATGCGCCCTGCAGCCGCACGTCCGTTTCGGCCACATGGCCAAGCCAGCGGGCCAGATCGCCGCGCGAGGGCAGCAGCAAGGCGGTGTGAAACAGCCCTGCCTGTTTGGGATCGCGTGGGCGCAACGCCGGGTCGCCATCAAGATGGAGCAGCGGTGTTTCTTCGGTGCCCAGTGTGACGCTGCTTCCGGCCTCTGCCAGCGGCACCAGCCCCAGAACGTCCCGGTAGAAGGATGAAACGGCATCGAGATCCCGCACCCTGAGCCGAACGGTATCGATGCGGATCGGCGCGGCATTCATGTCGAACTTTTCGGTTGAATTGGTCATCGTGAAACCCCTTTGCGGAAGCGTGCGGGGCTGATTGCCCCGCACCATGAGGACGGATCGGATCAGGTCCGGCTGCGCTTGAGTGCATAGGCGCCGTCGCCCAGCAGGGCCTGCACGACCAGTGTGATCGCCCAAAACGCCGGATACTCCCAGCCGCCGCCTTCATTCGAGAAGAAGAAGCCGGCCGCGCCATGCGGCGCGTAGATCGAGCCGAGCAGGACCGGCACCAGCGCGAGCGACACCCAGCGGGTCCAGACGCCGAGGATCAGCGCGACGCCGCCGGCAAGCTCCGCCGCCATCACGAGATAGGCAAGCGCACCCGGAAAGCCGAGGCTTTCGAAGAAGGCGGCTGTCCCCGTCGGCGTGAAGATCGCCAGTTTCAGCCAGCCATGGGCGATGAACAGTATCCCCAGAGAGACGCGCAGGATTGTGGCTGCCAGATCGGCATTCGCCACACCGGGAATCACCGGTGATTGAAGCGCGTTATGATGGTTCACGTTGGACATTGTCTTTTTCCTTTGTTCGGGAGGTTGGGTCAGGCGGCGAACTGCCAGCGCGGCGCGATCTCGGTACCTTTTCCGAGCACATAGCCAAACTGGATATTCAGAAAGCCAAGCGGCTCGAGCTGACGGGCGGTGGACAGGGGGCCGGCATCGACCGGGTCGAACCCGGCCTCTGCGGCCAGCGTTTTGACGGTGTCGCGCGCCGTCTCGTTGTCGGCGGCGACAAAGGTCTGCAACGGTTGACCGGCCAGCTTGATATCCCCGGCATAGTGCTGGGCGAAGATCGTGTTGAAAGCCTTCACGACGGATGCCCCCGGAACAAGCGCGGCGATCGCCTCGGCGGCCGACGTGGTGGTGCCGAGTTGCAGGGCCGAGAAATCCTCGGTGACGGGGTTGGACACATCGATGACGATCTTGCCGGTGAAGTCTGCCTGATTGGCGATTTCGGCAGCCGACCCATAGGGTGTCGCGAGGATGACGATATCGGCCTCATTCACGACGTTTGCCACATCGTCGGCGCGACCATAGGTCCCGACCTCATGTTTTGTTTTGCTCAGGACATTTGCCAGACCGGATCCGACATTGCCGTTCCCGATGATTGCGATTTTCATGACTTGCTCCTTTCAGTGCGCGCTTTCACGCGCTGTTTGATCTGTCAGGAAGATGCACCTTGCCATCAATCAATGAAATGACGACTATAGAGAATGACTATCCGCAAAATGTACTAAGTGATTTGCCTTGGACATCGTCGACGAACGCCGGGCTTTCGTGGCCACCGCGCAGACTGGCTCGTTCACTGCGGCTGCCCGTCAACTCGGCGTGTCGAACCGACTGACCTCCAAATATGTGGCCGAGCTCGAGCATCGCCTTGGCGTGCGACTGCTTCAGCGGACGACAAGAAAGGTGGGGCTGACGCCGGCGGGTGAGGACCTGATTGCGCGGGCGCCCGCGCTCCTTGATGATCTCGATGACCTGCTCGGCAGCGTTGCCGAAGGATCGCGCGGCCTGACCGGCGTCATTCGCATTTCAGCTCCTGTGACGTTCGGCGAAGTCTACGTTACGGGGATGCTGGCACGGTTTGCCCGGCAGAACCCGGCTCTTACGCTCGATTTGCGGCTCGATGACCGCTATGTCGATCTGGCCAGCGAAGGCATCGACCTGGCTTTTCGCATTGGCCGGTCCGAGATGCTGTCGCTCAAGACGCTCAGGCTTGGCACCTTCAGCAGCCTTCTGGTGGCCAGCCCCGACTATATCCGAGCACACGGGAAACCCGGCTCGCCCGAAGACCTCGCCAACCATACCTGTGTTGTGGACACCAACCGGCGGGTTCCGCACAGATGGGTCTTCGAAAGAAACGGGACCGAGACAGTTGTTCAGATCCGGGGGCGTTTTCAGGTCAACTCGGCGCGCGCTGCCATGGATCTGGCCGTCGGCGGCTTGGGGATCGCCAACATCCCGCGGTTCGCCTTGCGCGACACCATAGAGACCGGCGCTCTGGTCCCCTTGCTGGAGGAATTCGGAGGCGACAGCGGTCCTGTCAGCGCGGTCTATCTAGAGGGTCGGGTCCTGCCACGCAAGATCCGCGCACTGATCGACTTCGCCGCCGAGGATATCCGGTCTACCGCGATCCTCTAGAGCATCGAGCCGTTAACTTGATCCATATCCTGCTTCGCAGAAGTAATTCCAGCTTTCCTGCGGTGTGGACAGATCGCAGACTTCCGCGAGTGCGTCGAACATCTGGTCGAATGTTCTGGCCCCGGCCCGCCGCAGGTGCGCTTTGAGTTTCGAGAACGCTATTTCGATTGGGTTCAAGTCGGGTGAGTACGGCGGCAGATTGTCAATCTGCACCAAAACTGAGTCAGAGCCGATCATCAACGCCGACGGCTCAGTTTGTGAAGGCATCGATAAGGTTGATGACGGAGAGGATCTTTCTGGTGTCACGATCAACCCGATAGGCCCGGTTGCCCTCGCGATAATAGCGCCAATCTTCACGTGGTTCTAGATTTAGCCTACGGGGATCGCGAATAACCACGTAATCACCGATGCGAAGGATGTCCCCGATTCTAGAGCCGTAGTGATCATAGGTCTTGCGTGCCTGCCCCGGCGTCACACAGGGCGGGTTCTTTTTTGCAAGTCCCGGCGGGCAATGTCCTGCAAATCCGTTGTGGTGGTCGCCGCGCGCCTTGCCCTTGCCGCGCCTAGGGTCTGCCGATGCAGGCACGGCGGCCATTGACACGGCTGCAATCGCCATTACGGCCAGTGTTCGAGAAAATCTCATAGCTCGCTCCGTTTCAAGTGTTGTCGGATAGATAGCGCTGAGCACGACAGAAGTCAGGCATAACGAACATCACCAGGCCATAATGCAGCAGAAACGGCGAGCTTCCGCCGGCCTCGTTGCCGCCTGCGAACAACGAAAGGCTGGGTCGATAAGCCTGGACGGCCCGGCCTTGAGCTAAGTCAGTTTAGCATTCGGCATGATGCGGGCTGAGCTGGACCGTGGTGCTCGCGGCCTTAATTGCTTATCTCGGTGCGGTGCTGGAGCCGAAGCCCAATAGCGTGTCCAGTGCAATCATCACGCTACTTGCGTTGTTCCTGCCTGGCTTTGTGCGAGAACAGGACCGCGCTTGATCTGCTGACAAGCATGCAGGCGTGTCCCGAGTTCGCGTCTCGGGCGCGCAACACGGGCGGATTTTTCAAGGATTGGGGTGATATGCATCGGTTTGCCGACCATCTCATGCTGATGGTCGGATTTTCGGAGCATGCCTGGAACGTGACGCAGGAGCGAATGGGAACACAGGTGGCAACGGCGGCGTTTGCGCTCGTGTTCGAAAAGCATGGCACGGGTGAGGTTGCTTCGCCGGGCGGATGGCGGGGCGGCATGGCTGAGGAGGCTGGGGCAAGAAATCTGCACCTCAAACACTGCTTCTATTGCAGACTTGACCGTAAGGCAACGTGACGCTTCACGATCGAAAAATGCACCGTGTGGACAGTTGTAGGCAGGCCTTCAGGAGAATTTCTGCCTATATGCGTTGCCGACCCTGCCTGCCGATCTGAATTGGCTGTGCCAAATCAAAGGCTTCTGGAGATGACACGGTCTTGAGCATTTTGTTGAGGGCCCGTTGGTTTTGAGAAGGGCAGGGTCCGTACCCAGGAAAAGAGAAAGTGTCCTTCGGGTTTTGTGACTGACGGATGAGGGCCTTTGGGGTCCCTCAGATGGGTCCGGGCCGGGTTCCGGTCTGTCTTTCCTGATGAAGGGCATTCCGATGCAAACAGGTATCTTGCGCGTGTTGCGCGCGACCGCTGCCTCGTGGTGGCGACACAAGGAACTACGCCGAACCGGCCAGACGGGGCAGGCACAACGGCTCGAGCGCGAGACCGTCCTGCGTGATCTCGGCTATCTCAGGCAAGCGGCGTCATTGCCAAACGCGCATGTGATCTGCGGAGAGGTGGGACATTCATCCATCTCGGTTGGACCACCGTGTCGACCTTCGCGCCCATCGAGCGCTTTCCCTTGGCCGCTCTTGCGGTCGCACGTGGCACGCCGTTCATCGATATCCGACCCGTCACCGATGTCATCGCCTTCGCGAACCTGCCGCGGGTGGCGCGGGACGGATCGGTCGACCCTGACTCTTCGGGTCCCGGCAAGTCCGTGTCGCTGACCCCCTACATCGACATGGTCGAAGCCCTCGGTGCCACGATCGCCAACGATCCGCGCCCCTGTCGGTCAACCTAGTCACCACTCCCTCTCACCAAAACTCGAAAAGGAGGCCAGCCATGGCCCGATCCCGTACGCCCAAATTCGATGCCTCAGAGGTCATCACAAACGAAATCATCCGCATCATCGAGCGCGGCGTCCTGCCGTGGCGCAAGCCATGGACCGCAGGTGGCAGCTCTCGTCCCCTGCGCGTGGGCGGGGAACCCTACCAGGGGGTGAACAACTTCCTGCTGACGATGCGGACCGTGATGGCGGGCCACAGCTCTCCCTTCTGGATGACGTTGCCGCAGGCCAATGCCTTGGACGCAAAGGTCCGCAAGGGCGAGAAGTCCTCTGTCGTCGTTTATTACGGTCAAAGCCGGAGAGAAGCCGGCGATGAGCATGATCACAGCGACGGGGATGATCACTCCGAGGAAGCCCGTATCTTCCGCTTCCAGAAATCCTACCGTGTGTTCAATGCCTGCCAGATCGAGGGCTTGCCCGACAGCTTCTACCCTGACCCGGAGCCCGTGCCCGAGCATCCGCAGTCCGAGCCCATCCCGCACATGCAGGCGTTTTTCGATGCCATCGACATCACAACCGTCTTCACGGGCACGGAGGCGTACTATTTGCCCCCCGTGGACAAGGTTTACATGCCATCCATCACGCGGTTCCAGGACCCGCGCAATTTCTACGGGGTCTGGGCCCATGAGCTAGCCCATGCCACGAAAGCCCCGCATCGACTGAACCGTGATTTCGGTTTCTCGAAGTTTGGCAACACGTCCTATGCGCGCGAGGAGATCGTCGCGGAATTGACCTCGGTGTTCCTGGGTCAGACGCTCGGCTTCACGGCGCACACGCTCGAGATGAATGCCGCCTACCTGCACAACTGGTTGCGGGTCCTTCGGTCGGACAAGGGCGCGATCTTCCGGCACGCCGCGGACGCGCAGCGCGCCTGTGATTATCTGATCGCCAGATCGGAGGTGGGCAGGGCAGGGGGCCGCGCCGAGGCCGCCTGACATCCGAGTAAACGGAGACTCGCATGTCACGCAAGGAAGCCAAGACGCTGCGGGTGACCTGCTTCAAAGACGGCCGCCGCAAGATCATCACCTTCAAACGCGGTGCCTATTGGTGGAGCTCGTCCGAGGGCGCGTATCCGCTTTCGGCAGCGCTCGAGACCATCACGGACCAGGGCGGCTGGATCGAAACCATCCCCAACCCGAATTACCGCCCCAGAGGGCTGTTCGGGTAAGGCACCTTCGGCTCTGGACCCTCCGCAAAGCAGAAAAGTGAAAGCGGGCTTTGGGAAGGGTGTTTCAACTTCTCAAAGGAGAACCCCATGACCAGTACCGCTCAATCCCAGACAGACCGTCCGGATCCGACCGTGATCGCTGCGCAAAACGACGCGTTTCGCAAGCTCGCGTGCCTCGGGGTTCCGCCCGCGCAGCCCATCCAGGGCCGCATGCATGTCACCCGCTCGCTTATGGAGGCCGATGACGGCTTCATGACCGAGGCGGTGAAGGCAACCGGTGAGTTTGCCACATTCGAGCCTGAGAATGATCCCGAGGGATGGCATGATTTCGGGGCAGTCGAGATCCGGGGCGAGACCGTGTTCTGGAAAATCGATCTCTTTGAAGCAGACTCGGATTTCCGCTATGGGGCCGAGGTCCCGGACAATCCTACTACCACCATGCTCGTGCTGACCATCATGCTGGCGCGCGACTGGTAGGGCAGGGGACACCCCCTCCTGACACCCCAGGCGATGAAGGCCCACTGACCCCTCAAAGGGAAAGTGGGCCTTTTGTCGTGGTGATCCCTGAAGCCGGGGATTGGTCACGCGCAAGCGCGCGGGCCGCATCTCACCCACCTGGAAGGATATCCCATGACCACAAGCTTTGACCCTCTCACCGTCGCCATCGGCGATCTGGTCCCGCATCCCGCGAATGTGCGCAGCAACTCGCCGGAAACTTATGACCCCGAGAACATCGCTCATCTGAAAGCCAGCATCGCCGTTCTGGGCCTCCTCCAGCCGCTCCTGGTCCAGAAGCTCGACGGCAAATACGCGGTGCTCGCCGGTGGCCGGCGCCATGCCGCGCTGAAGGAGCTGGTTGCCGACAAGACGACCAAGGGGTTCACCGCCAAGACCAAGATCGACTGCCGCCTTGTCCCTGAGGAGTGCGACGTCACCACGGCGCTGTCGCTGGCCGAGAACATCACGCAGGCACCGATGAACGCGATTGACGAATTCGAGGCCTTCGCCCGGATGATGGAGGTCGACGGCCAGACGCCCGAGACCATCGCAAAGACCTTCGGCACCACGGTGGCGGCCGTGAAAGGCCGGTTGCGCTATGGCCTGATCCACCCCGACATCCGCGCCGCGGCCCGGGGCAAGGTGATCACGCTCGACACAATGAAGGCCTTCGCCGAGCACCCGAGCCAGGAGGCGCAGCGCGAGGTTTTCGAAGCGCTCACGAAAGACGGCGGCTATCTGCAGGCCTATACCGTCCGTCAGGCCCTCAAGTCCCGCGGCGTGCAGGTCAGCGATGATATCGGGGCTTTCGTGCGCGAAGACTACGAGGCGCGTGGCGGTGCCGTCGCGGCTGACCTTCTGGAAGAGCATTCCGTGCTTGAGGATGCGGCGCTGGTCGAGACCATCTTGCTCGAGAAGCTTGAGGCCGCCGCTGAAGAGGCCCGTGTGAGGCTGGGGTTTGCCTGGGCCGATGCGATGGTCCGCTATGATCACGCGACCATGGCCGACTACGGCCGCGTCTATCCCGGCCCGATCGAGCCCGATGAGGCTGCCCGGAAGCGCATCGATGAGATCACCGCCGAGCTTGAAAAACTGCAGCTCGAGATGGAGGATGAGGGGCTCGAGGACGGTGCCTACAACGCGCTTTACGACCGCGTTGACGCTCTGGAAGAGGAAGCCCGCGACCTGCAGGAGGCCTACAGCACCGAGGACCTCGCCCGCGCTGGTGTGATTGCGTCCTGGTCGGGCGGGCAGGTGACCCTCCATGTGGGCCTCGTGCGCCCGGAAGACACCGTGAAAGAGGAAGGCGCGCGCGGCTCCTCGGCTAGCCCGACCGGGGAGGAGGCCCCTGACCTGGGCGAAATCACCTATCCAGCCTCACTGGCTGAGGACCTCAAGACCGAGCGAGCCATGGCGCTTGGGGCCGCGATGGCGCTGCATCCGGAAGCCACGCTCGATCTGACGCTCTTCAAGCTGGTCAGTGACGTTCTGGTCAGCGGCATGAGTGTCACGCAGGCGATCAAGATCGATGCCCGCAAGGAATACCGCAGCCATGCCAAGATGGACGAGATCGACGAGACCTCGCTCGAGCAGGTGGCGGCGGCGCATGATGCGCTTGATTTGTCCTGGCTCGATGACGCCCGTGCGCCCGCCGATCAGTTTTCGGCGTTTCGCGCGCTGAAGGCCGGCGAGAAGGCCAAGCTCGTCGCCTTTGCAACCGCCAGCACCACGCAGTCCTGCTTCGCGCGGGACCCGCGTCGCGACAGCTTGATGCATGCGTTCGAGATCGAGATCATGCCCGATATCCGCGCCCACTGGACGCCGAATGCGGCGCTCTTCAATCGCTTCAAGAAGGCCTGGCTCCTCAAGATCCTCAGCGAAGATCTGGGTCTGGCGCAGGAGGCGGTGACGCTCGCGAGCAAGAAAGAGATCGTCGCCTTCTGCGACAAGCTTTTCGCCGAACCCTTCGCCACACTCACGGACGCGCAGCGCGCTGCCGTGGCCGCCTGGTGCCCGCCGATGATGCAGACCGCCGGTGTCGCCTTTGATGAGGCGGAGCCCGCTGCGGAAACCCCGGAGCCTGACAGCGAGGTCGCGCAAGCGGCCTGAGCCATCACGCGACCCGCGCGTGGACCACGCCGCCCGCGCGGGTCGACCATCCCACACCCAACGGAAAGACATCCCCATGGCTATTCTCAAGTTCTCTGCCTCCGCTGTCGCGGCGCAAATCGCACATGCGCGCGCCTGCAAGATCTTCCTGCCCAACTGGAACGGACCGGTGGACAGGCCGGCCCTGATCCTCATCGTCGGCAATGGTGTGCATCTGCGCTCAAACGGCATCGATGGCATGACCACCCGCATCGTCACGACCGAACAGGCCGATCCCTCCTTTGCCTTCGCCGACGGCATGAACCCGTTTCGGGATACCGACTGGATGGCGCAGCGTCGCATGGCGTTTCGCGATCTGACCGGCCAATTTTACACCGACATCCTGGATGACGTGCAGGTGCTCATCGACCGGGGGCGGGGTGCGATCCGGCTCGCCACCGATGGCCACAGTATCCGCGTCTTCGTGCGCCGGGCCTCGGACTATCTCATCGGCGGGACCTACGAGGTGCCCTCGGGCCTCGGCGGCACCTTCCGGGTCATTCTCAAGGATGCCTGCGACACCTTCGCGATCGTGCAGAACTGCGGCAATTGCGAGGATTTCGACGCCATGCAGCCCTATCGCGTGCCGCTCGATGCGCTGATGGAAATCGATGACCGGAGGGTGGCATAGTGGGCTGGCTTTTCTACACCGACGGTCGCGTCCAAACCTACGCGGATGAGAAAGCGGAGATCACACGGCTCTGCACCTCTCATGGCGACACGCGCAAAACCGAACTGGTCAAGGCCTGCAAAGTTGGGTCCACCTGGTATGCGGCGGCTAGGGTTACCAATCGCGACGGCACCCCTGTCGAGGACGCGACCTATATCACCGATCCTGACGGCTCGATCACTTTCGCCGCCGTCTTCCTCACCGCCAACGACGATGGGTGTTGGGGCTACAAGGATATGGAGGAAAGCGCTGGCCCGAACGAGTCTCGTGCCCCCCTTGGTCTGATCGAGCTCCTCTCCGACCTGAAAGACCCGGACAGCTACGCCCATGCCTGGCGCCAGCGCTGCCGGGACTGGGCTGCGATCCCGGACTACGAGGAGGGCGACAAGATCAGGCTCGCCGCGCCCGTGACGCTCACCGATGGCAGCTCCTGCCAGATCGTCACCGCGACGCACTACAGGCGGGGCCGGCAGAAACGCCGCTGCTACCGCATCGAGGAAACCGGTGGGCTCGTACGCCTGTCGAAGGCCTCGCTTGCGGGCTCGGAGCTGCTCAGCTCCGCAAAAGGCGAGGCCAGTCCTGTGCTGGCGGAGTTCCTGGCGGGGCAGGGTGGCTGAGTTTCCCGCTGAGACAACACCACGGGACCACGCGCGCGCATACTGCCGACTTGAATTCGTATCTCAAATGAGATACATCACTCCCATCAACTGGAGGACCATCCATGCCTGCCCAAACATCCATGCTTCATGTCCGTGTTGACGATCAGCTGAAAGCACAGGCTTCGGACGCACTTGCGGGCGTCGGTCTGACGCTCTCCGACGCGGTGCGTATTCTTCTGACCCGAGTAGCCGCAGAAGGCGGATTGCCTGCCGGATTGACCGCTGATCCGGATGCCTATGACGCCTGGTTCAGGGCGAAGGTACAGGAAGCGCTGGACGATCCAAGCCCCACAACGCCCCATGCCAAGGCGATGCAAGACGCCCAGGCATTGATTGACGGGAAGCGCCTTGCCAAATCTTGATGGCCCCGATCTTGAATGGAAAGCCACGGCCATAGCCGACTTGCTGGCAATCATCGACTACATCTCTGACGACAACCCGGATGCCGCCCAAGTTCTCAAAGACGAGATTGAACACAAGACGTCCCTCCTTCCAGAACGCCCTCAGATGTACCGCGCGGGCCGTGTGAACGGGACTAGGGAGATGGTTGTTCGGCCGAACTACATCGTGGTTTATGCTGAAAGCCCTGAGATGGTGACCATTTTGCGCGTTCTTCATGCTGCGCAGCAGTGGCCATGATCGGGGTGCAGGCCCCCCGCTAAGAAATTGCCCGCTCTACGCCTTCAAAGTGTAGAGCGGGCTTTTTGTCCTTTGGAATTCAGACCCTGATCCAAAGGAAAAGCCCCATGTCCAAGCCCAAACCGGCAAATCCGGCTCTCTCAATCTCCGACGCTAACCTCGCCTCTGCCATCGCGCAAATCGGCGCGGAGATCGACCACCAACCCTTGCGTAGCTCAGCGCTCGCGCGCATCATGCGCGAGACGTTTCATGGCAGCGATGCCGGCGGTGCCTGGGACTGGCGCATGGCATATGACCTGATGCAGGCCGCGGCCATCCAGGTGCTGCTGCGTGGGGACGGCGCGGCAGGTGATATCGCCGCTGCAAAGCTGCTTGCCTCACGGCTGCTGACGGAAACCCGCCGCTCCGAGCAGCAGATCCGGCTACAGCAGTTTTCCACGCCTCTGCCATTTGCCGCCCTAGCTGTGCGGGGGGCAGCGATCCGCAAGGGCGAGACTGTTCTGGAGCCGTCGGCTGGCACCGGTGCTCTCGCTGCGTTCGCCGCCCGGGCTGGAGCCGCACCTCTGCTCAACGAGATCGATCCCTTTCGCCAAAGCCTGTTGAGCGCGGTCTTCGGCGGCGAAGTCAAAGGCCATGACGGCGAGCATATCGATGATCTGCTGCAAACGCCGGTTCTACCCGACGTCGTGGTGATGAACCCGACCTTCGCCTCCTCAGTCGATCGCTCCCGCGACAAACACATCGCCGCCAAGCATCTCATCGCGGCTGCCAAGCGTCTCGCGCCCGGTGGGCGGCTGGTGGCGATCATGCCGCCGGGGTTCACGCCCCAACGCGATGCCGCGCATTGGCCCCGCGCCTGCGGTCTCCTGACGCCGCGCCTGGCCCTCTCGATGCCGGGACAGGTCTATCGCAAGCTCGGGACGAGTGTGGAAACCCAGCTGATGGTCTTCGACAAGGTGCAGGAAGGCGGCGAGATGATCCGCGCCAGTGTCCGGGACTTGGATGAAGCCCTTCCTTTTATCGACGCCGTGGCCGCAACCCGGACCGAGATGCGCCCCGTACAACAGGCGGCGGTGATCCCTCACGGGCGGCCGACCGTTCCATCATCTGCCCCGCGCAAGGCCGCTGCCGGTGTTGTCACTACCTCCAAGCCCCAGGCCAATGCTGTTGTCCCGCTCAATTTCACAAGCCTTGAGGCCCCGCGCGACAACACGCCCGTCTCGGACATCTATGCGCGCTACCGTCCGCAGCGGATCGAGATTGCGGGTGCGCAGGAACATCCCACGCCGCTCGTTGAAAGCATCGCCATGGCCTCGGTTGCCCCGCCGGTGCCCTCAAACACGGGCAGTGATGACTTGCGCCTGCCCGCACGGTTGGTCGAGGAGGGAGATCTCTCCGAGGCGCAGCTCGAGACCATCATCATGGCGCATGATGCCCATGGGCGCGACCTGCCCGGTCGGTTTACCATCGATGACGACCAGACCAAGCTGACGCGCGCCGATGATGACCCGGATGCACGTGCCTATCGCCTTGGCTATTTCCTCGGCGACGGCACCGGTTGCGGCAAGGGCCGCGAATGCGCGGGGCTCATTCTCGTGAACTGGCTTTCCGGGCGCAGGAAGGCGATCTGGGTCTCCAAATCCGCTACGCTCATCGAGGACGCCATCCGCGACTGGACCGATCTCGGCGGCTCGCCAGCCGACATCCAGCCGCTCTCCAAATGGAAACCGGACCAGTCCATCCCGATGGGCGACGGTATCCTTTTTGTCACCTACGCCACGCTGCGGTCCGCGGGCAAATGCGGCACCACGCGACTGAGCCAGATCCTCGACTGGATGGGCGCAGACTTTGAAGGCGTCCTCGCTTTTGATGAGGCCCACGCCATGCAGAACGCGGCAGGGTCCGAGCAGGGCAGGGGGGTCAAGCCCTCTCAGCAGGGCCTTGCTGGCCTGCGGCTGCAACTGGCCGCCCCGCGCGCCCGCGTCTTCTACATCTCGGCCACGGGTGCCACGAGCGTGCACAACCTGGCCTATGCCGCGCGTCTTGGTCTCTGGGGGCAGGGGCCGGAATACACCTTCCCGAGTCGCGAGAGTTTCGTTTCAGCGATGGAAGCCGGCGGTGTGGCGGCCATGGAGGTGGTCGCGCGCGATCTCAAGACGCTCGGCCTCTACACGGCCCGCGCCCTCAGCTTTGATGGCGTGGAATATGACGTACTCGAACACGCGCTCACCCCGGCCCAGATCGAGATCTACGATGCATACGCGGGTGCGTTTCGGACGATCCACCACAATCTCGAAGCCGCGTTGACTGCGACCGGCGTCAACGATGCCTCGGGCGAGACCAATGCCTCGGCCGCATGCGCCTCGGCCAAATCTCGCTTCGAGAGCACGAAACAGCGCTTCTTCAACCATCTCCTGATGGGCATGAAGGCTCCAAGCATCATCCACGCCATCAAGGACGATCTGGCGGCGGGCAAGGCTTGCGTCATCCAGGTTGTCTCGACAGGTGAGAGCCTGCTCAAACGCCGACTTGAGGCGATGGACCCGGAGGATGAACTCGTTGAGGGGGCCTTGACGCCGCGCGACTATGTTCTCGGCTACCTCGAACAGGCTTTCCCGATCCATGCGCAAAAGCTTGTCGAGATCGATGGCAATATGGTGGCAGAACCTTTGCGCGATGAAACTGGCGCGCTGGTCGTCTCGCGCGAAGCGCTCGCTTTGCGTGACGCGGCCATGATGGAGTTGATGACGCTCGCCCCGATCCCCTCGGCGCTCGACCAGATCCTCTGGGCCTTTGGCGACGAGGCCGTCGCAGAGGTCACGGGCCGGTCCATCCGGCCCCTCAAGGCCGAGGATGGCCATCTCTTCATCGAGAAGCGCGCCGCCAGCAGCAATTCATCCGAGACCCAAGCCTTCATGGACGGCGAAAAGGATATCCTGATCTTCTCCGATGCAGGCGGCACGGGCCGATCTTACCATGCGGCCCAAACGGCGAAGAACCAGAAACGGCGGCGGCACTTTCTTCTGGAGCCCGGCTGGCGCGCCGATGCGGCCATCCAGGGGTTGGGCCGCACGCATCGCTCGGCTCAGGTCAGCGCGCCCTTCTTCCGGGTCTGCACCTCCGATGTGCATGGCGAAAAGCGCTTCACCTCGACTATAGCCAAACGCCTCGACCAGCTGGGGGCCCTGACCAAAGGTCAGCGCGAGACCGGCTCGCAAGGCATGTTCCGCGAGGAGGACAATCTCGAAAGTCCGATCGCGCGGGCGGCGCTGCGTGGGTATTTCGCCGATCTTGCCGCCGGGCGCGCTGAGGCGATGAGCTACGAGAGCTTCACCGACTGGACGGCCCTGCGGCTGATCGACAAGGACGGGGTGCTCCTTGAGGAGCTTCCCCCGATCCAGCGGTTTCTCAACCGGGTGCTTGCCCTGCCCATCCACATGCAGAACGCACTCTTTGCCGAGTTCATACGCCGGATTGCCGATCAGACGGAACGGGCGCGCGCGGCGGGCACGCTCGATCTCGGCGTGGAAACCCTACGCGGCGACAAGATAGAACAGGTCTCCACAGAGGATCTCTGGACCTGCCCGAAATCCGGCGCCGTGACGCGGATCATCGGGCTCGAGGTGACGGACCCAGTCCATGTCCTGGGCGCCGAAGAGGCCATATCGCGCAATCCGGACAAGCTGCCCATGGTCAATCGCGCCTCCGGTCGCGCGGCGCTCATCTCGGCGCGCCCTATGCAGATGTATGACGAGGACATTGTCACGCTGATGCGCAAGGCGGTGAGGCCAAACGGGTCGAGCTATCTCGAAGAGGCACGGTTCGAGTCCTCGGCTTGGGAAGAGATCAACAGGCCCGAGTTTGCAGGACTTTGGGATGCCGAGGCTGCGTCCCTGCCAAAAACCACCACGACCAAGCTCTACCTGCTGACCGGGCTGCTGCTGCCCATTTGGAAGGACATTCCGACCACCAATGAGCGCATCTACCGGGTCACGCCCGACGGGGCGACGGCGATGATCGGGCGGGCGCTGAGCGAGCAAGGCGCGGCCGCGTTGCGCGCCCGCTTCCTCGTCTCCAACCCGCAAACGCCGCAGGAGATGTTGACCGCCGCCCTCGGCGCCACGGCGCCGGTCGATCTCGGCCGGGGTCTCACCCTGACCCGTCGTCGTGTCGCAGGCGAGATGCGCCTTGAGCTGGGCGGTGCGGACAAGGGCATGATCGAAGGCCTCAAGGCCATGGGGTGTTTCACCGAGATCATTGCCTTCCAGCTGCGGGTGTTCCTGCCGCATGGGGACGGGATCGACACGGGAACCATTCTGGCCCGGATCGTGGGCCAGCGAGCCGCTAGAGCGGCAGAACAAGCCGCCTGAAAAGTCAAAGCGGGCTTCCGGTCGGGCGTCGCGGATCTGGGTTTCACCGGTCTGCGCCTTCCGGGCGCGCGCAGACCAATGCCACGCCCGGCCCCCCCAACTTCAGACAAGAGGACAGACCCATGACCAATCCCCAGATCGATTATGCCGCAATGGCGGCTCAGTGGCGCGCGGAGCGTGAAACCACCTTGAAGGCGTCCAGAGCGGAGCTTCTCGCGCAACTACGTGCGCTTGGCATCAGCGAGGTCACTGCCGAATACGAAGGCTATGGAGACTCTGGCAATGTCGAGGATGTGACGGTGCAGCCTGCGGACGTCAAACTACCGGAGCCGCTTTCCACCGAGGTCGGCGATTTCGCCTGGTCGCTCGCCTATCACCATCACCCGGGGTTCGAAAACAACGAGGGCGGCTACGGCACGCTGACCTGGGACATCACCGGCGACAGCATCACCCTCGATCACGCGGACCGCTATGTCGAATGCTCGCACAGCTATGTAGAGGGTCTTTGAGATGGCCCATCCGCTTCATCATGCCGAAAGCTCCGCCCGGAAATTCGGCGGCGTGCCGTCTGACTATCAGGCTGTGCACGATTGGTTTGACGCCTCGAAAGAGCACCTGGCGCTCTTCACGCACCGCGCCATGCGCCACCACGCTCAAGGCCTGTTCGCGGCGGAACGGGTTTTCGGCTTGGCCCTGACCAATAGCGCGGGTCGGGACATACCCGTGCGCTGGATCGGCGAGCAGCATATCCGTGAAGACTGCCAGGGCCGCATCCCGAGCATGGCGGACTGGCTGCGGCGGATCCAGCCCGAGCCATGGATGGCCAATGGCCATATCAACCGGCATGTCGGCTCCGAGCCCTGCGGCGACCCAAGGGTTGCCTGGGCCTCCGAGGTCGCCGCCGGACGAACGGTTCTTGGCCTGAAGGATTGGATGGCGGCGCGCGCGATGCAAGCGGCGCAGAGTGCCTGACAGGACCCGGCTTTTTGCCAATTGAATGCCGCACGGAAGCCCGGTTGGAAGATCGGGCTTCTTGCGTCGTTTCCCCACCCTTCTACTTGAGGAGGATCACATGACACTCGATGAAATCAAGGTGGCCGTCGATGCCGGGCAGACCGTGCACTGGGCCAATACCGGCTACGTTGTGCACAAAGACCGGCTCGGGCAGTACCTCATCACCTATCAGCCGAATGGTAGCTGCATCGGCCTGACCGACCGGAGCGGGCAACGGTTGAACGGAAAAGAGGCGGAGTTCTTCATCGCGCGATCGATGGACGCCGCGGAGAATCCGGGCAGCCAATCAAGACCAGACGGGCAGTGGAGGGGCGTAGCACCCGGAGGCGCCTGGGCATTCCCACTCGGACGGCAGCTCTGACCCGTGGGCGGGGCTGAAAGGAAAGCATCTGTCTTGAAAATCAAGGCCTGACTTCGCACCAAGGCCGATTTTCGCGAAGCAGAGTATTTGCTAAGATGAGCAGTTTCCGCATGACGGCGGTGATTGCGACTTTGAACGGCTTTCCAGCGTTCTTGAGTCT
>NZ_JBSXOD010000032.1:0-66162 GCF_056859255.1 Sulfitobacter sp. L-8
GACGCACCGCGTCCTTGGTCGCTCCCCGCGCGGCAAGCTGGTCGAGTGCGGCGGCATCTGGAAGAAGCAGAACAAGGAGACCGGCGCCGACTACTACACGCTGACCATCCGCGACCACGGCTTCAACGCCAACCTCGGCAAGGCCGCGAACCAGGACGATCTGTCCCTGCAGGCCGTCATCCCCTGGGGGCCCAAAGACGCCGCCTAAGTCAACGGCCAGATTGCTTCGGCGGTCTGGCTTTTTCTCGTCCAGGGGAACTAGCCCTAGGCGGGCGCAAGATCGGTGTCCGAAGGATGCGGTACACTTCGGACGTGGACACCGAAGCGGGTAGCCCGACTGGATCGGTCGCAGATGCGGCTCCGATCTTTCTGTTCAGGGACGGCGTCGAACGCGCGAACCCGAGGCGAATCCGACGGTCAGCATGGAGAACTGGGAGGTCTGCTTAGCGAGTCAAGCGCACCCCCTCGCTTAGCCGAGCAGCCCGCGCCAGGAGTGTCTTTGCGAGGATCCCAGGGGCGCCGAACTCACCCTGTGCCGTGAGGGTGCAAACCGCAGATCAACGTCATGCATCCGAGGGCAACGTCTCACGTCAGGGTCACCGCCGCGCGCCTTTCCGTCGACCTGTTGGCCTTTCAGATCGCTAGCCCGGGGTCGAGCGGTCGGCAACCCGGGGGCAGGTTTCTGGACGGCTGCGCCTTGAGCGCTGCGGTGCACCGCTCACAACAAACCTGCCCCCGGCGTGCTCCATTTCATTCCGCCCCGTGCCGGGTGCAGCCCGCTCTCATGCCCCCGGTCTTTTCCACGATCCGTCCAACGACGATCAACGGAAAGGATCACATCATGACACTCGAACAATACATCGACCTCGCCGAACTTCAAGCCGACATGGCCTTCGATGCTTACCTCGCTGCCTTCGATGAAGACGCCCATCCCGAGACCCTCGACAGCCTCGAGACCGAGGCGCTGATCGCCCGCAGCCGCTACGACGATCTGCGCTCTCAGGGACTGGGTCACTGACCCAGACACTCCTGCGGGTCTTTGGATCCGCAGGGGTCTGACGCTGATCTTTACCAACACTGTGACGCCCTAAATGGGCGTGACCCGCGCTATCCCGCGCGGGCCGTTTTCGTGTTCTTGGCGCCCGATCCGTGACCCGCTCGGGCGTTCGGTTAGCGTGTCGCAGCGTGCGGCTCGAGCACAAGTTTCGGAAGCTTTTTCGACCTGGTTGTCCTGCATCGATGAGGGCGGGACTCGTTCCATGTCGCGCCGCGACGCGCGGTCTTGATGGCGCCCAATGCCCGCAAAAATACACATCATGCAAAACGTAATATTGCGCAATGCGATGTATTGAATTATAAGAGAAGGTGAGAAGGAAGACGTTGGCAGGATATGGCCAATGTTTGCACATTTTGTCCGAGGGGTCTGACCCGTGCCGAGGCCAGCGAAAAACCTGAAGCTTGAGCAGCGCATCGAAGTCGCGCGGCGCTTTGCGGCGGGCGAAAGCGCGAAGGACCTGGCGGCGGCGTTCGGTATCTCTCCGCGCCACGTGAACCGGATCGCGAAAGAGGAGGCGGGCGAGGGGATCGCAGTGCGCGATCCGAGCGAGACGGTGGCGTTCCGGGCCAGTCGATCCGAGCTGGACGCCTTCGATGCAGAATGGCGCGAACGGGGTTTTGCCAACCGGTCGCAAGCGCTGAATGCGGTGCTGCGCGGACGGTGCGGTTTCCTTGATGTACCCCGTGAATTGGTCGCGGAATTCTGTGCCGCGTGGCGTCAGGCGAAGGATGTGAGCGACGCCGGATTGGTGCTCGCCAAGGCTGTCCATCGCGGTCGGCTGGAGGTCTCGGAGGCGGACCGCGCGGTGCTGATCGAACTGCTCGATCTGGCGCAGTCCATGAGTCGTGAGATGGGTCGAATGAAGGATGCGGCGCAGGCGTTGCGTGCTCAGGAGTGGCCGCAAAAGGAAGAAGGGCAGGGGGCGGAGAGCGCGGTTCTGGAGGATGGCCCGCGCGAGACCGTGACAGGCTTGAGGCTCGTCAGAAATGGCTGATCCGCTCGCCCTCTACACCTCGGTCATGGGGCGGCTCTGGGAGGATGAGCGCATCCGGGGCCAGGCTGCGGCGCGGATCGACGCGCGGTTGGCGGGCCGTCGGCAGGGGCGGAGTTTCGCGCGCGTGGGCTCGATGTCGACGCGTAATGCGCTGAAGGCGGCCTCGGGGCAGAGCCGCGCGGCGGTGTTCAAACGGATCCGGGCAGGGGGCTGCAAGACGCGCGCTTCGCTCGGGGCGCAGATCTCCTACATCAACGACAAGGCGGTCTATACCTACTCGACGATGACCAACGCTCTGACCGATGCGGCGGTGCTCACCGAAGCGCAGAAGGAAGACATCATCGAAGACTGGGCTGGGACCTGGCGCGGCTCGACCAAGCTCGGCTTCACCTCACATATGTTGCTGTCCTTCCCGACCGACGTGACGGTCGATCAAGTCCGTGACATTGCGATGGACTGGACGGAGCATTTCTTCGAGAGCAGTGAATACGGCGACCAATGGGACTATGTTCTCGCGGTCCATGACGACCGGGCGCACAAACATGCCCACATCATCCTGAACAATCGCGGCGTCGAAAACGGCACCTGGTTCTCCTGCTGGGCCGAGGGCGTGATGTCGCCGCAGCTCATGCGCGAGAAGCAGGCCGAGATCGCGGAACGCTACGGCGTGATGCTTGATGCCACCACCCGGCTCGAGCGCGGCATCTTCGAAAAGCCCGCCGGGATTGAGGAGATTTACCGCGCCAAGGAAGAGGCTCGCCTGCCGCGCGAGATTGTCATGACGGCCCAGGAATCCGCCGTCGCACAGGCGCAGGTAGTGGGCTTCGCCAAGGACTATAAAAACCTCGCCGACCTGCTGGACCGGATGGACCGGCACCACATGGCGTGCGCCGTGCGCGGCATGGCGGACGGGCTCGGCACCGGCACGCCGTGGAACTTCACCGAAGGAGAGATAGACATGAAGGACATCAAGACCGTCGGTGATGCGATCGACTATTCAGAGCGCACGATCGAGGCGCTCAGGCTCAAGGCCGAGGAACTGGACCCGACCGAGCGGGCCACCTTCGAGGCCAAGGCCGCGCCGATCATCGCGGATCTCTCGCAGATGGTGCCGGACCCGGACCTGCGCGCGCGGTTCGGCAAGCAGCTCGAAGAACCCTATCCGCCGGGGGCGGGCAGCGAGGTGCTGATCGCCGCGCTTCAGTCCGGCAATGACGAAGGGCTGCGCGACGTTCTCGAGCGCGCCGAGGAGGTGGGCATGGACAGCGAGGAGCTGGTGGCCCGGATCGCAGCGGGCGGCACGCGGAACTACGGCATGGCACAGGACTGGGTCGAGCGGGACATGAACGCGGTGCTGGCGAAGGACGGTCTCAGCGTCGAGACGGCCAATGATGACCAGCTCGACGCAGCACTCGAAAAGGTCGACGGTGTGATGGACGCGCTGATGGAGCGCGCAAAGGAACTGGGCGTCGAGATCGGCCGGACCCTCGCAGACGAGGAGGAGGCGACACTGCCGCTCATCGACGAGGATGACCAGACGCCCAATCCCTACCTGCAGGACCTCGCCGACATGCTGCGCGACGGCAAGCTCACCGAGGTACAGGAAGAGACGGTCGAGCGGACCCTGCAATCCGAGCTCTTCAAGGAATTGGGTGAGGAAGGCTTGGCCGAACTTCGGCGCGGCAACTACGAGGTGTTGGATGCGGCGCTGCCAAGCAAGCTCGACCAGATCACCGTCACGCAGGAATTCCTCGAGATGACCTTCGAGGAAACGGGCGACCAGGTCTTCACCGACCGCGCCGCCGGGTTGCAGCAGGACAAGGCGACAGAGGTGGCGCGATTGCGCGGTCCTCAGGAGGCACAGGAACTTGGCCGCGATCTCGGTCGGGACCGCGGTCTCGACGACGAGATGGAATTCTGAGGGAGATGACCACCATGACCAAGACACTTCCCCTCTGGGCCGCGCTCCTCTTCGGTGTGATCTGCGGCGCCGTCATCGGCACCATCGTCGCCGCCTTCTACCTGACCTTGGCCCTGAAAACCGGGTTTCAGAGCTTCGACATGTTGGCGCTCTGGAAGGCGAGCGCCGGCACCCGCGCGGCACATCCCGAAGCCTTCAAGGTTGGCTTCGGCGCCGTCGGCTTTGGCGCAATTGGTCTCGGCGTCTTGGCGCTGGCCTGGACCTGGAAGAAGGAGCGCGACGACTACGGCTCGGCTCACTGGCAGACCAAGGCGGAACTGAAGAAGAACGACATGCTTCAGGCCCCTGGCAAAGGCTTCGTCTGCGGCAAGCTTGGCGCGCCGACCTCGAAGGCGGAGTTCATTTCCTCGACGATAATCCCGCATGTGATGATGGTGGCGCCGACCCGTGCCGGTAAGGGTGTGGGTTTCGTGATCCCGAACCTTCTGAGCTTCGCGGGATCGGTCGTGGTACTCGACGTGAAGGGTGAGAACTTTGAGAAGACTGCACGGCTTCGGGCGCTCAACGGCGACGAGGTCTATCGCTTCAGTCCGTTTGATTGGGCCAATGCCACGCATCGCTACAACCCGCTTGCACGGATCGCCAAGGCCCCGAGCTTCGCGCAGCGTTTCACCGAGGTCTCGATCCTGGCCGACCTCTTCCTCGACAAGGACAACAAGACCCTCGACACCTTCTCCGAGGCTGGCAAGTCGATCTTTGTTGCGGCCTGCCTACTGGCGATCCAGCGCGGCACGCCGAACCTTGGCGAGGTGAACAAGATCGTCGCCGGGGGCGAATATAAGAACGCGCAATACAAGACCTATGCCGACGAGGCGGAAGAAGACATCCTGCGCGAGCTCTGGACCAATGCGGCGTCTGCCTCGTCGCGGCTGCTGACCTCGAACATCCAGGCGCTGATGACCGCGGGTCTCAAGCAATGGGACAACCCCGCCGTGCGCTCAGCCACGCAAGACAGCGACTTTGATTTCTCGACCTTCCGGAAAACCCCGCAGTCGCTCTACATCGCGGTCTCCGAGGATCATATCGCGACGCTGGCGCCGCTCCTGCGCTTGATGTTCGCCGATCTTATTGCCTCGATCCGTTTGAACGAGCCGGGTCGGGATGAGCCGTGGCCCGTCATGATGATGATCGACGAATTCCAGCAGATGGGGGCGATGCCCTATCTCGAACGCGCGATCCATTCGCTGGCGAGCTATGGCGGCCGCGTCGCGATGATTGCGCAGTCGCTGGCCTCGCTCGACCGGATCTACGGACCCGAGGGCCGCGAAAGCCTCGAGAACGGGGCAGGGCTCAAGCTCTACATCACCCCGCGTGACCAGCGCACCGTGAAGGAGGTTTCCGCCGCGGTCGGCAGCACCACCCGCGAGGCGGTGACTCGAATGTATGGACGCAACAAGGGCTTCCTCGGGGCGACTTCGACCTCGGCGCGGCTGGAAGAGCGGCCGCTGCTTTCTGAGACCGAAGCTCGCCTGATGGACCCCGACGAGGTCATTATCCTCGCCTCACCCCAGCATCCGATCAAGGCGAGCCGGATCAAGTATTACGACGATCCGTTCTTCAAGGAGATGCTCGCCCACCAGGAGGGCAAGCCGTTCCCTTATCCGCCGAGTGTGCAGGGCGTGGGGCCGTGGGGCAGCGATGGTAGTGACGAGGCAGGTGCTGATGAGCCGTTGAAACCAGCCGAACGCGCGCCTGTGCGGGACCGTTCGCAACGCCGCGAGGCACGGGCGATGAGTGTGAGGTCGATGGAGGCCGGGCGCGGGCAGCCTGAGCCTGAGACGCTCGAGCGGGAAGCGGCGGTGCCGAAGGAATGGGAGGCAGCGCTCGACCGACAGGAGGACTTCATCGAGGAGTTGTTGGGTGGGTAATGACCGAAATAAGCTTCAGTGATGGTCAAAGAGCTGGCGGTTTCGCACCTGTGGTTGTAGGTCACTCCATGACAAGCTGATCTGGAAATGTCTGAAGATCCAGTGCGATATGCGGTTGAAAAAGCTGTCGCAAACAAGGATCGTGGGTGTTTAGACAAGCCCGAAATCTCCCTCAAGCAGATCTCATTCATTCGGCGAAGAGTTGGATGACGATGGTGCGAGGGAGCCCCGGGGGAAAAAACAGAAAAAGGCAGGCTTGCAGTGTCTGAGAGATACCGAACAGAACTACGCAGCGCCGAGAACGCGTATCAGTCAGCCATTAAGGCAGATATCTCCGAACTCTGTCGCGTCGTGGACGGTTGGCGAGAGAGCCCCATGATGATGGTGGGCTCCGGCGGATCTTACTCTGTGGCCAGCTTCGCGGCTCAGATGCATGAATTGATGGAAGGCGAAGCCGCCAAAGCCGTCACGCCGCTCGAAATCATTTCCGGCCCGACTACTAATGCCGGTATTGCATGCTTCTCGGCAAGTGGTCAAAACCGAGATATTGGTGTGGCTTTCAAGGCCGCAGCTCAACGAGAGTTTATGCCGCTTTCCGCGCTGGTTCTAAGAGATGAGAGCCCACTTCACTCTTTGGGGCGAAGGTTCCAATACGCGGATGTCGTGGACTTTCAGTCTGACAGTTTTAAAGACGGTTTCTTGGCAGTCGCGTCTATGGTTGCGTCTTGTGTCCTGATCTTGCGTGCGTACCAAGCGGCGGCACTTGATAGCGAGGAGTTGCCTTCTTCGCTTGAGGAGCTGATGGACCAAACCGTTTGCGGATGGAGCGCGGAGGGCATCCCCAGTCAAGCAAAAGAACTGTGCGTCAATCGGACGGTCAGCCTATTGTTCACGAACTCCTTACGAGCAACGTCTGTCGATCTTGAGTCTCGCTTCGTTGAAGCAGGTCTTGGGAACCTGCATGCTGCGGACTTGCGAAATTTTGGGCACGGAAGACATTTCTGGATGCACAAGTATAAGGAATCCACGGGTATCGTTTGTTTGGTAGGCGACGGAATGGAGCAGCTCGCAACCAAGACACTTGAGGCCTTACCGCGAGAAATTCCGCGACTGAGAATAGATTTTCGCGGACCCAGACACCTGCAGGCTATTGCTGGAATTGTAGCAGGTTTGCATCTGAGCCTTGGAGCTGGCGAGGCCTCAAAAATAGATCCCGCCAAGCCAGGCGTGCCGGAATTCGGAAGGCGGCTCTATCGGATCGGTCCGATGCTTCCTGCAGAATCTCAGAAGGAGTTGAATCTGAATGCTGCGCTCGCACGGAAGGGAGTAAATCTCGCAAGGGCAGACAAGGAGACTTGGTTCGAGCATTATTCTGGCGCTATTAAGTTTGTCAGAGATGCTTCCATCCAGGGTTTGGTGATGGACTATGACGGAACGCTCTCTGATGACCGCGATCGGTTCAAAGTTGGCCTTCGGCCCAAGGTAACCGAACAACTGAATAGGCTCCTTGAAGGTGGGCTACCCGTAGGTATTGCAACGGGTCGGGGACCAAGTGCGGGCGTGTCGCTAAGGTCGAGCATAAAGCGAGAGCTCTGGGGGCGAGTTCTTGTTGGGTACTATAATGGCGCAATAATTAGTTCTTTGAGCGACGAACGTGATCCCCTCCTAGAAGAGTTGGATACGGTTGATCCGATACTCGAAGAACTGCGCAAAGGTGCATTTCTGTCTTCTTGCGAGATTCGCGCGAACACAAAACAGATTTCAATAAAATTTCCCAAAAGACGAGACGTATATCGGGCGCTTTCAGAAATTCGTGAGGCGTTGAGAGTAGTTGGACTTGATAAGCAGGTTGTAATTTCGAGCCACTCGGTGGATGTCCTTATCGGTGGGCAAAATAAGCTTATGCTGGTCGAAGAGCTGTGCAACCATGCTAAAATAGACAGTGGCGCGGTCTTACGCATTGGTGACCGCGCCGATCCAGGTGGGAACGACTTTCAACTCTTGGATCATCAACTTGGTCTGAGTGTTGATCGGGCGAGCGGAGATCCGAAAACAGGTTGGGCATTGGCTCCCGCAGGCATCCGTGGTGTACAAGCGACGGTCTTCTTCCTTGAGAGGCTTGCAAAGCTTGAAGAGGCTTGGGCTATGGCGATTAAACCCTCCGACCGAGGTCTAAAGAATTGAAGAGAGAACTCGCTGAAACACTTCTTACCAAGATAATGGGGTGGTCCGATGCCGAGAAGGCCGAGGAAAGAGCTTTGCTGGAAAGCTTTGCGTCCTATAAATACGACGAGTATCAGCAGTTCGCTCCTGGACGCCGTTTTTTGGAGAGTCTAGCGCTGTGGTTGCAGCAATTTGAAACCAAGGGCGAACGAGATATCGCCTATTCCTTCGTGAAGGAACGGCTAATATTTGTTTCGAATGCCGAGATAAACAGTCTTGTTGGATTGGCCTTCCCAACCTTTGTTCGCCCGAAGTTGATTGCTGATACCGCGGAAGGCCATTCGGCTTTGGAAGCTCATCGAGTAAAATCGATAGTTAAATGCAAGGAATATCGCGCAAAATTACGAAAGACGCTGTTTCTTGGATTGAGCGACGGTGCCCGTACCGATCAGTTTCGAAGGGCGCAACCACAAGACATCACCCATGAGCAAGTGTTTCACGCATATGATATGTCTTCGCCAAAGGCCAAAGGCTTCACGGAAAAATTACAAAAGGATCTCTCAACGATCTCTGGCGCGGAAGTACCAGAAGATCAAGCTAAGTTCGAGTATGTAGTCTTGCTGGATGACTTTACAGCGAGTGGGACCAGCTACCTTCGAGAGGGAAAGAACGGAGACTGGGACGGAAAAATTGCAAAGATTATCCGCGAACTCGATAGCGACGAGCTTTTAGGTAGTCTCGTGGCTCAATCCGGAGTTTCGGTTCTCGTCGTGATCTACATCGCGGCTGAACAGGCGATAGAACACATCGAGAAGCATTTGGAACAGCTGCCATTTTCGAAAGGATCAATCGAGTTCAAGGTTGTTCATCGTCTCAACAGCGGCGTGAAGCTGGTGCCGCCGACGGACGATGGAATTTTGTCTCTTGCCGACCAAGACCGGTATTTTGACCCTGATGCAGACGATGAACATTCGAAGGTTGGTGGAACGTCCAAACGTTTCGGCTATGCAGGGTGTAAGTTGCCGGTAGTTCTGGCACACAATACACCCAACAACTCCATCTTCCTTTTGTGGGCTGAAGATGTGCACAGGGTGCGCGGTCTGTTCCCTCGTGTCAGTCGCCATAGAAAGTTTGAGTAGCTGTGAGAAACCCATTCCGCATAAGAGCTTCCCAGCGTTCGGTGAGTGATGAACAGTTCGTCAGACTGTTTGGGCCTGGAGCTTTGGATGTCGTCGACGACAAAGAAGATCCGTTTTCCGGACTCGTCTTCTTTCGAAGCGCTCCCGGGGGCGGAAAGACAACCTTGCTGCGAATGATGCTGCCGCGCCCGCTCGAGCTCGTTGTGTCGTTGCGGGAAGAGCAGCAGGTCAAGCCAACGTTCGATGTCTTGAATAATCTCGGTGCCGTAGATGAAAACGGAGCCAATTTGCTTGGTGCCATGATTTCGTTCTCGACAGAGTATCAAGATTTGGCACAGATCGATCGCGGCAATGGGTTATTTAGATCGCTTCTGGATTCTAGAATCGTCATCGCGACGCTCCGATCGCTCCTCGATCAAAGTGGACGACTATACCCGGATGATCTGAACACATTGCGAGTCACTTGGGAACCAGAGTCTGGGGCAACTGTGCCTGCATCCGCGAGTGGAACAGAGCTGTTCGAATGGGCTTCTGAGATCGAACGCAATTTTTATGACACGATGGATGATCTAGGGGAGCCAGATGAACTGCAAGGTGGCCATACAAGGCTCGACAGTCTCAAGTGGTTTGCCCGGGCGAGAATGTTTGATGGGCGCGAAGAGGTCCGGTCCCGACGAATTCTCCTTTTTGACGAACTTCAATTCTTGGATAATACGCAACGCAAGAGTCTGATAAACCTTGTAACCAATGCGCGTGAGCCCTGCGGTATTTGGATTGCGGAGCGCCTCGATGCGATGAGCCACCAAGACTTGTTGACCGAAGGTGCCTTGGAAAAACGCGATTACGACTCCGTCATCCAGCTTGAAACACAGTGGTCTGGAAAGCGGTCATCTGGTTTTACGCGATTTGCCGAGCAAATTGCCAATCTCAGGGCATCCAAGGCGGACGGTTTTGAAGGGCGAGAGTTCTTCCCTTTAGTAGCAAACGAGGAAGAGCTGGCTGAAGGCGACAATAGATACAGCGAGAAGTCATCCGAGATCGAGACGCGACTTGTCGGGAAGACCGCCGGTGACAGCCGCTATGAAGAATGGATTGCTGCCGCTCGAGAAGATCGCAGAGATGCGATTTCATCAGCTATAAAGTGGCGGTCCACAGAGATCCTGATCGAGCGGGACCTAAGGCGGAGCCAGGCGTCATTCGCATTTGACGTTCTGCCGGCTGATGAGCTCGATGAAAAGGAAAAGGCCGTTTCGAGGGCCGCTGAGCATTTTCTAAAAACAGAAATGGAAACTCCGCTGTACTTTGGAAAAGACACGCTAGCGGCAGTGGCGAGTTCGAACATCGATCAGTATCTTGAGGTCGCTGGAGCGTTGTTCGAAGAGATTTCTGCAAAGATCACCGGACCAAGGAGCATTCCGCGTTCGTTGTCAGCGGAACGACAGGACGCGATAATTCGTGATGTCGCCGAGTTGAGATGGGAAGGTTTGGTCCGCCGCCTGCCCCAAGGCTACGATGCAAAGAGATTTCTGGAAGCTCTCGGTAAATACTGCCGTGATCAAACCTTTCGCCCAACCGCTCCCTATATGCCGGGAGTCACGGGGTTTGCGATATCAATGCAGGACCGAAATACGCTTGCAAGTGAAGATGAAAGGAAGATCAAGCATTTCCTTCAATTACGAAATGTCGTCACGTCTCTGGTTGCACACAATCTGATCACCCCGCACTTGGATAGGAGGGCGAAGGGGAAGTCTTACATGGTTTTCTATTTGAACAGATTGCTATGCGTGAAGTTTGGCCTGCCGCTTGGGTATGGCGGTTGGCGTGAACAATCACTTGGAACACTCCATCGCTGGATGGAGCTCGGCGACATAGGGGAGCAGTCAGACAGGGAGCCGCGGCTTGTCTAGCGAGGTTACTATCATGCGTTGGGATCCCTATATCTTCCGTCAGGGTGAGGATTTTGATACCTTTTGGAAGAATTACGCAAATGAACCTTCCAGGCGTTTCTTGTTTGTGCTTGGGCGCGGTTATGATCCGAGGGCTCTGTCCGTTTTAGATAAGATCGTGGGTTTTGGTGGGGAGGTCGATATTTGGCTGCTTGCCTTCGACAACGGCTTCCAAGATAGCGAATTAAGAATCCAGCTCACGCTCGAAAACGTTCAAAAACTTGAAGCTTTGGTCGGCGCATCGAAGATTCGCGAGATTGAGGTCCCACTCGGACGCTCCGGACAAGGCAACGCCACTTCTAGAAACGTGCGGCAGGCATTGCGTGCCGCGGGTTCTTTGGACGTGTATACGGACGTCGTGGCAGATATCAGCGCAATGCCCAGGATGGTGGCGCTAACGGCGGTCGCATCTCTGCTCCACGAGCTTGACAAAATGAGTGTGGATGGACCAGACGTAAATCTCCATGTGACGACCGCCGAGAGCGTGTCGGCCGACATCGGCGCCGCGCGAGGCACGCTCCGTGATGACGTCACCAACGTAATCGGCTTCACCGGGCAGCTTGATAGTGAATCGACCGATCAGATTCCTCGGGTATGGTTTCCGGTGCTCGGCGAACAGCAAGGAATTAGGCTTTCACGCATCCGCGACAAATTGAACCCTGACGAGATTTGCCCTGTGATCCCGTTCCCGACTAGAGAACCACGTCGCGGAGACGAGATCATTCGGGAACATCGGCAACTCTTGTTCGAAGAGTTCCAAGTCGAACCAGGCAACATTCTCAGAGCATCAGAGTATAATCCGTTCGAAGCTTACAAGCAGATATTCGCCGCCATGGACCGGTATCGGCGGGCGCTAAGCGAGCTTGGTGGTTGCAAGGCTTTCGTGTCACCACTATCGTCCAAGCTTTTATCAGTCGGCGCGTTGTTGGCGTGCTATGATCACAAGTATGGGGCCATCGCAGGAGATCGTATGTCAGTGGGCGTTTTGTATGTAGAAACAGCGGACTACTCCGATCCTGTCATAGATTCAGGAACGGAGTACCAGCTCTCATCGATGTGGCTTCGCGGGGACTGGGAACGATGATCGACGACAGGAAGCTGGATGCCATCGAGAAACGGGCCATGGGAACAGGCTTCGTGGCCATGGATGTTGTGGAGGGCCTCGAGGCGACCTTTGCTTCGGCAGGCGGTTCGTGTGGGAATGTTATGGCTTTGTTGAGCTGGCTGGGTTGGGATTCGTTTCCTGTGGCGCGACTTGGATGTGATGAACCAGGAGACTTCGTTGTTCACGATCTTCAGTTCGACGGCGTGAACACTGACTTTGTATGGCAGGAACAGTCGGTCTCCACGCCCGTTGTCGTTCAGAAATTCAAGGTAGATGCCGAAGGCCACAGGTCACATCGTTATGTGTTGACTTGCCCGGATTGCGGCGGCTGGCTTCCAAGGTTCAGATCAACGACGATCCGGCAAATCCAGCCGGTATTGGATAGTCATTGCGTTCCAGATATCTTTTTCTTTGACCGTGTGTCTCCGAGCGCCTTGAAGCTAGCCTCTTGGGTGCGCGAAAGTGGAGGTCTAGTCCTCTTTGAGCCGTCTTCGATTGGGGATGAGAGCCAGTTCCAAAAGGCCATCGATGTTTGTCACGTCCTAAAGTTTGCCGAAGACAGGCTCGGTCACATCAACGAAATCCGTGATCTCACTGGGCCAGATCTTATCATTCAAACCTTAGGGCCGCGAGGCTTGGAATTTCGCCTTAGCTGGGATTGGTTCGAACTTGATGCATTCGAGGCGCCATATTTTCTTGATGCTGCAGGGTCAGGTGATTGGTGTACCGCACTACTCTTGAGTGAACTTGGCAATCAGGGAAATTTGAACCCCGTATCCTGGACGCCGAGGTTAATTTCTGACGCACTTCGACGAGGGCAAGCGGCGGCGGCCCTAAACTGCGGATTTGAAGGTGCCCGCGGGGCGATGCAAGCAGCCGACAAGGATGCTTTCATGTTGGCGGTTTCAGACCTGATGGCTGGCAAGGAAGCTTCAGTTGAAAGATTGACCGAGGATAAGGCTGAGCCGCGAGTGAATCTGTGTTCGCTATGCAAGATTGTTCCGTTTTCCACGGCGAAAGATGCCGAAAGTGCCTAAAGTACTGTGACACAAGCGGTGCCCACGCACTATGGTTCCGGAGGCCCAGTTCTGCCTACGAGCCTTAGTGCGGCGGCTGGTTTCTGCTCCCCGGCAGATAGAACTCCGTAATCCCCCGCTTCCCCTCGGCCCGCCCGAGCTGGACGATCACATCGATGGATTTCCGGATGTATTCGCGTACCTCGGCGAAGGTCAGTGGTGTGCCAGCCTGCAGCACCATGATTGCCAACCGGTCGATGGCGAGTTCTGCGGTTTCAGCATGGATTGTGGAAACCGACCCGCCGTGCCCGGTGTTGATCGCTTCGAGATAGGTCAGGGCTTCGGCACCGCGCAGCTCGCCGACGATGATCCGGTCGGGGCGCATACGGAGGGAGGCCTGAAGGAGGGCGTTGGCGCTGCGTTGCGATCCGGCACCGCGGTCGGCCAGGAGGGCGACGGTGTTGGGTTGGCCGGCGAAGAGCTCAAAAGCGTCTTCGATGGTGATCAGCCGTTCGTGCTCACTGACATGCGTCAGGAGTTGGCGAGCGAACGTGGTTTTGCCGGTCGAGGTGCCGCCGCTGATCAGGACGTTGAGCCGGGCCTCGACCAGGGTTTGCAGCGCGGCCTCGAGATTTTCCTCGGCAAGACTGGCGATGTTCTTCAACTTCTCAGCGCGGAGCGCATCGAGCGAGACGGCTTTGCCGAAGAGATAGGCCGGAGCGTAGTCCCGGACGCTAGCCAAGGCGAAGAGGCGGATCGTGATCGAGGCACCGCGATCGATGGCGGGCGGCACGGCGACCTGAACCCGAAGGGGGCGACCGGCATATTCCACCTTGCCGGAGACGAGAGGGTTCTTTTCGGAAACGCGGGCCTTGGCATCGCCGACGATGGTCTGGGCCATGTTGAGGGCGGTAGTCCGGTCCACGGTCTGGCCTTCGTGGCGCATGGTGGCGTCGCCCGCGACCTCGATCCAGACCTTGCCGTCCGGATTGATCGCGATTTCGACCACGTCATCGCGTCTCAGAAGGTCGCGGAACGGGTCGAGATAGCGCTCGAGGTAGGAGGCTGGCGACGCCTGATCCATCAGTAAATCACCACGTCTCTATCTACGAGCACGGTGACCGAGGCTCCCTGATCGACATAGATTGTCGGCGCGATCGAGACCTGGTCGGCGATGACCGATCCGACCGCATCCTGAAGGTCGCTGCCGACATCGCCCAGGACGATGCTTGTGGTTTCGTTGTTGGTACTCTCGGCTGCCACGGCCGGTGCCGCCCCGATTACGGAAATCAGCGCCGCACCTCCGAAGCGCTCGGCGAACTTGGTGTCGACGAGACCGGTGAGGCCTGAGCGACCAAGCTGGTCCCCGCCCACGGCGGCGATTTCCATCGAGGTGCCGTCCGGGGTCAGGACGCGGGTCCAAAGGATCAGGATGCGCTTCTGGTGCATTTCGATCCCGGAGCGGTATTGGCCGAAAAGGCGGGAACCCCGGGGGATCAGGATCCGGTCCCCGGAAAACGCCGGAACCGGCTCGGAGACGACCGCGACGACGGAGCCCGGCAGATCGCTGTTGATGGCGGTCTGGAGCGCGGCCTGGATGACGGACCCTTGGGTCAGCGTGCGTTCGGGATGGGTGAGGCGCGCGGCCTCTTGCACTTCGAGCGGTCGCGCACTCTGCAGGAACTGTTCATTGCCCGAGAGGACCGGCCCGCCAGTGCCAGCGGCAGCAGGATCGGCCACCGCCGCGCCACTTTGGCCGCCACGGGGGCCGTCGGCATAGATCACGGCGGGGGATTTGATCTGCGCGGTCAGAAGCTCTTCGGCGACCCGCTCGGCCTCGCGCTGCCGCTGCTCCTCTTCCTGACGGCGGCGTTCTTCGAGAAGGCGCTGGTCGGCGATCAGCCCTTCGCGGTCCAACTCTGCCTCGAGGCCCTCGCGCTGCGTCCTCTCGGCATCGAGCATGGCCTGAAGCCCTTCGATGCGAGTCTCGGTCTGGCGCTGCAGGTTGGCAAGCTCGGCCTCTTTCTCAGCGATAAGCGCTTCCAATGCAGCCTTCTGTTCATCGAAGGCTTCGCGCAGGTCGGCAACGGCGGATTGGATTTCCGAGTTGCGGGCAGCCTGACTGGCGGCGAGGGCCTCGCGCAGCTTGGCGATCTCGGCCAGCACCTCGGCGCTCGGTTCGGGGGCAGGGGCGGCTGGCACATCAAGCGCCTCTTCGACGGCGATCAGCGCGTCATTGACCCGTTGCTCGGTCTCGTCGGGTGGAAACTCCAAACGCCCGCCAGTGCCGGGGCGGCGGTCCTGGAAGGTCTCGACATCTGAGGTCTCAAGGGCGCTATCGCCCTCCTGCGAACCTGTGGCCAGGAAATAGGCCACCCCAGCCCCGCCGAGAGCAAGGGCTGCGGCGAGCGCGCCGAACCCGAGGCTGTTGCCCCGGCGTTTGGACTTGCCGCGCTGGCTGAACTGGTCGAGACGGTCCTGAAGATCGGGAGGGGTTTGATCGGCCATGGTCAGTTGCTCACGTAAATCGCACTTTCGTCGCGCCAGGCGCAGATCGCCTCCTCGCCGATGCGCAGCGTCCAGTAGGTGTTCACCCCGAGCACCCGGACGGTATTGCCTTGCTGGGTCCAGTTGACCGTGCGCTCACGGCCCTCGTCATCGGCTTTGAAGAGGGCGGGCTGGCGGCCATTGTCCGGGAAGACGAAATAGGTATAGCGCCCGTCGTCGTAGATATGGCTGGGGCGGAAATCCCCCTCGCCCGAGACGCGGTAATTAAAGTTCTGCGGCGCCTCAAACCCCTTCGGCTGGGTGGCCGCCGATGCGCGGCGTTCCTCATCGGGGTAGCGGAAGCGGACTTCGAAGAACATGCCGGTGCGGTTCGGGATTGAGCCCTCGCGCAGATGGAAGGAATAGGTACGGCGGTTGGTGATCACCGTCATGTTGGTCGAGGCATTCGCCACATGTGGTTTGATCGTCAGCACATTGCCGAGCTCGGGGATCGGATCGACCTGGAAGCTCTCGGTGTCGCCGACGATCACCGCTTCGAACCGCTCCCCCGCCCCGAAGTGAATCGTGGTCGAATGCCTCAGATCCGTCTCGATCCGGTAGACCTGGTTTTCATTATAGACGGCGGTGCGGATCCGGATGTCGAGGGCGCCGCCTTGCGGCGTGGTCTCGGCGAGTGCGGCAACAGGAAGGGCAAGCGCTAGGAGAAACGTGGTGAGGAGCGCGGGCATGGATTTCATCTTGGTCAGTTCTCCAGGGTCTCGGCGTCGACGCGGTAGGAGGTCACCACGAAGCCCAAAGGGTTGGCCCAGACGTCCTGAAGGCGCTGGCGGGTTTCGGGTTGGAAGTCGTAACCGACGGTGGCCACGTAAGAGCGCGTCACGGTGCGGGTGTCGCGGGGGCGACGCAGCGTGCGGGTGAAACGGACCTGGGCCACGCCGCGCTCGATCTGGTTCACGGACTTGATGACCACCTCGATCTTGGCGTCGCGGCCATAGACGGTGATCGGGTAATCCTCGTTGGTGGAGGACCAGAGATCGCGCAACGTGCGGGCGGCGTCGCCATCCGAGCGGTCGAGCACCGAGTTGATGCGTTGCTCGCCATCGGTCAGGTCATAGGTTTCCCGATCATCGACGTAAGATACGAGATTGGCCTGGATGATGGCGTCGCTTTCGGACAGCGTCAGGGCCTGGACGGCGGCCACCCGGTCCATCTCGCCGGTTTCCTTGTCGACCACGACCACGAAGGTCTCGGTGGATTTGAGGGGAAAGAGGCTCGCACCCGCGACCATGCCGGCCACGCCGACCAGCACGCCTGCCGCGGCGACAAACCAGGCGAAGCGCTCGCGCCGCCTTGGCCCGTAGATGAAATCCGCCTCGAACGCGTCGCGGTCAGGCGCGGGGGAACTGGTCACAAGTTTCTTCAAGTCGGTCGTCTTTCACATCAGGGTTTGCGGAAGGCCTTGGCGGCGGAGAGAAGCGCGCCGGGGCTTTGCCGGATCATCTCGCCTGTCTTGACCACACCCGCATTGGCCATCTGGTTCAGCTCATGCGGGGACTTGCCGGTGACGAGGCGCGCGGTTGCGCCAGTGCCATATTGGCGCGTGTTCACGAAGCCCTGCCGCGCGAGGCCGGTAAGACCCACGGCATTCGAGGCAATGCCGACGACGCCGGTGAGGTTGGACGCAATATAGGGGACTGAGGCCATGATCCCGGCGCTGAGGATCAGGATGACGAGGAAGGGCAGGATGAGGCTGACGGTCTCGACGTCACCCGGATCGGCGGAGGCGTCCCCGATCGCTTCGGCGATCGCCACGATGATGCCCGCGGCCCCGGCGGCCGCGACCGGCATGAGCGCGTAGCCGATGGTGGCGCGGGTCCAGGCCTCGAAGAGGGACTGGGTCGGCTTGAACAGCGAGGTCACGATCATGAAGGGGGCGATCACGATCATCAGCGCGAAGACGATGCGGGCGAAGGCGATGATCCCGGCGGTGACGGCGGCGAAGACGGCGGAAAGGACAAAGAAGATCGCGCCCAGGACCGCCCCGAAGACCCAGCCCGCGCGGTCGCCGATCGTGTCGCCATAGGCGGTGATGCGGGCGACCATGTTGTCGAGGCTTTCATAGACCCCGGCCTCGTCGCCCGAGCCGGTAAGCGCCAGGATAGAGGCGCCGACGGAGTCAGGCACCCGCGTGACGATGTCATAGATGACGCTGAAATTGTCCCAGCTCTGCGCGAAGATCCCCACGAGCGCCACCTTCATCCCGAAGGCAAAGCCGGTGCCAAAGGGCAGGGGACGGAGTTGCATCACCGCGTTGATCCCGAGGAGCACGACGAGGAGGGTCGCGCCTGCCGAGATGACATTGCCGACCGAGGCTGCGGAAGAGACAAAGCCGTCCTGCGCCACGGTGTTCACCGCAGCGTCGACCTCGCCCAGAATGTCGCGAATGATCCCCATCTACTTGGCACAGCCTGCGACAACTTCGGCCTCAAGCGCATCGGCCTGCGCATAGAGTTCGAGCACGTTGAACGGCAGGCGCGCATTGTCCGAAGTCTGGAAACGGGGCAGGGCGTCAAGTGCCTGATCCCAGGTGAACTGATCCAGCAGGCAGGTGCAGGTTTCTGAGGCGAGGGCTTCCTCGGCAATCAGGATGCGCAGGATCGCGCGGTAGCCGTTCCGCAGATAGGCGGTCTCGGCCAGATCGGCGGGCGGTTTCGGGACCCGGCATTCATCGGCCCCGTCCCGCGCGATGGCCATCGAGCTGAAGTGTGTCTCCCGTCCCGCGACCGGGGTCGGCGCGAGAAGAAGCAGTCCGACCGGCAGGGCAAATGACAGGCTGAGAAGGCCGGCTTCCATCAAGGTGAAGCGGCTCGGGGTGAGCTTGGGCCTCCTCATGGATCCACCGCCATCGAGCGGAACTTGCGCTCATCCGCGAGGGTCGCGGCATCGACGACGCCGAGCTGGCCAGCGCTGACGCCCTGGGCCGCTTCCAGCCGCCAGATCTGGGTCAGGATGATGCCAAGCTCGGCGGTGACGCGGGTGTTGAGATCGACGGCGGCTTTCAACCCTTCCTGATCGTCGATCAGCCCGACCATGGTCTCGAGCCGCTCGAGGCTCTGGCCTGCCTCCTCATGGCTTTCCTGCGCGGCGACCGACAGCATGGCACTAGCCCCTGCCGAGGCGGCGATGCGGTTGTCGGCGGGCTGGTCGGAGCCTGAGAGTGTCCCCAGCCGTTCCGAGGTGAAGCCGCTGCCTGAAAGCACGCGCTCGACCGAGGCTGAGAGTTCCGCGCCCGGATTGAAGCCGCTCAGGAAATCGCCGCTGGCCAAGGACTGCGCGGTGTTGAGCGGGGCCACCAGCTTGCCGCGCAGCGCGCGGAATTCTTCGACCGTAGCAAAAAGCTCACCCAACCCGCTGCCTTCGATCAAGGAGGTCAATTGCGCTTCGAGGTTCGTGAGTTGTGACAGCTGGGTTTCCAGTTCCATCCGCATGGTGGCGAGCTGCTGCATCTGGACGTTCAGATCCTCGGCCATATGTTCGAGCTGGGCGACGAGCTGGCCAAGCTGTGATCCGTCGAAAGTCGGTACGCCTTGGGCTGTTGCGGGCGAGGCGAGCCCGAGTGTGGTGACCGCAGCTACGGTCAGGAGAAGCTGTCTCATTCGGGAACTCCCATCTGCATGAAGTCGCGCTCGGCCAGTCGGTCGGCGACGAGGTGCTGCGCGTAGGCTGCCTCGCGCTGCTGGTTGGCGGCCATCAGCCGGACACGGAGGTTGAGGATGCGGCCGATCTCGGCCTTGGCGTAGGTGTTGAGCTCCCAGGCCGCCTTGGCATTGGGCTGAGCATCGATCTGCAGGATGATCGCGCGGAGGCGGTTGATGACCTGTTCGGTGGTGGCAGAGCTGTCGGCGGCGTAGTAGACGCCCGCCTCGGAGATGCTGGCATATTCGGCGAGCGCAAAGTCCGAGGGGGAGAGCGTGCCAAGCGCATCGGCTCCGCCCACCACGGCGAGGTATTCGTTGTAGAACTTCGAGATATTGCGCACGTAGCCTTGCGTCTCGGCAAAGGGCGGCACGCCACCGTATTCGATGACCCGGCCCGGCCCCGCGTTATAGGCCGCGAGCGCATGGGGGATATTGCCGAAGCGATTGAGCTGCGTCGTGATGTAGCGCGCGCCGCCGCGCAGGTTGTCCTTCACGTCATAGCGATCGACGCCAAGATCGGAGGCGGTACCGGGCATGAGCTGGGTCAGCCCATAGGCCCCGACCGGGCTTTCGGCAGCGACGTTGAAGCGGCTCTCCTGCTTGATCAGGGCCTGGAAGAGGCAGCGCCACTGGGTGGCCGAGAGACCCGCACGGGTCACGCCGGGCGCGCCCGCGAATTCGCCCGCGATCTCGACGATCATCATTTCGACCGTCTCGCGACCCTCGCCGAAGAGGCGGCTGTTCATGGGACTCTGATCGGTATTGGGATAGACCGCCGCCACCCCAAAGTCCGCATTGCCCTCAAGCGCGCGGATGTTGAAACCCGGCCCGGTGACGGCCGCCGTCATCTCTCCGAGGACGCGCAGCTGGTCGGCCTGGACATCGGCCAGGGTCGTCTCGGTGCCGTCTTTGTCCTGCTGGATGCCCAGATCCTCGGCGAGCGCCGCTACGCGTGCGATGGCGCGGCCGATCGCGGAATTGTCCTGCGTCGGCACACCCTGGGCAAGCGCGGGCAAAGCGCCGAGGCCGAGGCAGAGCCCGGCGGATATGATCGCGGCGCGGCTCATTCCGGACGGGGCAGGGGCTCGAATGTGCAGTTAGGCTTGGCAGCCTGTTGGACCGGAGCGCCCATGGTCGAGACCGAAAACGCGGACCGCGTCACCTGCGGCTCGCCGTCGCGACCGAAGCAGGGCGAGGCTTTCTCGGTGTATTTCTCGCAAGCGGCGAGCAAGCTTGCGGCGGCGCAAAGCGCGAGGAAGGGTTTCGAACTCATATCACATGTCTCCAGAAGTCGGGAATGGCGCGCCAATCGGCAGGCACACGCGCCTCACCGGTGGCGCCGCCGCCAAGGATGGGGAGAAGGTCGCCAAGCGCTGACAGGTCCGCATCGACGAAGACGCTGTCGCCCGCCGAGCGGACGAGGGCGATGCGCTGGCCAATGGTGGGTTGGACGAGAAGTGCGGCTTCCTTGGCGTTCACGCGCAGGAAGTCGTAGTCGGAGACGGTGGCGCGATCGTTCGGGAAGAGGATCTGGGTCGGCACCGTCTCGACGATGGTCTTGCCGACGCGGCTGTCGCGCAGTTGGCTTGGATATTGCGTCATCATGATCACGACGCAGTTCATCTTGCGAAGCGTCACCAGCCAGTTTTCCAGCCGCGCCCCGAAATACGGATCGTCCAAGAGCTTCCAGGCTTCGTCGAGCACGATGATGGTGGGGCGGCGGTCTTCGACCACGCATTCGATCTGGCGGAAGATGTAGGAGAGCACCGCCATGCGCTCGGTGGTCATGTCGAGGATTTCAGTCATGTCAAACCCGACGATGTCGCCCGTAAGCGTGAGACCCGCCCCCCGCTCAGGCTCGTCGAAAACCCAGCCATAGCGGCCACCGGGCGCCCACTCGGCAACGCGGGATTGCAGCTCGCCGTCGTCATCAAGCGACTGGAACAGGGTCTCGAAACTGACAAAGCGCTGCAGGGCCGCGCCCGCATCGGCGTTCTGACCGACCGCGCTCTGTATGTGACGTGATTGCTCGCCTGTCAGCGCGCCATTCCGTGTGAGAAGTGTCGCAAGCCAGTCCGAGAGCCAGGCGCGGCCGCGCTCGTCGGTCTCCGTGGCGAGCGGGTTGAGGCCCGTGGGAACACCGGCCCGGATTTCGTTATAGCGACCGCCAAGCGCGCGGACGGTCATTTCGAGACCGCGATCCTTGTCGAAGAAAAAGAGCCGCGCGCCGACCCTCTGCGCTTGGGCCGCAAGGAAGGCGGTGGTGAGCGTCTTGCCGGTGCCGGTGCGCCCCAGGACCAGCGTATGGCCAACGGTCGGTTCCTTGCCGGGGCTGCCGGCCTCGTGGAAATTGAAGCGATAACCAGAGGTGCCGACCGTGGGGAGGACCGAGATGGTCTGGCCCCAGGGCGACTGATCCGGCCCGCGCCCTTCGACGCTGCCGTGAAGGGCCGCGAAATCCGCAAAGTTGATCGAGGAGATCGGCGTCTTCCGCGCGCGGTAGCCGAAATTGCCGGGAGATTGCGCGAAGTAGGTGGCTTTCAGCGCCATGTTTTCGCGGACGATGACGGACATGATCTCCTGGCCCACGCGCTTGATCTGGGCGGCGGCGCGCTCGAGCGTCTCGCGGTCTGGGGCATAGACGGCGATGGAGAGGTGATGGTCCCCGAAGGCGATGCGGCCCGCTTCCTGGTCGTCCGCAGCCATGGCGAGTTGGTCCCGGAGCGAGACAGCGGCATCGTCGGAGGCGTGCATCTGGCGGATGATGCGCTGGATGCGTTCAGCCATGATGTTGTTCGGGATCGGGCTGAAGGAGTTCGTCAGCACGATATCGAGCGGCAGGTCGAGCGCGTCGAGAAGGGTTACATCGGTGAGGGCTGGATAGGTCTTCATCGAGAAGAGTGCGCCATATTTAACCTGACCGGTCACGGCATCGGTCAGGGTGACGACGTCGCCGCCAAAGGTCGCGCGGCAGTTGCCCAGGGTGTGCGAGAGGGGCAGGGCGCTCTGCCCAAAGGCGATCGGAGAAAAGCTGCCCGCATTCAGCGTGTTGAGATAGCCCAGCCATTCGCCGCCCGACCTTGTGAGCCTCACGGGATTGGCCGAGGCAAGTGCCACCTCGAAAAAGCCCATGACCTCGTTCAGCTCCTGCAGGCGCGTCGCGCGGTCCTTGACCCAGGCCTTGCGGGCCAGCGCGCGCAGGAGCGGAATGCGCGCGGAGATATCGGGGCGCCGGATGACGCTGAGATAGAGCTGGCGCTTGGCGGGGCGCAGGTCTTTGACATGGGCTTGCCAGCGGGCATCGATTGCGGCGGTGAAGCTGTCCCCCTCAATGGGGCGCATCCCGAGATCCTGTGGCACGGAGATGCGGTGGATGTAGAAGCCGAAGGCATTGCCGGTCTGTGCGACGATGGTGGCAACAGCGCGTTTGAGTGCGTCGAGCCGGGCGTCTTCGCTGGTCATCGGATTGAGACCATCAAGGCGCAGGGTCGCCATAAGGTCGCCCTCGCGCAGCACCATGACATCGTCATCCGCGAGCGCGAAATACGGCAGGTGCTCCGCGAGATAGCTCTCCCGCGCGAACTCCCCGCCGCCAGCCTGAAACAGAGCGGTTCCGTGAGTGGAAAGAGTGCCCGCATCACGCGCCAAAGCTGTCGCCTCCGTGCAGGGCCCGGTTCTTCGTCGGGCTCACTGCGCCGTAGGAGACGCGCAGCACTTCGAAGAAATGCGGCTCGCGGTCGGCGACGAACCAGAGAATCGGATAGGCGACAAGGCCGATCAGGAAGAAGACCATCGACTTGGTCCAGATGAACGGTAGAACGACCCCTGTCGCCAGAACCACGAGGTATCCGACGGGGAGGCCCAGATACTTGGGCGGACGGGCGAGGCCCAGAAAGAGGGGGGATCGTTCTGCCATCTAGTGACTTTCCCGCTCAGTAAAAGACGGGCATCCGGAGGGCAACTCGAGGCAGCGTTTGCGCAGCACAACGCGTTCGAGTTGACCGCAGGATTCCGTTTTGCGGGAAAGGCACAGTGCTTTCCGGTTCATCAGGAAAACCCATCGACAATCGTCCCGGCCGAGAAGATCAGCACGATCCCGATGATGACCGAGGCGAACCAGCCCCAGTTCAGCCGCCCCATCATGCACATGAAACCGGTGCCGATAACGGCGAGCGTGGCGACGGCGATCCCGATCGGACCGGTCAGCGCCGCCTCGACGGTTTCCAGCATGGTCTGGATCGGTGACAAGTCTTGCGCGAGGGCGGGCGTTGCGAAAGCCGCCAGGGTTGTGGCGACGGGCAAGAGGCGGCTGAGGCGATGTCTGGGCATGCGAAGTTCCCTTGTTTTACTGAAGATCGATGAAGACGGGCGCGCGACTTGGGGCGCGGTCTGCGACACGGATGTCTGGCGCGGAAACAGGCGTACTCGCCAGCTGGGACCGGATCCGGTGGATGCGCGCGATGTAGTCGCGGGTCTCGGCGAAGGGTGGAATGCCGGAATATTCGACCACCCTGTGCGGCCCGGCATTGTAGGCTGCCAGCGCCAGGTCGATGTCCTTGAACGTGGCGAGTTGCACGAGCAGATAGCGCGCCGCGCCGTCGAGGTTCTGGGACGGGTCGCGCGGATCGACCCCGAGGCTGCGGGTCGTATCCGGCATCAGCTGGCCAAGACCATAGGCACCCTTCGGGCTGACGGCTGTCGGATTGTAGCTGCTTTCAGCCTCGACCAGGGCGCGGAACAGGACCTGCCAGTCGTCCGGACCCAGACCAACCTTGCGTAGGGCTCGGTTCCCCTGGTGGCGATCTGCGGTGGTGCGGATCAGCGCGAGGATGCTGTCGCGACCGGAAGGCGGTGTGGCACCCAGCGAGGCCCGCACGACTTCGGCCTCAACGCCATCATCAAGACCATTCCATGCAGGCCGCTCGCCATGAAACGTCCAGCCCGAGGTCCTGGCCGTGCCGTCGCGGCCGAAAGCGATGACGTCAGCCGCGCTCCTCGAGGGTGAGCTCATAGTCAGGACCAAAGCGCAGATCGCGCCCGTCACCGAACTCGAGATGATGTTTGAAGAGCCCTGGCCATATGTTGAAATACCGCGGCTCTGGCCCGTGCGGGGTGATCCGGGTCGAGACCAGAATGGCTTCCGGCTCGCCCTCGCGCAGGTAGATGCACTGGTAGCGCGGCTTGCCATCGTCCGTGAACCCCACGAGTTCATACCGGCAGCGGAACGCGATGCCCTTCTCGGACAGGTCTTTGACACCATCGATGGTGATCAGGATCTGGTTGCGCGCTATCGGCATGTTCGGACTCTCCCCATGAGAGCCCTTCTACTGCATGACACTAAGGCCATAAAGACATATGGAGTCAATACGACATATTGCTGAAAAATACAAATTGCGCGATAGTTGCCGCAACTTGTGCGGGAGAATGACATGAAACGACAGGTGATGGCGGCAGCATTTGGGGTGATGGCTGTGTTCGGAGCCCCTGAGAAGGCGCGGGCCTATGACATCGACTGCGCCATCATGCTCTGCATGGCGGGTGGCTTCCCTCCCAGTGCGGTCTGCGCGCGCGCCTATCGCACCATGATCCGCCGCATCACGCCCTGGCCGAGCCTGCCGCCCTTCGGGGTCTGTACCTTTGCCCATGTGCCGGTCGAGTTGGGCGGGCCCGGCGGAGAGGGCGAGCTGGACACCAATCTGCCGGAATACGAGTGGCTGAACCGCACCCATGTGATCTGGTTCACCGGGCGCTCCTACGAGCCGCGCGACGAGCCGCGTCAATGGGACTGGTCGATCCGCTCCTGCGATCGCGAGAACCGCACCTGCCGCTACATCCAGCGGGTCTATGGGGCCCACACGCCCTGGCCCGCGACATTTGTCTCTGAAAGTGGGCAGGAGATCGCCTATCCGACCAGTGGTGGCATTTGGCACTTCTACTCCCGCAGCATCATGGTCGAATACGGCGACTACGACGGCAAAATGGGCCACTCGGAGTGGTTTTCCTACTGATCTGAGCTTTCACTGGGCTTCAGGGAAACTGGGCGAATCTCGACAAGGTCTGCATCAAAGCGTTCCGGATCGACATGCCAGCGGCGGCTCACCGAGCCATCATTCCAACGGTAATCGGTGAACAGGTGAAGCTCCTGCGCCCCGTCGTTCATAAACCCATCCTGAAAGGGCCAACCTGTTTTTCTTTTACCCATAGAACTCACGACGCTCCATCTGACTACCTTTCGTGACGTTCCATTCGAGGACGCATCAGGGGCTGGCAAAAACTAGCTAGCGTTTTGTGAAGAGCTCTCCGGGGTCGACGTTCAGCGCCTTGGCGATACGTTCGAGAAGGTCGAGGGAGGCCGCGAACTTGGCGTTTTCGACCTTGCCCATATGCCCGCGGCTCACGTCTGCCCGATGAACAAGCTCCTCCTGGCTGAGGCCGCGGGCGCGTCTCAAGTCTTGGATGTTCAGTGCTACACGGTCCCGCAAGTTCATGCCCGTGAAACGGACACGGTGCGCGAAATATCGCCACGCGATATATGTTACATTCGGATGTGTGGAATAGAAATCTTGCAACGGCGCGAGATCGCCGGAATGGGATGCCTGCCGATACGCAGGTCACGGGATGATCCGTCTCACAAACATTCTGGGCCGTTCAATCGGTCTTTCGAAAAATGGCGGCACCGACAATACCGGTGCCGCCAGTCGGTCGTCCACAGGGAGGTTGTAGAGGACGAATTCTACAGGGAAATTTGGGCGATCCAAAAATCGCATAATCGAAGTTATGCTAATCAAAGCTTCATTCACTACTGATGATCATATGCATTCAAAATATGTCAAAATACTCTGCTTGTTCCCATTCCGAGATATGTGCCAAATACCGCTCCCATTCAGCGCGCTTGATCTTGGACAAATAATTGACAAATGTATCACCTAATTCATTTCGATATAAATGAGATTTTTCGAATGATTGAATTGCTTCCAGTAAGTCTGTTGGCAGCTTAATTGCGTCTGTTTCATATGGGGTTTCAACTGCGGGTGGTGCCGCAAATTTCTGAGTTATGCCTGCCAAACCTGAAATTATCTGTGAGGCGAAGAAATAGTAAGGGTTTGCCGCAGTTTCTGCCACTCTGTTTTCTACTCGGCTTGCGATATCGCCAAAGGCCATAACGGCGCGGATCATTGAACCACGATTGTCATAGCCCCATTGGATCCGATCAGGCGCTAATTGGCCTGGGCGATAACGCTTGTACCCATTTACGGTCGGTGTGGTCAGAATGCAGCTCTCTGCCGCATGGGCAAGCAAACCCGCGATCCACCCGCTAGCGGTCTTGCTAAGCCCACCATCCTTGCGAGGAATCATCATGTTTTCGCCGGTCTGTGCATTCAGCACAGATTGGTGAAGATGCCAGCCGCTTGCAGCGCCGTCTTTGACGCGCGGGCGGCACATGAACGTGGCGTGAAGCCCGCGCCGCGCACAAACCTCTTTAACGAGGGTCCGCAGCATCACCATATTGTCGGCATGGATCAAGGGTGCGTCAGGATCAAAAGTGAATTCGAACTGGCTAGGCCCCATTTCGATCTCGGTCGTGCGTATCGGCAAGCCCATTTGCTGACATACTCGGCGGAGATCGTCCAATACCGTCTCGACCTCGCCGTAGCGAGTTTCGGACAGAAATTGATAGCCCTGTGACAAATTCCGGGTCAAGGGAGCGGTGCCGGGCATGGCTGTGGTCTTGTGATCAGGGCCGGGATCCAAGATCTCGAAAATATGAAACTCCACCTCAAGACCTACAAGCATCTTTAATCCCTGAGCCTCTAATTTTGAGACCGCAGATTTCAACAGATCACGGGACACGAATGGAATAGGGTCACCATTCCGCATACGTGTGTCGCACAGAATCCATGCGGAATGGGGTGACCATGGCAATATCCGGAAAGTCGATGGATCAGGAAACAACGTCACGTCGCCTACGCCAGACATTGGGCTATCGGCAGCGGACCAAACTGGAAAAACCGTGCGGTTCGAGGTATCTTTCAACAACAAACTTGATGGTACGTTCATTCCATTTGAAAAAACTGAGGCCAAAGCGCTTGCGACGATTGTCTTGCCACGCAGAATGCCATGTTGATCGGCGAACAGGACGCGGATGGTTTCAGTACCGCTCTTTTTGACCTGCTCCAGAACGCTATTGACGAGATCCATGCTCAAACCTTGGCGTCCCAATCGATACAGGCTTGGCGCCGTGCCGTATCGCTGATTTCTAAAGTTTCGCGCCACGCATCCCACGGGCCAATAGCGTCGATTGAAACCGGTCCGAGAATCGAGCGAACATCGGAACCGCTGCTCATTGGCAAAGCTGCGGCGTTCCCTGCTGCTAGGTTTTCAATCGCGTCGCGTAGCATTCGGCGATACTTGATGATGCCGACATCAGTTTTCCCCAAATGCTCGTTCCGGCGGTTAAATATCGGGCCCGGACTCTCTACGGCCCACTGATCGTGCACATTGATATCAAGGCCCATACCAGTAAAGGTTTTGACCGCCTGCTCTTCGGGATCGTAGCCATAGTTGTTGCTCTTGTTCCGAAGGGGAGCATAATCTGGAAGTCGATGCTCTTTCAGTCTCTGGGCGCGCATCAACTCTTTGTCTACCGGGTTCTTGAAGCTGGTAAACATTGAATACCAATAACAATTTTCATCGTCGATTGGGACGTGCCACTGCGTAATGACCATTTCTCGGCTCATGGGGATGTGGATTGCGCAAGGGAAAATTTGATTGGTGACACGCACGTGTGTCTGGCCATTGTCCAAACTGCGTAATGCAATAAGGCGCATGCCATACTCGGTTTCTTCAACCGTGATCTCAGGGCGCGGATAATCGCGCAAAAGCTTCGTCATTGGAATGCCCGTGTCGGCGGCCTTATCACGAAATTGCTTTCCATAGCTGTCTTGCGGGTCTTCGTCCTCTAGGAAGCGATGCAGAAAGGATGCGTGCGCGGGGTCGATTCCGACTTCCAACGCCTGCAACCAATTGCATTGCCATAGGCCCTTGAACGCAAACACATGAGTTTCGGGTGCGCGAAAGCAGTCAAATTTTGGAAATTCCGGCGGCTCACCAGACCCCATATAAGCGAAAATGATGCCATTTCGTTCTACCACAGGGTATGAGTTGATACGGATGCGTTCGTGCGTTGTCGAGCCTTCCGGCTCTCCCGGTTGTTCGACGCATTGCCCACTGCGATCAAAATGCCAGCCATGAAATGGGCAGCGAAGCCCGTCATCTTCGAGTCGGCCATAGCAAAGGTCGGCGCCGCGATGGGGACAGGCGCGCGCAACCAAGCCCAGCGTTCCTGTGTTATCGCGGAAAAGCACCAGATCTTCGCCGAGTAAACGCACTGGCACCAAAGGGCGCGGACCCTTCAATTCTTCGCTTAGTGCGGCAGGTTGCCAGTAATGTCGGAACACGCCCCCGGCGGAGGAGCCGGGCCCTGTTTGCGTGAGTAGATCGTTTTGCTCTTGCCCCATCATGGCCACACCTCATTTATTCTTGCAGTTCTTGCAGTTCTTGCAGTTACGGTTTGGTTTGCTGATTAGATCTCCGCGTTTAAGCACTAATCTCGGAGGCGAGAGGACCAACTTTCAACGGCTCGATTCTTCAGTCTGGACTTAATCAAATTCTTCCAAGAAACGGAAAGCTCTCTCACTGTGCCCAGATCACTAGTAAGATCAAAATTCAATGGAGCGTGGTAGAGTGTCTTATGAACCCTTTGCAAAGTCCATTCCCGGTTTGGCCTCTCGATGAGAGTAATCGCATCTCCTGCTGCCACCCACCCAGTTTGCAAGACTCTATAATACCAGCCGGTCAAACCGGATGACTGAACAAGTTTCGCAAACCCGGGCTGACTGATCTGGACGTTAAGCTTCCAACAAGGTTGTCGTGGTTGTGACACCTGCACAACCGCCTCGCCAATCTGAAAGGAATCACCGAGGCATACGTTGGTCTCATCGTAGCCGTATGCAACGATATTCTCTCCGAACGTACCAGGGCTAAGATCCTCGGTCCCTGGCAAAACCCGTTTCCAGTGTTCATAATGACCAGAGCAGTATTGATGCAGCGCCTTGTCAAGCCCGCCATGTTTTTCTTGATCGGCCTGCACGTCGCCTTCTATCCCAAGGGGGGACAGCCAAACCTTTCCGAGAACCGCTTTCTTAGTGATAGCACTGCACGCGTTGTTTGGCCCGAATGGGACCGGTGTTCCAATCCGTACTTCCGAAACAAGAGCCGACTTCATATGGTGCTTCACCTTCCCACAAGACGATTTGCCTAAGGATCGCCTTGGTTATGCGCCCAAGACGGACCTTGGGTCAAAGTCAGGATCCCTGATCTGCTCAATGCTCGCCAATTGATTTGACGAAAACATTTTCTTTGCGGTCATGAATGTCCGAGGATCATTCATCGCATCGACCGAAACCAACCGCTCGTTTGCGAAATACCACACAGACAGGCTGCCGGGTTTTGCTCCGATACGCGTTACGGTGTCCGTATAGCTTTGATTTAACCCTGCAATTTGAAGTTTTACATTGAATTGATCCGACCAAAACCATGGGTATGGAGTATATGGAGTTTCAAACCCTGCCATATTCGCCGCCGTAGACTCGGCCTGATCTACCGCGTTCTGAACGGATTCTAGCCGCACCATCTGGCCCAGATATTCGAACCGTGTGCAGTCACCAGCGGCGTAAATGTCTTTATCGTTCGTCTGTCCGAAGGAATTGACAAGGATTCCTTGATCCACGTTCAGGCCGGCATCTCGGGCTAGGTCGTCATTGGCCACGACACCGACGCCAACAATCACGAAATCAACCTCCATAGCGCTGCCGTCAGAAAACTCAGCGCCCACCACGCTGCCATTGTCACCGACGAGACGCTTTACGCCAAGACCTTCGTCAATCTGCACACCGTTTTCGTGGTGGAGCTGTCGAAAGTAGTTTGATGTTTCGGCGCAGGCAACGCGTTGCAAGATGCGGTCGGCAATCTCGACGACCCGCACCTGAAGACCTTGCTTGCTCAGCACTGCGGCTGCTTCCAGCCCGATATAGCCGCCGCCGATCACCAAGGCACGCCGTCCCGAAGCAACTTCGGTTGCAAAAGCGTTCGCATCGTCGATGCCACGAACCACATAGACACCTTTGAGCTCCCCGCCCATCTCGCTTGGCAAGGCTCTGGGACGCGTGCCCGTTGTCAGGGCCAGCTTGTCATAGTCCAGAACGCGCCCGTCATCGAGTTCGACCTGCTTGGATTTTCTATCAATACGCACGACGCGATGGCCCGAGAGAAGGGAGATATCGTTCTTTTGATACCAAGCCTCGGGGCGAAGGAACAAACTCTCGACACTCATCTCCCCGGTTACATATTTTTTTGACAACGGTGGGCGCTGATAGGGAAGATAACGTTCTTCGCCCACTATGGTAATCGCAGCCTCGCTATCCTGCTGTCTGTACTTTCCCGCAAGAGAGCACGCGGCCTGCCCCGCACCGACAATGAGTATCTTCTTTTTCATGTCAGTTTCCTATGCTGTCGCCTCGGAGACAAATTTGGTGGCAAGATAGGCGTCAAAGGTCTCGCTGCCGCCCTCGCTGCCCATACCGCTATCCTTGATGCCTCCCAAAGGTGTCTCTGGCAATGCGATGCCAAAGTGGTTGACGTTCACCATGCCCGCTTCGAGCCTTGTGGTTACATAGTGCGAGGTCCGGAGCGATTGGGTGAAGACATAGGATGCAAGCCCGAACGGCAACGCGTTTGCTCGGGAAAGCACTTCATCCACATCACTGAAGGTTGTGATAGGAGCGACCGGTCCAAACGGTTCTTCGCGCATGATATTTGCCGTGTCAGGCGTATTCATCAACACGGTCGGCGGAAAGAAGTTTCCTGGGCCGGACATGGCCTTACCGCCGGTCAATATACTTGCACCTTTGGCGGTAGCGTCGGAAACAAACTCGGTCATCGCGCTCACACGTCGGTTATGGGCTAGCGGGCCCATTGTCGTGGCACTGTCCATGCCGTCTCCGACTACGCGCGCTCCAAAGGCTTTGGAAAATTTTTCTCCAAACTCTTCGGCCACGCTTTCATGGACATAGAACCGACTTGGCGACATACACACTTGACCTGCGTTCAACCCCTTATAACCGGCCAAAAGGGTAGCTGCCTTGTCAATATCGGCATCATCGAACACCAGAACCGGAGAATGCCCACCCAGTTCCATTGTGACGCGCTTCATATGCGCGCCAGCCATTGCCGCTAGATGTTTTCCAACGGGGATTGACCCGGTAAATGAGATTTTGCGCACGTTAGGTGACTTGATGAGATGCTCCGATATCTGAGCAGGCACGCCCCAAACGACATTGAGGCACCCCGCTGGCAAGCCCGCGTCATGAAACATTTGCGCCAGCGCAACGACGGCGCTTGGTGCGTCCTCGGAGGCCTTGAGGATAATTGTACATCCCGATCCCAAAGCAGCGCAGATTTTGCGAAGCGCCTGATTGAGTGGATAATTCCAAGGCGAGAATGATGCACAAACGCCAACAGGCTGGCGAATGACAGTCTGGCGGACGCTTGGATTACGCGGCGGGATGACGCGCCCGTAGATGCGGCGACATTCCTCTGCGTGCCACTCTGCATGATCCGCGGCCCCCATGACTTCCATTTTGGCTTCGGTCAGCGGCTTGCCCTGATCCATTGTGAGGCTATAGGCGATATCCTCGACCCGTTCTCGGATCATACCCGCAACGCTGCGCAGAATACGGCTGCGTTCTAAGGGTGACGTCCAGCGCCACGTTTGGAACGCACGATCCGCCGCAGCAATGGCTGCATCCAGATCGTCGGGCGTTGCATGGGGCAACTGGCCGACAACTTGTCCGTTGGCCGGGTTATAAACCGGCTCTCCATCCCGATCATCGGCCCCTATGAAATGGCCATCAATATACATGGACAGTGAAGCATACGACCGGGTCACAGGAAGTAGCTCCCGCCATCTACGGCGACGGTCTGTCCGGTAATGAATGCCGCGCCATTACTGGCAAGAAAGAGCAGCGCGCCAGTCAGATCACCCGGTACCTGATCGCGCGGGATGGAGCGGCTGGACTTCCTGACCACGTCGCCCATGACTTCTTCCATGCCAGTTGCAAGCACTCCGTCGCTGAGCGTAAATCCAGGCGCAATGGCATTCACCGTAATGTTGTCTTTGCCCAATTCACGCGCCAAGGCGCGGGTAAACGACACAACAGCTCCCTTGCTAGACGTGTAGTGCAGCATGAACGGAGCACCTTTAAGTTGCGACGTTGACGCGATATTCACGATCCTGCCGGCCGTACTCTTACGCAGTTCTGGAAGCGCCGCTTTGGCACAAAGAAACGGGCCGAGCGTATTGACCTCCATCACTTTCATCCATTCAGCGGGTTCAATTTGGTCAAATGGCTTTAGCTTCAGCGAGGTGAAAATACCCGCATTGTTCACCAACAAATCCAGGCCGCCAAAATTGTCGACCGCCGCAGCAACCATCGCGTTTGTGTCGTCTACGTTAGTGACATCGGTTTTAACGCCGATCACATCAAAGCCTTCGCTTTTAAGTCCATTGGCAGCATCATCCGCTCCGGCCATATCTGCGATGACAACGGCGTATCCTACGTCAGCAAGGCTTCGCGTGAACGCAAACCCAATACCGCTTGCGCCACCAGTTACAATCGCCACTTTTTTCTTAGTGTTCATGGGGTCTTCCAATTCTTTCTCACCGGGAATGCAGAACATTCAGCCTTGGGTTTCAGGTAACCGAACAATGATCTGCTCTATCCCTTCAGGTACATAGAGTTGGCAGCTCAGCCGGCTTTCCGGCTGGCGATCTTCCGCAACGCACTCCAGCATTTCTTCCTCGACGTCGCTTATCGTGGTGAATGCCGAGGCTGAATCCTTTTCAAGATACACATGGCATGTTGCGCACATCGCTGCTCCGCCGCATTCGGCCACAATGCCGGGAATATCGGCGTCAATGGCGGTGCGCATTACATTTGCTCCGACATCCACTTTGATATCCGTTCTGGTCCCGTCGGCGAGTTCATAGGTGATCGTAGGCATGTCGCCCTCCCTTAGTGTTTTTTGGCCGTCACGCGCATTGGCATGCTGGTATATCCGCGTACGGTGTTATTGAAATGCAGAATCGGTTCCCCCAACAGTTCAATTGATTCGACTTTGGATGCCAAAGTTCGCAAAGCGATTTCGCCTTCCATCCGCGCAATCATTTGACCAGCACAGCCATGAATCCCTGCTCCGAAGCCCATGTTGCCCGTGGCTTTGCGCAATACGTCAAAGCGGTCGGGATCCGCCCAATGACGCGGATCGCGATTTGCTGAGGCAACAAAAACCAGTACCTTTTGTTCCCTTGCCAAAGGAACGCCTTCCAGTTCGGTTTCCTTTGTGGTCGTGCGATAGAAAGAGTGGAAGGTGCTGTCATAGCGCAGAACTTCTTCAATTGTCGCACGCGCTCTTTTCGGGTCATCGCGCAACACGGCCCATTGGTCTGGGTTGCGGCCCAGATTGACGAGCGCGTTCCCCATTGTGAAAATTGTCGTGTCCAATCCGGCCGAGAGAGTTGTGCGCACGAGCATTCCCGCATCTTCATGCGAAATATCGCCCGCATCAGCTGCAGCATAAAGCTCTGCGCCAAATCCGTCCGAAGTCAGGTTTTCGCGTTGGCAAGCATTGGTAATCCATTCCGTCGCAGGCCCCAGATTTGCGAGGCATTCTTTGAAACGATCATTGGCGGGGCCAAACGCGTTGAAGACCATATCGCCATAGGGCAGAAGATGCTCCCGTCCGTCCTTTGGCACACCAACCGCGTCTCCAAAAACTTTGATCGGGAACGCGTCTGCCAAGTCCTTAACGCCGTCGCAAACACCCTTTTCAATCATCCGATCAACCATCAGCTCCGCCTGAGCTTCGAATGTGGAAGTCAGTTTTTTCAATGCGCGGGGTGAAAGAATACGCGTGAAGACGGCTCTGGTCTTGGTATGCTCGGGCGGATCAACTTCCAGAATGATACTTGGTTGCCGCCAAGGTTCTTCGGTGTGAAAATTGGTAAGGCCGACGCCGGCACTGGAGCAATATGTTTCCGGATCGGTCAACACGTTGCGTACACTATCGTACCGCGTCACCGCATAAACCCCGTATTTTTCCAGCCAGACGATTGGCCCCGCCTCGCGCATCATTTCGTAATGCGGATATGGATCCCTAAGCACCTCTGATGCGTAGGGGTCAAAGTCGAGCGAAGTAACACCTTCAACCGGTACTGGATATGAGTGAGATCTGCTCTCAGGTTGCTGTTGAAATTTCACGGCATACTCCTCCCTTGGAATTTAGCCTTGACGAATTTGTCAGTTGTGATGCTTGTCCCTGTGGTTTTTGCCTATGCAGGCATATCGTCTGTTGGTTCGCCCGAGGGCACAAACGCATCGCTGTAGAAGGCCGCCTTATCGAGCTTGGAGTCGGCGCAGAAATCCTTTTTTGCGGCGTCAATCATCATTGGGGCACCACAAGCATAGACCTCTAGGCTGGACATATCCGGATGGTCCGATTGGACCGCCTTATGTACGAAGCCGGTACGACCATTCCATGTGTCGGGAGGATTCGAAAGAACGGGCGTAAACGTAAACCACTCGTGCTTTTCGGCCCACTTGTCTGGAAGAGAGCGCAGGTAGATATCGGCTTCGGTGTTCGCACCCCAATAGAGATGCATTGGACGCGAGCCACCCTGCTTGATTTGGTGTTCGACGATCGATTTGATCGGGGCAAATCCCGTTCCCGTTGCGATCAGGATCGCGGGCTTATCTGTGTCTTCATTCAAGGTGAAATTGCCAAAAGGAAGCTCGACGGAAAGAACAGCCCCCTTTTCAAGGTTGGCAAGAACCGTTTGAGAAAACTTCCCGCCGGGAACGTGGCGAATGTGCAATTCAATACCATCGTTCTGATGGGGTGGATTGGCCATCGAGTAGTTTCTGCTATCGCCGTCGGGCATTAGCACACTTAGGTATTGACCAGCCTGAAAGACGGATCGGTTGCCAATTGGGAACCTCAAGCCAATGACAGACACGTCAGAGGCGGGTTGCTCAATTTTTCGAACTTTGGCCTCGAATGTCTTGCGAGAAACGGGTTCAACTTTCTTGATACTTTTCGGGGCGATTTCAAGATCCGAGCGAGGTCTTGCCTGGCACAAAAACACACCTTCGGCAGGCCCGACGCAGGTACCCTGCCCTCGAACGGCAGCCTCGCCGGATGTAATACCACCTTCGCATGATGAACAGACGCCTTTTCGGCAAGAATAAGGGATCGCGAAGCCGGCACGTTCGGCCGCATCCAAAACGGTTTCATCCTCGGTGCATTCAAAAATGATGTCTTCGCCTGTGACAGAGATTTGATAGGTCATTTTGCCCCTCCAACTAGTTCTACTGCTCGAATGACAGCCTCAGGGTCTGCGCAGTTTTTGCCCGCAATATCAAAGGCCGCGCCGTGCCCAACGCTGGAAAATAGGGTGTCAGCCCCGATCGACAGTGCCGACGCTTTTCTCCCCGCCAGCAACTTGACGGGAATATGTCCTTGATCGTGATACATCGCGACATATGCATCGAAACCGTCACGGGCCAGCATTGTGTCGGCGCCTTCGGGGCCGTGTGCATCGACGCCTTGCTCCCGCAGTTTTTGGATCGCTGGGGCGACGATACGGTTGTCCTCGTCGCCGAACAGGCCGTTTTCGCCTGCATGAGGATTGATCCCAAACACTCCGATCCGCGGTTTCGCCACTCCCAAATCGCGCAGGGCGGAATCAGCGGCAAGCGCGGCCTTCTCAATCAGTTCCGAGGTTAACCGCTTTAACGCGCCGTTGATCCCTTCGTGGAGCGTAACGTGTACAACGCGGAGCCCTCCGCCAACCAACATCAAGAAGACGCTGTCGGGCCCGGTTCTCAACAATTCCGACAGCAAATTCGGATAGCCTGAAAAGACACGCCCAGAGGCATTTACTGCCGTTTCGGAATGGGGGCACCCGACAACTCCTCGACCGGCTCCGTCGGCAAGCAACGCCAAGGCCGCTTCGACATAGGAAACGGTGGCCCGCCCGGCAGCGGCATCAACGGTCCCGGGTGCGTAATTCGCAGGAGGCATTGCATTTTTGACAAACAGATCGATCGTTTTAGCCGTGCTACCCCACTTTGAACGATCGGTTTGCACGCCAAATCCGAGGGCGTCTGCGAGGGGAGCAACGATATAGTCGTCCCCAAGCAAAACAGGCCGATAACGAGGATCTGCATGCAATGCCGCCGCTGCTTTGACCGCAATTTCCGGACCAATACCATTGGGATCACCAATGGTGACCAGCACCGGCTTGGTATTTGCGCTTGTCACAGTGGAAACCCGAGAAGTGTATCGATATAGCTGCTGTCAAGAACGACAATGCGCTTCATGATCTTCGCATCGCTTTCTGTGACTTTGTACCGATCAACATAGCGCCCCGTGGCAAACAGGTCGGTCGGGCCCTCACGGGTAATTCTTGCCACCATGAACGAGGTTTCGGATTCCACCTCGCCATCCTCAATGCTCGAAATATGAGGTTGTCCGAGAATGTGCCGGTACGAATGCCGTTCGTAAACATTTGCCTCCAGCAGCGACAAAATGCGGTCATGCAGCATCGCCTTGCTGTCCAGCCACATCAAACCGGCCTCAAGACCCTGGGCAAAGTTGTCAGCAGACGTGATCTGATAAAAGCAGTCATCGACAAAGAACGTTGGCCAATCATAGAAATCACCGTCGTCAATCGCGTAGACATACCGTGCCTGAACCATCCCGATGAGGTTTGTCAGCTCTGCTATTTTCTTGTAGTCGTTCACAGGCCCATCCTCCCACGATATTCGGTCCAGAACCCACGAATGGCGGCCTCGGTAATGCGATCTGTTCCTGTCTCGATTGAATGTCCGCCCATCGCGAGAACGGCGCGCTCGTCAGGTGCTCCCTTTGTTCCGCGTTGAACGAAGTTCCCGATGCACCCATCTTCCATCGAAACATACCCGCCCGGTCCGATCAGGTTGGACAGCTTCAGGCGCATTTTGCGTTGTTCCGGTGTGTCGTCCTCGAACCCGATATAGGTCCATTTCAGATGCATACTGTCCGTGCCCTTGGGCAGAACCGTTCGTACCGCAATCGAGTTTTGGATCTGTTGCAAAACGAAGTTCGGAAATACGGACAAGATTTGCAAAGTAATATCGTCGTCGTATTCCTTGAAGCTCGCCAAGAGCGACATATCAGTCAGACTGAGATCGGAATCTGATCGAATATTCTCGTCTTTATAGGCATTCTTCTGATCATCATCCAGCGTCTCGCCGTGATCCACACACGAATAGCTGACATGACATCCACCTGTATCATTGACGATAATCCCACCCTTTTGCGACAGACGATTAAGCTCGAACGTCGTGAAGAAGGTATGAAGGATGCTCGCATGGTAACTGTCTTTAGTGTTTTCGACGTAAAGCTTCCAGTTGTTCGGAAGGATCTGGGTGAAACGCCCCAAGACAACCGGTTTCCGTCCACCTAGAACACGCTCGATACGCTCTAGGACGGCTTCACCGAGATAGTCTTCGATGTCATCAACATTTTCGTCGAAACTTCCGAAAACCAGCCCATGCAGAACTGACACCCGCATTTTGCGAGGCCCCTGGTTCTCCATTTTGAAATCATCGGCGATGCCACCGCAGCCCTTGATTCCATCCTTGAAGGCAACCCCGATCAAATCGCCCTGAAGACTGTGTGTCCATGCGTGATAGACGCATGTGAAGTCTTTAACGTTTCCTCGATCTTCCAAGGCTAGCAACGAACCACGATGCGCGCAGCGATTTTCGAAAGCATACAACTCTCCGTCCTTATCGCGAGTTACGATGACGGGAGTTTCTCCGGCAGAAACAGCCACGAAGTCTCCGGCCTCTCTGAGCTCGGCCTCTAAGCATAGGAAGTTCCACACAGGGCCGTGAAATAGCTTCCTATTCTCCGCTTCCAAAATATCTTGACGCTGAAAAATCCAATAAGGAACACGCGAGGCCCCGTCTTCAGTGGACCACGTTGGTCGTTTTGCCTCAGTTTCTTCAAGAGTTGCCACCAGTGTGTCTCCCTATATGCTTTAGTTCGTATATCGAACAAGTTTCGAATATCGTACTTTTAGTCTTTACACGAGCATGTTTTGGTGTCAAGTCCTCGTTGAGGTGGGGCGGGAGACGCGATGGGCGAGGCAGATCGACCCGGAAGGTCGGCTCTAGGGCGGACCTAAGTGCGCTTTGCGCTCTGAAACGCCAAAGATGTCTAACTTATCCAGAAATGTTGGAGACCGGATATGAGCAAACTATTGTTTTTCGCAGGAAGTAGCCGAAAAGAATCGGTCAATTCTAAACTGGCGCAATCAGCGGCGGAGCTCGGGCAATCATTCGAGCCTGGTAGGATCTCAGTTACGCTCGTTGATCTTGCAGATTTTGATGCGCCGAACGTTGATGGGGCGAGCGCGACAACATCCGAAGTGCCGGAGCAAGTGATCAAGTTCCGCGAGTTGCTGCGGGCACATGATGGGTTTTTCATAGGTTCAGATGAATACACCGGCGCGTATTCATCGATATTACGAAATTTGATTGGATGGTTAGTGCTCACAAGTGGACCGGACGACACTGCGTTCAAAAGCAAACCTGTTGCCATTTGCGGGGCTTCTTCGCGCGGAGTCGGGTCTGTTCGTGGGCATCCTGCTCTCCAACAGTTATTCGTTACTCTTGGAGCGAATGTAATTTCTCAGCACATCCGGCTTGGCACCGGCGCGAGTGCATTCCAGCAAGATGGCAAATTGACAGAAAGCGTAAAAAGGCAATTGCTTGACAACGCCATTCCAAAACTCCTCTCTGCTGTTGGATAGGATACGAGTATTTCGGGTTGGTAGAAAATGGCAGTGTGATTGTGTCCTACATCCGACTCATGTCTCAGCTGCGTTGCCATGGGTTGGAAAGTTTTAGGACGTCTAACAGAATTTCCAGGAGTGATTGCTCAGAGTGATTGCGAAAGCTTGCTCGCATAAGTTTGCAAAATTGGCAGGAAATCCTTCCGCAATCGATTTGTGGAAATTCTGGCACTGGAGGCACTCATACTCATTGCAGCCACTGTATTTTGATGGTTGTCCATTACAGGCACAGCCACAGAAACCATGCCTTCCTCCAACTCGTTGATAGTAATTTCGTAGCCATCGTGTCCTATCTTTTCAATGCGTTCGCGAAGTTGCTCTCTATCTATTATTGTCGCGGGCGTGAGTTTGAGAAGCTTAGTTGTGTCCAAGTACTCATTGAGCGTTTTTACAGATTGCGCTGCCAACAGTACGCGACCCGTCGCAGACGCGTATGCTGGCAATCGACCGCCCAATTTGGCGAGGCTAGAGATTATCCGTTCCGCTTCGACGCGGGCAACAAACACAGCGTAACCGTCCTCGAGAATTGCCAGCGAGATTGATTCATGCAACTTGTCACGTGCTGCTTCGAGATGTGTTTCTGCCAGTTGAGGTAATGATGCAGACTCGTAATAGGCAGCGCCGAGTCGCAGCATTCGAGGAGTTGGTCTATACTTTGATCCTTGTCTAAATAGATATCCGGCATCCGTAAGGGTCAGTAAACATCGTCGCGCACTAGCGCGTGAGATCCCAGCGACGGCCGCTGCGCTTGCGACCGTAAGATGTTCATGGCTTGAACCGAAGGCCTCGATAATCGCCAAGCCCTTGGCCAGGCCAGCCATGCCTTCTGGGGCGCGATCTTTCGAAGATGCAGGTTGCGGGGAGCTTTCACCATCGGTCATTGGGATTTGCCTACCTATTAGAGTTCGAGCTTCAAACAACTACTCAAAAGCCTGAGGCAAAACAAGAATCCGAATGCCAAGCTTTTGGGGAGTAACACATCATCTCCGTCATCTCTATGACAAAGTAGGCGATGTTCCCATCTCACCTTTCCGCTGATGGCTTCGACTTCGAGGTGATGCTCATCTCATGATGGGAAGTGGACTTCGCAATGTGTTCAACAAATTCGTGCCTCGGATCGTTAGGCGTCGAGCCTTACGCGCTCGGTCATTGGCGATGGACCGATGCCGGCAAGGCTCGTGCGGAGGCCGACACGTTGGAGCCGACCGCCAGCAAGAGTTCCGTGGTTGAACGGTATGCCATCTATCCGAACCCACTTTCAAAACGGCGGTGTCTGGTCAAGCAGAGCAAGCTGATGCTGCCCGCTGCCGAGAGTGAGGATCAGGTCTTCGCACCCCTCGTCGTCCGTGAGGCCGCGAAAGAAAGGACAAAGCCGGAGATGCCGGCGCAGGAGGTGGTGATCCTGATCGCTCAAGGCGTGGTCGCGATCCAACTCGGGCACGGCACCGCAACCTTCCACCTCGGCCCTGTGGTTGATCGACTAACCGAGCATCTTTTGTCTTCTGGAACGCCCTTCATGGTCCAGACCACGGCACCTGTTCTGGACCCGGGCCGTGGCCGGACCAAGACTGGCTACTTCTGGGCCTTGGCGCGTGATGACAGGGAACGAGGCGGCGACAACCCGCATGGCGGGATCTTTACTTTGCAGCCAAGCCGCGTCGAGGTCCATGCCGAGCAGATATCGCAGGGATTCGACTGCATTCTGCAGCTTGACGGATATGCTGGCTATGACCGACTGACACGCCCCTCGCGCAATGGCGGCGCGCTGATTACGGTCGCGTACAGTTGGGCACACGCGCGCTGTAAGCTGAGGGTTTTCGATCGTGATGGATCTGAGATCGCAGCCGGGAGCCTACGCCGGAATGCTTAACTCTACCGCATCGAAGTCTAGACCTGCAGTCTGAATCGGATAATAAATTAATATTTATCAATAGTTTATTATGAGATTAGAAGTCACTTCTACCAAGCATTCCAGAGCCGTACAGCAATGCCGAGCATGTCCTCACTTTCAGCGTATCACTGAGTCGCATCCCTGCCGGATTGACTGCATTGACAACCGTTCTCGGAATCAATAGTGTTCGATATAGATGCAATGTTCGTATAGCGAACAATGACAAGAAGCGCTCGGAGCGTTGTCGACACGAATGGCGGTCGCCGAAGAGCAAAATTGAACTGGGAGGAACCATGATGAAAATTTCGTTTAAGTCGGCTGTACTTGCAGCTGTTGTGGGGGTGGCTGGAACGTTGGCGACAATTACTGGCGCTTCAGCGCAAGAGTTCACCCTCAAATTGCACCAGTTTTTACCTGCCCAGGCCCACGTGCCCAAAAACGTGCTGGACGTATGGGCTGACAACGTGGAGCGGGACTCTGGCGGTCGGATCAAGATTGAACGCTATCCCTCAATGCAACTCGGAGGCAGACCACCTGAGTTGATAGAACAAGTCACAGACGGCGCAGTCGATATTATCTGGACAGTAATCGGTTATACCCCAGGTCGTTTCCCGCGCACCGAGGTTTTTGAATTACCCTTTATTCTACCAAATGCGGAAGTCGGGTCGCGCGCCTTCTACGAAATGTTCGAAAACAAGATGAAGGACGAAGAGTTCAAAGACATGCATGTCTTGGGGGTTTGGACACATGGACCGGGGTCTTTTCATTCTTCCAAACCTATCAGAACTCTAGACGATCTGAAGGGTATGAAGATTCGTGGCGCTTCTCGGACAGTTAACATGCTCCTTGAAGAGTTGAGTGCGACGCCGGTGGGAATGCCGGTCCCGGCTGTTCCAGAATCGCTATCTAAGGGCGTCATTGATGCAGCAACTCTGCCATGGGAGGTCGTGCTGAGTTTGAAAGTCCCTGAGCTTGTACACAATCATACAGAGTTCACTGGCAACGCACTTTATACCGCAACTTTTGTATTCGCGATGAATAATGCGACATACGATAGTCTGCCCGATGATCTGAAAAAAGTGATCGATGACAACTCTGGGTTTGAATTTTCCGCTTGGGCCGGTGTCACTCAAGAAGAATATGCAGCGCCGAGCCGGGAAATTGCTCGCGGAATGGGAAACAATATTATTGTACTTGATGAAGAGCAGACCTCGATTTGGAGAAACGCCGCACAACCTGTCTATGACAAGTGGGCGGCGGATATGGACGCACGCGGCTATGACGGGAAGGCCTTGATCGCCGAGGCGGAAGCACTCATCGCGAAATATACCGCTGCGCAATAATAGCAATAAGCTGTTGCGTTGTAGTCAGGTGCGTCGCCGCACCTGATTACAACCGTTTGGCATATGATATCGACCGGACCTTCTCCGTGAGCCGGTTCTTGAAATTCGAAACCACGCCGATGGGAGGGGTGCAAATGACGGTAGGTCAATTTTTTAAGCAACTGGCGAAAACAGTGGCGATACTGGGTGGTATTGTTTTGCTCGGTATTACTGTTTTGACATGTACGTCCATTATCGGGCGCTCGCTGATTGGCGTCGGGCTGGGTCCTATCAAAGGAGATTTTGAGCTTGTCGAGGCCGGTATCGGCTTTGCCGTGTGTGCTTTTCTCCCGTGGTGTCAGGTCCAACAAGGGCATGCAACCGTCGATCTGTTCACCAATATGCTGTCAGCAAGGATAAATCGTTGGATCAATCTTATTGCTGAGACGCTTATGGCTTTGGCCATATTCGTTATGACCTGGAAACTATGGGACGGAATGGCCAGCAAGCTCCAGTATGGCGACACCACCTTTATCCTTGAAATGCCAACGTGGTGGCCTTATGCGGCCTGCTTTTCCGCATTGGTCGTGGCCTGCGTCGTGGCGATTTACCTCGTGATAGTCAGAGCTGTCGAGTTGCTGACCGGAAAAACTAACATCAACCTTGGTTCAGGAGCGGTTCATTGAGTATCCTTGAAATCGGAATATGGTCGTTTCCTGTCCTGCTGATCATGATTTTTCTACGTATTCCCATCGGCTTGTCGATGTTGATAGCTGGGTTTGTCGGATCATACTTGGTCACCGGAAGTTGGCTACCCATCATGTCCAAGATGAAAAATGAGACGTACTCAACTTTTTCCAGTTATTCACTATCGATTGTGCCATTGTTTTTGCTTATGGGTCAGTTCGCCACTTTGGGCGGCATGTCACAAGCGCTATTCAAAGCGGCCGAAACCTGGATGGGGCATAAGAAAGGCGGGGTTGCGATGGCTGCTATCGGGGCTTGTGCCGGTTTTGGTTCGATCTGTGGATCTTCTTTGGCCACGGCAGCCACAATGAGTCAAGTGGCCCTGCCAGAGCTACGCCGATATGGATACTCTGGAAAGCTGGCCACTGGTACGTTGGCGGCAGGCGGAACACTAGGAATTCTCATCCCTCCGTCGTTTGTCCTTGTTATTTATGCCATCCTGACTGAGCAGAATATTGCAAAACTATTCGTCGCGGCGTTTGTACCGGGGCTACTCGCAGCGGTTGGCTATATTATCGCTATCTCGATCTATGTACGAATATTTCCGGACTCAGCAGGTTCGCGTGCACGTGCGCCCTACAAAGAAAGGTTTCGTTCTCTTTTGGATGTTTGGCCGGTTCTTGTAATATTTCTTGCAGTTGTAGGGGGTATCTATTCCGGTTGGTTTACGCCGACAGAGGGGGCAGCGGTCGGAGCAGCCGGAACAGGGCTACTTGCACTCGTGAATGGTGGGCTTACTTGGAAGACTCTTATTGAGTCAATTCTCTCGACTGCGTCAGCCACCGCCATGATTTTCTTCATTGTTTTCGGCGCTAGTATCTATAATGGCTTCCTGGCGCTGAGCCATGTTCCTGTAGAGCTCGCAAACTGGGTCGTAGAGTTGGGATTAAACCCGTGGGCAGTGCTGGTTCTGATTCTGTGTATTTACCTGATACTAGGGTGCGTCATGGATTCCTTGTCCATGATCCTTCTTACCATCCCGATCTTTTTCCCGATTGTTACAGCGCTCGATTATGGATTGGGTTCCGAAGAATTTGCTCTGTGGTTCGGAATCTTAGTCCTCATTGTTGTCGAAGTGGGGTTGATAACGCCGCCGGTAGGTATGAACCTTTTTGTGATCAACTCAATGGCGAAAGAGACGCCACTTTCGTCAACGTTCAAGGGTGTCGTCCCATTCATTATGTCCGATTTGATTCGGACAGCGATCTTGGTCATGTTCCCATCGATCACGTTGGTTCTCTTGCGATTGCTATACTGACGTGAAGCTCTGATTAAAGTTGGACTGCTGCAAACTGTTTTTCCCAACCGCGCTTTGCGTTTCCGAGGCAGTTCTTAGGCGTCCGATCTGACTGAACGGCACCGCATTATGAGTGATAGATTGTGTCCTCTTTGGATGGCGGACACAATTGACTCCTCAAAGTCGTCGCGAAGCCACAGCATCAACAGAGACGCTGCGATCCGGGGCGCATCTGGAGGGCGACAAGCTCGTCGGTGGATGCTCTAAGGCAATCTGCGAGCACATTCCGTTCAACGCTAAGCGGGGCGAAGCGCGAAACGCTGATGCCCACAGGCCCGGATAAGAGCGGCGAGGCAAGGTCCACAGTAATCAGTGTTCCAAGCCTCACTTCCTCTGCCACTACCCCACGCGAAATGAACCAGAGCATGTTGGAGGACTGGACAATCTTTCTTCCTGCTGGCAGCGCGACGGTTTCAATATCACCGCGCATCTCGGGCAAACCGATGCTGGACAGATATCGGTCAACTGTACTGAAAATCACGGCACCCTTGGGCGGAAGAACAAGAGGGAATCGTCTGATTTCCACTTCGGGGTTGCTCGCGGCAATGATTGGGTGGTCCGGGCGGCAAACCAGCACGACATCTTCGATATAAAGCTGCTGGAATGTCACGCCTGATGACGCTTCGCCTTCCGGCATTCGTCCCACGACAAGATCGAGTGTTCCGTCGCGCAGCTGGTTGAATAGCAGCCAGTTTGGCCCAGTCAGGATGTGGAGCCGGACATTCGGAGATTCCTCGCGAAATCGAAGGGCCGCCCGGGGAAGCAGATCTGTGGACGCGGTCGGCAAGGCTCCCACCGAAAGCCGGACCGTCGCACCCCCTTCCTTTGCCAGCCGATCATACCCCCGCATGAGTTCCGTCATCGAGGCCGCTGCATGGCTTTGAAACATCCGTCCTGCTTCGTTCAATCGCAAGCCCCGTCCGGCGCGATCAAATAATTGCGCCCCCAGAATATCCTCCAACTCCCTCAAGCTCCGCGAGACAGCTGGTTGTGTGATGTTGAGCCGGTCTGCCGCAACCGAAACGCTTTCGGCGCGCGCGATTTCAAGAAAACAACGCACGTGTCGTAGCCTGAGGTGAGTATCCCAATTCATAACGGAAATGGTATCAGTTCGGCGAAAGATATCAATATTATAATCCATCAGTCATGATTAAATTGGGCCCGACAGATAACGCATAGGAGCATTTCATGTCGGACGACTGTTATGATCGAGGCATGCGAACCCGCCGCTCGGTACTTGGCGATGCCCATGTCGACCGTGCCGAGGCCGCCAAGACGCCTTTCGATCTGCCGTTCCAAACCCTGATTACCGTAGGGGCCTGGGGAACGGTCTGGGCCGACGACGCGATCACGCGGCGCGAACGCTCGATGCTGACACTGGCGCTACTGGCGGCGACCGGGAACTTCGAGGAAATACCGATGCACATCCGGGCTACCGCCAATACCGGTGCGACCAAGGAGGACGTCATTCAGGCGTTCATGCATGTCGCCATCTATGCCGGTGTGCCGAATGCCAACCACGCCATCAAACTTGCCAAAGCGACCTATGCCGAAATGGAGGAGATCACATGACCCAGCCCGGAGAATTCTACCAACGCGACCGGACTATACAGCCCCCGGCCTTCACACCGGACTACAAGACGTCCGTCGCGCGCAGCCCGCGCTATTCAATGATTTCCCTGCAGAATTCCGTGTCGGAAATCACCGGACCGCGGTTCGGCCACAGTGACATCGACGCAGGCGATAACGATCTGCTGACGAACTATGCCAAGGCGGGCGAAAGCCCGATAGGCGAGCGGATTATTCTGCACGGTCGTGTTCTGAATGAGAATGCCTGTCCAGTACCGAACACGCTGGTCGAGATATGGCAGGCCAATGCGGGCGGGCGGTATCGCCACAAGAAGGACACCTATCTTGCACCCATCGACCCCAACTTTGGCGGCTGCGGACGCACGTTGACGGATGAAAATGGCTATTTCTTTTTCCGCACCGTCAAGCCCGGTGCCTATCCGTGGCGCAACATGGTTAACAACTGGAGGCCGGCTCATATCCACGTTTCAGTCTTCGGTTCGGGCTTTGTGCAGCGCCTGATCACCCAATGCTATTTCGAGGGTGATCCGCTGATCCCGATTTGCCCAATCGTGCAGACGATCCCGGACCCGGATGCCATCGAACAGCTCACGGCCAAGCTCGACCTGAACGCGACGATCCCGCTCGACAGCATTGCCTACAAATTCGACATTGTGCTGCGCGGCCGTCGCTCGACACTCTTTGAAAACCGTCTGGAGGGAAACTGATGCCTCAAGAACTCGCCTACCTGAAAGAATCCGCCTCCCAAACTGCCGGTCCCTACGTCCATATCGGTTTGGCACCAGGTGCAGCAGGATTTGACATCTACCGCCAGGAGTTGGGTCACGACATCACCGGACCGAACGCCAAGGGCGAACGCATCCGCGTGGAAGGTCGCGTTGTCGACGGCATGGGCGCACCGATCAAGGACGTTCTGCTCGAAGTCTGGCAGGCCAATGCCGATGGGCACTACGCCCACCCCGAAGGTGGTGGCGACGTCGAAGACGGCTTTCGCGGCTGGGGTCGGGTCATCTCCGATTTCGATACCGGCGAATGGTCGTTCGAAACGGTAAAGCCCGGGACGACCAAAGGCCGAAATGTAAGCATGCAGGCTCCGCACCTGAACCTCTGGATCGTCGCGCGCGGGATCAACATCGGCCTCAACACGCGGATGTATTTCGGTGACGAGGCGCAAGCCAATGCCGCCGACCCGGTGCTGAACCTGATCGAATGGAAGCACCGCCGTGCCACCCTGATCGCGGACCGCAGCGAGGCGAGCGGTCTTCCCGTCTACCGCTTTGACATCCAGCTTCAGGGCGAGAACGAAACGGTGTTCTTCGATGTCTGATCCCTGCATCATCTGTGTCGCCATCACCGGGTCGTTGCCGACAAAGGCCAACAACCCGGCGGTTCCTATAACCGTCGCCGAGCAAGTCGAAAGCACCCATGAAGCCTTCGAGGCCGGAGCCTCTATCGTTCATGGCCATGTGCGCAACGATGATGAGACGCCGTCATCCGACCCCGAGAAGTTCGCGCGCCTGAAGGAAGGGTTGGAAAAACATTGCCCCGGCATGATCATCCAGTTTTCCACTGGCGGTCGATCGGGTGCAGGCCACACACGCGGCGGCATGCTGTCGCTAGCACCTGATATGGCGTCCCTGTCGGTAGGGTCGAACAACTTCCCCACTCGGGTCTACGAAAACCCGCCCGATCTGGTCGACTGGCTCGCGTCCGAGATGAAGGCACACGATGTGAAGCCGGAGATCGAAGCCTTCGATCTCAGCCACATCTTCCAAGCAGCAAAGATGCATGCTGACGGGCGGATCAAGGACACCCCCTATGTGCAATTCGTCATGGGCGTCAAAAACGCGATGCCGGTCGACCGCGACGTGTTCGATTTCTACATCAAGACCGTCAAGCGGCTTTTTGGGGAAGCGACGCCCTGGTGCGCGGCAGGCATTGGTGCCCGGCAATCGACGCTGAACGACTGGGCCGTGTCCTCTGGCGGTCATGCCCGCACGGGGCTCGAGGACAATGTCCGGCTTGATCGCGACACGCTGGCACCATCGAACGCAGCGTTGGTGCGCCGGGTGGTCGAGCTCTGCGAGACATACGAACGCCCGGTGGCCACATGGACCCAGGCTAGAAGGATATTGGGACTGAAGGAGGTCGCCGCATGAAGAAAGTTTATGACACGGCAAAAGAGGCCCTGAGCGGTCTCTTGCGCGACGATATGCTGATCGCCGCCGGAGGCTTTGGCCTTTGCGGCATTCCAGAGCTGCTGTTGCAGGCGATCAAGGAGAGCGGGGTCAAGAATCTGACTTTCGCGTCGAACAACGCAGGCGTCGACGATTTCGGGATTGGCATCCTGCTGCAGACCCGACAGGTGAAGAAGATGATTTCTTCCTATGTCGGCGAGAACGCCGAATTCATGCGCCAGTACCTGAGCGGAGAGCTGGAGCTTGAGTTCAACCCGCAGGGCACCCTAGCCGAGCGCATGCGCGCCGGCGGCTGCGGCATCCCGGGATTCTACACCAAGACCGGTGTCGGCACAGTGATCGCCGAGGGCAAGGAAGTGAAGCCCTGGGGCGGCGAGGACTACATCCTCGAGGAAGGCATCTTCGCGGACCTGTCCATCGTCAAGGCGTGGAAGGCCGACGACACGGGCAACCTCGTCTTCCGAAAGACGGCGCGCAATTTCAATCCGCCTGCCGCAATGTGCGGCAAGATCTGCGTCGCAGAGGTGGAAGAGATCGTGCCGCGCGGCAGCCTCGACCCCGATCACATCCACCTGCCCGGCATCTACGTCCACCGGATCGTGCAGGGCGCGCATGAAAAACGCATCGAACAGCGCACCGTTCGTCAGAAGGAGACCGCATAATGCCCTGGGACCGAAACCAAATGGCGGCACGCGCCGCAGAGGAACTCGAGGACGGCATGTATGTGAACCTCGGCATTGGCATCCCGACGCTGGTGGCGAATTATGTGGGCGACAAGGACATCACCCTGCAATCCGAGAACGGCATGCTGGGCATGGGCCCCTTCCCCTTCGAGGGCGAGGAGGACGCGGACCTGATTAACGCCGGCAAGCAGACGATCACGGAACTGAGCCGCACCGCCTATTTCGACAGCGCCACCAGCTTTGGCATGATCCGCGGCGGCAAGATCGCGGCGGCAATCCTTGGTGCCATGGAAGTGGCCGAAAACGGCGATCTGGCGAACTGGATGATCCCCGGCAAGCTGGTCAAAGGCATGGGCGGGGCCATGGACCTTGTGGCTGGCGTGGGCCGCGTGATCGTGGTGATGGACCACACCAACAAGCATGGGGACAGCAAGGTGTTGAAAGAATGCACCCTGCCCCTGACAGGCAAGGGCGTGGTCGACCGGATTATCACCAATCTTGGCGTGCTGGATGTTGTCGAAGGGAGCCTGCGCATCGTGGAATGCGCCGATGGCGTCAGCGAGGACGAGTTGCGCGCCGCCACCGAAGCAACGCTTGTCTGATGTCTGACTTCCTGCGCGTGAATGGCCGAGTTCACCATTTCAACCTGCGCCCAGGCATTGCGCGCGTGCCGATCGTGTTCGTCAATTCGCTTGGCACCGATTTGCGCATCTGGGACCGCGTGATTGCCGCCCTCCCTGCGGACTGGACCGTTCTGGCTTACGACAAATCCGGGCATGGCCTGTCTCAGGGTGGCGCGCGAACCATCGAAGATTTCGCATCCGATCTTGCGGCACTGATGGACGCAAATTCTCTTGCAGGCGCACTGATCTGCGGCGTGTCCGTGGGTGGCATGATCGCACAGGCGCTGGCCGCGTCCCGGCCTGATCTTGTCGCAGGATTGGTGCTCTGCAACACCGCACATCGGATCGGCACGGCAGAGAGCTGGGAGGAGAGGATCGCCGCGCTGGACACAACCGGCCTGGAGACGATGGCTGACGGCATCATCGAGCGCTGGTTCTCACCAACCTTCCGCCGCAATCATCCGCAGGAAACAGCCGGCTACCGGATGATGTTGGCGCGCACGCCGCTGGCAGGCTATCGCGCGATTTGTGGGGCGATCCGCAATGCGGACCTCAGGGAGGCAACGCAACGCCTCACTTGCTCGACGCTCTGCGTCGCGGGGGCCGACGATCAAGCAACCCCTCCCGATCTGGTTCAGTCAATGTCGCAGCTTATCACCGGGGCGGCCTTCACCTGCTACGACAATGTGGGCCACCTGCCCTGCATCGAGGCGCCCGAACGGATCGCCAGGGACATCCAGACTCATATGGCGGCCCTGACATGATCTCGGTGTTCGAACATCCCTGGCTGGGGGGGCTTTTTGGGGATGACGAGGCTGCCGCCCTCTGGTCGCCAGAGGCGCAATTGGGTCATTTCCGCGCATTCGAAGCGGCACTCGCACGCGCGCTGGAGCAGAGCGGACAGGTTCCGTCAGGGTACGGCGCGGCGGCGGCCACTGTCATCGAAACCGCAGATATCGACCTGCAAGGTCTCGCTCAAGGGACAGCCACCGATGGCCTACCAATCCCAAACCTGGTCAAACAACTGCGTGCAGCGGCAGGCGATTATCGTGCCGCCGTTCACACCGGAGCCACCTCGCAGGATGTGATGGACACAGCTCTTTCCCTGACGTTGAAAGCCTTGACTGACATCTTGCAACTCCGGCTGAAAGACCTCGATGCAACGCTTGCCGGACTGACACAATCTCAAGGCACAAACGCCCTGATGGGCCGCACCCGTATGCAGGCCGCCCTGCCCATCACCGCCGGGGACCGTCTTGCGTCCTGGCGGCAGCCGCTGGCAACCTATATCGCCGCCCTGGAGGGTTTGCGGCCGCAAGTTGAGCGGCTGCAACTTGGTGGCGCAGTCGGAACGCGGCGCGATTTCGGCGAGGCCGGTCCACAGATTGCCGCGCAGATCGCAAAGGCTCTCGGACTACACGACGGCCCGGTCTGGCACACCGACAGGACTGGCGTTGCGGCCTATGCCGGGTGCCTGTCGCTGATCACCGGCAGCCTTGGAAAGATCGGACAGGACGTGGCCTTGATGGCCCAACAGGGCATCGACGAAGTCACGCTGGCGGCAGGCGGCGGCTCCTCGGCCATGCCGCATAAATCGAACCCGGTTCTGGCAGAGCTTCTGGTGACCCTGGCGCGTTTCAACGCAACCCAGCTTTCAGGGGTGCATCACGCACTGGTGCATGAACAGGAACGCTCTGGTGCGGCATGGATGCTAGAATGGATGATCTTGCCGCAGATGTCCGTAACAACCGCCCGCGCGCTCTCAGCCTCACAGGCACTGTGTGCGCAAATCAGAGCTGTTGGGAAGGCGTGAGACAAACTAAATTTCAAACCCTATACTGGTGTCGAGAGTTCACACAAAAAGCATCCAAGCCGAATAAAGAGCCAGAGAAAGGGAAGCCCGGGTGCCGGGCTTGAAAGGATAGAGAGAGGCTCATCCGGGTCCGGCGTGACAAGGATCCTGACCATGGCCAAGACCACAACCCGACCGAAACCCGTCACCGATCAGAAGACCGAAGCTACCGGATCGGCAACGCCTGACAGCGCCGCCGACATCCGGATAATCCCACTCAACCAGCTGGAGCCAAGCCCGTTGAACGTCCGCAAGGTGGCCGCCAGCGCCAGCGACGACGCCGAACTCCTGGCCAGCATCCGCGAGACTGGCATCAAGCAGAACCTGGTGGTTCATGCGCTGACAGAGACACGTTTCGCTGTCGATGCGGGCGGTCGTCGTCTCAAGGCGCTGAAGCAACTCGCCGAAGACGGTGTGATCCCCGCAGATCATCCCGTGCCCTGCCTCATCGAGGATGAGCGCAATGCTGTCCTCACCTCTGCCACGGAAAACCTCCAGCGTGCGGCGATGCACCCGGCCGACCAGTTCGAAGCTTTCGACAAAATGATCGCCGAGGGCCGCAGTGAAGACGAGATCGCGCTGAAGTTTGGCGTCTCCGTCGACCTGGTGCGCCGCCGCCTCAAACTCGCCCGCGTCGCCCCCGAAATCATCGAGCAGTTCCGTGCAGGCGATCTGACCCTCGAATGCGTGATGGCTTTCACGCTGACCGACGATCACGATCGGCAACTCGCAGTCTGGAAGGCGGTGAAGGGCAGCTATCACATCCACCCGCAGAGCATCAAACGCCAACTGACCGAGACCGCGCATTCGGCGAACTCAGCCCTCGGGCGCTTTGTCGGCGTCGAGGCTTACGAGGCGGCGGGCGGCGTTCTGCTGCGCGATCTCTTCGACGACCGCGCTAGCGCCCATATGGAAAACCCCGAGCTCCTGGAGCGCCTTGCCATCGAGAAGCTGCAAGCTGCGGCCAAACCCTTCGAGGCCGACTGGAAATGGCTCGAAGTACATCTCTCCGTGGATTACGGCGCGTTTCGCAGTTTCGGGCGGGTCTATCCGCAGGACATCGACCCTGATCCGGATCTGCTGGCTGAGGAAGAGCGTCTCATCGCGCGCGAAGAGGAGCTGGCAGCGCAGAATGACGGTGAGGACTGGACCGATGCCGAAACCGAAGAATATTACGCCATCGAGCCGCGCCTGCGCGAGATCGAGGCCTTGCAGCGTGAACGGCAACCCTATGCTGACGCAGATCGGGCCATCGCCGGCGTGGTTCTGACCATCGGTCATGATGGAGCGTTGCGTGTCGAGAAGGGCCTTGTACGGCCCGAGGATATTCCAGCCGCGCCGGAACTCGATGAGACCCCGGCAGGTGCGGATGGCGCCCCCTCCCCTGCCCGGCCCCACGTGACCCCGCCGACCTCCTCGACACCGGTGCCGACCTCCGACCCTGCCGCGACATTGCGCAAAGCCGATGGGATTTCGGGGAGCCTCGCAGACGACCTGCGCGCGACGCGCCAGCACATCCTGCGGGCGCATCTGGTTGCGGATTTCGAGGTGGCGTTCGACGCGATGCTTTATGCGCTCTGTGAGCAGGCTCTGGGACGGTCCTACAACAACGAGGCGCTCGACATCTCGATCCGGCCCTTCCAGACGCAAAACCGCGAGGTGCTGCACGCGGATACCGTCGCCCAGAAGATGCTCGAGGCGCTGGAGCAGGACCTCGCCACCGACTGGATGAAGCTCGAAAAACCCGATGACTTCCGGGCGATGTCGGCGCTGCCCATTGCCGACAAGCAGGCGCTTTTCTCCTGGGCAACGGGTCTGGCGGTCAAGCCGCAACTCTCCTCCGACAATCGCCCGTCTCCGATCATCGAGGAGATCGGTGGGCGGCTCGATGTCGATGTGGCGGCCTGCTGGCGTCCGACCGCACAGAACTACTGGGGTCGGGTCAACAAGGGGCATGCCGTGGCAACGGCGCGCAAGCTGATCGGTGACGACTACGCCGAGGATCGCAATCGGGAACGCAAGGGCGATCTCGCCGCCGCGATGGAGCGGGCTTTCGCGGAGGCGGCCGGCGAGACGGAGGGTTTCGACGCGGCGACGGTTGCAAAGACGACCCGCTGGTTGCCCGAGGGGATGGTGTTTGCCGGTTCGACGGAGGCCGACGCCAAAATGATTGGCGATGCGCCCGAGGCCGAGGAAGGCGACGCGCCCGCTGCAGATCCGCTGCCCGATGCCGAGAATGAGGGCCCGTCCTCCTTGCCCGCATTCCTCAGCGAGGATGCGGCCTGACAAAGAAAACACCTATCTGATTACCACATGAGCCTTGGGCCGTCCTCACATCCAGGGCGGCCCTTTCCGGCTGGCGGGTTGCCTACAGCCGATATCGGATCGGCTGACCCGTCCCGGAGATATCCCATGACCACTTCGCTTGATCTCGATCCCGTTCGGGAAGCCGCACTGATCGCCGCGCAGAACGATGCGTTTCGCCATTCCATACTCGGAAACACGCCCGTCGCTGACGCGCCTCAGGGCCAGTTCGTCATGACACCCGGCGTCGCCGCACTTGGACCCGTTGCGCATCTGGAATTGACCCGCCGCGTCGCCGCGTTTGATGCCTTCAATGCCGACAGCGACCCGCAGGGATGGCACGAGATGGGTGTCATCGAGTTTGAGGACACGACAGTCTGGTTCAAGGTCGATTTGTACGACACCGACTACCAGTACGGCTCGCCTGAACCTTCCGACCCTGCGCAAACACGTCGGGTCCTGACCCTGCTTCTACCGTCAGAATACTGACGATCCCTTTTCACCGACATCGCCACGGATCGCCCTTGCACAAAGGGCGGTCCTTTCGGGCTGGCGGGTTCCAAGGGGCGCGATGATCGCGTCCAGCCTGCTGCAGGAGACCAAAGATGGCCAAGACACTCGACTACCAGATCACCCTCTATCCCGCGCATCGCGATGGCGCCTTCGTCGTCACCCAGTTCCAGATGATGGGGAGCTACCCCGAAAAGCGCATCCAGGCCGCGGGCATGGATGACCTCATCGACAAGGTGACGCAGTTCGCAATGGAGCACGGCGAGAGCTGCAGCGCTTCGGTGCGTTGTCTCGCCCCGCGCAAACCGCCGGGGTTCAAGCGCGCGACCGAGAACCTCTATTTCAACCTGGTAGATCGGACGGCTGAAGACCGCGGCGACGCTGCGGCCTGAAGCCCCGCAGGAAACTTCCTGGGCGACCCCGCGTAATGGTCGCCCTCCCATTTCCTCAATTCCAAAGGATCAAAGACATGACACAAGAGACTGATTTCTACGCGCAGATACTCGAATCCCAGAGGCGTGCTGCCGAACAGCGGGTAGAAACCCGCGCGACGCTTCTTTCCGAACTGCGCACCCTCGGCGTAACGAACATCGAGGTGCAATACGAAGGCTACGGCGATTCCGGCAATGTCGAGGATGTCGTGGTGACCCCTGACACGATCATCCTGACGGAAGACCTGCGGCGCCGGGCCGAAGATTTCGGCTGGGACTTCGCCTATGCCCTGTGCCCCGGGTTCGAGAACAACGAGGGCGGCTATGGTGAACTGACTTGGTCGCTTGAGACTGACAAGATCGATGTCAGTCATTCGAACCGTTACATCGAGACCAACACCACTGAACACGAGGGGCTCTGACATGGCACACCCCCTCCATCACGCTGAAAGCTCAGCCCGAAAGTTTGGCGGTGTGCCAAACGATTACCAGCATGTGCATGACTGGTTTGACTCATCCAAAGAGCACCTAGGTCTCTTTGTTCACAGAGCCCAAAAACATCATACCGTTGGGATCTATGATGCTGAACGCCACTTCGGTCGCAGCCTGACCAACAGCGCGGGCCGGGTTGTTCCCATCCGCTGGATCGGCGAGCAGCATGTGCGCGAAGACTGCCAAGGACGCATCCCGTCGCTGGCGGACTGGCTCGGGCGCATCCAGCCAGAGCCGTGGATGGCCAATGGCCGGATCGACAACGACCCGACACAGATTGTTGGCGATCCGCGCGCAGTTTGGGTCGCGGCGGTGGTCAATCACCAGACCATTCTCGGCTTCGAGGACTGGCTGCTGAAGGTTTCGGTTGAGCACATCCAAGATCGTCAGAACCGCGCTGCTGCCTGATCCACCGGACGGCAAACTCGCCGACCACCTGACCACGTCCAAATCGACCCGCCTGCGGCCTCAACCGGCTCGGCGGGTCGATTGCGTTTCAAGAAAGGATATCGAAATGCAAGACCCTGTCTACGAGGAGGCCTACCAAGGCCATACCATCAAGATCTACCATGACCCGGATACTGAGAGCCCGAGGGAGTGGTCCAACCTCGGGAAACTGATCTGCTGGCACCGGCGCTATCGGCTGGGCGACAGCCATCCCTTCGACAGCCCAGATGCGCTCCTGCGCGATCTCTCGGGCGTCACAGACCAGAGCGACCTCTCGATTGAGCAGCTGCGCGAGCGCGCCGAGCGCAAGGCGATCTTATTGCCCGTGTTTCTCTACGATCATTCCGGTCTCGCGATGAACACGATCGGGTTTCACTGCCCGTGGGATTCCAGCCAAGTCGGCTATGTCTACGTGACGCTCGACGCGGTCCGGGAAGAGTTCGGCGTGAAACGCGTCACCAAGGCGATGCGCGAAAAGGCCAAAAACATTCTGCGCGCTGAGATCGTCACCTTCGATGCCTACCTCGGCGGCCAGGTTTATGGCTATGTCGTCGAGCGTGACGGCGAGGAGGTCGATGCCTGCTGGGGGTTCTTCGGGCACTATGAGTTGGACTGCCTGTCCGAGGCACGAGCATTTGTAGATCACCTGACTTTGCGAGAGCTGCACAGACCTGCCGGCGCCGAACAGGGCGCAAGCCCACCCCCGAGTTGAAATGCCCGAAATACTCATATATCTTATTCATGCGTATTCTGGAGATGAGCATGGCAAGCACAAGCGTCACACTTGGCCCCCATTGGGACGAATTCATCGCCCTGATGCTTAAAGAGGGGCGTTACGGGTCAACCAGCGAGTTGATCCGCGCCTCTCTGCGCCTGATGGAGGAGCAGGAAGGTCAGCGGGCGCGGCTTCGCGTTGCGCTGATGGAGGGCAAACAATCCGGTGACGCCGGTCCGCTTGACATGGATGAGATCAAGCGCGAGGCGCGGAGCCGCTCTGGCGCTTCTGATGCGTGAAATCCATCACTCCCAGGCGGCAAAATCCGATCTCGTCGACATCTGGGTCGAGACAGATCGACAGTGGGGCGCGGCGCAGGCGGACCGCTATCTCGACGACATCGATCGTGCCCTGAAGGGGCTCATCGCCAACCCGCAAATGGGATCGGACTGCTCCGACCTCCAGCAGGGTGCGCGTAAACTGATCACGGGTCGGCACCTCGTGTTCTACGAGGTGGACCCGGACAGGATATTCGTGATCCGGGTCCTGCATCAGTCCATGGACGTGCCGAGGCATCTGCGGTCGTCCTGATAACGGGCAAATTTGCACCGGGGCTTTGCCATGAAAGAGCGAGAGACAGGGCGGGAGGGGTGACCCCTCCCGGGTGAGAGAGTGCGCGCGGGGCTTGGGGCCAACCCTCAACCCCGGAGATTGCCGATGAACGCTCACCCCCATTCCGTCCCGCTTGCGCCCGAGGCCGAGACCCCTGCCCGCTCGGAAGCCTCGCGCTTCGCCCAAAACCTTTTGCTGGCTGCGAAAACCCTCGTCCCCCAGTTCGAGGCGGGCAAGCCCATCGACGCCGCTGCCCTGCGCGCCGCGATGGAAGAAGCTTCCGGTGCCAGCGACACCAGTGGTGCCTGGGTCTGGAAGGACGTCTATGAGGCCGCAGAGGTCGCCCAGATCCTGATGCTCTCGCGCTACGGTGCGCTGATACAGCGGCAGGCGGCTACGCCGCACGCCTTTCTTTCCATGATCGAACGCCTCGCCGGTTTGGCGCCCTCTCACACGCGGCGCTCGGAAGACAGCATCCGTCTGCAACAGTTTTCGACCCCTCTGCCGCTCGCAGCCATCGTCGCGCAGGCGGCGGGGTTTCGGGCCGACGAACTCGTGCTCGAGCCCTCGGCCGGCACCGGCATGCTGGCGATCTTCGCCCGGATCGCAGGCGCTCGCCTGGCGCTGAACGAGCTCGCTGAGACCCGCCGCGCGTTGCTGGAGCAGCTTTTCTCCAACGCTGCAGTCTCGGAACACGATGCCGCCTCGATCGACGACCGTTTGGATCGGTCGATCACGCCCTCGGTCATCGTGATGAACCCACCGTTCTCGGCCGCTAGCCACGTCGAAGGCCGGTTCCGGCAGGCCACCAGCCAACATGTTCTGTCTTCCCTTGCTCGCCTCGCGCCCGGTGGGCGTCTCGTTGTCATCACCGGCGAGAGTTTCCGTCCCTCCACCAAGAGTTTCCAGCCTACGTTTCAGCGGATCAGGCAAAGCGCTGACGTGGTGTTTTCCGCAGCCATCGACGGCAAGGTCTTCGCGCGGCATGGCACCACGATCGACACGAGGCTGACGGTGATCGACAAGCGCGTGGCTGGTGCTGAAGAGACCGCACCGGCTGATATTGACGCCGCCTATCATCCGATCTGCGCGACCACGAGTGATCTTCTCTCCGTAGTACTCACCCATTGTCCCGCGCGCCGCAACCCCCTGCCCTGCCCCACTGGCGCGGCTCTTTCGGTGCCACCTCGCCCGACCCGCACCAACCTCCACGCCCTGCGCAACGCAGCACGCAAAGAAACCCGCGCCCTCGCCGAGGAACGCGCGAAGCACCCGTTCGACGACATCGACACGGCCCCGCTCGACTACCTGCCGAAAGCCTGGAGCGAACCCGAGGGCGCGCTGCAGGATACGGTCTACGAAGCCTATGACCTGCAATCGATCCGGATCGACGGCGCGGCCGCTCATCCGACCGCACTCGTGCAATCCGCGGCCATGGCCTCTGTCCCGCCGCCTGTCCCGACCTACCGCCCAATGCTGCCGAAGACCCTCGTCGCGGACGGTCTCCTCTCCGCGCCGCAGCTTGAAAGCGTCATCTATGCGGGCAATGCCCACGAGACGCATCTCAAGGGCTGGTTCAAGCGCGGCGAGATCGAAGGTCAGCTGATGGCAGCGTCTGAGGATGACGAAGGTGCCTTTCGCCTGCGCAAGGGCTGGTTCCTCGGCGATGGCACGGGCTGCGGCAAGGGCCGGCAGGTCGCGGGCATCATCCTCGACAATTGGCTGCAAGGACGACGCCGCGCGGTCTGGGTCTCGAAGAGCGACAAGCTCATCGAGGATGCGCGCCGCGACTGGATGGCGCTTGGGGGGCGTGAAAGCGATATCGTGCCGCTCTCGAAATTCCGCCAGGGGAGCGATATCCGTCTCCCAGAGGGCATCCTCTTCGTCACCTATGCCACCCTGCGTTCTGCTGAACGCGACGGGAAAGCCTCCCGCCTCGATCAGGTGACGTCCTGGCTTGGCGAGGGGTTCAACGGGGTCATCGCTTTCGACGAAAGCCACGCCATGGCGAATGCCGCCGGCGAAAAGTCCGACCGCGGCGACAAGAAGGCATCCCAACAAGGCCTTGCTGGCCTCGCGCTGCAAAATGCCGTTCCCGATGCCCGGGTGCTCTACGTCTCAGCGACCGGCGCGACGGTGGTCGGCAATCTCGCCTATGCCTCCCGTCTCGGGCTCTGGGGCACGGGTGATTTCCCTTTCGTGACGCGGGCCGAGTTCGTTGCCGCGATGGAGGCCGGGGGCATTGCTGCCATGGAGATGATCTCGCGCGATCTGAAGGCGCTCGGGCTCTATCTTGCGCGGTCCCTCTCCTATGCCGGGGTCGAATACGAAATGCTGGTGCATGAGCTGACGCCCGCACAGATCGCGATCTATGACAGCTATGCCGATGCCTACCAGATCATCCACACCAACTTGGAGGCCGCCCTTCAGGCCTCGGGTATTTCCTCCGAGACCGGTACGCTGAACCCCCAGGCGAAATCCGCTGCGCGCTCGGCCTTCGAGAGCAACAAGCAGCGTTTCTTCAATCATCTCATCACCGCCATGAAATGCCCTTCGCTCATCCATGCGATCGAAGCGGACCTGGCCGCGGGGCATTCGGCCGTGATTCAGGTGGTCTCGACCAGCGAGGCGGTGATGGAACGGCGCCTCGAAGAGATCCCGCCCTCGGAGTGGGACGACCTGCAGGTCGATTTTACGCCGCGCGAGAACATCATGGACTACCTCATGCACAGCTTCCCGACGCAGCTCTTCGAGCCCTACTCCGACGAGAACGGCGACCTACGCTCGCGTCCCGCCCTCGATGGTGATGGCAATCCGATTATCTGCCGTGAGGCGGAGCGGCGGCGGGATGAGCTTGTCGAGCATCTCGGTGCCCTTGCCCCGGTGCAGGGCGCGCTCGATCAGATCCTGTGGCATTTCGGGGGCGATGCGGTGGCCGAGGTCACGGGGCGCAAGCGGCGCATCGCGAGGACGCGTGAAGGGCGGCTCAAGGTCGAGAACCGAGCCGCCTCCTCCAACCTCGGCGAAACCCAGGCCTTCATGGATGACGCCAAGCGCATCCTGATCTTTTCTGACGCCGGTGGCACGGGGCGCAGCTACCACGCCGATCTTGGTGCAAAGAACCAGCGCCTCCGGGTGCATTACTTGCTTGAGCCTGGCTGGAAAGCCGACAATGCGATTCAGGGGCTGGGGCGTACCAACCGCACGAACCAAGCGCAGCCGCCGCTCTTTCGCCCCGTTGCCACAGACGTGAAGGGTGAGAAGCGGTTCCTCTCCACCATCGCCCGCCGCCTCGATACGCTCGGGGCCATCACCAAGGGGCAACGCGAGACGGGTGGGCAGAACATGTTCCGCGCCGAGGACAACCTCGAGAGCCCTTATGCACGAGCGGCGTTGCGGCAGTTCTTCTACAAGCTGCGCGCGGGCAAGATCGACGCCTGCTCCTACTCCAGGTTCCAGGAGATGACCGGGCTGACGCTCGATGAGGCGGATGGCACGATGAAGGAAACCCTGCCGCCGATCCAGCAGTTCCTGAACCGCTGCCTCGCGCTCCGCATCGACATGCAGGACGCGATCTTCGAGGCCTTCGGCGGGTTTCTTTCGGCGATAATTGAGGACGCGCGTCAGGCAGGCACCCTCGATGTCGGGCTAGAGACCCTGCGCGCCGAGAAGTTTGAGATCGTTGATCGCAAGGTCATCTTCGAGCATGAGGCGACGGGCGCGACGGCAACTGCGCTGACCGTGGAGCGTATCGATCGCAACGATCCGCTCACTCTGCCCCGCGTCAAAGCCATCTGCGCCGACACAAGAGGCGCGACGCTGTGCTGGAACAAGACCTCCAAACGCGCGGCCCTGATGGTGAAAGCGCCGGCCTTCATGGACGAGGATGGCGTGCCGATCTTGCGGGTGAAGCTCCTGCGGCCCATGGCGACCGAAATCCTCGCGCTGACCGAGTTCTCGAAGTCGCACTGGGAAGAGATCGATGATGCGATGTTCGAGCAGCTCTGGCAGGCCGAGGTCGACGCGGTGCCGGAGTTCACTACATCGAAGATCACGCTGATCTGCGGCCTCCTCCTGCCGATCTGGGACCGGCTGCCCGCCGACAACATGCGGATCTATCGTCTGCAGACCGAGGACGGGGAGCGCGCCATCGGCCGCTTGGTCAGCCAGGAACAGCTTCTCAATGTCTATGCGCGCCTTGGTCTCGACTGCCAGATTGAGATGACGCCGCAGGAGGTGTTCGGCGCGGTCATGGACGCGAAGACGACCCTCAGCCTGCTTGGGGGCTACCAGTTGCGTCGCTCTCTGGTCATGGGACAGCCGAGGCTCGAGCTGATCGGAGCGTCGGGCGCGGCACTGCCCGCATTGAAGGCCTTGGGCTGTTTCACCGAGGTGATCCAGTGGAAGACGCGGGTGTTCATCCCGGTGGATTGCACCGAGGTGCTGGCGCGGGTCCTTGCCGCGCATCCGGTTGGCGCAAGCGCAGCGGATGCAGCCGCATGAGCGCGCGGCGCAGCATCGCAGACCTCTCGGCTGATCTTGCAGACCGCGCCGAGAGTTTCTGCCGCCAGTATTTCCCCGAGGGGTCCAAGCAGGGCAACTATTGGCAGGTTGGCGACACTTCGGGCGCAAAGGGTCAGAGCCTCGCCATCCGGCTGCAAGCTCAGGGTGGGCGCAAAGCCGGATCTTGGACCGATTTCGCGACCGGTGAGTATGGCGATCTGATTGACCTGATGCATGAACGGCTTGGTTCGGTCACGCTCAAGGAAACGCTGAGGGAGGCCCGGTCCTTTCTCGGCGAGGCCCCCTGCCCTTCCTTACCTTGTGACACCCAAAGGGCTGAGTGCCCCGATGCTGCCTCTAGCAAACGCATTGCGCGGGCGCGGAAGCTCTTTGCCGCTGGCAAGCCGGTTCTCGGCACCTTGGCTGCCACCTATCTGCAGGGGCGCGGGATCACACGGCTGGGTCCGGCGCTGCGTTATCACCCGCGGGTTTTCCTGCGGCAGGGCGAGGACGACGCCGATCCGCCGCAAAGGGCCCCTGCCCTGCTCGCGAAGATCACCGACAATCGGGGCCAGATCACCGGCTGCGCACGCTTCTATCTCGACCCGTCCACCGGCGGTTTGGCCGAGATCGAGAGCCCGAAGCGGATCCTCGGACAGCTGCACGGCCATGCCATCCGCTTCTGGTCCGGCAAGGCGCGCAGCGATCTCATCGTCGGTGAAGGTCTCGAGAACACCCTCTCGGTCGGCACGGCTCTCTCCGAGTTTGACCTCGCCTCCTGTCTCACTGCCACCCATCTCGGCCTCTTCATCCCGCCGCCGGGGATCAAGCGTATCTGGATCGCGCGGGACAATGACGAAGCGGGACGAACCGCATCACTGAGACTGCGTAACCAACTGGAATCGCTTGGTATTGCCTGTGGTGGTCTCGTGCCAAACATGGGCGATTTCAACGACGATCTGCGGGCATTTGGCAAAGATGCGCTGCGCCGGTCGTTGCTTGAGGCCATGAAAGTACAAGGTCTGGAGATCGAGGACGGGTGAGCGCCAGCCCCATAAGTGACGTCCGACAGGGCAAAGGTTCCGCGGGTTCGATCTGAACCCGTTTGGAAAAGAGGAGCGATGGACCGGCGGGTCGGAGCAGAGTGCTCCTCGCCCGGACAGCAATGCGCCCCGCACCAGAAAATTCCCCTGAGCCTTCGGCTCATTCCTCGCGGGAGCAATTTTCCGGCCCTGGGCGCATTCTCCGCTGCGCTCCGATCCTGACGGATGCGGCCCGGTCGCCGCCGGTCCTGTTATCGCCCCATCCAAATCGGGTCAGATCAATCAGAGGAACCAGACAATGCCCCATCAGACAGACATCCCCGAGGAAACCGGCGTAACCTCCGCCATCCTCGACCACCTCGCACTTCATGGCGCAACACCAGGACCCGGCGAGACCGATCATCGCCCCCTGCCCCAGCCTGACGAGGTCGAGCTCGCCATGGCGACACTTTTCGACACCACTATCGGCCTCCTCACCGGCAGCCAGTTGGAAGACAATCTCGAAGAGATGCTCTGGTCCCTCACCTCGATCTTCCATCGCCGGCTTGCCCATATCCAGAAGCTTCTCGACGATAACGAATTCGAGGTCCGGGAAAGTTTGGCCATCCAGGACGGTTCCGAGGTCGCTTCGGTTGAACTGGAACGCCTCCAGTTGATCGGGCTTAAGCTCTGGGACCATCGCGACGCCTTCGAACAGATGCGCGATCTGGCCGTGGACCACTTCTCGGCCGCCACCGGGTCTCCTTGGCTGCCCCGCACCGGTTCCAAGGTCTCGCATCGCGGCCTGACTTCCGCCGTGGTGGACAGCCGGGCCTATCTCTCGGCCAAGCGCCGCAAAGAGACCGAGGTGCACTGCCCCGAAGGCACGCGGATCGCTTTCTCGGGCGGGGATTATCACGCCTACGATCTGATCTGGTCCGTCCTCGATGCCACCCATACGAAATATCCCGACATGGTGCTGCTGCACGGCGGTACGCCCAAAGGTGCCGAGATGATCGCGGCCCGCTGGGCAGATACCCGTGGCGTTACCCAAGTGGTCTTCAAGCCCGACTGGAAGAGCCACGGCAAGGCCGCCCCCTTCAAGCGCAACGACAAGATGCTCGAAACCATGCCACAGGGTCTGATTGCCACGCCCGGTTCGGGCATCACCGAGAACATCGTCGACAAGGCCCGCAAGCTCGGAATCCGCATCAAGAGGATCGGGGCTTAGGCCCCGGTTCACGCCCCGCGCAAGAGGTCCTGTACGACGGAAGGCTTCTTGGCGATCAATGCCAGCAGAACCTGTGCTGGGCCTGTCGGGTGCCGGCGCCCGTGTTCCCAGTTCAGGAGCGTACCTTTCGCGACGCCAATGCTCTTGGCGAACTCGGCCTGGGACAGGCCCGTCCGTTGCCGGACTTCGGCGACATCGACCTCCGCCACGGACACTTCATGCACTTTGGCGTCGGCCAAATCGCCATTCGCGAAGGCCAGAGCCTCTTCGAGGCCCTTGGATACAGATTTGAATGCACTCATTTTGCGTCGATGCTCCTTGGCCACGGCTGTTTTGCTGGGGCAGTAAGATACTTCGGCTTGAGCAACTAGCTATGGCCGTAGGTAAGATTAACCTTGCAAATCTTCCGTATCGTGGAGTAATTGCAAGGTATGTACAAACGCAAGACCCAACAATTCGTTCAGTCTTCCTTGGAGAGCCAAGCGGCTGTGGTCCTTCTCGGCCCCCGACAGGTCGGAAAGACAACACTTGCACTCGACATCGCATCAGAGCGCCCATCTGTCTATCTCGACCTTGAGCGTGAGGCGGACAGGCAAATCCTGACTGAACCAGATCTCTATCTGGACGAACAGGCGGGCAAACTCGTCATCCTCGACGAGGTGCAGCAGATGCCTGACCTCTTCAGAACCTTGCGCGGCCAGATCGATCAGCGTCGGCGGGCCGGGTTTCGGACGGGACAGTTCCTGCTATTGGGATCGGCTTCCAATATCCTCTTGCACCAAACGGCGGAATCCCTCGCCGGTCGTGTTCGATATGTTGAAATGCCCCCCTTGCAGCCTGACGAGGTGGGGGCCGATCAGTTGAACTTGCTCTGGCTGCGCGGCGGCTTTCCCGACAGCTTTCAGGCCGCGAGCGATCGGGCAAGTATGGACTGGCGTCTGGATTTCCTGCGCACCTATCTGGAGCGAGACATCCCTGCCCTCGGACCTCGGATTCCGGCAGCGACCTTGCGGCGGTTCTGGACGATGCTTGCGCATGTCCAGGGCGGCCTTCTGAACGCCGCGGCCCTTGCCGAGGGATTGGGCGTGTCCGGCCAGACCGTTGGGCGCTACCTCGATCTGCTCGTCGATCTCATGCTGGTGAGACGCCTGCAGCCCTGGCACGAGAATGTCGGCAAGCGTCTGGTGAAATCGCCAAAGGTCTATGTGAGAGACAGCGGCATCGTGCATGCGCTGTTGGGCATCGGCACGACAGAAGGCTTGCTCGGGCACCCGGTCGTCGGTGGCAGTTGGGAGGGGTTCTGTATCGAGGCGCTTCTTGCTGCCGCCCCTTTAGGCACCGAACCTTTCTTCTATCGCACTTCGGCCGGTGCTGAACTCGACTTGGTTTTGCGTTTGCCAAGCGGCGACATCTGGGCTGTTGAGATCAAACGGACGACTGCACCAAAGGTTTCGAGAGGATTTCACACAGGGGCCGAGGACATTGGAGCCAACCGAAAGCTCCTGGTCTATGCCGGTGAGCATGAGGTCCCCGTCGCGAAGGACATTCGAGCGTTACCACTGGCACATGCAATCGAGTTGTTGAGCGCGCTATGACCTCGTTTTTATCTCTGGCTCAGGACACTTCCATTGGTCTGAGGATAACAGCGACACGCGAAGAATCTCAGAGCCAGGTCTGGCCATTAGTCGGGCACCAGAGCGGATGAGTGTCTGGCAACTCGATGGTATCTGGACGCCTGCATCTCCGAATGCGAACGCAAACGCCCCTGTGATGCCACGGAAGGATGGGCGAATGCTCTGCCGTTGCCATCGATTTGTGATCTGACGGCTTTGGTCTTCGAAGAGTCTTGAAGTTTGGATGGACGAGAAGACAATCCCTACTCCTTGCGGCATCTCTCTCGTCTGTTCCCCTACTTTCCTTCATGGCCACCGCACTTCTCCCTTTGTCTGGGTTGCATGACATGCTGGTCGCAGCTGTCGTCCCGTCCACAAAGGTTGGCGCCGATCTTTTTCCCCTGTCCCTGCGGGTCATTCCGCGCGGACCAAAAAGACCGGCGCCTGCCCCTCTCCGCTGCGCTCCGCCTTCGGTGTGGCCGGGCCTTGGCCAGCTGCAAGGTGACCATCATTGCAACGCAAACAAGGAGAAGAGCAATGACCACGAACTGCATCAAATTCACCAGCGCCGACATCGAAACCGC
>NZ_JBSXOD010000033.1:0-24075 GCF_056859255.1 Sulfitobacter sp. L-8
CGACGGGCGCCGGAAGCCACTCTCCCGATCTCACTTCCCGTCACCCTCAAACCAACACTCCTTTCCCTCTCGATGATCGTATGGTTGGAACTATCCGGGAAAATTTGCCGTAGCATCGAAGACTAAGCTCAATCACGAGCTGGTTGAGTGACCGTGATAAGACCATCACATCCCTTGCCTCATCATTGCGTCTAGGTAGGCGTTGGTGTTCCTCACCTGTCCCGTGCTAGCCCTCAAAATTAATTCGTCGAGTGCAATAAGGAGCTGCCCTGGACCTCTTTCTCTAAGGTGTCTCATGATCCTGCCTTGTTCTATTCTCAGCAATTTCCCGACATCAGCCAACATGTTCAAAACGGATTGATGATCTCTTGGTTCATTGGGGAAGAAGTCCGATACGTTTTTCAGGTCCGTCCAAGCCATAGTTGTTGGATCTCGGTGTTCGCTAAAACCAGAGCTGCTGTGAGCATCTGTAGTATCCTTTTTTATATTCAATCTTGTGGGTTCTACGTGCCGGACATTTTGTCCGTCGTCGCCGGACAATAGGTCGGGCATCGTTTCCTGAGCTTCAGGGTTTCCGGCCGGAAACCCTCTGATGGTCGCTCCGGCCAACTCTGCCAACTTCTTGATAAGTTCTATGATTTCGTCGGCTTTGAGAGTTGCACGGCGTAGGATGTTGCGCACGTTGTGGAGAAATGTGAATGTCTCATCATCGTTTGCTTGGCGCAAAGCTTCGACACGAAGAGCCAGCGCCTCCGCCCTGAGTGATCGTAGCTCTTCCTGATCGCCGACAAGCTGTTTTGCGTGTTCTGTGAGCTCACTTTCCCGATCAAACATTGGCTGTAGATCGAAGCCAAAGGCATCTTTGATCACTCCACCGTAGCGAAGAGGGAACCGTTTGCGGGTTGCGCTATCCCTGCGTTGGATCAAATTGGCGTCCACGAGGCGCCCGATACACCGTCGGATCGTTCTCTCGTTCAGACCGTTCGTTCTCTCAGACAATGATGCGTTTGAGGGAAAGACGATAGTCATTGGAGCTGTTTGTCCGGCCTTCTTCGGCATGAAGCTGATCAAGGCCTGCAGTGTTACCAGGTCATTTGGTGTCAGACCGAGTTCTTTGCGAAGCGCTCGGATCGGCTCGATGACCCTGTACGGGTTCGTGCCGGGTACAGAAGATCGTTCCGCCAAGGCGGGTGTGTGAGAAAATACCTGTCTCATGATGATGTCGGCTGAAAAAGCTTCCCCGTTCACCGCGAACGGTGTTGAAAACGATTCGGCTTCGGGGTATCAATCAGGTGTCTAAGCTAATCGAGGCCCTTCGGAAGCACTGCTTTCGGGGGGTCTTTCCTTTTCTGGCCTGTCCTCCTTTCTGCTCAGTTTTCGTTATCGTCTATGTCAGGACCATCAAGACCCTGATCCCTGCCGGAGACTGGGTTACCTGTTGGTTCCATTTTCTCTGGGGTAATGATTTGCCCCGGACCGGCGGCCTTCGCGTTCGCTAACGCGAGAAGAGCGGCCTCTGGATTCTCAGAGATCCACTTATGAAGCCCGTCATCCCCGTTCTTGACGGTGATGATCACGTTTCTTTTGGTGACCTTCACCATCCCGAGTTTTGTCTGGATTGCGGATGGGGCAGAGGGCTTGTGCTGTTTCAGGAGCCCTTCGAAGACCGCAAAGCGTTCGTCGGAGGTCTTGCCTGAACCTTTGGATTCCATGACAGCATCATGGAATTCTCGGTTTCCGGCCGGAAACCCTTCATCTCCAGAAAAGCCAAGGCTCTCATAAGACTTTGCGGCAGCATACCAACGATCCCGTCCAACCCCGGGTGCCGCCCCGATCTTTTGGATTAGTTCAGTCGGAATACAGGAAGTGACTTGTTTCATGCGAGCAAGTCCCGTGAGCTTGTCACCGGCTTTCCTGGCTTTCTGATCGATGTTGAGGGCGTCACAGACCAGCCCCTCATCCTTGCCGGACTCTATGAGAGAACGTGCAAACAGGGCTTTCTCGATCCAGCTGAGGTCTTTTCGGAAGCTATTCTCTTGGCCTTGTGCAAGAATCGCTTGATCCTCATCCAAGCCTCTGATGAGAGCCTTTGCGGGCTTGCCGATAAGTCGAAGGGCCGCTAATCGCCTGCGCCCATAGATAATCCTGTATCGCCCCCCTTCGGGGCTCAGAAGTATCGGGATAAGCTGTCCCTGCTTGTCAATGCTTTCAGCCAGTTCCCTGATGTCATCTTCGTCATCCAGGGCCAGACGATCCTGGAACTCGGAATCATCAATAAGGTCGGTACTGATTTCTTGAATTGAAGATTGTGCCGCATCTTGAAGAGAACGGGCCATTCCCGAAAGGGCAGGGGCCCGTGACTGGGTTCGAGTCGGAGAAATCGACGAGTTCTCCTGCTTTTCCTCATCCTCGGGAATGTCGAATGTGACTTTGCGGGCCATTACTTGCGCCCCCATGCCGTTTTGATGAGCCCTTCGACCTCCGCCACAACTCCGTTGATCGACTCGATAGCCCGATCGTACGTCTGGCGATGAAAATCCGTTCTGGCGATCTCGAACAGTGTCTGTTGCGTGAGCCCAGCGTCAGAGACTGCGGAGGATTTCAGGAAAGGCTGTGTAAGAACGTCATCCGTGAACATGGTCCTCAGGAATGCCGCCATCTGGGTTTGGGGGCCGTCATTGGGCTCGAAACGAGTGATTAGAAATCTCATGAAGTCCCAGTCGGGCGATGCGCCCACATCAGCAATTGTTGCCATGAGGCTGGATGTGAGCTGCAGAAATTGGGCCATCGAGGCGACGTCAAGCATGCTTGGAATGACAGTGACGACTAGGGATGTCGATGCTACCAAAGCTGATAGCGTGGTAAACCCGAGTTGCGGTGGGCAGTCGATGACGACAATGTCGTAGTCTGTCTCGACTTCATTAATGCAAAGGGCAAGCCGCTGATAGAACGGCGGCCTGATATTGTTTCGAAGGGCGTGTGCGGTTTCGGTCTCGAACTCAGAGAGCAGCAATCCGGCCGCGGCTAGATCGAGGTTGTGGAAATACGTTTTGCGCACAACGTCTCTAAAGGGGATAGGGTCCTCGTACCGTAGGGCATCGTACACCGTTCCGGCTTCAGGGAAGTCGATTTCCGGCCGGAAACCGAACATGGTGGTCATTGAGGCTTGCGGGTCGAGATCGATTGCCAGAACTCGATAACCGTCAAGGGCGAGCTTTTGGGCCAAATGGATCGCCGTTGTCGTCTTTCCGGCGCCCCCTTTGAAGTTGGCGATCGAAATGATCTGTATATGCTCCCCTTCCCGACGACGAGGAACGATATGCTGGAACTTGGTGCTTGACCGGGCAATTTCGTGGCGCGCTATGTCGATCTGCTCTGCAGTGTAGAACCTGCGGCCGCGGGCATCCGTCTCGATGTCACCGAGATCGAGTTTGTCCTCGAAGAACATCTTCCGCAGAAAATCCTGGCTTACCCCGAGGATCTGAGCAACCTCCGTGGATGAGAAGCGTCTGAGAGCCTTTCGTTCATCAGGTAGGAACGACTTGCGCATATTCACATCAAGCGATTTGCTTAGACGTGTCGCCATCGTTTGGATCTTTTGATCCATTCTGATCCGCTGCTCGTTCATGCCCGTCCCGCCGCCCGTCTTCCGGGTCTATCTTGAGAAGGAACGCAAAACCGCCGGAAACTGATGGTTAGCGTTCTTCCGCAAAAATGTCAGGAAAGCGTTTGACAGGCAAGGATTTTTTCAAATGGTGGGCTGGTACCCGATGAAATCATTTATTTACAATGACTTATCTTATTTCTCGGATCCAGCGCGTCAAGTGATTGTGTCGCTGTCATCTCTTAAACGCAAGATGTACCCGATTCACATAGGCGGTTTTGCTTCCAAAGAACGAATCTGAGTCTCTTAAATCATTCCCAGATTCTCGGCTCGCTCCAACAGCATCTTGACCGATGATGGCTGCCATCTTGTTCTGCCACGAGGCGTGCGTTCGCGCATAGATTCCAGCCGTTCACAGATCGCTTGAAGCGTGATGTCGGGGTCCGCGCCCTTGATGGCGGCGACGATGGCGGGCAGGCGGTCGTCCGTTTCGCGGCGCCCGGCGCGGGCCAGCACCTCGGTAGGCAGGAAGCCGTCGCGAACGTAGGCCTTCACAGCGCGCAAGAGACGGCTTTGGGTCCAGCGACGCGCCTCGGGCAATGGGCCGTTGATGATGCGCACCACGTCTTCCCAGGCCAAGTCGGGTCGCAACCGGCGCACATGGGGCACCCAATCTTGTGCCGTCTCGTTCAAACGCTCCATGTAGCCGTCCTGTCGCGCCAGCCGCACTTTGCGAAGAGCGGCAGGGTCTTTGGCACGCAGCCCAGGGTTCCCGCCCACGCGGCCCTTTGTGCGCGCGCTGGCGAGGCCGGCCTTGGTGCGTTCCCGGATCAGGGCGCGTTCGAACTCGGCCGCAGCCCCCAGCACTTGCAACGTGAACTTGCCCTGCGGGGATCCGGTGTCGATGGGGTCCTGAATGGAACGAAAGAACGCGCCCTTGGCCTCCAGCCGCTCGATCACCTCCAGCAGATGCGACAGGGATCGCGCGAGGCGGTCAATCCGCACGACCACCAGCGTGTCGCTCTTGCCGATGCGCTCCAACACCCGCGCCAGCACCGGCCGCGCACGATTGCCGCCCGAGGCCTGTTCTTCATGGATCTCGGCGCAGCCCGCGGATTTCAGGGCCTGCGACTGGGGCAGGGGGGTTTGATCCTCGGTTGAAACGCGCGCGTAGCCTATCAATGGCATCAAAACAGTCTTTTTGCAGTTTTATGTATCGCTACTAAACGACCGTTTGTAAACGAATGCAAGTGAGTGTTCTCTCGTCGTGCTGGCGTACAATGCCTTGGTTTCCTTGCGCTGAGCGCGATCTGAGAGGTTCCGCCGGCAGTCGCGTGCGCGTACTATATAAAGGGCGCAGGCAGCGGCCACAAAAATGCTTTGGTAATGTGCAAAAGATCATTATTTTGCACATATGAAGACTCAAGCCTCTACTTTGAATGATGATTACGACAACCCCCTCATCACCAATGAGGAGGATCAAGAGGCTCACGAAGACGATCTCTGGTTCCTGCCTGGGCCACTCGAAGAAGAACCGGATGATTTGCCTCCCGGACCGCGTGCGGAACCGTCCGACACCGCTGTCGTCCATGACTGGGCAAAGGCAGAGGGGCTTCACGCTGCGCGGCTGGCACGCGTGGCTGGACGCCTGGGTGCTCTGGATGACAGGCTGCTGCGTGGCCCGGAAGGCTGGCGACATCGCCTCGCTCTTATCGAGGCAGCGGACCTTAGCTGGTTCGCAGGGGATCGGGTGAGTTCTGATCGTCTGGCGCTTTGGATGTCGATGCGGCTATCGGGGTCACAGGATGACCCAAATGCCTTGACACGGATTGGATGGGCTGTTCGGCGCCTGACAGGCGGTCCCGGGCCAGAGATAGACCTAGCAGCCTTTCTGGATCGCCGTGATCCCAAGAACATCGAAGGCAGTGCCGAGCGTTTCGAAGATCGCGCGGGCGGATGGCTGGACGTAATGGCAGCCGCGGCCGAGCTCCACCCGATCACGCGTGCTTGCATGGGCTTTCATCTTTGGGGCCTGGCGGGCCTCGGACAACACGGTGACCGAGTGGAAGCAGCTGTCACTGCTGCGCGGATCGCGGCCAGTGAGTGCAGGGGAGCGGCATTCGCGCCTGTGGCCATGGGCGGAGCAGGGGGGCTGCGTGCCGGCGGCCCACCCACTGACCGTCTGATACGGTGGCTAGACGGGATGGAGGCGGGATTCCTGACAGCGATGCGGCACCTCGACGATATCGAAACGTGGGCGACGCGGGCGGAAGACGAGATTAGCGCGCTCTCGGGCCGCACGCCCCCGTCCTTGTGCACGGCACTGACCGAATGGCCACTTGTCTCCGCACCGATGGCCGAGACCCTGACCGCGCAAGCCGTGCCGCCGTTCAGCGCAACCTCAACTGGATGGAAAAGCGAGGCTTAATCCGAGAAGTTACGGGGGAAGGGCGGTACCGGATGTGGCGTGCAGCGAGCTGAACGCTCTGTGTGAAGCGCCTGCATGAGGGAACAGGTTTGCCTTCCTATCCTCCCGGTGTGCAAACGCACTTTTCGGCGTGCCGCGTCAGCCTGGCTTTAGCGATATCTGAAGCTCCGATAGTTCTTGGACAAATTCGTCCATACCCAAGAAGAGGCTGATCAACTCATCTTGGCGCGGCTGGCCAAAGGCCAGCCGGTAAGTGGCCAAAGATTTGATAAGATCCTTGTAGCGCTCCGTCTCGCGGCTGAATGGCGGGATGAGGACGATCCGCTCAATCTTGTGGTTACCTGGGTAGACCCAGTACGGAATGATGTCTCCCGGGCGACCGTTTGATAGCTCACAATCTTGTGCGGCCTCAAACATGGAGACCCATAGTGATTGACTGGTCCGCGCTATAAGCGGAGTTGCGGAAAAAGCAGTGGCTACATTGCGCCGAACTGCATGGTTCTTGTAACGGTGGACCCGACCTTCACGCTGCTCAATATCAACAGGATTCCGAGGGAGATTCCAGTGCACAATCCGAGAGCAGTAGGGATGAAAATCCAATCCTTCCTGTCCAATTGATGTGGAAGCGAGAACAAACGGCCTGAACGGCGACTTGAAAGCCGCCTGGACTGCGGATGTTCGGCGCACCCCCTTTTCTTCCTCAGCTTTTGTTGCAAAACGCATGGCGAAACGGGCACGCACTTCGAAGGTCTGTTCATACAGACGCCCCGCTTTTGTCGACCAGTGGTCCAATGTGATCTGTGCAGGGCGCAAGGCGACCACAGCAATAACGCTTGAAGCGATGACCTTCGCACGATCCTTCGGAGCTAATTTTTCGGCGCGTTCGGTTTCCAGGACGAGTTGAAGATATTCGTCCAGAACCGCAGGAAGGTCGCTTTGCGCGGCGTGCTTAATGATGTCGCGCCAATAATTTAGAGGCGAGGTTTCGGCCAGCAATGCGCGGGTTTCAGGCTGATTATATAGGCTCCGAAAACCGAGTGCGATCCCGATTGATGCGCTGATCAATTCCGGGTCGTCTACGGCGAGCTCCGGGCAAAGTCGCGAAAGAGCTCGAAGTGCACATATCGCAGGCGAGCCAAGCGCAAGGCTGGCTAGCTTTTCGACAACTGTGTCAGGGTCGATTTCACCCTGACGCCCATCAGCTTGGAGTGCCTCTCGAAGTGTGGCGATGGTTCGAGCCATTGCTCCATGTTCATCGTGACCATCATGGTCAACGACTCCGACTCTGGACCATCCCACTTCGTGCCCGAGCGTTCTGTCAAGTGCGAGCGCGAGGACGCGGTCGTTCGATTGAGCGAGTTCTGCGATTGCATCCACCGCAAGCTGCTCACGCAGAGCCATGCAGGCCTGAGCGTGCAAAATCTCAAAGCTTTCAGCTCGGCCGAACCGCCGCTCCAACACGAGAGGATCAACAAGTGCCGCCAACGAGGGCGACGGGTAGAGCATCGGCATAAGTTCATCGACACCAATTGGCCTACTAGTCCTGCTGACAAGGTCCGGCGACATACCCATGCGCCGGCTCGCCTCGTGCGAAAGCAAAGCAGCGATCGCATCTGGCACCATCGACCAATCTGAGAATACCAACGCCTTGGTACCGGACTTTGGCATGCCGAATGAGGGGCGCGACGGCGGGATCCAAAGCGATCGATCAAGCGCCTCATTGAACGCTAGATCCGCTAGGGTCAGGATTCATAACCAGTAGATTACGAGAGCAGCGAGAGCGATGGCAGAGAGGAAGACTTTTGGGCAGCGGTCATAGCGTGTCGCCACCCGCTGCCAGTCCTTGAGCCTGCCGAACATGATCTCGATGCGGTTGCGCCGCTTGTATCGGCGCTTGTCGTACTTGACCGGTGTCTTGCGTTTCTTCCGGCCAGGGATACAGGCGCGTATCCCCTTGTCCTGCAACGCTTCTCTGAACCAGTCAGCATCATAGCCGCGATCCCCGAGCAGCCATTTGACGTTTGGCAGGCCGCTCAGCAGGGCCCGTGCGCCGATGTAATCGCTTACCTGTCCGGCGGTAACGAACAGGTCGATCGGTCGCCCCTGACTGTCACAGATCGCGTGCAGCTTGGTGTTCATGCCGCCTTTGGTCCGACCAATCAGGCGACCACGCCCCCCTTTTTGGCGGCCATGCTGGTCGCCGTTCGGTGAGCCTTGAGGTATGTCGCGTCGATCATCACGGTCATCTGCTCGCCGTGTCCCGCCGCCAGCCCAGCCATCATCTTGGCGAAGATGCCCTTTTCACTCCAACGCTTCCAGCGGCTGTATAGCGTCTTGTGGGGTCCGTAGACTTCGGGCGCGTCGCGCCAGCGCAAGCCATTGCGGTTGATGAAGATAATCCCGCTCAAGACCCGTCTGTCATCGACCCTTGGCTTGCCGTGAGACTTCGGGAAGAAAGGTGCCAGCTTGGCCATCTGCTCGTCGGTCAGCCAGAAAATATCACTCATGTCGCCGCTCCTTTTCGGAGCCGTGAATCACGCAGTGCGACCGAAATCAATGCATCCTGACCCTAGATGATCAGAAACGCAAAGGCTGACGTCGCCAATCGTTTGCCGGCTTAACGTCGATGGTATTGGCCTCCAGTCAATGGCTGTGTCTTTCTTGCATCCAACCGATATTTCCCTGAAGCTTGCAGACGGATTGGGATTCGCTTGGTGAGGATCAAGAGCGTCCTCAATAGTAAAATGGGACTCGTCGTGAAGTGGTTCTGTCGGCGTGAGAGTATTAAAAATGAGGCGCTTAAGCGAGTTTTGCGTAGAGAGATCATGATTTTTCGGCAATGCGACTTGGTGGAAACACCTTGGAAAAACGGTGGCGGGATCACACGCAATATCGCCAAAGAACAGGATAAAACGGGCACTTTGTGGCGGCTGAGCATGGCGGATGTGGATGGCGACGGGGCTTTTTCCATCTTTCCGGGCCTGACGCGTATCCTGACGGTCATTCAGGGCGATGGCATGGTGCTGCATGGGCCGGATGGCGATCTGCAGGCGGGTTATGCGCAGCCCGTGCGGTTCGACGGAGGGGCACCCGTCACGGCCACGCTGACCCAAGGCCCGATCCGTGATTTCAACCTGATGTTCGACACCGCGCGGTGCGAAGGCGATGCGCAGACCCTGCGCGATGCTGGCACGTATAAGGTCGGGCAAGCCGGGCAGACCTGTGTGCTGCATGTGATCGCGGGCACCGCGTCGGTGGAAGGCAAGGCTTTGGACGTGGGCGACACGGCGATCCGCACCGACGCGCCGTTGCGTTTCGATCTGGCGCAGGATGCGGTCGCACTGACCATCACCCTGCGCCCTAAAGACTAAAGCGAGGCGAGCAGGTCCGCGACCGCACTGCGATACCGCGCGACCACCGCGTCGCGCGCGATGTGCCGCCCGCCAGTCACATTGTGCCGCCCGGCAGACCACAGGTCAGTGATGACGGTGTCTTTCGCCGCGAAACACAGACCGTCAAGGATCTGGTCAGGTTTCAGGGCGCACAATGTGGGGTCAGTGCTGTCGATGGCGACCAAATCTGCCAAACGCCCCGGCGCAATCTCGCCCGCGTCGCGGCCCAAAGCCTGCGCGCCGCCGCGGGCCGCACCTGTGTAAAGCGTTGCCCCGACCGAGCCTTCGCGGACTACCATCACGTTGCGTGCCACGTCGCGCAGACGTTGGGAATATTCCAGCGTGCGCAGTTCTTCAGTCAGCGAGATATTGACGTTGCTGTCCGACCCGACGCCGAACGCGCCGCCAGCCTCAAGGAAGGTGGGGCCGTTGAAGGGGCCATCGCCAAGGTTCGCTTCTGTAATGGGGCACAGGCCCGCGACCGCGCCGGAGGCTGCCATCGCGCGGGTCTCGCCCTCGGTCATGTGGGTGGCGTGGATCAGGCACCAGCCCGCGTCGACGGGGGCATTGGCCAAAAGCCACTCGACAGGACGTGCGCCCAGCCAATTCTGGATGTCCTCGACTTCCTTGGGCTGTTCCGAGATGTGGATATGCACCGGCCCGCCCTGATGATCCGCCAGCGCACGGGCCAGATCGTCGGGGGATGTGGCGCGCAACGAATGCGGCGCGATGCCCACGCGGGCGTCATCGGGCAGGGCGGAAAGCCCCGCACGCGCCCCTTGCACCAGATCGGCAAAGCGGTCGACATCATTGCCAAAGCGCATCTGCCCTTCGGCCAGCGCCACCTTGCCCGCCCCGCCATAGGTATACAGCACCGGCAGATGGGTCAGCCCGATGCCGGTCTCGCCCGCCGCCGCCATCACCCGCAGCGACAATTCGGCCAGCGCATCATAGGGCGCGCCGCCGCGCTGGTGGTGGACATAGTGAAACTCGCCCACGCTGGCATACCCGGCCTCCTGCATTTCGACGAAAACAAGCGCGGCGATGGCCTCGATCTGCTCCGGGGTCAGGCGGTCCATGAAGCGATACATCAGCTTGCGCCATGTCCAGAAACTGTCGCGCCCGGCCTTGCGCAGCTCGGTCATGCCCGCCATCGCGCGCTGGAACGTGTGCGAGTGCAGGTTGCCCAAGGCGGGCAGCAGCGTATCAACGCGCATGTCCCCCGTCTGGGCAGCCGTATTGGGCGCGATCTGATCAATGCGGCCATCTTTAAGGGTGATGCGGACATCCTGCGCCCAACCGGACGCGAGCAAGGCCTGACGGGCGTGGATCATGGTTTTTATCCTGTGTATTTCATTTTATGTATAGACATATTGCACATAAAATTATACCAGAAAAGGCGAAACTTCGCGAAAAGGACCGATCTTATGACGGCGATGCTCCAGCTTTTGACCGATCTGCACGTAGCAACCATGGCGCATGGCGATGCGCCCTATGGGATGATCCGCGACGCAGCGATCGCCATTCAGGATGGCAAAATCGCTTGGGTCGGGCCTCAGACAGACGTGCCAGCAGATTTTGCCGGACTGGATCAACGGTCGCTGGGCGGGCGCGTGGTGACACCCGGCCTGATCGACTGTCACACCCATATCGTGCATGGCGGCGACCGCGCGGTCGAATTCGAAATGCGCCTGAACGGGGCCAGCTATGAAGAAGTCGCGCGCGCCGGGGGTGGCATCGTGTCGACCGTCACGGCCACCCGCGCGGCCAGCGAGGACGAGTTGCTGGCGCAGGCCTTGCGCCGCGTTGACGTGCTGATCGCCGAAGGCGTGACGACCATCGAAATCAAATCGGGCTATGGTCTGGACACGGAGACCGAGCTTCGGATGCTGCGTGTCGCACGGATGATTGCCGACCAGCGCCCCATCCGCGTCAAGACCACCTTCCTTGGCGCCCACGCCACGCCCGCCGAATATGCCGGTCGTGACGATGACTATATTGACGAGGTCTGCATCCCCGCCCTGCGCGCCGCCCACGCCGAAGGGCTGGTGGATGCGGTGGACGGGTTCTGCGAAGGCATCGCCTTTCAGCCCGCCCAGATCGCCCGCGCGTTTGACGTGGCCCGCTACCTTGGCCTGCCGGTGAAACTGCACGCCGAACAACTGTCCAATCTGGGCGGCGCGAAATTGGCGGCAAGCTATGGCGCGTTGTCGGCGGACCATATCGAGTATCTGGACGAACCCGGCGTGCGCGCGATGGCGGACGCTGGCACCGTGGCCGTGATCCTGCCCGGTGCGTTCTACACCCTGCGTGAAACCCAGCAGCCCCCGCTTGATCTTCTGCGCAAGCATGGGGTGCCGATTGCGCTCGCGACGGATTTGAATCCCGGCACCTCTCCGCTGAACTCGATCCTGCTGACGATGAACATGGGCTGCACCCTGTTTCGCATGACACCAGAAGAAGCGCTGCGCGGCGTCACGCAACACGCCGCCGCCGCGCTGGGGCTGACGGATCTGGGCACGATTGCGCCCGGTCAGGTGGCTGATCTAGCCGTTTGGGACATCGCCGAACCGGCAGAACTGTCTTATCGCATCGGCTTCAATCCGTTGGCGTTTCGTATCACCGGAGAAATCGCATGACCACACTGACCCTGACACCCGGCGCCAGCACTCTGGCCGATCTGGAAATGATCTGGCGCGACGGGCTTGCCGTGCGCCTTGATCCGGCTTGCCATGACGGCATCCGTGCGGCGCAGGCACAGATTGCTGACGCGGCAAATGGGACGGACGCGGTTTACGGCGTGAACACCGGCTTTGGCAAACTGGCCTCGGTCAAGATTGACCCGTCCGACACTGCCACCCTGCAACGCAACCTGATCCTGTCCCATTGCTGCGGCGTGGGCGAGGCGATCCCCGAACCCCACGCCCGCCTGATGATGGCGCTGAAACTGCTGTCGCTGGGGCGCGGTGCGTCCGGCGTGCGGATGGAGCTGGTCGAACTGCTGGAAGGGATGCTGGCGCAGGGCGTCACGCCGGTGATCCCGGTGCAGGGATCGGTCGGCGCGTCCGGCGATCTGGCCCCGCTGGCGCATATGGCAGCGGCAATGATCGGCCACGGCGAAGCGACGTTCGAAGGCAAGGTTCTGCCGGGGGCCGAGGCGTTGCGCCGCGCAGGCCTGACCCCCATCGTGCTGGGCGCGAAAGAGGGGCTGGCCCTGATCAACGGCACGCAATTCACCACCGCCTATGCCCTGATCGGCCTTTTTGGCGCGTGGCGGGCGATGTGCTCGGCTTTGGTCACATCGGCCATGTCCACGGACGCGATCATGGGATCGACCGCGCCGTTGCAACCCGAAATTCACAGCTTACGCGGCCATGCAGGCCAGATCGAAGCCGCCGCGACCATGCGCGCGCTTCTGGATGGCTCGGTCATTCGCGAAAGCCACCGCGAAGGCGATACGCGCGTGCAAGACCCCTATTGCATCCGCTGCCAGCCGCAGGTGACGGGGGCTGCGATGGACATGCTGCGCATGGCGGCGCGCACGTTAGAGATCGAGGCGAACGCCGCCACCGATAACCCGCTGGTGCTGAGCGAAGCCGGGCTGATTGTCTCGGGCGGGAACTTCCACGCCGAACCCGTGGGCTTTGCCGCTGACATGATCGCGCTGGCAATTGCCGAGATCGGCGCGATTGCGCAGCGCCGGATTGCCCTGATCGTGGATCCGGTGCTCAGCCACGATCTGCCGCCGTTCCTGACGCCCAATCCGGGGCTGAACTCGGGCTATATGATTGCCGAAGTGACCACCGCCGCGTTGATGAGCGAAAACAAGCATCTGGCCAACCCCTGCGTGACGGATTCAACGCCCACCTCGGCCAATCAGGAAGATCACGTCAGCATGGCCGCCCACGGCGCGGTGCGCCTGTCGCGCATGGTCGCCAATCTGGAACGTATCCTTGGCGTCGAGCTTCTGTGCGCCGCGCAGGGTGTCGAATTCCGCGCCCCGCTGGAGACAAGTGCGCCGCTGGCATCCGTGATCGCCGCCGTGCGCGAACAGGTCGAAACGCTGGGCGACGACCGTTACCTTGCGCCTGACTTGGAAAAAGCGGCAGCGCTGATCGCATCCAACGCGATTGTGGCCGCCACAAACACCCACATGCCGGAGCTTCACCCATGACCCCCGTTGAAATCCACCGGGGCGACAGCCCCATCGTGCTGGGCCTGCCCCATACTGGCACACACGTGCCCGCCGACATCAAGGCGCGGCTGAACGCGCGGGGGCAGGGGCTGGACGACACGGATTGGCACATCCACACGCTTTATGACGGGCTGCTGCCCGGCGCGACCACGGTCCGCGCAACCTTCCATCGTTACGTGATCGACGCCAACCGCGACCCATCGGGCGTATCGCTCTATCCCGGTCAGAACACCACCGGGCTGGTGCCGCTGACCGATTTCGACGGGCAGGATATCTGGAACACACCCCCCACCAAGGATGAGGTCGAGGCCCGTCGCCAAGCCTTCCATGCGCCCTATCACGAAGCCCTTGAGGCCGAGCTTGAGCGGGTGCGTGACCTGCACGGGGTTGCGATCCTGTATGATTGCCACTCGATCCGGTCGCACATCCCGTTTCTGTTCGACGGCACGCTCCCCGATTTCAACATTGGCACCAATCTGGGCACCACTTGCGCCCCAGAGATCGAAGCCGCTGTTCAGAACCTGTGCGAGATGGCAGAGGGCTATTCCAGCGTCACCAACGGCCGCTTCAAGGGCGGCTGGACAACGCGCCATTACGGACGACCGGCGGACGGGCTGCACGCAATTCAGATGGAGCTGGCACAAAGCACCTATCTGAAGGACGAGGCTGCGCCCTGGACCTATGACACCGAAAAATCCGCGCGGCTGCGCGGGTATTTGAAAACCATTCTGACAACTCTGGCCGATCTGGCACCTGATCTGAAAGGAACATCATGAGCGATCCGCGCAAGAACACCCGCGACATCTATCCCGCAACCGGCACCGAAATGACGGCCAAGCACTGGACCACCGAAGCGCCCCTGCGGATGTTGATGAACAACCTGCACCCCGACGTGGCCGAAAACCCGCATGAGCTGGTTGTGTATGGCGGCATTGGGCGCGCCGCGCGCACATGGGACGATTTCGACAAGATCGTCGCCACCTTGCGGGACCTGGAAGAAGACCAGACCCTTCTGGTGCAATCAGGCAAGCCTGTCGGGGTGTTCCCGACGCACAAGGATGCGCCGCGCGTTCTGATCGCCAACTCAAACCTCGTGCCGCATTGGGCGACGTGGGATCATTTTAACGAGCTGGATAAGAAGGGTCTGGCGATGTATGGCCAGATGACAGCGGGTTCCTGGATCTATATCGGCTCGCAAGGTATCGTGCAGGGCACCTATGAGACCTTTGTCGAAGCGGGGCGTCAGCATTACGGTGGCGACCTGAAGGGCAAGTGGATCCTGACCGGCGGTCTGGGTGGCATGGGCGGGGCGCAACCGCTGGCGGCTGTGATGGCCGGGGCCTGCTGTCTGGCGGTCGAATGCAACCCCGACAGCATCGACTTCCGCCTCCGCACCCGCTACGTGGACGAAAAGACCGACAGTCTGGACGAGGCGCTTGCGATGATCGAACGCTGGACCGCTGCCGGTGAGGCCAAATCGGTCGCGCTTCTGGGCAACGCCGCCGATGTGTATCCCGAGTTGATCAAGCGCGGCATCCGCCCTGATATCGTCACCGACCAGACCAGTGCCCATGATCCCGTAAACGGCTATCTGCCGCAGGGTTGGACGATGGCCCAATGGCGCGAAAAGCGCGAAAGCGACCCAAAAGCTGTTGAAAAGGCCGCGCGTGCCTCGATGATGGTGCAGGTCAAGGCGATGGTTGATTTCCATGCCGCCGGTATTCCGACCGTCGATTACGGCAACAACATCCGCCAGATGGCGCTGGAAGAGGGGCTGGACAATGCATTCGACTTCCCCGGCTTCGTGCCCGCCTATATCCGCCCGCTGTTCTGCCGTGGCATCGGTCCGTTCCGTTGGGCGGCCCTGTCGGGCGACCCGGAAGACATCTACAAGACCGACGCCAAGGTGAAGGAAATCCTGGCCGAGGACAGCCACCTGCACAACTGGCTGGATATGGCGCGCGAGCGGATCGCGTTTCAGGGGCTGCCCGCGCGGATTTGCTGGGTCGGTCTGGGCGTGCGTCACAAGCTGGGCCTGGCGTTCAACGAAATGGTGCGCAATGGCGAATTGAAAGCCCCGATCGTAATCGGACGCGACCATCTGGACTCAGGCTCAGTCGCATCGCCCAATCGCGAAACCGAGGCGATGCTGGATGGCTCGGATGCGGTGTCGGACTGGCCGCTACTGAACGCGCTGCTCAATACCGCATCTGGCGCAACCTGGGTTTCACTGCACCATGGTGGCGGCGTCGGCATGGGTTTCAGTCAACACTCGGGCATGGTGATCTGCTGTGACGGCACTGAAGATGCAGACCGCCGGATCGAGCGTGTCTTGTGGAACGACCCGGCCACGGGCGTCATGCGCCACGCCGATGCGGGCTATGACGACGCCAAAGACTGCGCCCGCGAGAATGGTTTGAACCTGCCGGCAATCCTTTGATTCAGGGCGTTTACCCATCTTGGGGCAAGTAACCAATGGCCTGTGCGGAGCACTCCGCGCAGGCTTTTTCACGCTCGGTCAGTATTGCATCGTCAGACGGTGGCCGCGGCGATAGGTCAATTGCACAAAAGTGATCGTCTGCCCCTCAAGCCACGTCATGCGCTCGGCCTGGAACAGGGCATCGCCTTCGGTGCAGTCGAGATAATCCGCGATAGTGGCGTCGGCTTGAACGGCGTGAAAGCTGATCTGCGCCTCGGTAAACGGCACGGTCGACACCAGCCATTCGTTGGGACCGATATCCGAGAAATCATGCTGTTCAGCCTCGGGCAAAGCGTCTAGATTGATCCAGCGATCCTCGTGCTGATACGGCGCGCCATCGGCATAGTGCATGCAGGTCAGATGCAACACCCGGTCGTCACGCTTCAACGCCATACGCGCGCGCAGCCAGTTCGGGGCGGGTTCGGCCTGACCGTGCACCAACGCATAGCGATAGGCCGCGCCCAGTTCCTCGATCTCTTGCCCGACGATCGGAATGTTCAGCCGCACCTGCCGGATCGGGTTCAGCCTGACCCGCGTGCCAGCTTTGCGGCGGCGTTCGATGATGCCGTCATCCGCCAATTCGCGCATTGCCCGATTGACAGTCGCCCGCGCGCAGCCATAGCTTGCGGCCAGATCAACCTCGTTCGGCATCGAGCTGCCGGGGGCAAGTTCGCCTTGTGTGATCTGGCGCAGGATATCGGCTTTCACCTCGCGATAGGTTATGGACATGCTGTGCCTTTCGACCGTGCGGTTCCGGGTGATCCCGGCGGATTTTCTCAAAAGATATAGACATAAGGCGTAAAAGGCCAGACATAGCGTGTCAGGGGTTGAAGGCGCTTGCCACATGATCCTGAAACGCGGCCACCAATGGCGCGGTATGCGGATGTGGCGCACGGGCCAGCGCGATGCGATGCGGCACAAGCGGGTCTGACAGTTCCAGCCGCGTGACGGGTTGACCGTCGCAGGCCGTATCCTGCGCAATATCGGTGGCAACCAGCCCCACACCCATGTGATTGGCAACCATCGCCCGCAACATCTCGACCGAGCTTGTTTCATGTGCGATGCGCGGCCGGATGCCGTTCATCTGCGCCAGCGTCAGGAAGTAATTTCGGCTGTGCGGCAGGTTCATCAGGATCAGCGGATCGGTCAGCAAATCCGCCATCGCAACCGTCCCGCGCCCCGCCAAAGGGTGCGCCCGCGCAACCAGCCCATAGGGCCGCACATCGGCCAGCGGTGTGATCTTAAGCGACGACGGCAGGCCGAAATCATAGATCAATGCGAGGTCGATGCGCCCGTTTTCCAGCCAGCGCGTCAGGCGGTCCAGATCGCCTTCGTGCAGTGCGATCCGGGCGTCGGGCGCGACTTTCTGAAAGCTGCCCACCAAGGCGGGCGCATAGCGTGGGCCAAGGGTGGAAAAGACGCCAAGGTTCAGCACCTCGGCCCCGCTGTCTTTGTGATCCAGCACCGATTGCGCCTGTGCGCGCAGGCTGCGCAAGGCGCCCAGTTTGCGCAGCCCGAACGCGGTGGGGGCAATGCCTTGGCCTGCGCTGCGGGCAAACAGCGGGCGGCCAAAGTGTTCCTCGACCTTGGCAATCGCCAGCGACACTGACGGTTGCGACACGTTCAACACCCGCGCGGCGGCGGCGGTGCTGCCGGTGTCCGCGGCGGTAATGACATAGTCGATCTGGCGAAGGCTCACGGGTATAGCTTGCATTTATCGCTCTATCAATAATCTGTATTTCTGCTTATATCATGACCGCGCCTATGCTCAACCGATCAAACCCGGAGGATCATATGCCCACTCAGCCCCCCAACAGCCAAACGCCCCAACCCCTCAGCGGGGTGCGCGTGCTTGATTTCACCCGCGTTCTGGCGGGTCCATACTGCACCGCAATGATGGCCGATCTGGGCGCGGATGTGATCAAGGTCGAAGCCGCCCACGGCGACGATTACCGCCATATCGGCCCGTTCAAGGACGGGGAAAGCCTATTGTTTCAGGCAATCAACCGGGGCAAGCGGTCAATTGCGCTGGACCTGAAATCGCCCGACGCGATTGCGACGGTCAAGGCGTTGCTGGCAGATTGCGACGTGCTGATCGAGAACTTCCGCCCCGGCGTGATGGAGAAGCTGGGGCTGAGCTATGACGCGCTGGCCAAGGATTTTCCCCATCTGGTTTACGTGTCCGTGTCCGGCTTCGGGCAGACCGGGCCAAACACCAAAAAACCCGCCTATGACATCATCGTGCAGGCGATGAGCGGGTTGATGGACGCCACCGGCGAACCCGACGGTGCACCGACGATGGTGGGCGAGGCTTTGGGCGACGTGGCCGGTGGCCTGTTCGCCGCTTGGGGCACAATGGTTGCCCTGTTTGACTGCAGCCGCACCGGGCTGGGGCGTCATGTGGATGTGGCGCTGTTTGACGGGTTGGTGTCGATGATGCCCATTCTGGCCTGCCGCACCCTGATGGGCGGCGAGACCCCGGTGCGCACCGGCAACCGCCACCCGCTGTCCGCGCCCTTTGGCACCTATCCGGCGGCGGACGGGCATTTCGCGTTGGCGGTTCTGAACGACCGGCTGTTTGCCACCTTCTGCGACGTGATCGGCCAGCCCGAACTGGTACAGGACGCGCGGTTTACCAGCGATCCTTTGCGCCGCGAGAACGAACCTGCGCTCGCCGAGTATATCGACCAGTGGGCGGGTTCCTTGCCGGTGGATCAGGTGGTGCACCACCTGTCAGCGGCAGGTATTCCGGCATCCTCCATTCAATCTGTGGCACAGGCTTGGGCGTCGCCTCAAGCAGTGGAGCGCGGGTTGGCGTCCACGGTCACGCATCCCGACTTGGGCGTTCTGAACGTCCCTGAACAGCCGGTGCATTTTAACGGCGCAGGGCGCGGCGGGCGCAAGCCGGCCCCGGCCCTGAATGCTGATGCAGGCGATATTCTGAATTTGTTGAACAAGGAGCCACGCGCATGACCACCTATCCCATGAGCGACGACGAACGCGCGCTGGTCGCGCAGATCGAACGGTTCTCGACCGAGGTTTTGGCCCCGAAAGCGGCGCAGATCGACGAAGAGGCGCTGTTCTCCACCCTCCATCTGGACGCGATGGCGGACATGGGCCTGTTGGGTCTGAACCTGCCGGAAGACCACGGCGGGATCGGCCTGTCCGGCCCCGCGCTGTATGCGGCGGTCGAGGCGATCGCGGGCGCCTGTGGGTCCACCGCATCCATGCTGACGGCGCATTTTCTGGCCACGGATTCGCTGCTTCTGGGGGCGGATGCCGATTTGCAGGCCCGCATTCTGCCCGATGCCGCGGCGGGCACGTCGTTGGGCGCGTTTGCCCTGACCGAACCGCAGGCCGGATCGAACCCCGCCGACATGCGCACGACGGCCAAGCGCGAAGGCGATGGATATCGGATCAAAGGGTCCAAGTGCTTTATCTCGAACGCGGGCGCGGCGGATTTCATGGTGGTCTACGCCAAGACCGACCCCGCCGCCGGTGCACGCGGTGTCAGCGCTTTTATTGTTGAACCGAAGAAAATCGACGGCGTGTCCGTCGCGCCCAATGAAAAAACGATGGGCCTGAAGGGCGGGCATGTGTTTGGCATCAGCTTTGATTGCTGGGTGCCGGACGAAAACCGTCTGGGCGACGAAGGCACGGGGTTCCGTACTGCAATGAAGGTTCTGGACAATGGCCGGATCGAAGTCGCTGCACAGGCCACCGGCATTGCCGACGCCGCGCTGAAGGCCGCGATTTCCTATGCCAAGGAACGGCAGGTCAGCGGCCATGCGATTGCGGACTTCCAAGGGCTGCAATGGATGCTGGCCGACAGTGCCACCGAACTGGCCGCCGCCCGCGCGCTGGCGATGCAGGCGGCGACCCTGCGCGGGACCGGCGTGCGCTATTCCAGCGAATCCGCCTTTGCCAAGCTGTATGCCAGCGAAGCCGCGTGGCGGATTGCCGACCGGGCGCTGCAAATTCACGGCGGCTATGGCTATACCCGCGATTTCCCGCTGGAACGCTACCTGCGCGATCTGCGGATTTTCCGCATCTATGAAGGGTCATCCGAGATCCAGCGCACAATCATTGCGCGAGGATTGCTGGCTTGACCGGGTTTTCTCGCCGTAATGATTGACTCTATTATGTATTTACATAATAGCTTTATGCACGGATTTGACCAAGGGATGGCTTCAGCCAACGCCAAGGTCGCAACTGCCTGATTGGAGGAGAGGCGCATGCAAAGACGGACATTTCTGACCACGGGTGCTATCGGCACCGCAGCAACGGCACTGGCAACCCCAGCCATCGCGCAGGACAAGCGCCAGTGGAAGATGGTCACCGCGTGGCCCAAGAACCTGCCTGGGCCGGGCGTGGCCGCACAACAACTGGCCGACCGGATCACGACCCTGTCGGGGGGCCGGATCGAGGTCAAACTTTTCCCTGCCGGAGAGCTTGTGCCCGGTCGCGGCGTCTTTGACGCGGTCAGCGAAGGCACCGCCGAGCTGTATCACGCTGTTCCCGCCTATTGGGGGTCGAAATCCAAGGGTATCCTGTTGTTCGGCTCGCAACCTTTTGGTCTGCGCGCGGACGAGCAAGTCGGCTGGATGGTGCATGGCGGCGGTCAGGCACTTTACGACGAAATGTATGGCCGGTTTGGCATCAAGCCTTTCCTGTGCGGCAACTCTGGCCCGCAATGGGGCGGTTGGTTCCGCAACGAAGTGAACTCGGCCGAAGACCTGAAAGGCATGAAGTTCCGCACCACGGGTCTGGCGTCCGAAATGGCGGCCAAAATGGGCATGGCGGCCGAGGCGATGAGCGGCCCGGACATGTTCCAGGCCCTGCAAACCGGCGCTTTGGACGCGGGCGAATTTATCGGCCCCTGGACCGACAGCGCGCTTGGCTATTACCAGGTCGCCAAGAACTATTACTGGCCCGGCGTGGGCGAGCCATCGTCGGCCGAGGAATGCGGCGTCAACGCAGACGTGTTCAACGACCTGCCCGACGACCTGAAACAGGTTGTGCAAGCGGCCTGTGACAGCCTGTATAATCAGGTCTGGACCGAATACACCACCAAGCACGCCCTGTCGTTGCAAGCGATGGTGGCCGAGCACGGCGTTCAGGTGAAAATGTTCCCCGAAGACGTCATCACCGGCATGGGCAAAGCCGCCGCCGAGGTCATCGACGATCTGCGCAATGACGATGACGAGCTGGTCAAACGGATCACCGAAAGCTTCGTGGCCTATCGTGCATCGGTCGGTAAATACATGGTCTATGCTGACAACGGTCAGATGAACGCACGTAATCTGGTCATGGGGTACTAAGACCTATCGAACAAGGGCGCAGCGATGGCTGCGCCCTTCGTGACCTTTCGCATCGGGGGCAGGTGATGGAGCAACTGGCAAACGCCTTGGACAAGGTAAACATCGGTGTCGCCCATGTGGTGCGCTGGCTGGCGCTGGCCATGATGCTGGTGCAGTTCACCATCGTTGTCGGGCGCTATGCGTTCGGCGTGAATTCCATCGCGTTGCAGGAAAGTGTTCTTTATATGCACGCCGCGCTGTTCATGCTGGCGGCGGGCTATACGCTGCTGGTCGACAAGCATGTGCGGGTGGACGTGTTCTATGCCAAGGCAACGCCAAAGACACGCCGCCGGATCGACATTTTCGGCCATCTGTTCCTGCTGATGCCGTCGATGATTGCACTGATTTACTGGTCGTGGCCGTCGGTGCGCAATTCATGGGCGATCCTTGAAGGCCCAATTTCCGTGGGCGGGATCGAGGCGGTGTTCCTGCTGAAATCCCTGATGCCCGCCTTTTGTGTCCTCGTGATGCTGCAATCCCTAGCCCTGTTGATCCGCCTTTTGGCCGTGAAAGAGACCTGATGATCGAATATCTCGACCTTATCATGTTCGCAGCCCTCATGGGTGCGATCCTTCTTGGGTTCCCTGTGTCGTTCAGCATCGCGGGGGTTGCCGTGATCTTTGCCTATCTGGGCTGGATGCTGGGGCAAATGGACATCACCCTGCTGGGCGCGTTGGGCCAACGGGTGTTTGGCGTTCTGACCAACCCCGTCTTGATCGCCATTCCGCTGTTCGTACTGATGGGCGCTTTGCTGGAAAAAAGCCGCATTGCGGAAGGGCTTTTGGACACGATGGGCCGGCTGTTCGGGCAGTTGCGCGGAGGCTTGGGCATTTCGGTCGTGCTGGTCGGCACGTTGCTGGCAGCGTCAACCGGCATTGTCGGGGCGACCGTGGTGGCGATGGGGATGATTGCCCTGCCCACCATGCTGCGCGCCGGATATGACGCGCGGGTCGCATCGGGCATCGTGTGCACGGCTGGCACGCTGGGGCAGATTATTCCGCCCTCGACCCTGCTGATCATTCTGGCGGACGTAATGTCCACCTCGTTCCAGCAGGCGCAGTACGAACAGGGCAAGTTTTCGGTCGAGGCGCTGTCGGTCGGCCAGTTTTTCGCCGCTGCTGTAATCCCCGGCTTGGTGCTGGTCTGCCTTTACCTGATCTATATCGTGGCGCGCGGATGGCTGCGCCCGCAGGACATGCCCCCTGCGCCCCTTGACATCGCCAAACCCGACTGGCGCGAGGTCGTCGGCGCGGTGATCCCGCCTGTCCTGCTGATCTTCGCCGTGCTGGGCACCATTCTGGGCGGCATCGCCACCCCGACCGAGGCCGCATCAGTCGGCGCTGTCGGTGCGCTGTTGATGACCGGCTATCGCATTGGCATCGCCCCACGCATCATCCTGCTGGGCACGGTTGCCCTGATCGCGCTGGGTATTCTGGCGGGTGCCTTTCCGGTGCGGTTTCAGCGTAGCGACCTGAGCTCGGGCGCATATGTGCTTGGCATTTTCTATGCCGGGCTTGCGGTGGTTGGCGGGCTGTCGGTACTGCTGGCCTTGCGCGCCGCACTGCAAAAGCAGGTGGTGCAAGAGGCGGTGAAATCGACCATGACCATGACCTCGATGATCTTTGCAACGATCATTGCCGCCGGGTTCTTCAGCCTTGTCTTTATCGGACTGGGCGGCGAGGAACGCGTGGCGGGCATTCTGGCCGAAATGCCGGGCGGGGCCAACGGCGCGCTGGTCTTTTGCATGATAGTGATTTTCATCATGGGCTTCTTTCTGGATTTCGTCGAAATCTCGGTGATTGTGCTGCCGCTGATCACGCCGTCGCTGATCTTACTGGGTCATGATCCGATCTGGCTGGGCGTATTAATTGCGATCAACCTGCAGACCTCGTTCCTGACGCCCCCCTTCGGCTTTTCGCTGTTCTATCTGCGCGGCGTGGCCCCGGATGAAATCTCGACCGGCCAGATATATGCAGGCGTGCTACCGTTCATCTGTCTGCAGATTGTGGGCATCACGTTGATATGGCTACTGCCGGATCTGGCGACATGGCTGCCAAAAGCACTTTTTTGAAGACGCAGGCGAGCTATTGAAGATAGCCTGAAATTGTAGGACGTCGCACGTCATGCAGAAGCACCCTTTGCACTGCGCCTGCCAGTGGCGACATACTAGGGGAGTATAAACTGCTCCCTTTTCGACCGTACAATCGGGCGTAACAATGGCGGCCTATGGATCACCCTAACTGGCCCTGTCACGCTTTTTTGCGGCGCCAAGTGCTCTTTTAGGCCATAGGGTAAATCGCAAGACGGATTAGAAACCTTGGTTAGTCAATCCGGGTCAGCCAAGCGACAATCTGAACCTATGTCTAGAGCGCCGAATGCTCTTAGGGCGTCATGAACGTCGCCTGTCTGGTGGAGCGGGCGACTTGATTTGTTATCCTGTGCCGCAATAAAGACCGAAGTTCAACGCACTTCATTCACTACTGATGGATGTCAGGGTGCCCCGGCCCCAGCGAGTTTGTAAATCCATCACCTTCGATCGTGGGTTTGAGTTTTGAACCTGGCGCAAGCTCAAGTCCGGCATCGGCACCTATAGCGGTTTGTGCGGCCCGCAAGCACC
>NZ_JBSXOD010000034.1:0-4757 GCF_056859255.1 Sulfitobacter sp. L-8
TCGCACCATCTTCGGCGTGATCAAGAGCGAGCGGGCCGGCACCCCATCAAGATTTCGTGACCCGAACACGCGAAAAGGTCGCCGCAGAGATGAGCCTCCATGTCTTGGCCTATAACTTCAAGCGGGTCCTCAGGATCATCGGGATTGCGCCTTCGATGGCCGCGTTGAGGGTGTAATTGAGGCAAACACCGCTAATTGTCCGGCAGATCCCGCGATCAAAGCCCCGACCCGATGAAATAGGACCCCATATGCGACAAATGGCGCTCCTGGAATAGAAAAACGCCATGGGCGGAAAAACAGAGGTCCAAAACACGCAATCAAATGCGTTTCCACACAGCCTCGGCCAATTGCGGACATTGGCTATAGCCGGTGTCTCTGCAACGCGGTATCCGAAAAGCAGACCCTGGATACTTTTAATTTATTTCGAGTGGGGCGAATGCCAAAGTTGGTTGCGGACACCATCAAAACGCGTAAAGCTTAATGAAATACTACTTCGGGTTTTTCGGCCAACCATAAGTCTTACGCTTTGGATTTTTTGCTCTGGCGCCTGCTCCAAGAAGAAGGAGATAAAATTGTGGTGGCAGCTGGTGGCTACATCTTGCGTGTACCGAAGCAAAGGAGAGAGTTGCTTCTCGACGAAGCCGAACACGGCGGTTCGTTTTATTCGCCGAAACCTTTTGTCTCGGAACCTGTTCCGCGCTTCGACCACAGCCGTCGCGCGCCGCTTGCCGTCTTCGCTTCCTTCGAGGATGGCTTCATTAGTCACATCGCCGACGGACGAAAAGGTCAGTCAGCGGGCACAGGCCTCGTCCGGCTGAATCTCGAAGAACTCCAACCGTTGAAGCGGCCCGTGAGCTTCGATGAGATCCTTGCCGGTATCGAGCTACGTGTTGCCCGGCACGTCAAGCAGCGCCTGGAAACAGGCGGCTTGCTCCCGCCGAAGTCGCTTGGCGCATTTGTTGATCGTATCACGCAAATCGATGAGACCGTCAGCCCACGCCTTGCGCGCTATTCTGAGCGTCGCGCCCAAGCGCTGCGACGGCTCGAGCCCCGTGCCCGCGAAAACCTCGCCTACCAGAAGGAAACACTCGGCCTCGCACTCGAGATTGCGGGCATGTCGCGAGACGACGTTTTGGCGTGGACCCCGACGGACGTTTCACAGCAATCCTTCCTTGATGGACTGCCGGGCGCACAGGTTCGGGAAGATGCTATGCTTTTGTCCGACTTCTCGACCGTGCCGGGCTTTGAAGCTATGGGCGAAACCACCCACTACGGCTCAAAGGTGTTCGCGAGCGAAGAGGATTCGTCGAAGCGATTGACGGTGATCATGGCCAACCGTCTGCCCCTCGAACAACAAACCGGCGCCGACCTCATCTACTTCAACGAAGCTTACCGCAGCTTCGTGATGGTCCAATATAAAGCGATGGAAAAGCGCGAAAACGAGGTGGAATTTCGTTGGCAGTTGAAGGATCAGTTCTGCGACGAAGTTGAGCGGATGGAGACCCTACTGGAGGAGCTCAGGAAGCTCCCAAGCGGTGAGCACCCTGATGGGTTCCGTTTCTCGGACAACCCGTTTTTCCTGAAGTTCTGTCCGCGCGTTGTCTTCAACCCCGACGACAAAGGGCTCTTCAAGGGTATCTATCTGCCTCTCGATTTATGGAAGCGAGCGGATGCGGCTGGTCTATTCACGGGGCCGCGCGGCGGCAAGGTTCTAAGCTTTAAGAACGTCGGTCGTCGAGTCAACAATTTGGAGTTTGTCGGACTCGTGGCCGGATCGTGGGTAGGCACGTCGATAGAGCAATCCGCCGTGCTCAGCGAGATTGTCCGGCAAGTACTGGAAACCGGGAAGACCGTCACGATCGCCATCAAGCACACGCCACCTCCTCATGCGTCAGAAATGGAAGCCGCTGAATGAGCAATACCCAGAAGCTTTCCATTCGCCTCTTGCGAGATGGCCTCGCCCCCGCTGACGCAGTGCGCGACGGTGTAGACCTAACACCATGGGACAAGCTGGAAGGCGCATTCATTTCATTGGCAACGCTGGGCGGCGGCGCGCCGAAATGGGCGGGCTTTCTCCAACTGTCAGAAGACGAGAAGAAGAAGGTCTTCAACCACACAGCTTTCGGGCTCGTGTTCGTCCAGGCGTAAGGGCGCTGGTTCGCGGTGTCTTTTGGCATGGGTCATGTCAAGCTTGATCCTGCAGCGTTCGAGCAGGATTTTGGGCTGCGGGTCGTCCTCAACGCCGTTGATCCGAAGCAGTTAAAAAGCGCGGACGTTCGGACACCGGATGAGAATACCCTGTCCCGCCGCACGCAGACCAGCCGAGGCTCCGATCAGACTGCCTTCGCCATCGACATCGAGCGCGACCTCGTCCGTGGACTGGCAGGGACGCCCAAAAATGAAGGGTTCGGCTCCTATGTAGCCGGGACTGATGGTCTGACGCTCAACCGAAAGCTTGAAATTGCGGAACTCTCCCAGGCATGTGCCGACGGGTATGCGATCTATCAGAAGACTGACTACAAGACCGACTTCGGCTGGATCGATCAGATTCGCCACATCCGTGAGCAAGAATTGATCGACAAGTTGGACGCCAAGCTGGTCGAAGTTTTGGCGAAGGCGGTTGACGAAGGTGAGACCGACGGTATTCACCTTGCGTTTCCGGTCATTTACGACCCTGAGAAATCAAGCCTCATCCGCTACAAGGGTTTTCGCAGCTGGCAGCTCTATGCCGACCTCGACTTGTCCGGTTACCTCGACGCACTGAAGGAGCGCGAGAAAACCGGCTACTCGGATGAGGACCTCCGCAATCACACCGTCCACGAGGTCGATGATGATGGCCACGACTGTGGCGGGAAGTGGAAGTTGCGGGAATGCATAGTGTTCGAAACTGAACTCGATGGCTCGACCTACGTCTTCTCTGGAGGCCGCTGGTACCAGATCGACCAGAACCTCGCCAAAGAGGTACAAGAGTTTTTCGACGCGACAAGCAGAGTCGACATGCCTGCCGCTGAAGCTGACGAGACAGAAGAGACCTACAACAAGCGCGTCGCCGATCTGGATGCGGACATGATCTGCTTAGACCGTCAGCTCATCAAGCCGACAGGTACTGCGAGCAGGATCGAAGCATGCGACTTTCTCGGCCGTGAGCGTCAACTGATCCACGTTAAGGACAAGACGTCTTCGTCTCGACTTAGTCACCTTTTTAGCCAGGGGACCGTCTCCGCACGCGTCCTCGCGACCGACCCGCCGTCGCGCGACAGCGTTCGGAACGCAGTGATCGCGGTCCAGGCTAAAACCGGACAGATCGGCTACGAGGACATCATCCCGAATTCGGGGAGTGACTTTACTCGTGGCGATTTCACCGTCGTCTACAGCGTCATTGTTGCATCGGATAAGCCGAAACTTCCCTTCTTCAGCTTGGTGTCGTTCCGCCAGGCTGCGCGCGAATTGCATGCTCTCGGCTACAAATGGGCGTTCGTCTGGATCGAGAAGCCAAAGTCTGGCGCAAAAGCGAAAGCTAAACGATCCAAGAAGCCCGCTGAAGAGGATGCGGATGTTATAGAATAGCCAAATGACTTAACCGCACCACCACCCCAAGGCGGTAGGCAAGTAACGTAAGCTCTCAAACGCAGCCCTCACACAGAATATTTTCAGTATGTACCAAATAAATTGCAGATTTCTTAGCGTACTGCAGCCATTCGTGACAGGCGCGGCGAAGGTCGGCTTCCCGCCCGTTCTGTTGATGCCAATCTGGTCTTGTCCTGTTTTTGCGCTTGCAGCGAACGGTAATAAAGTCCGCTGAGCCGCCATACGAGTAAGGGGCCGGCCCCGGCTTCTTTTTGTGGATAATAGGGTAAACTTTTGTTCTTATAGTACACATCTCCGTTTGATCTGCAACAACCACAAGTGGAACTGTTTCAGTTTTCAATAGCTGCCAAGCGGTTAGGAACAATTTTTGCAGGCGGTTGCGTTTACGCCAATATCCTCATTCGCCGGTTGAAAATCATCCATGCTTAAGCCTGCCTTCATAAATGGTGGGGTCATCAACATAGGAGAGCAATACCTGCCTCACGCGTTGAATATACACACGCCAACTTTCTGATTTTATCTGTTGCACGCACTTGGCTGTATCGTGTTGCAGCTTGCCCGCGTAGATCAGTGCCATAACGTCGTCAGGGCTCTGCGCAGTCAGATTATGATGCCTGATTGTGCGCCACACCCTCTCAAGACCATTGCAGGTTGGCCGGTCGCTGGCATCGGCGACCTCTTGCAACCAATCCGGCAAAATGACCTCGCATTGCTGCTGCAAGAGCGTCGATGGCAGAGCCAGATCCTTGCGCAGCAAGCCTGCATGTTGAACCAACTGCCGCCCTGAGAGCCGGACAAGATAATGATAAATCTGGCGCTCCTGTGTTTCCGCCTCTGCAGGGACCGCAGCCAGCTGTCGCGCGATCCAAAAATTGTCGATATCGATCGGATTCAACCCATCGCGCTCGGCGCGCCGCTGTACTGATCCGACCATTTTGCCGTCTATCCGAACCTCTGCATCAGCGAGGACCCGCAACGCGGACCAAGGATCGATATCAGGTCGCAACAGGCCGATGCCGCGTTTTAGCATTGAGACAAGTTGCATGTGAACGTTCCGAGGATTGCCCGGGATTCTGTCTCGGATATCGGGCGGGATATCACCCCATTCGTCAGGCAAAAGAGATCCAAAGGATGTGACCGGGTGGTCCAAGCCACCAAGTATTCGAGAC
>NZ_JBSXOD010000035.1:0-149353 GCF_056859255.1 Sulfitobacter sp. L-8
CAGCGCCGACGACGTTCAAACCCCAGTATCTCACCCCGCATCGCCGACCCCCACCTAAGACACGTCGCTAACGACGTCGTTAAGCCCGTCTCTTAGCAAATCATCAGGAAATCAGGCAGGTGGTCCCAACGGAGTGGTTACCATACAACGCGTCACGCCCGGCCAGAGGCAGCCCCGAGGCCGGGGCCGCGGCTCTGGGCGGTCTTAGCGGCGTGCGCCCAGTTCCCCGTCCAGCGTGAACAGGCGATCCGTTTCGGATGCCGGTTTGATCGTCAACGTACCGATACCGGTCATGTTTTCAAACTGGCCGGTGCCGCTGACCAGCTCCCAATAGCCATAATCGGTCAGACGGGGCTTTTCCTCTTCCTTGATGAACACGGCGCGCACGGTGAACTTGATATTGGCGATATCGCCGTTTTCGGCGGTGAATTGCAGATATCCATGCGGGTCGCCGTCTTTGGGTGGGTTGATGTCATGCCAGCCGAACTCTGACACTGACGCACCGGCCAGCGCACTTGTTCCTTCGGATTTGCCTTCGCGGCGCACCATGAGAACAAAGTGTTTGCTTCCATCGCCAAAGTCCATGCGAATGGTTTCTTGCGGTACCATGACCGCTTTGACGGAAACAGGTTCGGCCACGGCCGCCGTGAGCGTCGCAAGTCCGAAAAGACTGCTTACAACCAGTGTTTTAAACATTTGATCTCCCTGGGAAATGACCAGCGTAGGAAGCTACGCTGATGAAATCATTCCCATCATACAGAATGATCTGTGTGACCGACCGGCCAAGTCAACTTACCGTCGCTTGAGAGAGATAACCATTGTGTGTGTTTCATTTCAGTCAGTTACGGGGGCGTCCGCCGATGGCGGTTTTGCAGGCACGGGTGCAGGCGGGAGCCACATATATTTTATGTGTAAAATATTTTCACTTGAAGTAAATCGAGACTCAGCTTAGCGTTCCGGTATCAGGGGAGGGAAGTGATGCGCGCGATATGCTTGGGCGGAGGGCCAGCGGGGCTATATTTTGCGATCTCCCTGAAGCTGCGCCAGCCAGAAGCGCAAGTCACCGTTATTGAGCGTAACAAGCCCGACGACACCTTCGGTTGGGGTGTGGTTCTGTCTGACGAGACATTGGACAATCTGGCGCAGAACGATCCCGAGAGCGCCAATGAGATCCGCAGCCAATTTGCCTATTGGGACGACATCGCGCTGCACCACCACGGGCAGGTCATTCGGTCTTCGGGGCATGGATTTTGCGGAATAGGTCGCAAGACACTGCTGTTGATCTTGCAGGACCGGGCGCGCGGTTTGGGCGTCGACTTGCAATTCGAAACCGAAGCAAGGCCGGCCTCGGACTACATGGCCGATTATGATCTTGTCGTTGCCTGTGACGGGTTGAACTCCAAGACCCGGATCGAATTCGAACAGACCTTCAAGCCGGACATAGATGTTCGAAAATGCCCGTTTGTCTGGATGGGGACGCACCAGAAATTCGATGACGCGTTCACCTTTATCTTTGAAAAGACCGAACACGGTTGGATCTGGGTGCACGCCTATCAGTTTGACGACGACACCGCCACGTTCATCGTGGAATGTTCGCAAAAGACCTTTGATGCCTTCGGGTTCGGCTCGATGAGCCAGCAAGACTCCCTTGCGATCTGCGAAGAAATATTCAGCGATCATTTGGACGGCCACAAGCTGATGACCAATGCCAGCCATATCCGTGGTTCGGCCTGGATCAGGTTCCCCCGCGTTCTGTGCGAAAACTGGAGCCACCGTAATGTCGTTCTGCTGGGTGACGCATCGGCCACGGCACATTTTTCGATAGGGTCGGGGACCAAGCTGGCACTGGAATCCGCAATCAGCTTGGCCAACCATGTGACCCAGGATGCCGATCTGGAAACCGCCTTCGCGAAATACGAAGATGCCCGACGGCTCGAGGTGTTGCGCCTGCAATCTGCGGCGCGAAATTCGGTGGAATGGTTCGAGAATGTCGAACGCTATCTGGATCTTGATCCGGTTCAGTTGAATTATTCGATGCTGACCCGGTCCCAGCGGATAAGCCATGAAAACCTGCGTGCACGTGACCCTGACTGGCTGGCCGGTGCCGAGGCATGGTTCATGGGGCAGGCTGGCGTAACTGACGTGCACGACGCCCGTGCACCGATGTTCGCGCCGTTCAGGCTGCGCGAGATGGCCCTGAAAAATCGCGTCGTGGTATCCCCGATGGCGCAATACAAAGCCGTTGATGGTACACCTACGGATTGGCATTTTGTTCACTATGCCGAACGTGCCAAGGGCGGTGCGGGGCTGGTTTATACCGAAATGACATGTGTTTCTGCTGACGGCAGGATTACGCCCGGCTGTCCCGGTCTTTATGCGCCAGAACATCAGACCGCGTGGCGACGGCTGACGGATTTTGTACATGCCGAAACCGACGCAAAAATCTGCTGCCAGATTGGCCACGCCGGGCGCAAAGGGTCGACCCAGGTCGGCTGGGAGATTATGGACGCGCCGCTGCCGGATGGTAACTGGCCATTGATATCGGCCTCGGCGGTGCCTTGGTCCGTGAACAACGACATGCCCAGGGCCATGACCCGCACCCAGATGGACGAGGTCAAGGATCAGTTCGTGGCCGCCGCAGAAATGGCGCATCGCGCAGGGTTCGACATGATCGAATTGCATGCCGCGCACGGGTATCTGATATCGTCGTTCATATCGCCGGTATCGAACCTGCGCGACGACGCATATGGAGGCAGCCTGGCCAATCGGATGCGCTATCCTCTCGAAGTGTTTTCAGCCATGCGGGCGGCCTGGCCCGAGGCCAAGCCCATGTCGGTGCGCATATCCGCGCATGACTGGGTCGGAGACCTGGGCATTACGCCCGATGATGCCGTGCAGATTGCACGGATGTTCGACGCGGCCGGTGCCGATATTATCGACGTGTCGGCGGGCCAGACATCAGGCGAGGCGCAACCGGTCTATGGGCGGATGTTCCAGACACCGTTTTCCGATCGTATCCGCAACGAAAGCGGTATCAGAACCATGGCAGTGGGCAATATCTATGAGGCCGATCACGTCAATTCCATCTTGATGGCGGGACGCGCCGACTTGGTCTGTGTGGCGCGTGCACACCTTGCGGACCCGTACTGGACCCTGCATCAGGCTGCGGCCATTGGCGACCGTCAAGCCGCGTGGCCAAAACCTTACGAGGCAGGGCGCGACCAATTGTGGCGGCTCGCCGACCGTGCTGCCGAACAACCGGGGACAGTGTGATGACGCATGTGGTAATCACCGGGGGCGGCTCAGGCGTTGGCGCTCGGATCGCCGGCAAAGTGGCCGCGACCGGCGCGCAGGTTACCATCATGGGGCGGCGCGAAGCGCCGCTGGCGGCGCAGGGGCTGCCGTATCTCGTGTGCGACGTAACCGACGCCAAAGCGGTCGGGGCGGCCTTTGACGCGGCCGTGGAACAGCGCGGCCCGGTCACCGGGGTCGTTGCCAATGCGGGTGCAGCGCATTCGGCCCCCTTCGAGAGGACGACAGCGCAGGATCTTTCGGACTTGATGGCGGTCAATGTGACAGGTGTCTTCAATGTCTGGCAAGCGGCGGTCGCGGGCATGAAAACTGCGGGCCGCGGGCGTCTTGTCGTTGTGGCGTCAACCGCCGGGCTCAAGGGCTACCCCTACGTGGCTGGGTATGTTGCGGCAAAGCATGGCGTTGTCGGACTGACACGCGCATTGGCGCTGGAACTGGCCAGCACCGGTATCACCGTAAATGCGATCTGCCCCGGTTTCATCGACACCCCGCTGTTGGAGCGATCGGTTGAAACGATCACTGCCCATACCGGAAAAACCTCTAGAGAGGCCCGCGGGATCCTGAAGCGCGCCAGTCCCCAGAACCGCTTTGTCACCACCGACGAGGTTGCAGCCGCCGCTCTATATCTGTTGTCGGATGCGGCAGGAGCGGTCAACGGCCATACCCTGAGCCTGTCCGGAGGCGAGATATGACCGGAAGCGAAGGTGCCAAGGATCGGTTGCGGCTGTGGCTGCGACTGTTACGCCTGACGCGCCATGTCGATGCGCATTTGCGCGATCGTTTGCGGGTTGAATTCAAGACCACCCTGCCGCGTTTCGACGTGATGGCGGCCCTGTCGCGCCATCCCGAAGGGTTGAAGATGAGCCAGCTTTCCGGGGTGTTGCGCGTGTCGAACGGCAATGTCACCGGGATAGCCGACCGGCTGGCCGAAGAAGGGTTGGTGGAACGGGTTCCGGTGCCGCGAGACCGCCGTGCCATGACCCTGCGCCTGACTGCCGACGGAGAAAGCGAATTCGCAGCGCAGGCAAAAGCCCACGAGGGCTGGATCAACGCCATGCTTGGCGGGATCAGCGCCGCCGACGCACGCGCGATGGCGGCACAGTTGATTATAGTGGCGCAGGCCGCTGAAAATAAGGAAGCTTTGGATGACCCAACAAATGCGTGACGACGTGAAGCATTTTCTGTGCGAGATCGACAATGGCATCGCCACGGTCCGTCTGGACCGCCCCGACCGCAAGAATCCGTTGACCTTTGAAAGCTATGCCGAACTGCGCGACTGGTTTCGTGACCTGGTCTATGCCGACGACGTGGACGTCGTGATTTTTGGGTCCAACGGTGGCAATTTCAGTTCAGGGGGGGATGTGCATGATATCATCGGTCCACTGACCCGCATGAGCATGAAGGACATGCTGCGCTTTACCCGGATGACCGGCGATCTTGTCAAGGCGATGATAAACTGCGGCAAGCCGGTGATTGCGGCGGTGGATGGTATCTGTGTCGGAGCAGGGGCGATCATCGCCATGGCCTCGGACCTGCGGATCGCCACACCCCAAGCCAAGACGGCGTTTCTGTTTACCCGTGTCGGACTGGCGGGATGCGACATGGGGGCCTGCGCGATCTTGCCCAGGATTATCGGACAGACCCGCGCGGCGGAATTGCTGTACACGGGCCGGTCGATGACCGCGGAGGAAGGGGAACGCTGGGGTTTTTTCAACCGGCTGGTCCCCGAGGGCACGCTTGAGGCGGAGGCGCTGGCGCTGGCCCAACAGATCCAGACCGGGCCGAACTTTGCCCATATGATGACCAAGACGATGTTGGCGCAGGAATGGTCGATGTCGATCGAACAGGCGATCGAGGCCGAGGCCCAGGCGCAGGCGATCTGTATGCAGACCGGCGACTTTGAGAGGGCATACGCGGCATTCGTCGCAAAGCGGCGTCCGGTTTTCGAGGGGAATTGAACCTCGAGCGGCGGGGGGGGATTGAGTGCGGGAGCCTCCGGCGGGAGTTTATCCGGCAAAATGAAAAAGAGGCGCGTTGAAATGTCTGATCGAAGTTTTCTGGACTGGCCATTTTTTGAAGATCGGCACCGTGTGTTGACCGACGAACTGGATGGCTGGGCGGCCGCGACCTTGGGCAGTCTGGATCACAGTGACGTGGATGCGGCCTGCCGGTGGTTGGTCCGCAGACTGGGAGAGGCCGGCTGGTTGCGGCACTCCGGAGCAGAGGCCGGGGCGACGCTGGACGTGCGCAGCCTGTGTTTGATCCGAGAAACGCTGGCGCGGCATGATGGGTTGGCGGATTTCAGCTTTGCGATGCAAGGGCTCGGGACCGGTGCGTTAAGTCTGTTCGGCACGGTTGAGCAACAACAGGCCTGGTTGCCGGACACCCGTGCCGGAAAGGCGATTTCAGCCTTCGCTTTGACCGAGCCACAATCGGGGTCCGATGTAGCCAATTCTACCATGACCGCGACTCGTGATGGCGACGACTTCGTGTTGAACGGCGAGAAGACGTGGATATCCAATGGCGGCATTGCCGATGTGTATACGCTGTTTGCCCGTACCGGAGAGGCACCGGGGGCGCGGGGCTTGTCGGCATTCATCGTGCCCGCAGGAGCGCCGGGTTTCGATATCACCGAACGGTTGCAAGTCATGGCACCGCATCCATTGGCGACGTTACGGTTTACCGATTGCCGGGTGCCTGCGACCGCTTTGATCGGGAAGCCCGGTCAGGGGTTCGCGATAGCGATGTCGGTCCTGGATGTTTTCCGATCCACCGTCGCGGCGGCGGCACTGGGATTTGCACGCCGCGCCCTCGACGAAGCGGTGGTGCGGGTCAGGGAGCGACACGTGCAGGGAAGGCCGCTGGCGGATTTGCAGATGGTGCAAGGTCACATCGCCGATATGGCGGTCGAAGTGGATGCGTCGGCGCTGCTGGTCTACCGGGCGGCATGGTTGAAGGATCAGGGGGCCGCACGGGTCACCCGAGAGGCCGCGATGGCCAAACTGTTCGCCACGGACCATGCCCAAGGCGTGATAGACAGGGCGGTTCAGCTTTTCGGCGGAGATGGCGTGCGCCGGGGTATGGTGGTCGAAAGCCTGTACCGCGAGATACGCGCCTTGCGGATCTACGAGGGGGCGTCCGACGTGCAGCGCGTTGTCATTGCGCGGCAGACCTTGGGCGCGGTGTAGGAGAGAGAGACATGCAACCTTCCGGACATACCGATAGCTTTGCCCGTGATAACCTGCCGGCCCCTGGGACTTGGCCGGAGCTGTTGTTGGACGGTTTCAGCTATCCTAACCGGTTGAACGTCGGGGTGGAACTGACCGATGCGATGGTTGACCGGGGGTATGGTGACCGCATTGCCTTGATCGGTAACGGTCGTCGACGCACCTATAAGGAACTGGCCGATTGGACCAACAGGTTGGCCCGCGCGATGGTAGAAAATCTGGGGCTGAAGCCGGGCAATCGGGTTTTGATCCGGTCTGCGAACAACCCGGCGATGGTGGCTTGTTGGTTGGCGGCCACAAAAGCGGGCGCGGTCGTTGTGAATTCAATGCCGATGTTGCGCGCCGGAGAGCTTGCCGCGTTGGTCAACAAGGCTGAAATCAGCCATGCGTTGTGCGACACCCGACTGATGGACGAAATGACCGCCTGTGCAAAGACCTCGCGGTTCCTCAAGTCGGTGGTGGGGTTTGACGGGACCAGCAACCATGACGCAGAGCTGGACCGACTGGCGCTGGAGAAACCGGTGAGCTACGAGGCGGTCGATACGGCCCAGGACGATGTGGCCCTGTTGGGGTTTACGTCCGGTACCACGGGCACACCGAAAGCGACCATGCATTTTCATCGCGATTTGCTGATCATTGCCGACGGCTATGCGCGTGAAATCCTGCGGGTCGTCCCCGACGACGTTTTTGTCGGCTCGCCCCCATTGGCGTTTACCTTTGGGTTGGGGGGGCTGGCGATTTTCCCTCTACGGTTTGGGGCGGCTGCGACGCTGCTGGAAAACGCGTCCCCGCCAAATATGATCGAGATCATCGAGAAATACAAAGCCACGGTCTGTTTCACCGCGCCGACGGCCTATCGCGCGATGTTGGCAGCGATGGACCAGGGCGCGGATCTGTCGAGCTTGCGTGCAGCCGTCAGTGCCGGGGAAACCCTGCCGGCACCGGTGTTTGACGACTGGAAGCAGAAAACCGGCAAGCCGATGCTGGATGGTATCGGGGCAACCGAGATGCTGCATATCTTTATTTCGAACCGCTTTGACGATCACCGCGCCGCCTGTACGGGAAAACCGGTGACAGGGTATGAGGCCAAGATCGTCGATCAGCACGGGGCAGAGGTGCCGCGGGGGACTGTAGGGCGGCTTGCGGTGCGCGGGCCAACGGGGTGCAGGTATCTCGCTGATGACCGGCAGGCGGTATATGTCAAGGATGGATGGAACATCACCGGCGACAGCTTTAGCATGGATGCGGAAGGGTATCTGCACTTCGCGGCGCGCAACGACGACATGATCGTATCGGCCGGGTACAATATCGCGGGCCCCGAGGTCGAGGCGGCCTTGCTGTCGCATCCGATGGTTGTTGAATGCGCCGTGGTTGGCAAGCCCGATCCGCAACGTGGGACAATTGTGCAGGCCTTTGTGGTTCTGACTGAAGGGACCCCGAAAGATGCGAGCACGATCAAGCTGTTGCAGGATCATGTCAAGGCGAGCATCGCGCCTTACAAATACCCTCGGGACGTGCGGTTCATCGATGGCTTGCCCAAGACACCGACCGGCAAGATCCAGCGTTTCGCGCTGAGGGAAAAACCGTGACCGAGTTTGACAAGGCATCAGAAGGTGCCAAGCTGAATTTTTCCAGAGACATGTCCTATGGCGATTACCTGCACCTTGACGCGATCTTGTCTGCACAAAAGCCGCTGAGCGATGCGCATGACGAGATGCTGTTCATCGTGCAGCACCAGACCTCGGAATTGTGGATGCGGCTGGCGATCCACGAATTGCAGGCCGCGCGGCGGGTGATGCAGGCTGGCGATCAGGCAGCGGCGTTCAAGATGCTGGCCCGGGTGGCGCGAATATTTGAACAGTTGAACAGCGCGTGGGACGTGCTTCGCACCATGACGCCGAGCGAATATACTGCGTTCCGCCCCTCGCTTGGTAATTCGAGCGGCTTTCAATCGCACCAGTATCGTTTGGTCGAATATCTGCTTGGAAATCGAAACAAGGCGCTGATGCAGGTGCACGAACATCGACCCGATGCGCTGAAGGCGCTGCAAGACGAGCTGGGTCAGCCCAGCCTTTATCAGGTTGCGATTGGCCTGTTGTGCAAAGAGCTTGGCCACGCGAACCTGGCAGGCGACCCGTCCACGGACCCGTGGGTGACCAAGGCTGCCATCCAGGATCTGTGGCAACAGGTCTACGAAAATCCTGGAAAACACTGGGCGCTCTACGAGTTGGCAGAAAAGCTCGTCGATCTCGAAGATTACTTTCGTCGATGGCGTTTCAATCATGTGACCACGGTTGAACGGATCATTGGTTTCAAACGCGGTACAGGGGGTACCAACGGGGTGAGCTATCTGCGCAAAATGCTTGAGGTCGAACTTTTCCCGGAATTGTGGAACGTGAGAGGAACCCTTTAAGTGGCTGATATATTGAATAAATGCGCGTTTTATATACCTGACGGCGTTATCTATCTGGACGGCAATTCGCTTGGCCCGTTGCCGCGGGCGGTGCCGCTGCGTGTGCAGCAGATGTTGACCGATGAGTGGGGCAAGCTGCTGATTGGCGGGTGGAACAAGGCCAGTTGGATGGATCAGCCGATGCGGGTGGGCAATATGGTTGCGCGGATCATCGGGGGCGCTGAGGGATCGGTCGTGATGGGCGACACCTTGTCGATCAAGGTGTTTCAGGCAGTGTCATCCGCGCTGAAATTGCGCAGCGATCGGCGGGTGATTTTAAGCGATACCGGTAATTTCCCGTCGGATCTGTATATGGTCGAGGGACTGGTGAAACTGCTCGACCAAGGGTACGAGCTGCGCACGGTGGCACCCGAAGAGGTCACGCAGGCCATCGGAGATGACGTAGCCGTGGTAATGTTGACCGAGGTTGATTACCGTACGGGACGTAAACACGACATGAGAACGGTCACTCAGCAGGCGCAAGCAGCGGGCGCGATTATGGTGTGGGATCTTGCGCATTCGGCCGGCGCGGTGCCAGTAGATATGACCGGGTCGAACGCCGAATTCGCGGTTGGCTGTACCTACAAGTACCTCAACGGCGGCCCCGGCGCGCCGGGGTTCATTTATGTACGGCCCGATTTGGCGGATGCCGTCCAACCTGCGTTGGCTGGCTGGCTGGGGCATCGACAACCATTTGATTTTGAATTGAATTATGCACCGGGCAGCGGAATCGAACGCATGCGGGTCGGCACGCCTCCGGTTATCCAGTTAACGGCACTAGAGACCGCGATGGAGCTGTGGCAGGACGTGGACATGGATCGCCTGCGCGCCGCTTCGATCACCTTGCAGGAACAGTTCATCACAGAGATAGAGCGCGATGTACCCCAGTTGACCTTGGCGAGCCCGCGCGATCCGTCCATGCGGGGGTCGCAAGTGTCTTGGCAGTTCGATCACGGCTATGCGGCGATGCAAGCTGTCATCGACCGAGGTGTGATCGGTGATTTCCGAGCACCCGATATCATGCGCTTTGGATTTACGCCGCTGTACATCGACGGCGGCGACGTGTCCGCTGCGGTCAAGGTGATTTCCGACGTGATGAACAACGATTTGTGGGACGAGGACAAGTATAAGGTGAAATCCAGGGTAACCTAGGGACCTTTGCTTGACGCCCCCGTCACAAACGGCACTGTAAGATTTGTAAATCGGGCCCGCATCATGAGGTCCAAACACCAAGGGAGAGAGAAATGAAGATTAAATCACTTATCGCTGCGGTTTCCATCGCAGCACTGGGCAGCGGTGCTGCATGGGCAGACGCCCATTCAAGCAAGGTCAAGGTCGGCATGATCACGACCCTATCCGGCGGCGGTGCCGGGCTTGGCATTGATGTGCGCGACGGTTTTATGTTGGCGGCCAAAGGCAACGAAAATTTGGAACTGGTGATCGAAGATGATCAGCGCAAGCCGGATATTGCCGTACAATTGGCCGACAAGCTGATCCAGTCCGAGAAAGTGGATGTGCTCACTGGCATCATCTGGTCAAACCTGGCGATGGCTGTGGTTCCGGCTGCGACGGCGCAAGGAAAATTCTACTTGTCGCCGAATGCCGGACCCTCGGCGCTGGCCGGCAAGGGGTGCAGCCCGCTGTACTTCAACGTGGCTTGGCAAAATGACGCGTTCAACGAAGCCGCCGGGGCGTGGGCCAACGAAAACGGTATCAAGAAAGTGTTCTTGATCGCCCCTAACTATCCAGCCGGGCAGGATATGATCGCCGGCTTCAAACGGACGTACAAAGGCGATGTGGTCGAAGAGGTTTATACCAAGCTCGGCCAGACCGACTATGCCGCTGAGATTGCACAAATGAGAGCATCAGATGCTGATACTATCTATTTTTTCCTGCCTGGCGGCATGGGAATATCATTTATGAAACAATATGCGGGTTCTGGCGTTGACAAGGCAGTCATGGGCCCAGCCTTCAGTTTCGACCAGGGTATTCTGGGCGCTATCGGGGATGCGGCCCTGGGCGTCAAGAACACGTCGCATTGGTCCAAGGATATCGACAACGAGGCCAACAAGAAATTCGTCGCCGATTTCCAGGCTGAATACGGTCGCTTGCCGTCGCTATATGCAGCGCAGGGCTACGACACGGCTTTGCTGCTGCAAAGTGCCATGGGCAAGGCCGACGTAAAAGACGCGGCCGCGTTCCAAGCTGCCTTGGAAGAAGCTGATTTTGCGTCGGTTCGCGGAAAATTCGCGTTCGCGCCCAATCACCACCCGATCCAGGATATCTTCATGCGCGAAGTGGTCAAGGAAGGTGATGTGGTAACCAATAAAGTGATCGGTGTCGCATCTCCGGATCATCAGGATGTCTATGGCGCCGAGTGCAAGATGTAAGACAAGACGCTGTGCCCCTGAAAACGGGGCGCAGCGATCCTGTGAACTGTTACGCTGCATGAAAATGCCTGAGAAAGCCCCCATATGTCGTTGATATTGCTGATTGAACAGGTGCTGAACGGGATTCAGTTCGGGGTAATGCTTTTCCTGATGGCTGCCGGTTTGACGTTGATTTTCGGCGTCATGGGGTTGATTAACCTTGCCCATGGTTCGCTTTACATGGTCGGGGCGTTTGCCGCTGCCGCGGTCGCCGGGTGGACGGGGTCGTTTACGCTTGCGTTGATCGCGGCACTTGCCGCTGCCGCTGCCGCCGGCGCGCTGGTAGAGCTGTTGGTGATCCGCCGTCTTTACGACCGCGACCACCTGGATCAGGTCCTGGCGACTTTCGCGCTGATCCTGATCTTTTCGGAAGGTACCCGCTATATCTTTGGGTCTTTCCCCTTGTTCCTTGATATTCCCGCAGCTTTGTCGGGGCCGGTCCTGCTGCCCGGGGGCATTTTGTATCCGCTGTACCGGTTGGTGATCATCGCCGTTGGCCTTTTGGTTGCCGCCGGCCTGTTTGTTTTGATCGCGAAAACCCGTATCGGCATCCAGATAAGAGCAGGCGAAGCAGATCGCGAAATGATTGCAGCGCTCGGCGTCGATATCTCCAAGCTTTACACACTGGTGTTTGCCTTGGGTGCGGCGCTGGCCGGTTTGGCCGGTGCTTTGGTCGGGGCAATCCAGTCGGTGCAGGTGGGAATGGGAGAACCCGTTTTGATCCTTGCCTTCGTCGTCATTGTCATTGGCGGGATCGGATCGATCAAGGGGGCTTTGATCGGTGCGCTGCTTGTCGGATTAACAGACACGTTGGGCGGTGCCCTGCTTCCGACGCTTTTCGCGACCTTCATGGAGCCGTCTTCGGCCAACACCATTGGGTCAGCTGTGGCGTCGATGGCGATTTACATTCTGATGGCGGGTGTCTTGCTATTCAAACCCTCTGGCCTGTTCGGAGCGACGTAAAATGGCACGCGAACCCCTTATCAACATTATACTATTTGCATTGTTCCCCGTCACAGCGGGTGTTGCGATGGTGCTGGGCGAGCCGTTCATCATCACGCTGGTGACCAAGGCGGCGATCCTGGCTTTGGCAGGAGTCGGGTTGAATATCGCTCTGGGGCTTGGTGGGTTGGTCAGCTTTGGACATGCCGCGTTTTTCGGCATCGGTGGGTATGCGATGGGGGTTCTTGCCAGCCATGCCCAAAGTTATACGCCGATAATGGAAACCCCGATCCTGATCGAGGGGACCAAATCCATGTTGGTGATATGGGGGGTCGCGGTTGTGGCGGCTGCGTTGGCCGCTTTGCTCATCGGGGTTCTCAGCCTTCGTACCACCGGCGTGTATTTCATTATGATCACGCTCGCCTTTGGTCAGATGCTTTATTACTTTGCGATACCGTGGCCCGCCTATGGAGGTGAAGACGGGTTGTCGATTTACATTCGCAACGACTTTCCCGGTCTCAACACACTCGACCCGATCCAGTTTTTCGCAATCGCCTTCACGGTGCTTGCAGCGGTGCTGTTCATTGCCGGGCGTCTGGCCAAAGCACCGTTCGGGCTGGCGTTGTCTGCCGCTCGTCAAAATCCCGAACGTGTCGAAACTGTCGGAGTCGCGCCGTTTCGGCTGCGTCTGGTGGCGTTTATCATTTCGGGGGCGGTCACCGGTTTGGCAGGGGCGCTGTTTGCCGATCTTAACCGCTTTGTCAGCCCCACAATGTTCAGCTGGCAAACCAGCGGAGAGATCATGGTATTCGTCATTCTGGGCGGCGTGGGCCGATTGTTCGGGCCGGTCGCGGGGGCGGCTCTTTTCATCTTGCTGGAACATGTTTTGGGGGGTCTCAGCGATTTCTGGCACGTGTACCTCGGGCTGCTGCTGCTGTTGGTGGTGCTGTTCGCCCGTGGCGGATTGATCGGCACGCTTGCTGGCAAGGAGACAGCCCATGACTGAACCGCTGCTTGAAGTATCCCATCTGAAGAAGCGCTTTGGTGCACTGAAAGCCACGGATGACGTATCGCTTACGTTGATGCCCAACGAGATCCACGCCCTGATCGGCCCCAACGGCGCGGGCAAATCGACGCTGATCAAGCAGATTGCAGGCGGGCTGCGATCAGATAGTGGCACGGTCGAATTTGCGGGGCGGGATGTGACGGCCCTGGGCACTGTCGCACGGGCGCGGGCGGGGCTGGGGCGCACGTTTCAGATCTCGTCCCTGGCGATGGAATATACCGTTTTGCAAAATACCGTCTTGGGTGCCTTGGGGCGCGACGGACACGTGATGAGGTTTTTCCAGCCGGTCATGAAGAACCGCAAGCTGGTTGATCAGGGCATGGCTGCCCTGACGCGGGTCGGGATGGCGGATCTTGCCACCAAGCGCACCGCCGATCTGTCACACGGGCAGCGCCGTCTGCTTGAGGTCGCGGTGGCCCTGACGCTCGAGCCGAAGGTATTCCTGATGGACGAACCCATGGCCGGGCTGGGCGCGTCGGGGTCAAAACGATTGACTGGCTTTCTGCATACGCTGCGCGCAGAGGCCCCGATACTGCTGGTTGAACATGACATGGATGCGGTCTTTGCCTTGGCTGACCGCATCAGCGTGTTGGTTTACGGGCAAATCATCGCCACCGGCTCGGCCGACGAAATCCGCCGTGATCCATTGGTCCGCGAGGCCTATCTAGGGGCAGAGGACGCCGCATGAGTTTTCTGGATCTTCAAGGCATTACAGCATCATACGGGCCTTCGCAGGCGTTGTTCGGCGTTGATATCCAACTGGAGCGCGGCGAAGTCTGTGCCTTGATGGGCCGCAACGGTATGGGTAAATCGTCAACGATCAAGGTGATCTGCCGGATGCTGAAGCACAATGGCGGAACACTGCATTTCGACGGGCGCGATCTGGCCGCCTTGTCCAGTCATCGCGCGGCGCGTGCGGGCCTGGGGCTGGTACCAGAAGGGCGGCGCTGTTTTGCGCCCTTGACGGTACATGAAAATCTGATCGCCGCCGCCAGACCGGGGCGGTGGGACTTCGCAGCGGTTTGCGACCTGTTTCCACGGTTGGGTGAACGGCGTGACCAGCTTGCCGGATCTCTGTCCGGTGGCGAACAGCAGATGTTGGCGATCGGACGCGCCTTGATGACCAATCCGACTTTGCTGATGCTGGATGAAGCGACCGAAGGCTTGGCCCCGGTGGTGCGGCAAGAGATATGGGCCGCCGTCGCGCGATTGAAACGCGACAGTGGCCTGGCCTTGCTGGTGGTTGACAAGTCGCTTGCTGAATTGCGCCACGTTGCCGATCGCGCCGTCATTCTTGAACGCGGTCGGACAGTTTGGTCAGGCAAGATGGCGGCGGTGGATAACGCTATCGCAGATCAATACCTTGGTGTTTAACCGCCCGTACGAAAAGGAAAACCAATGTCTCATCAAGTGATCCAGCCCGAAGGGTGGGCCCCTGCAAAAGGCTATGCCAACGGCATGCTCAGCGCGGACGGGCACCTGTTCGTCGGTGGCCAAATCGGCTGGACTGCGCAGCAGAAGTTCGAAGCACATGATTTCATCGGGCAAATGAAGCAGGCATTGATGAATATTCGCGATGTGGTCGAAACCGCAGGCGGCACCCCCGACGACATCATGCGTCTGACTTGGTACGTAACGGACAAGGCTGAGTACCTTGCCGCACAGGCTGAGGTCGGGCGTGCTTACCGCGAGGTGATGGGACGGCATTTTCCCGCCATGGCCATGGTAGTTGTCGCGGGATTGATCGAGGATGAAGCCAAGGTCGAGATCGAGGCAACCGCAGTCATTGCAAAGCGCTAGCGGCGAAGGGCAGGGGCAACCCCCGCCGATATGGCAAACAGTATCGCGGCAGTGCTGACAATGCTCGGGCCGGTCGGGGTGTCGAAGGTAAAGGACGCCGCCAGCCCACCCAAGGCCGAAACGGTACCGATGATTGCCGCCATGATGGCCATGGTTTCCGGTGACCGTGAAAAGGGCCGGGCGGCTGCGGCGGGGATGATCAGCATGGCTGCGATCAGCAATGCGCCAACGACCTTCAAGGCCACGGCGACGGTCAGGGCGAGTGCGAGGGTCAAGAACAGTTGTTCGCGGCGCGGGTTTACGCCGCTGGCGGTGGCCAGATCGGGGTTGAGTGTGGCCGCGAGCAATGCCTGCCAGCGCCAGATCAACAAGGCGACCGAAGCCGCGGCACCGCCCCAGATGATCAACAGGTCCGTTTTCGTCACCGCCAGAATTTCGCCAAACAGGTAAGCGCTTAGGTCAACACGTTGGTTCGGCAGCAGTGACACCGCAACCAGACCGATCGCCAAGGCTCCGTGCGCCATCACCCCCAGCAAGGCATCGGTACTGACGCTGCGCCCGTTCAATCCGCTGACGATCAACGCCATCGCAAGGGACACAAGCAAGACGCCACCGAACACCGGCAGCTCAAGAGACAGTGCCAGCGCCACCCCGAGCAATGCCGCATGTGCGGTCGCATCGCCGAAATACGCCATACGTCGCCAGACGACAAAACACCCCAAGGGTGCCGCGGCCAGCGCTACCCCTATACCTGCCAGACCCGCGCGGATTAAGAAGTCATCCAGCATCGTGAGCCTCGTGTTTATGGTGATGATCATGATCATGGTCGTGTGAATGGGTATGCTCGTGACGGTAAAGGGCAAGCGCCCCTTGGGTGCCTGTGCCGAACAATGCGCGGTACTCTGGCGCGTCCGCGACGATTTCGGGCGTACCTTCGCAGCACACATGACCGTTCAGGCACAACACACGATCCGATGCGGCCATGACAACATGCAGATCGTGGCTGACCATCAGCACCGCGCATCCCATTTCGCTGCGCACGTCTTCAATTTGGCGGTAGAACGCAGCCGAACCGGGTTGATCCAGTCCTTGCGTCGCCTCGTCGAGGATCAGAATATCGGGTTTATCCAGCAGTGCACGCGCTAGCAATACGCGCTGGAACTGGCCTCCGGATAGATCGGCCATCTGTTTTCTGGCAAGGTCGGTCACCCCTGCCTGGGTCAGCGCCGTGGCAACGACGGCACCGGTTTTACGCCTTGGCAAATTCAGAAAACCCCGCACGGTCAGGGGAAGAGTAGCGTCAATTTGCAGTTTTTGCGGCACATATCCGATGCGCAATTCGGGTGCGCGGGTCACGCTGCCGCTGGTGGGTTTAAGCGCGCCGATCAGGACTCGAAGCAAGCTTGACTTGCCTGATCCGTTCGGACCGACGATTGTGACGATCTCACCTGCTTCGATGGCAATGTTGACGTCTTCCAACACCATCTGGCCATTAAGACGCAGGGTAAGATTATGGGTGGAAATCAGGCTCAAGAGGCCGCGTCCTGAGCTTGGCAAGCGGGACACAGCCCCTGCGCCTCGACGACGGTGTGTTCGATATGGAAACCGGCGGCCCGTGCGGCATCCCCCAAGCGGCCCTGGGTCATCGCCGTATCGCTTTCGGCCACTGATTGACAGCTGCGGCAGATCAGGAATGCGGGCGTATGGTCAGCCCCCAGATGAGTGCATGCAATATAGGCGTTGAGCGCTTCGATCCGGTGGGCAAATCCTGCCTTGACCAAAAAATCCAGCGCCCGGTACGCGATAGGGGGCTGAGCCCCCAGACCTTCGGCTGAAAGCTGCGCCAGTATATCGTAGGCTCCAAGTGCCCGATGTTCCGCCAGAAGCAGCTCGAGAACGCGACGACGTACCGGCGTGAGGCGCAGGTCGAAAGCAGCGCAGCGGGCCTCTGCGGCAGATATCGCGCTGTTTACACAATCGCTGTGATCGTGGGCTTTGAATCCAAGGTCAGACATTCCTGCGCCTCTCCGGTCAGTTTATGGCGTTCCGGTGTTGATATGTTATAACATCCACTATATCAATGTTATATTCATTTGCAAGAAGGGTGTTGGCGATGCGCGCTTGGTTATTTTCGATCTTTCTTATCTCGGGCACCGCGGCGCACGCCGACGTGCCCCGCGTCGCCACAGATATCGCACCTGTGCATTCATTGGTCGCGATGGTGATGGAAGGGGTGGGCACACCGGATCTGATTATCCCATCGGGTGCTACGCCGCACAGCTATGCCATGCGCCCCTCAGAGGCCCGCGCGCTTGCGCAGGCTGATATGGTGATATGGGTCGGCCCCGCGCTGACGCCGTGGCTGGCTGATCCGATCAAAAGCCTGGCACCGAACGCTCAATCAATCGAACTGATGGCGGTGGCAGGTACGCAATTGCTGGCAAACCGCACTGGGGTGGCCTTTGAGGCTGACACGCATGACGCGGTCGCCACGGGGGGTGCCGCGGACCAAGCGGTGCCATCGGCGCAGGCAGAGGCGGAAACCGCGCCCGCACATGCTGACGGTGATGTTCACGCCGCGGGCGGTTTTGACCCGCATGTCTGGCTGGACCCCGAAAACGCGAAACTATGGCTAGGCACCATTGCGAATGCCTTGTCAGCGCGCGATCAGGAAAACGCCGCAACTTATGCTGCGAATGCCGCCCAAGGGGCCACTCAATTGGATGAACTGCAAACACGGCTAGAGGCGCAACTTGCCCCCCTTCAGGGGCGTCCGTTCATCGTTTTCCACGACGCCTATCACTATTTCGAGGCGCGCTTTGGGGTCGAGGCGCGCGCCGCCATCTCTTTGAGCGACGGAGTCGCGCCGAGCGCGGCACGGATGGCCGAGGTCAAGAATGTCGTTGGACAAACCGGGGCAACCTGTGTGTTCACGGAACCGCAGTTCAACCCCGGGATCATCACTGCGCTGCAAACTCAAGCCACCTTGACCACAGCATCCATCGACCCGCTTGGGGCAAAATTACCCCAAGGTCCCGAATTGTATCCCGCCTTGATCGAGAGCGTCGGAACCGCATTCACGGCCTGTCTGACGCAGTAACCTTGGCTTACCCCATGTCGCTACGCCTCTGACACTGACGTTCTTGGCTGCGGATAGCACAGAGGGAAAGGTGAACAAATAAATTGCGCCCAAGGGGGGTTCTTGGGCGCAGCACCTGTTGAAAAATCCGAATGTAAATATCGCGGTCAAATTTGCGGGGCAGAAATGGTCAGACGGCGATTTTGCCACCGCCCTGTTTGGTAATCACCACCACCGACGGGCGGGGTGGCATCTTGGGATCAAAGTCAGGCCAACGCGTGGCGGGATCTTCGAACGTGCTTTCGCGTTCAAAACCCGCAAGGTTCTTGGTACCATCGGTACCGGGGTGCTGCACCGCCACAAACAATGTCTCACCGTCGTCGGTAAAGTACGGGCCGCACATCTCGCTTCCGACAGGACAACGAAAGAAGAGCTTGGACGTGCCGCGGCCATCGCCTTCGGTTTCGACAGCGTACAGCCCGTCCGATTTGCCCGTCTTGTCCCAATTGCCACCCTGGTCAGTGGCCACCCACAGGCGGCCATCGGCATCGATCGCGCAGTTATCGGGGCTGCCGAACCAGCCGTTTTCCGTCGTGTCCGGGTTCCATTGGGCACCCACTTCGGTCACGTCGGGGTCGCCACATTTTACCAGGATAGACCAGGTTCCTGACGTTGCCGAATGGTTTGCGCCGTCTTCCTTGATTTCTATGATGTGGCCAAAGCTGCTTTCGGCGCGGGGGTTGGCGGCGTTTACCTGATCTGGCTTGCGCTTGGTGTTGTTGGTCAGCATGATATACGCGGTGCCGTCGCCGCGTGGCTGCGCATCTTCGGGGCGGTCCATCGGGGTCGCGCCCAACAAGTCTGCGGCAATGCGCGCGTCAATCATCACATCGCCCTGGTCAGCGAACCCGTTTTCCTGGGTCAGCGGTCCCTCGCCATGGATCAGCGGTAACCAGTTGACGGTACCGTCCGCGTCAAATCGGGCAACGTAAAGCGTCCCGTCGCTCAGCAGGTTGGAATTCGCGCTGCGGTCATCCGATACCTTGCCAGCCGACACATATTTATATTGATAATCAAAGCGGTTATCATCGCCCATGTAGACGACCAGACGCCCGTCGCTCGCAACCGTGGTTTCGGCACCTTCGTGGCGGAACCGGCCCAAAGCCGTGTGTTTGACGGGAACCGAGGTCGGGTCCATCGGGTCCACTTCGACGACCCAGCCAAACTTGTTGGGGGCATGGGGTTCGGCGTCGATGTTGAACCGGTCATGATGCGCCCCCCACGCGTACCACATTCCGGGAATGCCGTATCTCTTATAAGAGGCCGCCTCTGGGTGATCATCGGCGATCACGGGTTTGCCGTCGTCATCCAGCATGTTGGTCCAGAAATAGCCGTGAAAGTTTTCCTCGGCCATCAGCCAGGTACCCCAAGGTGTCATGCCTCCGGCACAATTGTTCAACGTGCCGATAACATTGGCCCCATCGGGGTCATCATTGGTTTTCATCCGTGCATGGCCGGCAGCCGGTCCATCAAGGGTCATTGCGGTCTCGAGCGGGGTGATACGGCGGTTCATTTTGCCGTCGCGCACAACCTGCCAGGCACCTGCGCCGTCTTTGGCAATCTCGACCACCGACCCGCCATGCGCGGCCATTTCGATGTCGATCAGCGCCGGGGTCATGCCGGAAAACTGTGCGCGGTCCTGACGGCCCAGGCCGGGAAACATGACCTCTTCGTTGGTGTATTCGTGGTTCACGCACAGCAATCCGCGCGACCCGTCATCGTTGAGCGCTACAAACCCGACATAGTCGTTGTTATACCCGAACTGCCCAAGCTGCGCAGCGGCGGTTTGGTTCATCACGTCAAACTCGGGCGCGTCGGCCACAATCGGGTCGCCCCATCGCAACAGAATCTTGGCATCATAGCCGTCGGCGACATGGTGCGTTTCATCGTTGCCCCACGTCAGTTCGTCAAAGGCGTAACGGCTTTTCGAGGTCTCGGCGCGGGCTTGACCCGGTGCGACAAGCGCCGAGGTCCCGAAAAGCGCCGTGGTGGCAGTGACGCCCAACATGCCACGCAAAACACCGCGGCGGCCATAGCGGGCATTGATCACATCGCCGATGGTCGTGCCTAGGTTCTGGTTGGTTGGAATGTCGTCAAAGGCTTCGAACGCTTCGGCCTTGTTGCCAATGGTCGGGTCACTGAGGATCTGGCGGCGGGTCATTGCTGCTCCTTGTTGGGTGATAATCGGTTTGGCAAAACTTAATATAATTCTGTCACAAAGATATGCAGACCGGATGACAGTTCTATGACAAGGCCCTGGCGGCCGGCACCCTTGATATTAGCCAATAAGTTTGGGCGCGAAAGGAAATACAGCTTACTTCATGACACATGCGGTGCCACGCCAAAGCAGCCGGGATTTCGATGATCCGACCGGCCCCCCTTGAACCCCATGTTGGGCGCGACTAATCTTAGTGCAAGATTTCGCGGGGATGGTCCTGTGAACGGCAAAATCAGGCAGGCTTTATGAACGATCCCTATGATACTTACATGAATACGCTCGTCCCTATGGTGGTTGAACAAACCAGCCGTGGTGAACGTGCCTACGATATCTTCTCGCGGTTGCTGAAAGAACGGATCATCTTCCTGTCCGGTCCAGTGCATGACGGCATGTCGTCGCTGATCGTCGCGCAATTGCTGCACCTTGAGGCGGAAAATCCCTCCAAGGAAATCTCCATGTACATCAACAGCCCCGGCGGGGTCGTGACTTCGGGTCTGTCGATTTACGACACGATGCAGTACATCAAGCCAAAGGTATCCACCCTTGTGATCGGGCAGGCCGCTTCGATGGGGTCTTTGCTGTTGCAGGCCGGCGAGCCGGGCATGCGCTTTTCCCTGCCCAACAGCCGCGTCATGGTACACCAGCCGTCCGGCGGGTATCAGGGACAGGCGACCGACATCATGATCCACGCGCAGGAAACCCAAAAACTCAAGACACGTTTGAATGAAATTTATGTCAAACACACTGGCCAGTCGCTTGAGAAAGTCGAAGCGGCGCTTGAACGGGACAACTTCATGTCACCAGAAGAAGCAAAGGATTGGGGCCTGATTGACGAGATCGTTGAAAATCGCGGTAAGATGGACGATCCCGATGCCCCTAAAGACGGCGGTAAGAAAGGCAAGTAAACAAGGCGTGCGTGGCCTGTGATTTTACGATTGTGGACCACGCACTGCTGGCCTAAGCTGGTCAGGAGCAAATAATTAAATGCATCGCCAAATGGCGGGCGCGATCAAACGACAGACCTGAAAGGGTTGAAATGGCTAATACTACGAGCGGCGACAGCAAAAATACACTTTATTGCAGCTTTTGTGGCAAAAGCCAGCATGAGGTGCGCAAGCTGATTGCAGGGCCAACCGTGTTCATCTGCGATGAATGTGTTGAGCTTTGCATGGACATCATTCGCGAGGAAACCAAGGCGTCGGGCCTGAAAGCGACCGATGGCGTACCTACTCCGAAGGACATCTGCGCCGTGTTGGATGACTATGTCATCGGCCAAGCCATGGCAAAGAAGGTTTTGTCGGTTGCGGTCCACAATCACTATAAGCGTCTAAACCATGCCCAAAAGGGCGGTGACATCGAATTGGCAAAATCCAACATTTTGCTGATCGGCCCAACCGGTTGCGGCAAGACCCTGCTGGCGCAGACGTTGGCGCGTATTCTGGATGTACCGTTTACCATGGCTGACGCCACCACGCTGACCGAAGCGGGATATGTGGGCGAAGATGTGGAAAACATCATCCTCAAGCTGCTGCAAGCGTCCGAATATAACGTCGAACGCGCGCAGCGCGGTATCGTCTATATTGACGAAGTGGATAAAATCACGCGCAAGTCCGAGAACCCTTCGATCACCCGTGACGTATCGGGCGAGGGCGTTCAGCAAGCGTTGCTCAAGCTGATGGAAGGCACGGTCGCATCCGTACCGCCACAAGGCGGGCGCAAACATCCACAGCAAGAGTTCCTGCAAGTGGATACTACCAACATCCTGTTCATCTGCGGCGGTGCCTTTGCCGGACTGGATCGGATCATCGCCGCACGCGGCAAGGGGTCGGCCATGGGCTTCGGTGCCGATGTCCGCGACAAGGATGCGCGCGGCATCGGTGAGATCTTTACCGATCTGGAACCCGAAGACCTGTTGAAATTCGGCCTGATCCCTGAATTTGTCGGTCGTTTGCCGGTTTTGGCAACGCTCGAAGATCTGGACGAGGACGCGTTGGTCACGATCCTGACCCAACCAAAGAACGCGTTGGTCAAGCAGTATCAGCGTCTGTTCGAGATCGAGGACACGCAGTTGTCGTTCACCGATGATGCGCTCACGGCGATCGCGAAACGTGCGATTGAACGCAAGACAGGCGCTCGCGGCTTGCGCTCCATTCTTGAGGATATCCTTCTGAATACCATGTTTGAATTACCTGGTATGGATAGCGTGACCGAGGTCGTCGTGAATGAAGAGGCCGTCATGTCTGATGCGGCACCTTTGATGATCCACGCCGATGCCGAGAAAACGTCGGCGACAGCGGGCTGATTTCAGAAATTTAATGTCGATGAAGGCGTGTCAGGGTGGCACGCCTTTTTCGTTTGCGATGGTAGCATACAGCCATTTGCGCAAATGCGTCTTGACCACGATACGGCAACCCGCTTTGAGTGCGGTATAACAGTCAATCAGGAAACTCCATGACACAGCGAATTTATTCAGGCGGCGAATTCGAAGCGAAGATCGGCTATTGCCGCGCAGTGGTCGCAGGCGGTTTTGTCCATGTCGCGGGGACAGTGGGGCAGGGCGACACGGTGACCGACCAGTGCCGTGCGGCCTTGACGACAATCAAGGCCGCGTTGCAAGAGGCGGGCTGTGATATGGCCGATGTCGTTCGAGTTAACTATTATCTGCAAGACCGTGCCGAATTTGAACCATGCTGGCCAATCCTTGCCGAAACCTTTGGTGACGCCCCACCTGCGGCAACGATGATAGAATGTGGCTTGATCGACCCCAAATACCGTATCGAAATCGAAGTGACTGCCTGTCATCCCGGTCCGAAACCGTCATAAAGCTGCCCTAACCACGCTAGACCTTTGCGCGTCCTTGGTGCATATAACTGTCACAGCTTCAGGAGACCTTCATGGGCATTCTCACTTCTATTTTGCGCGGCGTGTCTTGGTGGAACAGCCAAACGCTGAATACACAGCTTTTTACTTGGCGCAAGGGCATCAAGGTTGGCGAAGATGCCCAAGGAAACATCTATTATCGCAATGCCGATGACAGCAAACGCTGGGTTATCTTCAACGGAGAAATCGAAGCGACGCGGGTAAATGTCGATTGGCACGGGTGGCTGCACCGGACATGGGACAAGACCCCGGAGGATCAACCGCTGGTTCGCAAGGTTTGGGAAAAACCGCATCAGGAAAACCTTACCGGTACGCCCTTGGCCTATGCCCCGGCCGGGTCGATCCGAAAGAAGCAACCGGTGGAGCGTGGTGATTACGAGGCATGGAGCCCGGAATAGATCATGCGCGAAGATCTGCCAGAGATACTCGTGGGTGGCGTCGTATTGGCGGCAGCACTGGGATTTGCGGTTTTCGCCGGTCAGGCAGCAGGCGTTGGGGGCAGTGGCGGCGGTTATACGTTACATGCAAGCTTCCGTAGCCTCGAGGGCGTCGATGTTGGTACGGATCTGCGGCTGGCCGGTGTCAAGATCGGCAAGGTCACCGACGTTTCGTTGAACGGTGAAACATTTCGGGCAGATACGACCGTCAAAATATCTGATGGTATAGAAATACCCGACGACAGCGCGTTGATCGTATCCTCCGAAGGGTTGCTCGGTGGGAACTACATGGAAATCGTACCCGGTGGGTCTGCGTCATACTTTACCCAAGGTGACGTGATAAGTGACACGCAAGGTGCCGTCAGCCTTATATCGCTGCTGTTGAAGTTTGTATCGGGGCAAGGTAACAAGTGATGCGTAAATTATTGTGTTTGTTGGCATTTATTGCCGTACCAGCCCACGCGCAGGAAGCGACAAGCGCAAACGGCGCGGTGCTGAGGGCGTTGGACAAAGTATCAGGGGCCGCGCGGGATGTTGAAATCACCCGCGGCCAGAGCGTTGAAATCGGATCCTTGACCGTCCAGCTGAACGATTGCCGCTTTCCGGTAGGTAACCCGTCCGGTGATGCCTATGCGGAGCTTGAAATTACTGAATCGGGCGGCGACGGCAGGCTCTTTTCTGGCTGGATGATCGCGTCTTCTCCGGCGTTATCCGCGCTGGAGCACCCGCGCTACGATGTTTGGGTCATCCGCTGCACCACCTCGTAAGGGGTGGCCAATGCGGGGTGCGAAAACTCGGCTGACTTTTGCAGGGCAAGCCGAAGATACGCTTGATAGGTGTCCCGAGACACTTCAACCGCCCCCAATGATGCAAGATGCGCTGTTAGAAACTGCGTATCGAACAGGCTGAAGCCAGCCCGGTTCAGCCGGTCCACCAAACAGGCAAGAGCGATCTTTGATGCGTTATCACGGCGTGAGAACATGCTTTCGCCGAAAAACGCGGCCCCCAGGGTCACGCCGTATACACCACCCACCAGCGTATCGTTTTCCCACACCTCCAGCGAATGGGCATGCCCCTGTTTGAAGAGCTGTTTGTACAGTGTGAAGATTACATCGTTGATCCAGGTTTCGGCACGGTCGGCGCAGCCTTCTACCACTTGGGTAAAGGCCGTGTTGATGGTGATGGTAAAAGCGGTATGCCGCATTGTGCGCGCCAAACTGCGCGAAATATGGAATCTGTCCAGAGGAAAGATGCCACGTCGTTGCGGGTCGACCCAGAAGATCTCCGGGTCGCCGCGGTGTTCAGCCATCGGAAATATCCCGACAGAATAGCCGCGCAGTAAAAGCTCGGCCGTAAGCTCAGGCATTGCCCAGGTTTGTTTCAAGCCAATGTTCGAGCCAGTGGATATTGTAATCCCCCGTCAGGATGTCCTTTTCCTGCAACAGTGCGTGAAACAGCGGAATGGTCGTATCCACCCCATCGACGATCAATTCACCCAAAGCCCGGTTCAGACGCGCCAATGCTTCGGGACGGTCGCGGCCATGTACGATCAGCTTACCGATCAAACTGTCATAGTATGGTGGGATTTTATAGCCGTCGTATAATGCACTATCCATCCGCACGCCAAGACCGCCAGGGGCGTGATACTGGGTGATCTTACCGGGGCACGGAGAAAAGTTGGGCAGCTTTTCCGCGTTGATCCGCACTTCGATGGCGTGCCCGTTGATGTGCAGGTCGTCCTGGGTAAAGGACATGTCCAGCCCGGCCGCGACACGTATTTGTTCGCGCACAAGATCAACCCCAAAGATACCTTCGGTAACGGGATGTTCCACCTGGAGGCGGGTATTCATCTCGATAAAGTAGAACTCACCGTTTTCATAAAGAAACTCGATTGTTCCAGCGCCGCTATACCTGATATTGGCCATCGCGTCGGCACAGACCTTGCCGATACGGGCGCGTTCTTCGGCTGTGATGGAAGGTCCGGGTGCTTCCTCGAAAACCTTTTGGTGACGCCGCTGAAGAGAACAGTCCCGTTCGCCCAGATGGACAGCGCCACCCTTGCCATCACCGAACACCTGAATTTCGATGTGGCGGGGCGTGGTTAGGTATTTTTCGATATAGACTTCGTCGTTGCCAAAGTTCGACTTGCCTTCGGCGCGGGCTGTCATGAATGCACGTTCCATGTCAGCGGCGGATTGTGCAACCTTCATGCCCTTGCCGCCGCCACCGGCTGTCGCCTTGATGATAACGGGGTAACCGATCTCGTCCCCGATCCGCTTGGCATCAGCCAAGGTCGGGACCCCACCATCCGACCCCGGAACGCAGGGCACGCCGAGTTCCTTCATCGTATCCTTGGCGGTGATCTTGTCGCCCATGATCCGGATATGTGCGGCTCTGGGACCGATGAACGTCAGGCCGTGGTCTTCGACGATTTGCACGAAGCCGGAGTTTTCCGACAGAAAGCCGTATCCAGGGTGGATCGCTTCGGCTCCGGTGATCTCGCAGGCGGCAATGATGGACGGAATCGACAGATAGGACTGCTGCGATGACGGCGGACCGATGCATACGGATTCGTCGGCCATACGCACATGCATCGCGTCGCTATCAGCGGTGGAATGCACCGCGACCGACCCGATGCCCATCTCGCGGGCCGCGCGGATCACGCGCAACGCGATCTCGCCGCGGTTGGCGACTAGGATTTTTTTGAACATGGGTTCCGCCTTATTCCAGTATCACCAAAGGAGCACCGAATTCGACTGCGGCACCATCATCAACGAGGATACGCTTGACAGTACCCGCACGCGGCGCAGGAATATGGTTCATCGTTTTCATGGCTTCGACGATCAGCAATGTGTCACCTTCGGCAACCGAAGCACCAACCGAAATAAATGCCGGTGAACCGGGTTCCGCCTGCATGTAAACGGTACCGACCATCGGCGACACCACAGCACCGGGGTGATCGGCAGGGTCGGCATTATCTGATGCAGGCGCAGCGGCGGCGGGTGCGGGCGACGCGGGTGCAGCGGCCGCCGCTGCCGGGGCAGGTGCCGATTGCATATGCTGCGGTGCCACAAGTTGCTGCGGTGGCTTGCGGCTGACACGCACATTCAGGCTGTCATCTTCGGCATAATCCCGCTTAACCTGAAGTTCAGTCAGGTCATTTTCGTTCAGCAATTCGGCAAGCGCACGGATAAAAGCCACATCGGCGTCATGGGTGTTTTTTGTCATGTTTTCCTCAGCCAGTCTTGTTCGGTAGGGCAATGCCTGTGCCCCAAAGCTGTTGCCTTATAGGCCATGCAGGCTGGCATGGAAAGCAACCAGTTGCGTAAGGTAAACTTGCTTGGCAAACTGCCGGCAAACGGGGGGTATTGATGAATTTAGCGCATTGGCTGGCCCGCAGGTCCAAGGAAGACCCGTTTCGGCCAGCCTTGTTCAGCGGCCGGACCCTGGTCTCTGATTATGGTGGATTTGACATGCAGGCGCGCGCCGTCGCGTCTTGGCTGCTTGGTCAGGGGGTGGGGCCGGGCGACCGCGTTGCAATCTTCATGAAAAATATACCGGACTATTTGGCTGTCCTTTTCGGGATCTGGTACGCCGGTGCCGCCGCCGTGCCTGTCAACGCCAAGCTGCATGGCCGCGAGGCTGATTACATCCTGAACGATGCAGATGCCAAGATCGTCTTTGCCAGCGCGTCGCAAGGGGCGAGCCTAAGCGGGGGCCGTCCCGTTATATCTGTTCCAGGCGACGCTTACCGCGCGATCTTGCGCAGCGATCCGGTTGCCGAAATCGCACCCCGGGACACAGCAGAGCTGGCGTGGTTGTTTTATACGTCGGGTACCACAGGCAAGCCCAAAGGGGTGATCATTACCCATGGGATGTTGCTGTCGATGGCGTTGTGTTACCGGGCCGATGTTGATCAGGTACTGTCGACGGATGCCGCACTTTACGCTGCCCCCTTGAGCCACGGTGCCGGCCTATACACCCTGATGCACGTTCAGGCGGGGGCGCGACATGTCTGCCCGGTTTCCGGTGGGTTCGACGTCGCCGAAATTATAGAGCTGGCGTCACACTTTACCTGCGTGCACATGTTTGCAGCGCCAACGATGGTCAAGCGTATGACCGACGGTGCCAAGGCGGCGGGCTGGGACGGTAGCGGGCTGCGGACGGTCGTCTATGGGGGCGGTCCGATGTATAATGCCGATATCATCCAGGCAGTAGATCAGTTTGGCGCGGTTTTCGTGCAGATCTACGGGCAAGGGGAATGCCCTATGGGAATCACCGCATTGCCGCGCGAGGTAGTGAGCGACCGCGATCACCCTGCCTGGCGGCATCGCCTCGCCTCTGTCGGGCGGGCGCAATCGGCGGTCGAGGTGCAGATTGGCGATGCCAATGGCGCGGCGGTTCCAGCCGGCCAACCCGGAGAGATCATGGTGCGTGGCCAAACCGTGATGCAGGGCTATTGGAACAATCCCGAAGCCACCGCCAAAACCCTGCGCGAGGGTTGGCTGATGACGGGTGATATCGGGGTGATGGACCAGCAAGGCTTTGTCACACTACAGGACCGCAGCAAGGATGTGATCATAAGCGGGGGGTCAAACGTCTATCCGCGCGAGGTCGAGGAAGTGTTGCTGCAACATGCTGATGTCGCGGAGGCTTCGGTCGTGGGGCGCACGCACCCCGAGTGGGGAGAGGTGATTGTCGCCTTTGTCGTGGGGACGGCACCAGAGGCCGAATTGGACGCGCTTTGCCTGGCGCAGATCGCTCGGTTCAAGCGGCCAAAAGAATATATCCGGCTGCCGGAACTGCCAAAGAACAACTATGGCAAAGTGCTCAAGACAGAACTACGCAAGCTTCTTGGGTGAATGCGGCAATTGCCGTGGCATCCGCTGCGGGCGGCAGCCCGGTTTTACAGCGCAACCGCACTGCAAAAACCGTCACGCCACCCGTAGCGCAGTATTAGATAGCAAGATATTCGGCCCGAAGCTCGGCGTTGTTAAGTACTTCTTCAGCGGTGCCGTCAAACACCACGCCACCCGTATCAAGGATAACCGCACGGTCCGCCAATTTAAGCGCACGCACAGCATTCTGTTCCACCAGGATCGTTGTGATGCCTTGCGATTTGATCAACGAAAGGGTTTTTTCGATCTCGTCGACGATCACCGGGGCGAGGCCTTCGTATGGTTCGTCCAGCAACAACACTTTGATGTCGCGGGCCAGGGCGCGTGCTATGGCAAGCATTTGCTGTTCACCGCCCGACAGGGTCACACCCTCTTGCTTGCGACGTTCCTTGAGGCGTGGGAAAAGCTCGTAAATCCGCTCAAGAGACCACCCGATCGGCGGAGCGATCTGAGCGAGCTGCAAATTCTCTTCGACGGTGAGACCGGCAATGATACGGCGGTCTTCGGGCACCAGGGCCAACCCGTGTGCGGCGGCCTCGTGACTGGCCATCTTGTGCAACGGCTTATGGTCAAGCCAGACCTCGCCCTTGCGCAGCTCCGGGTTGCCGATCTGGGCAATCGCACGCAAGGTTGATGTCTTGCCCGCACCGTTGCGGCCCAAAAGCGCAAGGATCTCGCCTTCGTGGACGTTAAAGCTGACGCCCTGAACGATGTAGCTTTCGCCGTAATAGGCGTGGATATCCCACACTGACAGAAAGGCAGAAGCAGTGGCAGCCTGATTGGCGTTGCTGGAAAAGTCGGGCTTGGTATTCATGTTCATATCCTTACAAAGACAAATGGCGCGGCGGCGGCACAGCCTGCTTCACGCCGCGTCCTGGGATTCGCCCAAATAGGCTTCGCGCACCTTGGGGTGGCCTTTGATCTTGTCGGGCGTATCTTCGACCAGCGGCGTGCCCTGGGCCAGCACGGTGATGCGTTCGGCCAAGGAAAACACGACGTGCATGTCGTGTTCGATAATGGCGATGGTGATGTCACGTTCTTCCTTGATCTGCTTGAGAAGGTCGATCGTGTTGTTGGTATCGGCCCGCGCCATCCCGGCGGTCGGTTCGTCCAACAACAACAGTCGTGGATTTTGCGACAGACACATTGCGATTTCCAGACGGCGCTTGTCGCCGCGGGACATGGAGGCCGCATGCATGTGACGCTTGTCCGCCAGCTTCATCTCGACAAGCATTTCCTCGGCCTTGTCCAGGATATCGCGCTGGCTGGTAACCGATGTCAGCGCGTTCATCTGAAACGACCCATCGCGTTTGGCAAAGCACGGGATCAACATGTTTTCCTGTACGCTGAGGTCGCCAAAGATTTCGGGGGTCTGGAAAACGCGGGAAATGCCCATCTGGTTGATCTCGTAGGGTTTGCGCCCCAGCACGGATTGCCCGTCGAACATCACGGATCCTGTGTCGGGGATCAGCTTGCCCACCAGACAGTTCAGCAGAGTGGATTTGCCCGCGCCGTTCGGCCCGATAATGGCATGCACCGAATTTTCCGCAACGCTCAGGTTCACGTCGCTCAGCGCTTGCAACCCGCCAAAGCGCTTGCCGACATTTTTGACTTCAAGAATGGCCATCTGTTCAGCTCCTTTTTATTCGGCTGCGGTTTGGTTGCGTTGCTTGGCGGCGTCCGCTTCGACAGACCCGGCATTTCGGTCCTTGCGTCGGAATACGCGGCCAAAACGCTGACCCCCTTCGACCAGGCCGCCAGGCAGAAAGATCACAACGAGCATGAACAACAGACCCAGGGTCAGGTTCCATCCCTTGCCCACAAACGGGTGGATCACGGTGACGAGAAAGTCTTCGAACCCGTCGGGCATGAACGAGAACCACCCGTGCAGCACGTTATCGTTGATCTTGGAAAAGATGTTTTCAAAGTACTTGATAAAACCCGCGCCCAGAACCGGCCCCAGCAGGGTACCTGCACCGCCAAGAATGGTCATCAGGACGACTTCGCCCGATGCTGTCCATTGCATCCGCTCGGCGCCGGCAAGCGGGTCCATCGACGCCAGCAGCCCGCCGGCAAGACCGGCATACATCCCCGAGATGACGAAGGCCGCCAGTGTATAGGGTTTGGTGTTCAACCCGGTATAGTTCATGCGCTGCTGGTTTGACTTCACCGCCCGCAACATCATGCCAAAAGGCGACCGGAATACGCGAATAGATATATAGAATGCGGCCAGCATGATAACGGCGCACAAATAATACCCGACCGAGAACGTGAATATCCAGTTACCAAGTTCAACCGTAGCGGCCGAGTTCATCTGGGCCCCGAACAGGTTCGGATAGCTCGGCGCGTTGGCACCATCGAGAATCCGTGGATCGCTGAGCGAGATCTGTAGCCCGGTTTCACCATTGGTGATGGGGGTAAGTACCGAATAGGCAAGGTTAAAGGACATCTGTGCGAAGGCCAGCGTCAGGATCGAAAAGTAAATCCCAGAGCGCCGCAAAGAGACATAGCCGATCACCACCGAAAACAAACCGGCCACAATCACCGACAGCAAGATCGCCGGAATAACGTTCATCGACAAAAGCTTCATCATCCAGACGGCAGAGTAGCTGCCGACACCCAGGAACGCGGCGTGTCCGAAAGAGAGATAGCCCGTCAATCCGAACAGGATATTAAAGCCGATGGCAAAGATGCCGAAGATGACAAAGCGTTGCATCAGGTCTGGATAGCCTGCGTTGAACTGGGCCATCCCTGAATTGGCGGGGAAGGGGTTCAGGATGATAGGGGCGGCTAGGGTCAGAATCGCCACCACCAATAATAGTCCGAAATCTTTTTTATTGAGTGAGAGCATGGCTTATTCCTCCATCACGCCTTTGCGGCCCATCAGGCCACGGGGGCGTGTCAGCAAGATGATGATCGCGACAACGTAAATAATGATCTGGTCGATACCTGGGAGAATGTCTTTTACCTCGTTCATCGAAGCAAAGGATTCCAGTATTCCCAGCAGGAACCCCGCCAGAACGGCCCCGGGCAGCGACCCCATGCCACCGACCACGACGACCACAAAGCTAAGCACCAGAAAATCCATTCCCATGTGATAGTTGGGCGAATTGATCGGCGCGTACATGACACCTGCCAACCCCGCTACGGCGGCGGCGATTCCGAACATGATGGTAAAGCGCTTGTCGATGTTGATGCCCAGCAGACCCACGGTTTCGCGGTCTGCCATGCCGGCGCGGACGACCATCCCGAAGGTGGTGAACTGCAAGAAGGCAAAGACACCGCCGATGATCAGGGCCGAAAAGGCAAAATAGATCAGACGCCAGTAGGGATAGATGATCGCGTTCGGGTCAAAGCCCAGCAAGATGCCAAAATCGAACGACCCGCGAAATGCTTCGGGCGCGGCTGTGGGGATCGGGTTCGCGCCATAGAAATACTTGATCACCTCTTGCAGCACGATCGCCAGACCAAAAGTCACAAGGATCTGGTCAGCGTGAGGGCGCTTGTAAAAGTGTTTGATCAGCCCGCGTTCCATGACGAAGCCGATGGCCAGCATGATCGGGATGGCGAACAGGATCGCCAATGGGACGGACCAGTCGAGCAACCAAGCGCCGACAGTCTCTCCGAACCAATCCTTGACGTACAAAACGTCGTCGAATTTGGGATTGCCAAGGAAATCGGTGCCCGACGGCTCTGTTGCCTTGTGGCTAAGGGTAAAGATCTTGCTGAGCGTGACGGCACAGAAAGCACCGATCATAAACAGTGCCCCGTGCGCAAAGTTGACGACGCCCAAGGTCCCGAAAATCAGGGTCAGACCAAGCGCGATGAGCGCGTAGGCTGAACCTTTGTCCAACCCGTTTAGAAGTTGCAAAAGAATGGCGTCCATCGCGGTGCCCTCGAATTTTTGAAGAATGAAAGGCGGAGCAGGTCCGCCGGCAAGGAAAGGCAGGGGTTTCCCCCCCGCCTTAGACTTGGTTTATGCGCCGGGGTTGCAATCGCCCAGTTCGCCACCCGCAAACATTGGGTGATCGATTGGGTAAGTAACCTGCTCGGCCGGAGTGACTTCGACGATTTCCACGAGATCAAATTCGTTCTCGGGGTTTTCCTTGCCGCGCACGACGACAACGTCCTTAAAGCACTGGTGGTCGCCAGCACGGTACAGCGTCGGCCCGTTGCCCAGACCGTCGAATTCGTACCCCTCAAGGGCTTCGACAACGGCGCAGGGGTTAAAGGATTTCGCACGCGCAACCGCGTCCGCATACAGCAGCGTCTGTGCATAGCACGTCTGCGCCGCCTGGCTGGGTGGGAAGCCGTACTTTTCGCCAAACGATTTAACAAAGGCGTTCGTACCTTTATAGCGGTCGCCTTTTTCGTTCTCGAGCTTCCAGTCCCAGTTCTGCGAACCAACGATACCGGCGATATTCTTGCCTGCACCACGGGCCATCAGCTCGGAATACAGCGGAACGACGATTTCAAAGTTCTTGCCGTTAACCTGCTTTTCACGCAAGCCGAACTGCACGGCGTTGGTCAAAGAGTTTACCATGTTCCCGCCGTAGTGGTTCAGGACCAGAATATCGGCACCGGAGTTCAGGACAGGCGCGATATAGGAGGAGAAATCAGTCGCGGCGAGCGGTGTGCGCACGTCGTTGATGGTCTCCCAGCCCATGGCTTCAGTCGCGGCCTGAATGGATTCCTGCTGTGTCCAGCCCCATGTATAGTCGGCGGTCAGGCTATAGACCTTGCGGTCATCGCCGTAGAGGTTCTTGAGAACCGGTGCCAAAGCGGCGGCGGACATGTAGGCGTTAAAGAAGTGACGGAAACCATTCGCCTTCTTGTCCTTGCCGGTGGTGTCGTTGGAGTGCGTGAGGCCGGCCATGAAGATAACGCCAGCTTCTTGACACAGACCCTGAACAGCAACCGCCACACCCGAGGACGAGCCGCCGGAAATCATGATCGCGCCGTCTTTCTGGATCATCGACTGCGCCGATGCGCGTGCCGCATCAGATTTGGTCTGGGTGTCGCCGGTAACGAACTGGACCTTTTTGCCCATGATGCCGTTACCCTCAAGCGCCTTGGAGCTGAAGGTGCTCAGCATGCCGCCATCGCCTTGACCGTTTAGGTGTTCAACGGCAAGCTCGAATGCGCGCAATTCGTCGGCACCTTCATCTGCGTAGGGGCCGGACTGTGGTACGTTGAAACCCAGCGTCACGGTATCGCCTGTCGGTGCGTTCGTGAAGCCGGAATGCGCCGCGGCGCTTAGATACGTCGGCAGCGCCAGACCAGCCCCGGCGACTGCGCCGGTTTTGATCACGCCACGACGTGTCAAATTCGAAAATGACATGTAGTTCCTCCCAAATGTTGAAATCGCGGCTCGGTTATGGTTCCGGGTCCACGATGCACAGAGGTGCAAATATGATAAGATGGTAAAACTGAAAACCAATCAATAAGTCCCTTGATAAAAACGATTATTCTGTAAATATATTCGCAAAGCTTATCGGGGATATGTAAATTTTATGATATTGCAGTGCAGAAAGTCATTGAAAATAAGATGTTATTCTTGGGTGGGGCCCCATGTCTCGTGAGGGGCTGACCGGCAGTCGCATCCGAGAGAGGCGCGTGATGGCGGGTCAAAAGCAGGCCGACCTGGCCAAAGCGATCGGTATCTCGGCAAGTTACCTGAATTTGATCGAACATAACCGTCGCAGAATCGGCGGCAAGTTGTTGCTGAACATTGCAAGCGCACTTGGGGTTGAGCCGACAACCCTGACCGAAGGGGCCGAAGCCGCATTGATTTCGACATTGCGCGAGGCCGCAGATGACGCGGGTCTAAGTGCGACCGAGGCGGCGCGTGCCGATGAATTCGCCGGGCGCTTTCCGGGGTGGGCCGATGTGCTGGCCAATGCGCAGCGCCGTATCGCCACGTTGGAGCGGACGGTCGAAACCCTGACTGACCGTTTGGCGCACGACCCGCATTTGGCGGCCTCCATGCACGAACTTCTGTCGACCGCCGCCGCGATCAGGTCCACGGCTTCGATCCTTGCCGATACCAAGACGCTCGAGCCGGAATGGCGCGACCGGTTTCACATCAACATAGATCAGGACAGCCGGCGGCTGGCCGACAGTGCCCAGGCCCTTGTGGGGTATCTGGAGGCCGACCCCGAAACCACGCCGGTCGCCCATTCGCCTCAGGAGGAGGTGGAGGCTTTTCTCGCTTCGCATCGTTATCGATTTGCCACGTTGGAAACGGCGGGCCGCGACGCCGATGTCATTGACAGGCTCACCCAGACAGCGCCGGAACTCAAAAGCGTTGCTGCACGCCATATTGCCCGCGATGTGCTGCATCAGGTCGCGCTGGATGCCGCCGCTTTGCCAATGGTCACCCTGACCAAAGCAATGGATACGCTCGGACCGGACCCGGTGGCGGTGGCGGCGCAGGTTCAACACCCCGTGGGGCGGGTATTGCGGCGCATGGCGGCGATGCCTGAATTGCGGGCCGGACTGTTGATTTGCGACCGGTCGGGGACGGTGATCTTCCGCAAATCCATCGACGGGTTTGTCGTGCCGCGGTTCGGGGCATGTTGCCCGCTGTGGCCATTGTTTGCGGTTCTGGGCAACCCCGGGGTCGTGACCCACGCCAGGTTGGAACAATTGGGGCGGGGGCATTCGGAATTCGACTGTGTCGCCACCTGCGAGTCGCTCCCCGCTCAGGGGTATAACGTCCCGCCCTTGGTTCAGGCCGTGATGTTGATCTTACCGGCGCGGAATCCCGTGGCGACGAGTATGAAGCTTGATGTCGGCGCAACCTGCCGTGTTTGCCCGCGTCAAGCCTGCGCGGCACGGCGAGAACCTTCGATACTGAACGACGGTGTATAGGTTCGCATCACAGGCTTTTGACAGGGGCCTGAAAACGGTGCATCCTAATCTTCGGCCTTTAAAGATCGCCTTTTAACGTGACCAGGGCCGACTGGGAGGATTTTTGCCAATGAGCAAGCATGTTGTGCTCGTGGAAGACGAGACGAACATCGCCGAGGCGATACGGTTTTTGCTGGGGCGCGAGGGGTGGCGGGTGCAGACCCTGGCCAATGGGGCCACAGCGGTAGAGGTCATTCGCAAGGCGGTGCCCGATCTGGTGATGCTGGATGTCATGCTGCCGGGTAAAAGTGGTTTCGAGATACTGAAGGAACTGCGTGCGGACACAGCATTTGCCGATCTGCCGATCCTTATGCTGACGGCACGCGGTCAGTCGCGTGACCGTGACATAGCCCAGGATGCAGGGGTAAGCCGGTTCATGACCAAGCCGTTTTCCAACGAGGAAATGTTAAGTGCCGTGCGTGATCTAACCGCCTCGGGCACGGCGGACGCATGAACCGATACCCCGGAACGCCGCTGTTTCTCGAACGGCGCAGCTATCGGTTTCGACGACTGATGGACGCGGTGCGGATGCTGCCTTTTATCGTATTGGCATTCTGGATGGTCCCGCTGCTTTGGCCGGTTCACGAGACCGTCACAGCCGAGTCAGTGCCCATGTCACACGCGTTGCGATATGTATTCGGGGCTTGGCTTGCGGCGGTCATACTGTGTTTTGTGTTGTGGCGACGTACGTCGAGCCAGATCGAACAGGAAACCCAACGCTGATGGTTTCGCTGAATCAGCTGATCGCAGTGTGTTTGTTGTATGTGATCGGCCTTTTCGCGGTTGCCTTTGCCGCAGAGCGAGCCGCGGTGCGCGGGCACGGAAACTGGCTGCTTCGATCCCCTTTGGTCTATACACTTTCGTTGTCGATTTACTGCACCGCCTGGACCTTTTACGGGGCCGTTGGTTATGCCGCGCGTTCGGGTCTGGAGTTTGTGACCATATACCTGGGCCCCAGCATAGTGATGATTGGCTGGTGGTGGATATTACGCCGCCTTGTGCGTATCGGACGGTCGCACCGCGTCACGTCGGTCGCGGATCTTATCTCTTCGCGTTACGGCAAATCGAATTTGCTGGCGATTTTGGTGACCACCATGGCCGTCATCGGGGTGACGCCCTATATTGCCTTGCAATTACAGTCTGTTACCCTCTCGTTATCAATATTTGCAAGTGCTGAAAACGGCGTGGTACCGGGGGCTGATCCGATCAACTCTGCCCAAGCGGCTTTTTGGGTCGCCGTTGGGCTCACGCTCTTCACGGTGCTGTTCGGCACCCGAAATCTGAATGTTAATGAACGCCATCACGGTGTGGTCATTGCCATCGCCGTAGAGGCGGTCGTCAAGCTGCTGGCGTTGTTGGCGGTGGGCATTTTCGTGGTTTGGGGGCTAGCCGGCGGGATCGATGAAGCACTGGCCCAGATTGACCGGTCCGCTTTGGGGCATTGGCAGGTCGAGGGCGGCAGGTGGGTCGCGCTGACGCTATTGGCGGCCGCGGCGTTTATCTGCCTGCCGCGGATGTTTCAGGTGCTGGTCGTCGAAAATGACGACGAGCGACACCTGCAAATCGCGAGCTGGGCCTTCCCCCTGTACCTGATGTTGATGAGCCTCTTTGTGGTACCGATCGCCGTGGTCGGTCTTGATCTGCTGCCCGAAGGATCTAACCCCGACCTGTTCGTGCTTAGCCTACCGCTCAGTCAGGGGCAAAGCAACCTGGCCATGTTCGCGTTTTTGGGCGGGTTTTCGTCTGCTACATCAATGGTTATCGTGGCGACGCTGGCGCTATCGACCATGGTCAGCAACCATATCGTCATGCCGATCTGGCTGGCGTATGGACAAAATACCGTACAGCAATCGGGTGACGTGCGCCATGTGGTGATCTTGTCGCGTCGGTTGTCGATATTACTGATCATTTCCTTGGGTTACTTCTATTACCGTCTTTCCGGCGGTGGCGGCGCATTGGCTGCGATCGGGACGATCTCCTTTGGCGGGGTTGCCCAGTTTTTGCCGGCGCTGTTGGGAGGCATCTTTTGGCGAGGTGCCACACGTATCGGAGCGGTGACCGGCCTGTGCGTGGGTTTTGCGCTTTGGATTTTCACAATGCTTTTGCCCAGTTTCGGCCCGGGGGCCGCGTTGTCTGCCGCGACCTTCGAGCAGGGGCTGTTCGGCATTGCCTGGCTGCGCCCCGAAGCGCTGTTCGGAGTGCGTGGTCTGGACCCGACCGTACACGCGGTAATCTGGAGCCTGTCGTTGAACACACTATCGTTTATCCTGGCGTCGCTGTTCAGCTTTCCGTCGCCGGTCGAAAGGCTGCAAGGCGCGCAGTTTGTCAATATATTCGATCATTCCAGTCCGGCGCGTGGGTGGACCGCTTCAGTCGCCGCAAGCGAAGATCTGATGATCATGGCGCAGCGCATACTGGGTGCCCCGGAAGCCCAGGCGTTTTTCAGGGCACAGGCAAGGCTACAGGAAAAGTCCGAAGGCCTGCCGGAGCCGACACCTCGGTTCGTTCAGGCGCTCGAGAGGGAGCTGGCAGCGTCGGTCGGGGCGGCAACGGCGCATGCGATGGTGGCGCAGTTGGTGGGCGGGGCCTCTGTATCGGTGCAGGACCTTCTGGCCGTCGCGGATGAATCGGCGCAGATGCTGGAATATTCGAGCCAGCTGGAAATCAAGTCCCGCGCCTTGACCGACACGGCTGCCAAACTGCGCCGCGCCAATGAAAAGCTGACGCACCTGTCTCATCAAAAGGACAGTTTTCTGAGCCAGATCAGCCATGAACTTCGCACGCCGATGACGTCGATCCGTTCGTTCTCCGAAATTCTACGCGACGCCAAGGGCCTGAATCCCGAAGAAAAAACCCGCTATGCGTCCATTATCCATTCGGAAACGATCCGATTGACGCGGCTGTTGGATGATCTGCTTGACCTGTCGGTGCTGGAAAACGGCGAGGTCACGTTGAACCGACAATCCGGTACGTTGCAAGAATTGCTGGATCGCGCCATCACCACCGCCGGAGCCGCCGCAACGCGTTCGGTTGTCATCGATCGGGACCGAAACTCTGAAAACGTCCAGCTCGAGACCGACCTGGACCGGCTGGGGCAGGTGTTCATCAATCTTATCACCAACGCACAGAAATACTGCGGTGCGGACCAACCCGAACTGAAGATTCGCGCCCGCCTGATCGACGGATGCGTCGAAGTGGATATGATTGACAACGGAACCGGTATCGAACCGGCATCGCGTGATTTGATATTCGAAAAGTTCAGTCGCGTGCCGGGACAAGGGGGGGAGGGAGCAGGGCTGGGTCTTGCCATCTGCCGCGAGATCATCACGAGATTGCAAGGGACCATCAACTATATGCCCGATGTGCCGGGCACAGGCTTCCGGATCAGGTTGCCCCAGACGCATTCAGTACAAGAGACTAAACCCAAGATCCTGATGGATCAGGCGTAGCGCGCGCTGAGCGGACCCCGCAGATGCGATAGATCGTATCCGCCTGCGCGTGCAGCGTCGATCAGATCGTCCGCGCTTTGATCGCCTGCTTGCCCCAAGGCCCAAGCGATGGTCGACCGGGTACCCGACGCGCAATAGGCCAAGACCGTTTCGTCGCGGGCCACACTGATGTCACGGTTATGGGCAATGACGTCGGGGGTCATTGTCTGGTGGGTCAATGGCTGAAAGGCAAAAGCTATGCCCGCTTGCTCGGCAGCTTTCTTGATCGCCGTATGCTGAAGGTTCGGGGGAACTTCCTCGTCGGGGCGGTTGCATAGAATCAAGGTAACGCCGACCTCTTTCAACGCAGCCATATCGGCCGGTTCGATCTGAGGCGAGGCAAAGAAGCGGGGGGTGATTTGACGAATATCCATGACGTTGATTTACCCAGCCTATGGGGCTGTGTCCAGCATTTGCAGCGTGGCGACACGATGGATTTCGACGCTGTTCGCGCCATGCGTCATATCCGATGGCGGCCGCGAAGGAATACAACCGTTTCCTGAGCGGAATTCAGCCCAGAAAAATCCCCACCACGATCATCATCAAGCCGATGACGGATAGAAACAGAGCACCCAAATTCAGCGGAAGCACCTTTTGCAGGACGGCGCGCATCTGATCATCGCCAAGATTGGCACGTTTGGCACGGGTGACCTTGATGATAGACCAGATCAGGCCCGCAAGCCCGACCAGCGAAATGATCGCACCAGCCCAGATCAAGATATTAAAGATCGAAAGAGAAGCATTATCCATGGCGCGCGGGCTATCCGAATTTCGCGCAAGGGGCAAGTGTGGCTTGCGGGGAGTGAGGCAGGGCGGTACTCAGGGTGCTGATCATTCCCCATACAGGACGCCCCCCATGAGCGATAGCGCAACCAACCCTGAACCCGTCGATGCCATAGGCGACGCCACTTACCGTGTGACAGCCAACGAACTGCGTCAGTTCGTCGAGCGGATCGAGCGGCTTGATTCCGAGAAAAAGGACCTTGCCGAGCAGCAAAAAGAGGTCATGGCCGAAGCGAAATCACGTGGTTACGACACTAAGGTATTGCGCAAGGTCATTTCGCTTCGCAAGCGCGACAAGGATGACATCGCCGAAGAAGAAGCCGTTCTTGAGATGTACAAAGAAGCGCTTGGGATGTGAGGGTTTCACGTAGCCATTGAGACGGCTCAATAATTGACAAAAAATATGGCGCTGTGCAGGCTGAAAACGGTTGCACAACGCCGCACAAGTCATTGACTAACAAGTTAAATATCGATTTATCTGTCATTCCGGTCTGTCAGAGAACTTCCATGACCATCGGCGGATTGCACGGAATTGTGCTGGCGCAACAGCAGCGCATCACGCTCGAAGGCGAAAGGATGTGCGCGCAAACAAGACGCCGCTGTCAACCGATCAAACTGGGACAGCGCGGGTTTTGCAGGGTGCCGGATAGCGGCTCCAGTTTCACGGGTACAGGTTTGACCGAAGCTTTCGCCGTGCGAAACGCGCGACATGCACGGTAGCCAGCGCAACATCCAGATACTTCGCGATCTCGTCCGCTTCGCTGAACTCATGATTAGCTTTTTCCAAAGCAAGCCTGCGAAAGAGAGTGCTTTATCCACGGGAGAAAGCGATCAATCTTGAAGGGGGTAGGCTGAGTGGGCGTGACCTGATCATTGCCACGTCCCGCCGAGCACTGGAAAACGTCATGATAGCCCAGCCAGTCTGTGCAAAAAGGAAACAAGATGAAAGACGCCGCCGAAGAACTCCGTGAAACTGTGTCACGGCCCTTTGATCAAGCGCGTGCGATGCCGCCGTCGGTCTATACGTCAGAGGATTTTCTGGCGCTCGAAACATCGTCGATTTTTGCGAATGAATGGTTTTGCGTCGGGCGGGCTGATGCGTTGGCCAATTCGGGAGATTATGTCACGCTTGATTTGGCAAATCAGCCGATCATTGTCTTGCGCGACCAAGAGGGTGCCTTGAAAGCCATGTCGAACGTTTGTCGACACCGGATGTCGACATTGCTGGAAGGCAGGGGAAACACCCGAAGCATCGTTTGCCCCTACCACGCCTGGACCTATAACCTTGACGGATCGTTGCGCGGCGCGCCCGCCATGGATCAAAACGCGGGGTTTTGTAAATCCGACTACCGTTTGCCCGATATCCGCTGCGAAGAATGGCTGGGCTGGGTTTTCGTAACCCTGAACCCGGACGTGCCGCCCGTTGCCCGGCAGCTTTCCAAGGTCGAAGAGCTGGTGAATGACTATAACATGGCCAACTACTCCGAGACCTTTTTCGAGACCCATATCTGGAACACCAACTGGAAGGTCCTGGCCGAGAATTTCATGGAAAGCTATCACCTGCCGGTCTGTCATGCTGGTACGATCGGCGGGCTGTCAAAGCTGAACGAGATGATTTGCCCCCCGGGCGAAGACGCGTTCAACTATCACACGATCCTGAAGGATGAGACACTTAAAATTGCGATGGCGCACCCAAGCAACAAGCGTATGGAAGGCGAACGCCGCCGCACCACATTTCTGCTGGCCATCTATCCCAGCCTGCTGATTACGCTGACGCCGGGGTATTTCTGGTATCTCTCGCTCCATCCTCAGGGCGTCGGGCAGGTTAGGATTGGCTTTGGCGGCGGCATGTCCAACGACTATGCGAACGACCCGGACGCGCAGGACAAATTCAGACAGCTCAAGGCGTTGCTGGACGAGGTGAATGTCGAAGACAAAGGCTGCACCGAAAAGGTATATCGCGGGCTGTGTTCGCAAGCGGCCGCACCCGGCCATCTCTCGCACCTTGAACGACCGAATTACGACTTTGCCCAGTATATCAACGCGCGCTTGCAAGCCGCGGCCAAGCAGCAGGTTCAGACATGACACACACACGCATCCGCACGTTCAACACCAAGGAAACATATCCTGAACAATCGCTGGACAATGATTTGTGCCAGGCCGTTGTGACAGAGGGCGGCAAAACGGTGTATCTGCGCGGGCAATGTCCGCAAGACCTTGATGATTTCAAGAACATCGACAGCCACGACCCGGTGGCGCAAACCCACAAGGTGATGCAAAATATCAAACAGCTGATCGAAGAAGCCGGAGGAGAAATGGCTGATCTGGTCAAGATCGTGGTCTACATCACCGATGTGCGCCACCGCGAGGCGGTTTATCGCACCATGGGCGAATATATCAGGGGTGTGCATCCTGTTTCCACGGGTCTTGTCGTCCAAGCACTGGCGCGTCCTGAATGGCTTGTTGAAATCGACGGCACGGCAGTGATCCCGTCATGACCTTTTCGCTTGTCGCCCGCTGCGCCGAAACCGGAATGTTCGGCACTGCCATCGCGTCGTCTTCGCCCGCGGTTGCTGCGCGGTGCTCTTATACCCGGGCCGGCGTCGGCGCAGTGTCGAGCCAGAACGTCACCGATCCGACATTGGGGCCGCTCGCGCTGGACCTGATGCAAGCGGGCATGTCCGCAGATCAAGCGATCGCAGAGGTGCGGGACAAGGCGCGGTTCATCGAATACCGGCAGGTTCTGGCAATAGACAGCGCCGGGCGAGTCGCAATCCATTCGGGGCCAAGGTCTCTTGGGATATGGACGCAGGCAGAGGGTAACGGAGTGATCGCTGCCGGCAACTTGTTGGCCAACGAAGACGTACCCCAAGCGATCGTTACCGCCTTTGAAAATGCGGCAGGCCACCTTGGAGATCGTCTGATCGACGCGATGCGCGCAGGCTTGGCCGCAGGAGGAGAGGCAGGCCCGGTTCATTCCGCCGGTCTTCAGTTGTGTGACGCGGTTCCCTGGCCGGTGGCTGATCTGCGCTGCGACTGGACGGACGACTGCCCCATTGAAGCTGTCGCGACCGCGTGGGGCATCTATAAACCGCAACTTAAGGCCTATGTGCAGCGGGCGCTCGACCCTCGAGAAGCGCCATCTTACGGAGTCCCGGGCGATGACTGACAACGATATGGTGATACAGCAGGTGACAGAGATGCGGAGCGAACTGGCGCAGATTGCCAACGCGCCTGCCGACGCACCGCGAGGCCCATCCGGGCGGTTCTATACAGACCCCGCCTATTTTGACTACGAGCGCAAAACCGTTTTGCGCCGGAACTGGCATTGCGTTGGCCGGGCCGACGAACTGGCCAACGTCGGCGACTACAGGGCAATCCAGCTTCTGGACGAGCCGCTGATCGTCGTGCGCGATATCGACAGGATCAAGGTGCTTTCTAATGTGTGCCGACATCGCGGCATGCCTTTGGTCAAGGACACCGGCAACGCCAAGCGGTTCGTCTGTTCCTATCATGCCTGGACCTATGGCACGGACGGTGCGCTGTTGCGTGCGGCACGCATGAAAAATGCCAGCTTTGACGTCAAGTCGTGCCGCCTGCCGGAAATCGTCAGCCAGGAACGTTTCGGATTTGTCTATGTCTGTCTGGACAGCACGCCGCCAGACCTCGACAAGGCGCTGGCGGGTTTGGAAACCGTTATCGGGCACTATCAGCCAGAACGGTTTCGCATCGTCCATACTGCAACTGAAATCTGGAAAACCAACTGGAAATGCCTGGTCGAGAACTTCATGGAGGGCTACCACCTATCGGTTGTGCATCCCGAAACCCTGCATGGCTACACTCCGACAGGGCTGAGTAAAAAGGGGCCGTCGGGCGACGGGTTTACCAGCTATTTCGCCAAATACCCCCAGGGCATCGAATCACGCGGGCAGGGCGCACCGGAACTTGACGACGACGAACGTTCGCGATCTTCGCTGTTTTCCGTGTTCCCCTGCCAGGTCGCAAGCGTCGCGGCTTCTTTGTTGGTTTCGCTGTCGATCCGGCCCCTGAAGGTAGATGAAATCGAAGTGACCTGGACCATGTCCACGTTTGGTGACGAACTTGACGGTGACACTATCGAGAAACGAATTTCGTTGTGGGAAGAAGTCAATCGTGAGGATCGCGAAAAGCTGGAGCTCATGCAAACCGCGCTGTCGTCGGTGCACGCAACCGGTGGTCCGCTTGCCGGTGCCGATTACGAAGGGACGGTGTTTGACTTTTTGGCATGGCAAGCGCGGCAAGACATGGCCCCGGAACCTGCGACGCGTGGGGCTTGATATTCCGCGCGCTCAGAGTCATGCAGGTTCATGGCTTTGCGTTTTTCGTTCAGACAGTTGGAGTATCTGATCGCTGTTGGCGAGGCGGGCACAATTGCGTTGGCGGCACAGCGCGTCAACGTATCGCCTCCCTCGATTTCCTCTGCGATCAGCCAGCTTGAAACGGATCTGGGCGTCCAGCTGTTTGTGCGCCATCACGCGCAGGGGTTGACGCTGACGCCCGGTGGACGGCGCGTTTTCAACGAGGCAAAGCGCATCTTGTTTCTTGCCCATGGCATAAACGATCTTGCCATTGATATTGTCGACACCGTGCGCGGCCCGATCACGATCGGTGCGCTTTCAACCGTCGCACCGGTCGTAAGCGCACAATTGCGCCGGACGTTCGAAGCAAAGTTTCCCGATGCCTCTGTCGCGCTGAAAGAGGGAAGCCAGACGGATTTGTTACGCATGCTGGGGCAGGCCGAGATCGACGTCGCGATCACCTATGACATCGAAATTCCCAAAGACATCGCTTTCAGCGAACTGATATCGCTGCCGCCCTATGTGATGTTGGCAAAAGATCACCCCAAGGCCAGACAACCGTCCCTGAGTTTGGCGGAACTGGAAGATGAACCGATGGTCCTGCTCGACCTTCCGCTGAGCCGGGAATATTTTCTGTCGATGTTCCAGCACAGCGGTTTTCGCCCGAATATCACCGAACGCACGTCGGATATGGCAATGGCGCGCAGCCTTGTGGCCAACGGGTTCGGGTTCGGGTTGGTCAACATGCGCACCCGGTCCGACATCGCGCCCGACGGCGAGAAATTGGTTGTGCTGCCGCTGTTGGGGGATGTGCGGTCGGTCAGCCTGGGGTTGGCGACAAAGCAGTCTGAACATCGCTCCGGGATTGTGGCGGCGTTTTTCAAGCACGTGAAGGAACACCTGCAAATACACGGGCTGCCGGGTCCGCACGATCCTGCTTAAATGCCGGCTGCAAGGCGCTCAAGCAGCGCGTCGAGCATCGCATCACATTGAGCGAGCTGATCGGCATGCACGAATTCATCGGGTCTGTGACCTTGCGCCATCGACCCCGGCCCGCATACCACCGTCGGAATATCAAGCCGCGTTGAAAACAACCCGCCTTCAGTGCCAAACGCCACCTTGATCGTCGCATTTAGCCCCGTCAACGACTTCACAAAGCTGACGACCTCTGCGTCTGGGCCAGTCGCGAGGGCGGGGTAGCTGCCAGTTGTTTCGATTTCGATGTTGGCCTCTGGAAATTGGGCGCGCACCGGGGTCAGCAGATCTTGTGCCGCCCGGTCAAGGCGATCGCGAATATCCTGTGGATCATCTTCGGACAGGTTGCGTATTTCAAAGGCGAACTCAGCCGAATTCGGCACGATATTCAGCGCCACGCCGCCGGTAATCGTCCCGACATGCAGCGTGGAATAAGGCACGTCATAATCGGTGTCAGGTGTGGTGGTGCGACTGATTTCCCTCTGGATATCTCGGATAGCTGCAATCATATCGCAGGCCAGATGGATCGCGTTGAGGGCCGTCGGTGCAAGCGCTGAATGCGCCTCGCGTCCGGTGCATTTCACACGGCATGCGGTCTTGCCCTTGTGCCCGGTGGCGACCTTCATCCCGGTCGGTTCACCGACGATGCAAAACTTGGGCCGGAACGGGGCCTTGGCCAACATATCAATCATTGATCGCACGCCGATACAGCCGATTTCCTCGTCATATGATAATGCCAGATGAAGTGGTGTTTTCAGGTCCATCGACGCGGCCCTTAGCGCGGCTGACAATGCACAGGCGACGAACCCTTTCATATCGGTGGTGCCTCGGCCAAAGACCTTGCTGTCTTTTTCGGTCATTTCGAACGGAGGCACGGTCCAATCCTGGCCCGCGACGGGGACGACATCCGTATGCCCCGACAGCATGACGCCCGCGCGGTCGTCGGGCCCGATGGTCGCATACAGATTGGCCTTGGGTTGAACAGGATCTTTGATAATCACAACCTGTGCACCCGCGCTTTGCAGCAGATCCGCGCAATAGGCGATCAGGTCGCCATTGGGGTTCGCGCTGATGGTGGGAAAGCTGATTAACTGTCTCAGGATGTCGGTTCGGTCCACAAGCAAGCTATCCTGCCTTCAAAGCGGGTGACGCAGCGATATGTTCGGCCAGATACTGCGCATCGACCCAGACGCCCCAGATAAACGCCGATCCCCGCATCGACAGCCACGGCAGCCCCAGAAAGTACACGCCGGGTATGTCCGTGACCCCGCGGTCATGCAACGGTTTCCCGTCCGGGGCAAAGGCATCGACCTTTAGCCAGCTGAAATCCTGCACAAACCCCGTTGCCCAGATGACCGTTGTGATCCCCGCTTTTGCGATATCGACTGACAAGACAGGATCGCTGATACAGGCAGGGTCGGGGGGGATGATATGGGCCTCTGGCTCCGGCGGGAAATCAAGGCCATTACGCGCGATGTAGTCATCGGCTTCGCGAAGAACAGAGAGATAATTGGCATCGCCCTCCGCAATGTTTTTGGCAAGATCCGGGCCGAAGTGCAGGTGACCATCACTGTATCTCTGCGTACGCCCGACCAGCGTGATCCCGGTTGCGGCCATCCTGCGGAAGTCGACCGTTTCACCGCCGCGCGCACCGCTGACTGCAATCGTGACGTGCTCTTTGCCAGCGGGAGGCGTTTTCGCCTGCCATTTACCCAGCACGCCCAGCCACCAGCAGAAATCGCGGCCCCGGTAACTGCGCGGCGGACGATCATGAGGGCCGACAGACAGATAGACCTCGCGGCCCGAACGCCGAAGCTCATCCGCGATCTGGGTACCCGACGAGCCCGCACCAACGACCATCACCGCACCTCGGGCCAGTTGATCCGGGCTGCGATAAGCGGTGGAATGCATCTGGGTGATGCCGGGAAGGTCAGGCAAAACCGACGGAACGACCGGGGTCTGAAAAGGCCCGGTCGCGGCGACGATATTGCGTGCCTCAATCGTTCCTTGTGAAGTGTCCACCACGAAACCAGTTCCATGCGCGTTACGCGTCGCGTTGAGCACCTCGACACCGCAATGAACGGGCGCAGCGATTTGCTTGGCATAGGCTTCAAAATACGATGTGACACTGTGTTTTGTTGCAAAATCGTCGGGCGCGGTATCGGGAAATTCCATGCTGGGAAAGCGGTCGTGCCACGCTGGCCCATTTGCCACCAGTGAATCCCATCGCTCGGTCCGCCACCGCTCAGCGATCCGGTGTCGTTCAAGGATCACATGGGGAATGCCATATTTACTTAAATGCTCACTCATCGCCAGCCCGGCCTGACCGCCGCCGACAATTACGGTATCCGTCTTTTCAGGTAGCATGTTGATCCTTTGCTCAGAGCAGCCCCGACGGCACGCTTGGGTCACCTTAAGCAAGGCAATCAGGCAGCCAAAATACCAATTTGTTAATCATTGGTTGCGCTCAAGCTAATTGGCCGAATGACAAGAATTGCACATGTCCGCCTGGCATCTGCTTCTCGGCAAAAGGTTCAGGCTTTATTCATATTCGAGCGGTTTGACTTGGGCGTTCGCGCACTTTCCCCGCTGGTTGAAGACTGCTGGCACCGGTGCGCTTTTTGGGCGACGTGGGCAGTCGCTGCGGACAGGTGGTTAGATTGCCGCAGGGGACAGACCGTAACAAACGGCCCGTCCCGGCAGCACATGGGGTCAAACTACGCTGAATTGCCCCATCATTCCGCCATCCTCGTGTTCGAGGATGTGGCAGTGGAACATAAACGGGGTGGAAGCCGGTGCCGGTTGATCGAACCGAATGGCAATTTCCGCACGTCTGTTTACCAGAACGGTATCCTTCCAGCCGCTGTTGCGGCTTGATACTGGACCGTCATTTTCGCTCAGCACCTGAAATCTAACGCCGTGAACGTGAAAGGGGTGGGCCATATTCTGGCCATCGATCGCCCAGATTTCGGTGGCACCGCGTTGCACGCTGAAGTTCAGCCTATCCATCTCGAATGAATTGCCATTGATGGAATGTTGGTTGCGACGGCGCCGAAACATGCCGCCCATACCGGATTGAAGCGCTATATCGCGCCGAGAAGCGCCCCGAATATCCAGATCGGGCATCGTACCGCCAATACCTTCGGGAATACGATCAATCCGGGCGCGGCGCGACGGATCAACCGAGATGGGCAGAATGTCGAAGCTGCCGCCAGAGCCGCCCATCATGCCGCCACCCATCATGCCGCCGCCCATCATACCGCCATTGGCAATTGAGCTGCTGACCAGCATGTCGCTTGTGCCGTCCGAGAAATCCAACAGCACTTCTGCACGTTCGCCGGGTGCCAGTTGTAGGCTGTCAATGGCGATGGGGCGATTCAGGAACCCAGTGTCCGTTGCCACCAGGTGCAATGTACGACCGGCCCGAGAGGCCAGATTGTAGATACGGGCATTGGACCCGTTCAATAGGCGCAGCCGCACGATACCCTTCGGGACGACAGCCTGCGCCCCGAATTGACCGTTGACCAAGATGACGTCCCCGGTAAAACCCATCATTCTGTCATGCATGCCGGGGTCGTACACCGCGCGCCCGCTTCGATCAAACCGGCGGTCCTGTATTACGAGCGTCAGGTCATCCGTGCCATAATCCGAAGGTAAGCCGCGTTCATCGTCACGCCCGTCGGTAAGCTGTATGACCCCGGCCAGACCCTTTTGAACGTGATCGGCTGTGCGCAGGTGGGTATGCGAATGATACCAAACCGTCGCGGGCGGCTGGTCGATGTTCAGATCAACCGCCCATGTCGCGCCCGTCGCGATGGGCTGGTGTGGGCCTCCGTCAGCCTGTCCGGGGATCTCAAGCCCGTGCCAATGAAGGGAAAATGGCTCGCTTACGCCATTGCGAACTGACGCTTTTGTCAGGCTGTTATGGGCAAGCCGCAAGGTTGGTCCCAGAAACGTCTGATTATTGAAGCCCCAGGTTGACGTGGCGCTTTGGCCAAGGAAGTTTGTTTCGCCAGTCCGCGCCAGCAGATCAAAGGCCCGCGACGTGGTCGCGTCAACCAGCGGCGGCATCCGCAAAATACCACCGCCAGATTGCGCCAGTGAGAGCCCGGGCCAGCCGGCGACAAGTCCAGCTGCGCCCGCGCGCTTGATCAAATCACGTCGTGTCAGTGGCATTGATAAACCCCTTTCCGTTCCGCGCATTGCGGTTTTTATGCCGCATCCACGGCGGTTCGCATCATGTCGCGGACTTCACCGGCCACGCTGTGCAGTTCGTCGTTGTCTATCGCCTGCATGGATGCCACCGGATCAATCGCACTAATTTCGGTGCCGCCGTCGACGGCGCGAAGGATTACATTGCAGGGCAACATCGCTCCCACTCGCGGCTCGATCCCGATCGCCTTGTACGCCATCTTGGGGTTGCAGGCCCCAAGGATACGATAAGGCTGCATTTCGACATCGATCTTCTTTTTCATGGTGGCCTTGACGTCGATCTCGGTCAGGATACCAAAGCCGTTGTCTTTTAGCGCGGCGCGGATGCGGGTATCTGCCGCGTCGATATCCACGCCGGTCAAAGTGCGATTGTAGGTATAGGTCATGCCAGTGTCCTTTTCATTACTTCGATAGATATTTGATCAGCGCCAAGATCGCCAACACGACCAATACGATGACCAACAGCATCCATATGCCGCCCATTCCATATCCCATCATGTGATACTCCTCTTGTTGATGATTGCTGAGACTGATGGGTCAACCCGTAGTCCTGCCGTGTGTTCCCCCACTGCGGCGGGCGCGGGAGGGCCCCAACCCCGAAAGCCAGCGCCACAGGGTTGCAAATGCAATTAACCGGCCACCGGCAACAGCGCCAATTCGCCCAGAAGTGAGCCCGTCGAGATGTCGATTGTTCTGTGGCCATTGATCGCCTAACTGCCCAAACGGGCCTATGGAACTTCGCCCAAGTGATCCCTGCCGTTGCGGCGTAAGCGAAACGCCAAAAAATGGAGCATGCTTGATCACGCTGCAAAGCGGTCGCCAAATGGGCACGCGAACCAACAGGCGGCTGCCTTGTGGACCACCCTGAGGTAGCATTAACATGCTTTAGGGCTGTTTGAGAATGCAAGCGTGATCTTGACCTGGCCTGATCGGATGGCGATCGTGGTCAGCTGTGATAGTCAACCCTATCAGGGCGGGTGACAGTTCGATGCGATATAAGATCGCATGCAGCACACACCCTGTCGGTCCGGGTCCGGCACAATGATTTTCGGGGGTCAGGAATCGGTTGAATTGTGGCGTAGCGCTTTCCAACCGCTTAACAAAGGGCAGCCGCATGCTTAACTTTGGGGTGCGGGCTTAAATGAACGCAACAGTCTTGGGTGGGCAAATCAGCGCATGGACGGGCGGGGTTTTCCGTGCCTCAAAGCCAAATCCGCTTGCGCCCGAGCGCAGGCCCCAATAGAAGAGCGGAAATTTTTCCGCCCGCGCCACCCATTGCGCGGCCTTACCCTATGGAGCAAACATGCAGGTCAACGAGACGCTGAACGACGGCCTTAAACGCGGCTATGCCATCACTGTGACAGCAGCTGAGCTGGACGCCAAGGTCAACGAAAAGCTGACCGAAGCGCAGCCTGAAGTCGAAATGAAGGGGTTCCGCAAAGGTAAAGTACCTCTGGCGCTTATGAAAAAGCAGTTCGGTCAGAAAATCATGGGCGAAGCGATGCAGGAAAGCATCGATGGTGCCATGCAGGAACATTTTGAAAAAACCGGCGATCGCCCCGCGATGCAGCCAGATGTGAAAATGGCGAATGAAGACTGGAAAGAAGGCGACGATATTGAGGTCACGATGACCTATGAAGCGTTGCCTGAGATTCCTGAAATCGACCTGTCGTCGATCAAGTTGGAAAAGCTGGTTGTCAAAGCAGATGACGCCGCAGTGGAAGAAGCGCTGGCCAACCTTGCCGAAACCGCGCAGGATTTCGAACCTCGCAAGGCCGGTACGAAGGCCAAAGATGGCGACCAGATTGTATTCGATTTCCTCGGTAAGGTAGACGGCGAAGCCTTTGAAGGCGGCGCGGCAGAGGATTATCCGCTGGTGCTGGGCTCCAACTCCTTCATCCCTGGCTTCGAAGAGCAGCTGGTCGGTGTTGTTGCAGGTGATGAAAAAGACGTAACGGTTTCCTTCCCAGAAGATTACCAGGCACCTCATCTCGCTGGCAAAGAAGCCACTTTTGAGTGTAAAGTCAAAGAAGTGAAGAAGCCTGTTCCCGCCAAGATCGACGACGAACTGGCAAAGAAGTTCGGTGCCGAAGATCTGGCCGCGCTGAAAACCCAGATATCCGAACGCCTTGAGGCCGAATACGCCGGTGCTGCGCGCGCTGTCATGAAGCGTGGCCTGCTGGACGAGCTGGACAAGCTGGTCAGCTTTGATCTTCCCCCATCATTGGTCGAAGCCGAAGCCGGCCAGATCGCGCACCAGCTATGGCATGAAGAAAATCCGGACGTACAAGGCCACGATCACCCCGAGATCGAAACCACAGACGAGCACAAGACTTTGGCCGAACGCCGTGTGCGTCTGGGCCTGTTGTTGGCTGAATTGGGCCAGAAAGCCGAGGTTCAGGTGACCGACGCCGAGATGACCCAGGCAATCATGAACCAGGCGCGTCAATACCCTGGCCAGGAACGTCAGTTCTTTGAATTCGTTCAGCAAAACCAGCAGATGCAGCAGCAGATGCGTGCGCCACTGTTCGAAGACAAGGTTGTTGACCACGTATTCGATCAAGCAACGTTGACCGAGAAAGAAGTGTCTAAAGAAGACCTTCAAAAAGCTGTTGAGTCGCTCGAAGACGAATAAGCGGTAACGTTCAGTTCTGTAGCTTGGGCCGCCCGTCATCGGGCGGCCTTTTTCGTTGGTGCTGGGCACGGTTATCTGGTCTAAACAGACTGCATAATAATTATAGGCTGGCAGTGAGGTTTCGACCCGAATGGACAAACCAGACAAGCAAGCGCGCCGCGCGGCCCGTAAACAACAACCCTTGACCGAAGACGAACGGAAGGCTCGCCGGCGGGCGAAGCGCAATTTGCGCCACGCCGAAGCCATGGGATTCCTGAAGGGTGTCACGGCCATGTTGAAGCCCGGCGACCTGGCGCTGGATTGTGGGGCCAACGTGGGGGTAGTGTCGTCGCTGTTGGCCGAGACGGGTGCTGACGTAATCAGCTATGAACCTGATCCCTATGCCTTTGCCCAATTGAACGCCGCATTGGGGGACAGGCAGAATGTGCAGCTTGTCAATGCTGCCGTCGGCGCAAGCTCTGGTACCGTGCGCCTGATGAGAGCTTCCAACTTCGATGACGATAAAAAGAGTGCATCGGTCAAAAGCACCATCGTTGATGGTGGCCGTATGATTGCTGCGGAAAATTATGTAGACGTAAAGTTACTGGATTTCTTGGCAATACTGAGTGACGAAATTGAAAACCGCGGTGAAATTGCATTTGTGAAAATGGATATTGAAGGGGCCGAACTTGATTTGCTCGAGGCGATGGATGCCGCCGACTTGATCAAGGATATCCGCTGTCTGGTGGTTGAAACTCACGAGCGCAAATTCGCAGAGCTTCGGCCACGGTTTCGTGCGTTGCGCGAGGCATTTTCCAAAAAATACCCCGTGCGTCAGGTCAACCTTGACTGGATATAGAATGGCTACCTGACCAATTCGGCGTCACCCTTTACGCAATCCGGTTTCGACCAGCATGCCTCTGCGCTTGGCTTCGTAGTAATAACCGCGTGCGTACCATTTTATCGCTGTGGCATGATCACCTTCCGCCAGCAGCCACGCGCCACGCAGATATTTGACACCGTATTTAAGGTTGATATCCGGGTCCAGCAAATCGCCCGTATCGCCTCTGAACCCCATACCGCGAGCGGTGGCAGGAAGGATTTGCAGCAACCCGTAATAGGGCCCGTTGCGGGCATGCGGGTTGTGAGTGCTTTCCCGAATTGCGAGCCGGTGCACCAAAGGTCGCGGCACATCGTAGAAGTCTGCCCATTTGTTGATCAGGCGGCGCAGTTCGGGGGTTTCGTTGGGGTGCAAAGGTATCCTTGGGGCAGCAACAAATGCTTGCTGCGGAAGGTCAGAGGCGCTTGCACAGGCGGCAAGGGTCGGGGTGCTCACCAGCATCTGACACATAATACGTCGGGTAAAGACTTTCATATGAAGCTCGTTTTGTTGGCTTCCAGGACCCTACACAGTGAACGACGCAGGACAATATTGTTGGTAAAGGGTGGGCATGCTGCCGCTTAGCGCCACTGAGAATGAGCGTAGAATCGCAAACGGTCGGATTCCGACGTCCATGTTTTCGTAGACAAATGATGAAATTTTATAGCGACAAACTCGCTTTTGACGCTGGAAAGCGATTCTTGCCAATGTCTGGGCCGAAAATCGGCGGGTCGAAAGGTCAGGTTTACGTTTGGAAGTGGCGAGATACGCACCCCGTCGCGAAAAAGAAAAACGCCGCCCCAAATGATTTGGAGCGGCGCTTTGATCTTGAGTTGGTCGATCAGGCTTTGGCGTCGTCGTCTTGCGCGCCTGCAGCCTCGGACCGATCGTCGTCGTCGTCATCGGACGCGGCAGAGCCGATATCGTCAAACAATTCAGAGATCTCGAACTCGGCAGCAGCTTCTTCTTCTGCGGCCAGTTCCTGGATGGATTTGCCAGCAGCCTGAAGCTCGGCCTCTTCAGGGGAACGCGCAACGTTCAGCTGAATTGTCGCTTCGACTTCGGGGTGCAGGATGACGTTAACGTTATGCAGGCCCAGATCTTTGATCGGGCTACCCAGTACGACCTGCTTACGGTCGACTGTGAAGCCTTCGGCTGTTGCAGCTTCGGCCGCGTCACGTGTCGTAACCGACCCGTAAAGAGCACCCGAATCAGAAGCGGAGCGAATGATGATGAACTGCTGACCGTTCAGCTTGTCCGCCATTGCTTCGGCTTCTTTTTTGGTCTCGAGGTTTTGTGCCTCAAGCTGAGCTTTCTGACCTTCAAAGGCTTCGATGTTGGCTTTGGAAGCCGACAGCGCTTTGCCTTGGGGCAGCAGGAAGTTGCGTGCGTAGCCGGGTTTTACGTCCACGACTTCGCCCATTTGGCCAAGCTTGGCCACACGTTCCAGAAGGATAACTTGCATGTGCTTTCTCCTTACTTGACGGCGTAGGGCAGCAAGGCGAGGAAGCGGGCGCGTTTGATGGCACGGGCCAATTCACGCTGCTTTTTCGCAGAAACTGCTGTGATACGGGATGGAACGATCTTGCCGCGCTCAGAGATGTAGCGTTGCAGCAGACGTGTGTCTTTGTAATCGATCGCCGGTGCGTTGTCGCCCGAGAAGGGGCAGACTTTACGACGGCGGAAAAATGGTTTTGCAGCCATGGTTTATGTCCTTTCTGTCAAGCTGATGATCAACGACGTTCGCGGCGTTCGCCACGCTCGGGACGTTCGTCACGTTTCTGCATCTGAACCGACGGCAGCTCTTTGTGCTCATCAACTTTGATGGTCAGAACGCGCATCACGTCATCATGCAAACGCATCAGGCGTTCCATTTCCTGAACGGCGGTCGCAGGTGCGTCCGAACGCAGGAAGGCATAGTGGCCCTTGCGGTTTTTGTTGATCTTGTAGGCCATCGTTTTGACGCCCCAGTATTCGCTGTCGACGAGCTTGCCGTCGTTGTCAGCCAAAACTGTGCCGAAATGTTCGATAAGGCCTTCTGCTTGCGTGTTGGACAAATCCTGACGCGCAATCATAACATGCTCATAAAGCGGCATGTGCACTCCTATTTCTATCAAGGCGCATTTCATAGGTAGGGCAAGAACGTTTTGCGGCCCCACCACGAGAGACTGCGCGGTTCATGAATTGATGCAAAACGAACCGCTCATATACAGGGTTTCCACAGTTGAGCAATAGGCAACCCGTGTTTTGAAAAATCGATGCCTGTCATAGGTTCGACGTTGTCCGACCTTTGACAAGCCTCCGCCGCGTTTAAGTCAAAATTGCCCGCTACCACAGAACGTACCAGGGAGGGTGTGCACAATCTGTAGGGTAAGGAAATGACGGTAACATCCGATTTTATGACCAGCGGCCAGATCCGTTTATCAACAGGTGGTACGGTAAGCGGTACACGATCGATACTTCGGTTGATGCAACGGTTGGTAGGTGTGTCGTTGTTGATGGCGTCCTCCGGCCTGTGGTTGGCACCCGGTGCGAACTGGAACAATGAAGTGATGCTCATGAAGATGGCGCTTTCCGCCATCTCATTGCTTGTCGGAGTTTGGCTGATTTTATCAGGTCAGAAGCCCGCCGCACCGGAAATCCAGATCGACACGGTGCGACGCGAAGTGCGGCTGGTGCGTCCCGGTCCCTTGGGTGCAGACCTGTTGCTGCAAAAATGCCGGTTCTCTGATCTGAGCAAGGTCAAACGAGAGGATCGGGTGCTGATGTTTTGGGATGAAAAGGGTGACTTCATCGCAGACGTGTACATCGGGCATCAAAGCGTCATGGATGTCCTGATATCTGGCTTGCTTGATTCCGGCCAAGCGGTCTGATTCAGTTGCGACGCTTCAACACGCCTGCTGCCCCGGTGTTCAATCCCGCGCACTAACTGTTGAACGCTATTGGGTTGCCGCGCACGGGATTTGCTTCATGGTGTTGCAGTGATTAATACCAACTGGAGTTTTACATGAATATTAAGCCTGTCGTACTCGCCGCTGCCCTTGCCTTGGGGGCCAGCCCATCTTTTGCCGCCGAGAAATACGTTCTTGATCCGGGCCATAGCCAGATTGTTTTCACTTACAATCACCTCGGGTTCTCGACCACCACTTCAATGTTCAGCGGTTTCGATGGCGAAATCATGCTGGATGAAGCCGAACCCGCGAATTCGTCGGTGTCGGTTTCATTTCCCGTGATGGACATGATCACCGGTTGGGACCCGCGCAGCGAACATTTTATGAGCCCGGATTTCTTTGGAGCCAAGGAAGGGGATATGGTTACTTTCAAATCGACCGGGATCGAGGTTACGGGCGATAAAACCGGATTGATCACGGGCGATTTGACGCTGAACGGCGTTACCAAGTCTGTCGTTCTCGATGCCAAGCTAAACCAGATGGGCGAGCATCCGATGGCGAATAAGCCTTGGGCGGGGTTCGACGCGACAACTACAGTCAGCCGCACGGACTATAATCTGGGCAAGTTTGCTCCCTTCATTGGTGACGAAGTAAAGATAAACATTTCTGTTGAAGCGATGAAGGCGGAATAAACCTCGATCACCACCTTGCAAGCAGAAACGCCGGGAAATCTTCCCGGCGTTTCCCTTGCGAGAGGTCACCGCGAGTTTTTTGTACCTCAGCCGACCGATATGGATCGGCACACCGTCAGCTTGACCTTTGGAAAGGTCGTCGCGGGGCGAAAAGGGGGAAGCCGGATGCTGCGCAATGTTTGCAATGGTGGATAGGTTAGCGGCAGAGGACGAGCCAAAAACACGTCAGCCCGGTTCGCGCGCAGCCGTCAACGCGATGTTTAGCTGTACTTCATACGCCAAGGTGCCTGCATCTGTAACTGTCTCACCGATACCAAAATCACGTCGATCCAATGATAGAGTGCCATGCACTTGCGCGGTGTTTTTCTGAAGCGCCAGGGTGAAGGGCAAAACCACGGGCACGGTGAGGTCTTTTACCGTCAGCGCACCTTGGGCGGTGTACCCGTCTGACCCTGCTATAATGTCTGCGGTAAACGTTGCGGTTGGAAACGTCGCCGCGTTGAAAAAATCTGCCCCCAACGCCTGAGAGGTGACTGACCCCAACGTCAGCGAGGCGATGGAAATGGTGGTCTGGACCTCACCCGCCTTACCGGTTTCCACAGAATCGTCGAAAGATATCGACGAGGTCCAGTCGGTAAAGCTTCCCTCGACTGGTGATCCGAACGCAGTGACCTTAAGACCGATCGTCCCCTCTTGTACCTGCCACTCAGACGCGACGGTGTTCAGTGGCACCGAAGAGCTAACGAGCGAAGTGGATTGATCGGCTTTCGCACCGGTAAATCCCAATGCCAGCCCTAGAAGAATGGTAGCGGCCCAAGCGGCTGTAGCTGTCAACGCGGGCGCGGCGCTGTGATATTGAGCTGGCAGCGGGCCTAGCGTCGGGGTGCCGGGCAGCATGCGCCGCAAGGTCGCGTCACGGTCGATCACATGGTGCTTCATCGCTCCGAGAAAGTGCAGGATCACCGCGCCGATCAATACATTGCCCGCGACCTCGTGCACCGTGGCAAAGATATGTTCGACTGTGGGGTTCTTAGGTATGAACGGTAAACCTTGGCCGAACGGCCACCAGATGGGGGCAAATCCCGATGCGGCGGCATGGGCGATCCAGCCTGCTAACGGTACGATGACCAATGATCCGTACAACACCCAGTGCGTGGTTTCCGCAAGCCAGCTTTCCCACCTGTGACCGGCGTTCAACGAGCCTGGTCGAGGTTGGAAAAACGCCCAGGATATTCTGGCCAAAGCAGCAAGGAACGCTGTGACGCCCAAGGTTTTGTGCAGCGAAAAATACCATGCCTTTGCGCTAAGTTCGGCCTGGGTGTCAAAAGGCAGGTCTTCGGCATAAAGCCCAAGAACGATCAGGGTGATAATCAGCAGGGCAATGAACCAGTGAAAAAATTTGGTAACCGCACCATAACGAATTGCGGTATTGTGAAGAGACATGAAGGGGCTCCGAAAATTGCTGCACCTGATACTTAGCGCACAGACCGGGTGGCACAAATGCCGATACGCGCACATCCTGCGTGCAGGCTTGTTTGCACCGCACCCACACGTTAAAGCCCATGAAACGAAAAATCGGGAGACCTTATGACCATCGCATTCGTATATCCGGGCCAAGGTGCGCAGACCATCGGTATGGGACGTGACCTGGCAGACGCCTATCCCGCAGCCAAGGCCGTCTTTGACGAGGTGGACGAGGCATTGGGCGAAAAGCTGTCAACGCTTATCTGGGAGGGAGACACCGAGGAGCTCACCCTTACACAGAATGCGCAGCCTGCTCTTATGGCGACCTCAATGGCTGCGATGGCCGCGATGAAGTCCGAGGGAATCACACTGGACCGCGCGGCCTATGTCGCGGGTCATTCGCTGGGTGAATATGCGGCCCTTTGTGCCGCGGGTACATTTTCGCTGGCTGACACCGCGCGGTTGCTGCGCATACGTGGCCGCGCGATGCAGTCGGCTGTTCCGGTGGGGCAGGGTGCGATGGCCGCGCTTTTGGGGCTTAGCTTTGAGCAAGCCGAAACAGTTGCCGCGCAAGCTGGTCAGGGTGATGTGTGCCAGGTCGCCAACCAAAATGACCCGGCGCAAAATGTCGTGTCCGGCAGCAAGGCCGCCGTTGAGCGCGCGATTGATCTGGCCAAGGCTGCCGGAGCGAAACGCGCCTTGCTGTTGCCGGTGTCGGCACCGTTCCACTGCGCGCTTATGGCCCCGGCCGCTGAAGAAATGGCCAACGCGCTGGCAGAGGTCGACATGCAGGCCCCGGCGGTGCCTGTCGTTGCCAACGTCATCGCCAAGGCGGTCAGTGATCCGGCCGAGATCCGCGAGTTGCTGATCAAACAGGTCACTGGCCAAGTACGTTGGATGTCGTCGATTGAATGGATGTCGGGGCAGGGCGTCACTGAAATATGGGAAATCGGAGCAGGCAAGGCATTATCGGGTATGATCCGACGGATCGACAAGAACCTCGCCACGGTAAACATCGGGACTGCGGCGGATGTCGCCGCGATGAAACCAGCCTGAATCCTCGAGATAAAAGGAACATCAAATGTTTGATTTAACAGGTAAAATGGCGCTTATAACCGGTGCATCCGGCGGCATAGGTGCCGAAATTGCGCGCGCTCTTCACGCTCAAGGGGCGACTGTGGGATTGTCTGGGACCCGGACAGAACCCTTGGAGAGCCTTAAAGCGGAGCTGGGAGAGCGGGCGCATGTGCTTGCCTGCAACCTGAGCGACATGGAGGCGGTCGAGGCGCTACCGAAACAGGCGATCGAAGCAATGGGATCGGTTGATATTCTGGTCAACAATGCCGGCATCACACGTGACAACCTGTTCATGCGCATGTCGGATGACGAATGGAATTCGGTGATGGATGTCAATCTTACCGCGACGTTCAAGCTGTGCAAAGGTGTGATGCGCGGGATGATGAAGGCGCGTTGGGGCCGGATTGTAAATATCTCAAGCGTCGTCGGGGCAACTGGAAACCCCGGGCAGGCCAACTATGCCGCGTCCAAGGCGGGTATGATCGGTATGTCGAAATCCCTGGCTTACGAAGTTGCAAGCCGCGGGATCACAGTGAATGCTGTTGCACCGGGTTTTATCACCACAGCGATGACCGATAAGTTGACCGACGATCAGAAATCGGGAATCATGGCGCAGATTCCTGCCGGCCGGATGGGCAATGCTGCCGAGATCGCTTCAGCGGTCGTATATCTTTCGAGTGCAGAAGCTTCTTATGTCACAGGAACAACCTTGCATGTGAACGGTGGTATGGCCATGTTGTGACCCTGTGCCGCAAAGCGTTTGCCAAACTTGTGTCTTATGCTAAAGGAAGCGCAGATTCCACGACAGGGAGGCTTGATTGCTACCCTTACCTTGTGACAACAAGGACCATAGCCGCCCTTCGGGGCACGATCCAGACAGACCGGTAACGGTTTTGAACGGAAACAGAAGAGGGCGCTGTAGCCCGAATGAATGAGGACAGAATATGAGCGACGTCGCAGAACGCGTTAAGAAGATCGTTGTAGAACACTTGGGTGTTGAAGAAGACAAAGTTGTTGAGAACGCTTCGTTCATCGACGATCTGGGCGCAGACAGCCTCGACACGGTTGAACTGGTCATGGCGTTCGAAGAAGAGTTCGGCATCGAGATCCCCGATGATGCGGCTGAAAACATTCAGACCTTCGGCGACGCAGTCAAGTTTATCAAAGAAGCGTCCTAATACGCTTGGCTGACCAGCCCCTTTCGGGGTTGATCGGCGCATTAATTCTTAAACGGCGTGCTTTCTTAGCGAAAGCACGCCGTTTTTTTATTCTGCGTATCGTTCGTACTTGTCTCAACCCGCGCGGGTAGGCGACAATGGGCCAGGCAGAAATTCAAGCGTGAAGGTAATTCACCCGATGTCACGAGCTGTACCAACCATCAACACCGCCAGGCTGACGCTTAGGGGGATGCGATCTGAAGATTTTTCCAGATACGCCGAGATCTGGGCAATGCCTGAAGTGGTTTGCCATGAGGCCGCCGCACCCAAGCGGAAGGCGCAATCTTGGGAAGCTTTCCTGCAAAATGCTGGCCACTGGCAAATTGTTGGCTTTGGGCAGTGGGCGATACAGCCACGGGGCACCCGCGAGATGGATGGCCAGACGGGCTTTTTCTTCGGTTCGCGCGGGTTTGGTGATGATTTCGATCCATTCCCCGAAGCTGGTTGGGCCCTGACTTTGGAGGCGCAGGGAAAAGGTTTGGGTTTCGAGGCCGCGAGCGCCGCGCATGATTGGTTTGACAGAGTGGTCACAGGACGAACAGTTTGCATGATTTCGGTGCAAAACGAGGCGTCACTGCGCTTGGCCGCGAATCTTGGTTACAAGCCGATGCGCGAAGTTGATTCCGACGGTGGCAGGGTTTGTTTGATGGCGCGCAAGGGGCCGCCCATCTGATCCACGTCAGGGCGCTTCGCGACTTGAAATTCACGGTCTCAACAAGGTATAGCCGGTCAACGCAAAGAAACACCAAGGGGCTTGGATATGCGCAGAGTAGTTGTGACAGGTTTGGGATTGGTGACTCCGTTGGCTGATGGAGTCGAGGCAAGCTGGTCCAGAATTCTGGATGGGCAGTCGGGCGCAGGCCCCATCACGGGATTTGATGCAAGCAGATTGGTGACGCAGTACGCGTGCGAGGTTCCGCTTGGCGACGGTACCGACGGCACGTTCGACGCCAACAAGTATATGGAGCCCAAAGAACAACGTAAGGTTGATACGTTCATTCTCTTCGGTATGGCCGCGGCCCAGCAGGCGGTCGAGGATTCGGGGTGGATGCCGACGGATCGCGAAGATCTGGACCGCACCGGCGTTCTGATCGGATCGGGTATCGGTGGATTGAATTCGATCGCGAATACCGCAGTGATGATGCACGAAAAAGGACCGCGCCGGGTCAGCCCGTTCTTTGTCCCTGGTGCGCTGATCAACCTGATTTCAGGCCAGGTATCGATTCGCTATGGGTTTCGCGGGCCAAACCATTCGGTTGTCACGGCGTGTTCGACCGGTGCACATGCGATCGGCGATGCAAGCCGCCTGATCATGCATGGCGATGCGGATGTGATGATTGCCGGCGGTGCCGAGGCCGCGATTTGCGAGATCGGCATAGCCGGTTTCAACGCCTGCAAGGCTTTGTCCACCAAGCGCGGCGATGATCCGAAGAAGGCCAGCCGCCCCTATGACGCAGACCGTGATGGCTTCGTGATGGGCGAGGGGGCCGGTATTGTTGTTTTGGAAGAGTATGAACACGCCAAGGCACGCGGCGCCAAGATCTATGCCGAAGTACTGGGCTATGGTCTGTCGGGCGATGCCTATCACATCACGGCCCCTGCCGAAGATGGCGACGGGGCCGAAAGATCCATGCGCAGCGCGTTGCGTGGCGCCGGGCTTGAACCGAAAGATATCGATTACATCAACGCGCACGGTACCTCGACCATGGCAGATGTGATCGAACTGGCCGCTGTGGAGCGGATGCTTGGTGATGCCGTCGACGGGGTGACCATGTCTTCGACGAAATCGGCGACGGGGCACTTGCTAGGAGCGGCCGGAGCCATCGAGGCGATCTTTTCGATATTGGCGATCCGTGATCAGGTCGCGCCCCCTACGATCAACCTGGATAACCCCGCGGTTGAGACCAAGATCGATCTTGCCCCCAACAAGAAGGTGGAACGCAAGATTGAGGTGGCGCTGAGCAATTCGTTTGGTTTCGGCGGCACCAATGCCAGCGTGATATTTGGGAAAGCTTCCTAATGTGGCGCCACATAGCGTCTAACGCGGTTACATTTCTGATCGTGGCATTGTTCTTGCTGGGTGGCGTGATCATGTGGGGCCGCGGGCAATACAGTGCCCCTGGTCCGCTTACCCAAGCGATTTGTCTACAGGTGGAACGCGGGTCGAATATGCGCACCGTCGGGGATAACCTCGTTGCTCAAGACGCAGTTACCTCTGCTTCGATTTTTCGCATCGGTGCCGAATATCAAAACAAAACCCGTGCGCTCAAGGCCGGCAGCTTTCTGATCCCCCCCGATGCGTCTATGCAGGAAATCGTGGATACCGTAACACGCGGAGGGGCCAGCACCTGTGGCACCGAGGTTGTTTACCGGATCGGCGTAAACCGCATCAGCACCCAAGTACGCGAACTGGATCCGGCGACCAACCGGTTTGAAGAGCGTGCCGAATTCACGCCTGGCGTCGACGAAGTGCCTGAAGTTTATACCAGAACCAAAGCGCAGGCCGATACGCGTTTTCGTATTGCCATGGCGGAAGGTGTGACAAGTTGGCAGGTCGTTGAAGGGCTGAAAGCCATCGATATGCTGACCGGGACTGTAGCTGAGGTACCGGCCGAGGGTATACTTGCCCCAGACAGCTATGAGGTCACCGAGGGCGAGGACCGCAATGAAGTGATTTCGTTGATGATAGCGTCGCAGGAAAAGCGGTTGGCAGCGGCATGGGACGCTCGCGACCCCGGATTGCCTGTGGAATCGCCAGAGGAACTGTTGATCCTCGCGTCGATCATAGAAAAAGAAACCGGTGTTCCGGAAGAACGCGAACAGGTGGCAAGTGTTTTCGTGAACCGCCTGAACCAGGGAATGCGCCTGCAAACGGACCCCACGGTTATCTATGGCATCACCAAGGGCCAAGGGGTGCTGGGGCGTGGGCTTAGGCGGAGTGAATTACGCGGTGAGACACCCTTTAACACCTATGTCATTCCCGGGCTGCCACCCGCGCCAATTGCCAACCCAGGACGTGCCAGCCTGATGGCGGCTGCGCAACCGGCGAAAGAGGACTTCGTCTTTTTCGTTGCAGACGGCACCGGTGGCCATGCATTCGCCGTAACGTTGGAACAGCATAATGCCAACGTCGCGCGCTGGCGCAAGATAGAAGCCGAGCGTGGCGCGGAAGCTGCGGGCAATGCTTCGACCGGGGGAAACTGAGGCGCGTCTGCACCCCTGTTTCTTAATCATTTATTAAGTATCGTAAGGGGTTGTAAGGTTTAGTTAACCCAATAATTCTTGACTTTGCGTACGTTCCAGCGTACAACTATAGGCATGCTAGACGAGATGGGCAAACGGCCCCGGATTAAATTCCGGTGGCCGTTTTTCGTTTGCGCTCGGTTTGGAATTACCAAACGAGAGGTCAGAGCAACAATGACAATGATTACTCCGGAACAGGAGATTGCGACCAGCGAAGAGCATTTCAAAGCGCTTCAGATTGCAATCCGCGACCTGCGTCGTGAAATCGAGAGCCTGAGAGAACAGGCCAGATCCGGGGAGGACATAAACGAAACTGCGGCGTCGAAAGCACTGGGTAAAGCCAGCGGCATGGTGGCGACCTGCGTAAAAGTGGAGACCTATCTAAGTGACTGTAGAAACAGACAAGCGGGCATTGCTCGGGGCGGATATGCGCTCGACCTTGACCGGGCGCGGGCTGACATTGGGTGCAAACTGGATCGGCTCCGCCGATGTTGCGGTGCAAGACCGGTTCTTAAGTGAGTTGGACGAGGGAGAGCTTATGGCTCTCCCTTTTTTGTTCGAGTTCTGGGCCATGCCGCATCAACTGCCGCCAAAAGGCGATTGGCGATCATGGGTGACTATGGGCGGTCGCGGGGCGGGCAAGACGCGCGCGGGCGCGGAATGGGTGCGCGCGCAGGTCGAAGGGGCGCGGCCCTTGGATGCGGGGCGCTGTCGCCGTGTGGCGTTGGTGGGAGAGACCATCGAGCAGGTGCGCGAGGTGATGATCTTTGGCGACAGCGGGATATTGGCGTGCTCGCCTGCGGATCGGCGACCGGATTGGGAGGCGACGCGCAAGCGGTTGGTCTGGCCAAACGGGGCGGTGGCGACGGTGCACACAGCGCACGACCCCGAAGGGCTGCGCGGGCCGCAGTTTGATGCCGCCTGGGTGGGCGAACTGGCCAAGTGGAAGAAGGCCGAAGAGACGTGGGACCAATTGCAGTTCGCCTTGCGGTTGGGGGATGATCCGCGGGTGTGCGTGACTACGACACCGCGCAATGTCGGCGTGCTGAAAAAGCTGCTGGCGTCACCGTCGACCGTGACCACCCATGCCCCGACCGAGGCGAACGCTGCAAATCTGGCGGGGTCATTTTTGGAGGAAGTACGCGCACGGTATCGCGGGACGCGGCTGGGGCGGCAGGAGCTGGATGGTGTGCTGCTGGCCGATGCCGAGGGGGCGCTGTGGACATCCGAGCGGATCGAGGCGGGGCGGGTGCGGGATGTGCCCTTGCTGGACCGGATCGTCGTGGGGCTGGACCCTGCCACCACCGCCGGCGCGGGGTCGGATGAATGCGGGATCGTGGTGGTGGGCGCGCAGACGCAAGGCCCGCCGCAGGATTGGCGCGCCGTCGTGCTGGCAGACTGTACGGTGCAGGGGGCGACTCCGTCGGGGTGGGCACGCGCAGCGATCAGCGCGATGGAGCAGTACGGCGCAGACCGGTTGGTCGCCGAGGTTAACCAAGGTGGGCAGATGGTCGTAGAGGTTCTGCGCCAGGTCGACCCGTTGGTGCCGGTCAAATCGGTCCACGCCAGCCGTGGCAAGGTTGCGCGAGCGGAGCCTGTGGCCGCGCTTTATGAGCAGGGGCGTGTGGGCCATGTGCCGGGACTGGACGCGCTGGAGGACCAGATGTGCAGGATGACAGCGCGAGGATTTGAGGGGACTGGGTCGCCTGACCGCGTCGATGCGCTGGTCTGGGCGCTGCACGAGTTGATGATCGAACCGGCAGCTCAGTGGCGGATGCCGGGGGTGCGTAGGCTTTGACCCGCGGCGCACGAGGCAGAGCGGCCCTTCGGGGAGAGTTTGTGCGGCAAAATGAAAACTGTGTTGCGGAACGGGCGACCGGTACGGTCCGAGGTTCTTAAGAGGTTGGTGAAATTATGATCGGGTGGCCAAGGAGCAGGGGAGAGCGGCGGAATGGTTTTTGATTTTTTAAAACGGGGAGCGGTTGCTGATGTGCCTGAGCAGAAGGTTTCGGCCACTGGACCGGTTGTGGCGTATCATACCAGCGGGCGCGTAGCCTGGAGCCCGCGCGATGTGGCCAGCCTGACGCGCACGGGATTTTGCGGAAATCCGGTGGGGTTCAGGTCGGTGAAGCTGATTGCGGAAGCGGCGGCGGCATTGCCGTTGGTTCTGCAGGATGCCACGCAACGTTTTGAAACGCACCCTGTATTGAGTTTGGTCGAGCGTCCCAACGGGGCGCAGGGGCGCGCCGAGTTGCTGGAGGCGCTATATGCGCAGATGTTGTTGACCGGCAACGGTTATATCGAGGCCGCGGGCGGAGATGGTCAGTTGCCTTTTGAACTGCATGTGTTGCGATCCGATCGCATGTCGGTGGTACCAGGGGCCGACGGGTGGCCGGTTGCCTATGAATATGCCGTGGGCGGACGCAAGCACCGGTTCGATGTCAGCAGGGCCGAGGTGCCGGTCTGTCATATCAAGAATTTTCACCCGCAGGACGACCATTATGGATTTAGTCCGATGCAAGCGGCGGCAATGGCAATGGATGTGCACACGTCAGCGTCGCGCTGGAGCAAGGCGTTGCTGGACAATGCCGCTCGGCCATCGGGGGCGATTGTGTATCGCGGTGCGGAGGGGCAGGGCAAGCTGAGCGACGATCAATATGACCGTCTTGTGACCGAAATGGAGAGCCATCATCAAGGTGCCCGTAACGCCGGGCGCCCGATGCTGCTGGAAGGCGGGCTTGATTGGAAACCGATGGGGTTTTCGCCGTCGGATATGGAATTTCACCAGACCAAGGAGGCGGCGGCGCGAGAGATCGCGCTGGCCTTCGGGGTTCCGCCGATGCTGCTGGGGATCGCGGGGGATGCGACCTATGCCAATTATCAGGAGGCGCATCGGGCGTTCTACCGGCTGACGGTCCTGCCTTTAGCCACGCGGGTTGCGGCGGCGCTTGGTGCGTGGCTGGCGGGGTTCACGCATGAGGCGGTGACGTTGAAGCCCGATCTGGATCAGGTGCCCGCCCTGGCGCAGGAGCGTGACGCGCAATGGGCGCGGGTGGCAGGGGCGGATTTCCTGACGCAGGCGGAAAAGCGGTCTTTGTTGGGGCTGCCAGCGGTGGCGGCGGATGGTTGAGGAGATGGGATATGACCGGTTTGAATGTGCGCCGGGGTTGCGGTTGCAGGCGCATGAGAGGGTGAGCGCGATCCACCACGAGAACCTTTTGCAGCGGCTCGACCGGCTGGAAGAGATGATGGAGCGGCTGGAGCGGCGGTTGTGGTTGACCGTCTATGGTGTGGTCGCGGTGATTTTGGCGCAGGCGGTACAGTCGTTTCTGGTGGTCGCGCCGTAGCAAATTGAACGCAAGGGAGGGTGTCATGGAAGATGGCATGCGCTTCGGCCTCGGGTCGGAGAACGGGAGAGGTTTGCCCCACATGGGCGGCGGGTTGGAGCATAAGTTCGCACATTTCGACGCGGGGCTTGTGGTGGAGGGCGGTACCGAAATCAGCGGCTACGCCAGCCTGTTCGGGCGGGTCGATCAGGGTGGTGATCTGGTGGCACGGGGGGCTTATGGCGCGTCACTGGCGGCGGCGCAGGCCGCGGGGCGGCGCATCAAGATGCTGTGGCAGCATGATCCGGCACAGCCCATCGGCGTGTGGGACGAGATGCGCGAGGACGCGCGGGGGCTTTGGGTCAAGGGGCGGTTGCTGGACAGTGTGGCGCGGGGACGCGAGGCGGCGGCCTTGATCGAGGCAGGAGCGATCGACGGTCTGAGCATTGGCTATCGCACGCAGCGGGCGGCCAAGAATGACGCGGGCCAACGGGTGCTGCAAACGCTGGACCTGTGGGAGGTGTCGCTGGTGACCTTTCCCATGCTCCCCACTGCGCGGATTGCGGCCAAGGGGGATTTCATCGGCGTCGGAGAAATCTTGCTCGGGGTGGCCGGTGTCTTTGACGAGGCACGGCAGAATTTAAACCGGAACGGAGGCTGATCGGATGGAGCGGATGGTGGATGACATGGGCGATGAGCCAAGTGGCGCGGTAGTGGAGATACGCCGCGCTGTCGGTGATTTTGTTCATGATTTCAAAGGATTTCAGGACGATATGACGACCAAGTTGCAACAAACAGAAGAGCGAATGACTATGTTGGATCGAAAGATGACTTTGCCCGCGCGCACGCCTTTGGCTGGGGCTGTGGACGGTGGTGCACCCCATCAAAAAGCGATGAACGCCTATATCCGCAACGGTGACGATGATGGCCTGCGCGGGCTTGAGCTGGAGAGCAAGGCGCTGTCGGCTGCGGTAAATTCGGATGGTGGCTATCTGGTGGACCCGCAGACCTCGGATCGGGTGAAGTCGGTGTTGAATGCCACGGCCTCTATCCGGGCGATTGCATCGGTGGTGCAGGTCGAGGCGACCTCTTACGACGTGCTGGTGGATCATGCGGATGTCGGGGCCGGTTGGGCGACAGAAACGGGGGCCGTGTCAGAGACCGATACGCCGCAGATCGACCGGATTACCATCCCGCTGCACGAGCTGAGCGCGCTGCCCAAAGCCTCGCAGCGGTTGCTGGATGACAGTGCCTTTGACATCGAAGCGTGGCTGGCCGGGCGGATCGCCGACAAATTCTCGCGGGCCGAAGCAGCGGCCTTTATCCACGGGGACGGGATCGACAAGCCCAAGGGGTTTCTGGCCCATGCTACGGTCGACAATGTGATCTGGGAGTGGGGCAATCTGGGCTATGTGCCCACCGGTGTCGCAGGCGAGATCACGGCGGATGCGGTGGTTGATCTGGTCTATGCGCTTGGGGCGCAGTACCGCGCGCAGGCGAGTTTTGTGATGAGTTCGAAGACCGCGGGGATCGTGCGCAAGCTCAAGGATCTGGACGGGCGGTTTTTGTGGTCTGACGGGATGACGCAGGGCCAGCCCGCGCGGCTGATGGGCTATCCGGTGCTGGTGGCCGAGGACATGCCCGATGTGGCGGCGGATTCATTCTCGGTCGCCTTCGGGGATTTTGCCGCCGGTTACACCGTAGCAGAGCGGCCCGACTTGCGGATCCTGCGCGATCCCTTCAGCGCCAAACCTCACGTGCTTTTCTACGCGACCAAGCGCGTCGGGGGCGACGTGAGTGACTTTGCCGCGATTAAGCTTTTGAAATTCGGCACCGCTTAAAGCGAGGTCGAACACGGGGTCAGGGCAACCTGGCCCCGGCTCGGACGCGTGCCAAAGGATAGGGTGCATTGTCTAGCTGCCCCCTCCGACCGAGCGATGCAGCCGGGGCGTGTCCGGGTTCCAAAAGGGGCTGGGACGAATGGGATGATTGGAGATCTCGATGATGTTGATCGAAGAAACCGGTGTGGCGGATACCACTCTGCCGGTAGACGTGTTCAAGGCGCATCTGCGGATGGGTAGTGGCTTTGGCAACGAGACGTTGCAGGATGAAGTATTGGTCAGCTTTCTGCGGGCCGCCGTCGCCGCAGTCGAGGCACGCACCGGTAAGGCTTTGATAAGGCGCAGTTTCAGCTGGTCTTTGTCGTCGTGGCGGAATGAATGTGCCCAACACTTTCCCATCGCACCGGTGCACTCTGTCGACAGCGTAACGATAAAAAGCGCGGATGGGGTCGAAACCCTCGTCGACGCGCAAATGTATTGGTTGGACCGCGACATGCAGCGTCCGGCGCTGCGTACAACCGGCGCGGCGCTGGCGTCTATCCCTCGGTTTGGGATGGTAACGATCGGGTTCGAGGCCGGGTTGGGTTCGGACTGGTCGCAAGTGCCGGCCGATTTGCAGCAGGCAGTGTTTTTGCTCGCGGCGCATTACTACGAGTTTCGGCATGAGACCACGCTGAGCGATGGGTGCATGCCTTTTGGCGTCAGCAGCTTGATTGAACGCTATCGGCCGATGCGCCTTGGCATGGGGATCGGCGGATGAGTGTTGTTGAGTTGAACCGAAAGCTCGTGCTGGAAAAGCCCGCCCGTCAGGCGGATGGAGCAGGTGGCTATGAGCAGAGTTGGGTACCAGTAGGCGTACTATGGGCTCATGTCGCCGCCCGAACCGGCCGAGAAGCCGTTCAGGGCGGCGTGTTGGTCAGCCGGGTGGATTTTGTGATCACGGTTCGCGGTGCCCCGGCGGGGAATGCTGCCCGGCCGGTACCGCAACAGCGCTTTCGCGAGGGATCAAGGGTGTTTCACATCAAATCTGTCGCTGAACGGGACACGCAAGGACGTTACCTGATCTGTCGCGTCAAAGAGGAGACAGTGGTATGAGCTTTGCCCTATCCGCTCCTTTGCAGCAGGCCGTTTATGCAGCCCTTGGCGACGATCCTGTTCTGGCTGGGCTTGTAGGCACGGCAATTTTCGACGCTGCGCCAACAGGTGTGCTGCCTCCCGTTTATGTTCAACTGGGCGGCGAAACCGTGCGTGATGCATCGGATGCGTCGGGAAGCGGAGCGATACATTGGTTTGACATTACCGTGGTGAGCACCGAGCCAGGATTTGCTGTCGCCAAACGCGTGGCAGGAGCCGTCAGCGATGTGCTCAACGACGGTGAGCTGACGTTGAACAGGGGCCAGTTGATCAGTCTCAGCTTCGACCGAGCGACCGCCAGGTCAGTCGGAGCCCAACAATTGCGTCGGGTCGATATGCGGTTCCGGGCACGGGTGCAGGACGATTAAACTATGTGTTTTCAGACAGATACAGGAGATTAGATATGGCTGTTCAAGCAGGTAAAGACTTATTGATCAAGGTGGACATGACGAGCGATGGTCAATTCGAGACCATAGCGGGACTTCGGGCGACGCGGGTCTCCTTTAACGCCGAGCCGGTTGAAGTGACGTCGCTGGATAGTGACGGCGGATGGCGCGAGCTTCTTGCCGGAGCGGGGGTAAGGTCGGCAGCGATCAGCGGCTCCGGGGTGTTTCGTGACGCCGGTACGGACGAAAGAGCACGTCAGCTGTTTTTCGATGGGCTGACGCCGGATTTCCAGATTGTAATACCCAGCTTTGGGATCATCCAGGGACCGTTCCAAGTCGCCTCGATTGATTATGGGGGCGCGTTGAACGGCGAGGCGACCTATGAGCTGAGCCTACAGTCCGCCGGTCAGCTGAACTTTACACCTGACATCGCTGAACCGGTGGTTTGAGCAGATGGTTAACAAATGGCGCGGTGATGTAGCTTTGGTAATCGATGGGCGAGCACATGTTGCGCGGCTCACGCTCGGGGCATTGGTAGAGCTCGAGGATGCGCTGAAACAGCCATCTCTGGTAGCTTTGGTGGAGCGGTTCGAAGCTAACCGGTTTTCGAGCCGCGATGTCCTTTGCTTACTTACAGCCGGTCTTCGGGCTGGCGGAGCGGATTTTACGGAAACGTCGTTAGCCCAAGCTTCGATTGAGGGCGGACCGATGGCTGCTGCCCGTGCCGCCGCTGAGCTGTTGGCGCGGGCTTTTTCGGTTCCTTCATGACATCCGGCAAGGGGATCAATTGGCCGGTGCTGATGCGCGCGGGGTTAAACGGCTTGGGGATGACGCCAGACGCATTCTGGCGACTGACCCCAGCGGAACTGCAACTGATGATAGGGCCAAGCCATGCACAAGTACCGTTGTTGAATGATGGTCTGGCGCAACTGATGGCAGCCTATCCCGATGAGAAGAGAGGAAATTGCGATGCAGGATGAAGAATCCTTCGAAACGTTAGGAAGCGGTGCCGAAAAGCTTAATGCAACGCTGGAAGATACAAGTTTGCTGGTCGAGGGGTTTGACCGGGAACTAGGCCGTATGCGTTCGGCATTGGCGGCTACTGGAAAAGACATCAATACCCTTGAAAAAGGCCTGAGCCGCGGCTTGCGAAGGGCTTTTGAAGGGGTTGCTTTCGATGGGAAGAACCTGTCCGACGCACTGACAACTGTCGCTAGATCCTTGGCCAACACGACGTTCAACGCGGCGATAAAACCCGTGAGTGATCAGTTTGGCGGACTGGTCAGCCAAGGGGTGGGGGCTTTGGTGCAGGGCATTTTGCCTTTTGCCAACGGAGCAGCGTTTTCTCAGGGAAAGGTAATGCCGTTCGCTCAGGGCGGGATTGTCAGCACAGCGACAGGCTTTGGGATGCGCGGGGGCATGGGGTTAATGGGGGAAGCCGGTCCAGAAGCCATCATGCCATTGGCCCGTGGCCCAGACGGCAAATTGGGTGTGAGAAGCGGTGGCGGTGGCGCGACAACGGTCGTCATGAATATCTCGACACCGGATGTGCAGGGATTTCAGCGGAGTCAAAGCCAGATCGCAGCGCAGATGAGCCGCGCGCTCTCCAACGGCAATCGCAATCGATAAAAGGAATGTGCCGGTGAATTTTCATGATGTTAGATTTCCGCCAAGCCTTAGTTTCGGCGCACTCGGAGGACCGCAACGCCGCACCGACGTGGTGACCCTTGCCAATGGGTTTGAAGAACGCAACACGCCTTGGGCGCATTCTCGTCGGGTATACGATGCCGGCTTGGGGATGAGATCTATCGACGATGTCCAGGCTCTTACTGCGTTTTTCGAAGCGCGGTATGGGCAGATGTATGGGTTTCGCTGGAAGGACTGGGCGGACTTCAAGTCCTGTAGGTCGTCGGAGGGTGTCGCGTTTGAGGACCAGATGTTGGGCGTGGGCGACGGGCTGCGAAACGACTATCAGTTGGTAAAGACCTATCGTTCCGGTGGACACAGCTATGCGCGACCGGTCACCAAACCGGTCGAGGGAACGGTGCGCGTCGGAATTGCGCAAGATGAACTGCAAGAAGGCGTGGATTATGAGGTTGATACGTCTACCGGAATGATCCGTTTTGCCCACGCTCCCGACCCGGATATGCCAGTCTCGGCGGGGTACGAGTTTGACGTGCCGGTGCGTTTCGACACCGACCGCATATTGGTCAGTGTGGCGAGTTTTCAGGCGGGGCAAGTGCCGAATGTTCCGGTGATCGAGGTGCGGATATGATTGGAAATATGGATGATGGTCTGGCCGCACACCTAAAGACCGGCCTGACGACCCTTTGCCACGCATGGGCAATCCGACGACGCGATGGGGCTGAACTGACATTTACCGATCATGATGCCCCGCTTAGCTTTGGTGGGCTGGAGTTTACGCCAGATCGGGGCTTAAACGTGCGTGCCTTGTCGCACTCCACCGGGTTGTCGGTAAACAATACAGAGGCGATGGGAGCGCTAAGCCACTTTGCCATACGCGAAGATGAGATCGAACAAGGGCGGTTTGACGGGGCCGACGTTTCCTGTTGGCGGGTGAACTGGACCGATGTCGCCCAACGAACTTTAATCTTTCGTGGGACGATCGGAGAAATTCAACGCGCAGGCGGCGTGTTTCGTGCCGAATTGCGCGGGCTGACCGAAGCACTGAACCGGCCAATGGGTCGAATATTTCAAAAGCCATGCACTGCTGTGTTGGGTGATGGAGCCTGCGGGTTTGACGTCGCGACTTCGGGATATATTCAGTTTGCCACGGTTCAATCACATGAAGACGGCCGCGTATTCCGGTGGGATGACTTGCCGGGTTTTGAAGTTGGTTGGTTCACGCGTGGCAGGGTCGATGTGACTGACGGGCCAGCCAAGGGGTTGTGGGGAATGATCAAGCATGACCGCGTTCTTGACGGGCAACGCGAGATAGAACTATGGGAGCCAATCCGCGGCGCAATTGAACAAGGCGTCGGTATTCGGCTCAGTGCGGGCTGTGACAAACGAATGACCACATGCCGACTGAAATTCAATAACCTGCTGAACTTTCAGGGGTTTCCAGACATCCCGAGTGACGATTGGATGATGGCGACGCCTCAGCCTTCGGGTACTAACACAGGAGGATCCATGCGATGACGCTCCGTCAAGATCTGATTGTGAGATCGGCAAGAAGCTGGATTGGTACGCCCTACGTCCACCAGAGCGCGACCAAAGGTGCGGGATGTGATTGCCTGGGCTTGCTGCGCGGCATCTGGCGCGAGGTAGTGGGAGCTGAGCCGGAAATGATCCCTGCCTATTCAAAGGACTGGTCTGAACCACAGGGAGAGGAGAGATTGTGGCAGGCGGCAAGCCGGCATCTGCGCCCCAAGGGTTTCAATGTTGAAGATGTAGGTGACGTGCTGCTGTTTCGTATGCGCAGCGGTTCTGTGGCAAAGCATCTCGGTGTGGCTTCACGGGTCGGATCAGCTGCGGGATTTATCCACGCGTATAGTGGTCACGGAGTAGTGGAGAGCCCGCTGGGTGTCTCTTGGCGACGCAGGCTTGTCGCGCGTTTCGAATTCCCGAGAGAGGCGATCTGATGGCGACGATACTATTATCTACAGCGGGTGCTGCGGTCGGCGGGTCCTTGGGTGGCACCGTCGCAGGGTTATCTTCGGTCGCGGTAGGGCGCGCATTTGGTGCCACCCTTGGCCGCGTGATGGATCAGCGATTGCTGGGACAAGGCGCAGAAGCGGTGGAAACCGGCAAGGTTGATCGTTTTCGTCTGACCCAAGCCGGAGAAGGCTCCCCGATTCCTCAGCTTTATGGTCGTATGCGTGTCGGGGGCCAGGTGATTTGGGCGTCGGACTTTGCGCAGACCACGACGGTATCGGGTGGCGGAGGCAAGGGGGCACCAGCTACGCCGCGAACGACCAAGTACTCGTATTCTTTAAGCGTGGCAATTGCGCTGTGCGAAGGGGAAATTACAGGTATCAGCCGCATCTGGGCCGATGGCGCATTGGTGGCAGAACGTGACCTGAACATGAGCGTTTATTACGGTACGCGCGATCAGTTGCCCGATCCGACCATCTCGGCCATTGAAGGGGCCGACAATGTACCTGCTTACAGGGGGACCGCCTATGTGGTTATGGAAAACCTTGCGTTGGGACAGTTTGGCAATCGGGTCCCGCAGTTTTCTTTCGAGGTGACGCGCCCAGAGGCCACCGATGCAGCAGATACCGTGGAAAGTGTTACTCAGGCGGTTAATGGGGTCGCCCTGATTCCAGGAACCGGCGAATACGCGTTGGCGACAACGCCGGTTCATTACGCCGATCATAACGGTGCCCGCTGGAGCGCAAATGTAACGACCCCTGCGGGGAAAACTGACTTTGCGGCATCAGTGGACAATCTGGTTGATGAGTTTCCCAAGCTCAAGGCGGCATCGTTGGTGGTTTCGTGGTTTGGCAATGACTTGCGCTGTGGCCAGTGCGATGTACGCCCCAAGGTCGAGAGTTCTGCGATAGAGGCGGAAAACATGCCTTGGCAAGTATCCGATCTGACACGACCCGAGGCGGAGGTTATCGCCCGTGAGGAGGACCGCCCGGTTTATGGCGGCACACCTACCGATGCCTCGGTGGTCGAGGCCATCCAAGCGATGTCCGCCGCTGGCAAGGCGGTAATGTTCTACCCATTTATTCTTATGGATCAGCTTGATAACAACGTATTACCCGATCCTTATACTGATGCCACGTCGCAAGCCAAATTGCCGTGGCGTGGCCGGATTACGTTGTCCAAGGCCCCGGGAAGGGCAGGTAGCCCAGATCGCACCTCGGTCGCCGATGAAGAAGTCGCCGCCTTTTTCGGGTCCGTCAAAGCAGCGGATTTCGATGTCACATCAGGACAGGTACACTACTCGGGTCCCGATGAATGGACGTTCTCGAGATTTATATTGCATTACGCCGCGCTTTGCGCGGTCGCTGGTGGGGTAGATGCGTTCTGTATCGGTACCGAAATGCGCGGCTTGACGCAGATCCGCGGTGCCAACGATGGGTTTCCGGCTGTATCTGCGTTACGATCGTTGGCTGCCGAAGCGCGGGCGCTATTGGGAAGCACCACCAAGATCAGTTATGCGGCGGACTGGTCCGAGTATTTTGGATATCAACCACAAGACGGAAACAACGACCGGTATTTCCATCTCGATCCTCTTTGGGCCGATGCCAACATCGATTTCATCGGTATCGACAACTACATGCCGGTTTCCGACTGGCGCGATGGGCACGATCACTTGGACGCCCAGACGTGGGATACGATCTATAATCTTGGTTATCTGCAATCGAACATGGAGGGAGGTGAAGGATTTGACTGGTTCTATCATTCCCCCGAAGCGCGGGCCGCACAAATTCGCACACCAATAACCGACGAAGATGCAGATGAGGCATGGATCTATAGATACAAGGATATTCGTAGTTGGTGGGCATCTACACACCACGAACGCGTCAATGGGCAGAGATCGGATACTAAAACCGCGTGGATACCTGAATCGAAACCGGTCTGGTTTACTGAATACGGATGCGCCGCGATAGACAAAGGCACCAACCAGCCAAACAAGTTTCTTGATCTCAAAAGTTCGGAAAGCAGCTTGCCGCGCTATTCGACCGGCGCACGCGACGACCTGATCCAGATGCAATATTTGCAGGCCTTCAACGCCTATTGGAACGATCCCAGCCACAATCCTGTTTCCGCGGAATACGGCGGTCCGATGATTGATATGTCTCGGGCATTTGTTTGGGCGTGGGATGCACGTCCCTATCCCTATTTTCCCAACAACGACGTGCTATGGAGCGACGGGTCGAGTTATGCGCGCGGGCATTGGCTAAATGGGCGCAGTTCCTCGTATCCGCTTTCTTCGCTGGTGGGGGAAATCTGCCGCGATGCCGGTGTGTTGGCTTACGACACATCGCGTCTGTATGGGTATGTTCGCGGATATGTCGTTGACCAAATCAGCGACGCGCGCGCCAGTCTTCAGCCGTTGATGCTACGGTTTGGGTTCGACGCGGTAGAGCGCGACGGCTGTCTTGTGTTTGTAATGCGTGACAGGCCGGGGTTTGTGCGCCTTGATCCTCGGACACTGGCCGTCAGCGATGAACTTGGCGGTACTACCGAACAAGCGCGCGAGACCGATGCCGAAATCGCGGGGCGTGTAAGGTTGCGGTTTGTGCAAGCGGACGGCAACTTTGACACCATCGCAGAGGAAGCGGTTTTAGCGGACGACGCAACGCATTCGGTTGTGGCTTCCGAACTGAACATGTCCTTGACCCGCACCGAAGGCCGACAGATTCTGGAGCGGTGGTTGGCGGAAGCCCGTATGTCACGCGAATCCTTACGCCTTGCCTTGCCCCCGTCGCAGATGGAATTGGGTGCCGGCGACGTGGTTGAACTGCCTGCCGAGGACGGCGAGCGCGATGGCCTGTACCGAATTGATCGGGTGGAGCAGGGCGAGATGCAGATTGTCGAGGCGGTACGGATTGAGCCGACGATTTATGAAACGGCATCGTTCGCCGATGAACTGGCGAAGATCCAGCCCTTTACCGCGCCTGTTCCGGTTACCGCAGTGTTTCTGGATCTGCCCTTGCTGCGCGGCGATGAAACCCCTTATGCTCCATATATCGCGGCATCGGCGACGCCTTGGCCCGGGAGCGTCGCGGTATATCAATCAAGCGGCACATCCGGCTTTGGGTTGAATTCTATACTGCCTATTGGTGCGACGATGGGAACTACCGAAACCGAGCTTGTCGCGGCGCGACCGGGTGTATTCGATCATGGTGACGGGCTTCAAGTCAGGTTGAACAGTGGGCAACTGGAAAGCGTCGATGAAACGTCTTTGATGAATGGAATGAATTTGGCCGCGATCGGTGACGGGTCGGCGGACCAGTGGGAGATTTTCCAGTTCGAACAGGCGGAGTTGGTTGCCCCGAACACTTACCGGCTGTCGAAAAGGCTGAGAGGTCAGGCCGGGACGGATGCATTGATGCCTCCGGTGTGGCCACAGGGATCTCGATTTGTTCTGCTCAATGACGTACCTGTGCAGATAACATCAAGCCCCAACCTGCGTCGGGTCGAACAGCAATACCGCATCGGTCCTGCGACACGTTCATATGACGATCCATCCTATATTCAGTTGGGCGCGGCTTTTGAGGGAAACGGTCTGCGCCCCCTGCGCCCCTGTCATTTACGTGCCCGTGTGCAGACGGAAGACGTAATCTTCAACTGGATACGGCGCACAAGGGTTGGGGGCGACAGTTGGGACAGTTTTGAAGTACCCTTGGCCGAAGAGAATGAACGATACATCATTCGACTTCTGCAAGATGGTAAGGTTCTCCGTGAAGCGATCACCACGGACCCTGAATGGCGATACGAAGCGGAGACACGACAGTCGGATGGCATAGCAGGGGCTTTCGAGATGAGCGTAGCCCAGGTTTCAGCGAGTTATGGACCCGGACCGCCCGCGCTGATCAGTGTGTCTTTTTGAAGCTGCGCGTGGCTAACTCCAAGCAAAACAACAATTTAAGAAATTTATCAACAATCGGGGGATGTTTGCATTTGGTTCCGTTCGCTTAGATGCTACATTAAGGATCAAAGAAGGAAGTTGCCATGGCCGTATCTCATGTAAACATCGCCTCGGTTGATCCGGTTTGGGATCAAATTTTAACTGAAGCACAGCAGGCGGTTCAGGATGAACCGCTGATCGGCGGGTTCGTCCACGCGTGTATTTTGCATCATAAGTCTATTGAAAAGGCTCTTTGTTACCGTATTGCGGCTAAGCTTGCATCGAACGAGATGTCGATGATGGTGATCCACGAGATGGTGGAGGAAGCGTTTACGAACGACCCGGAACTCATAAAGGCTGCGCGTGCCGATCTTGTCGCGATCTATGAACGCGATCCCGCCTGCCACCGTTTGCTCCAACCCATCTTGTATTTCAAAGGTTACCAAGCGGTCCAAGCCTATCGTGTGGGGAACCATTTATGGAAAAAGGGCAAGCGTGATTTGGCCTATTTCGTTCAGATGCGTGTGAGTGAGATTTTCGGCGTCGACATTCACCCTGCTGCGACCTTGGGCAAGGGTATCATGATTGACCACGCCCATTCAGTGGTTATCGGCGAGACCGCCGTGGTTGGCGATAATGTGTCGATGCTGCATTCTGTGACCCTTGGCGGTACCGGAAAGGAAGAGCAAGATCGTCATCCTAAAATCGGCAATGGTGTCTTGATCGGGGCTGGTGCCAAGGTTCTGGGTAATATCACGATCGGCCAATGCAGCAGGATTGCTGCTGGTTCTGTGGTCTTGCAGGATGTCCCCCCGTGTAAAACCGTAGCAGGCATCCCGGCGCGGGTAGTTGGGGAGGCTGGCTGCGATCAACCGTCGGTGCTGATGGATCATATGCTTGGCCCACAAGATATCTGAGAGGCCTCTTGCCCATGGTCGTTAGGCGATCCTGGCCAGGACGATCTTGGCCAGGATGTTGGAAACCTCATTCTTGGTGGCGGGCTGTATAAAGGGCTTGGTCAGGTTTACGAGCAGATCATCTTTATGAAGCCGGAGCGCCGGGGGGCGTCTGCCCCCCGGACCCCCTGAGGATATAATCCATTTGGAAGCGGGTCAGGCGAGCATCGTCATCGGGTTTTCAAGATTGTCCTTGATCGCCGTCAGCAATTGAGCGCCCAAGGCACCGTCAATGACGCGGTGATCTACGGACAGCGTGACCGACATGACAGTGGCAACAGTCAATTCACCATCCTTGCCGACGACCGGCTTTCTTACCCCTGCGCCGACCGCAAGGATCGACCCGTGCGGTGGATTGATGACGGCGTCGAAGTTGTCGACGCCAAACATACCGAGATTTGAGATCGCAAAACTGCCGCCCTGATATTCATGCGGTGCCAGCTTGCGGTCTCGGGCGCGGGCAGCCAGGTCTTTCATTTCGGCGGACAGGGCTGACAGAGACTTCATCTCTGAATCTTTTAGGACCGGTGTAAAGAGTCCGCCTTCGATAGCCACCGCCACCGCAACATCGGAAGGTTTGAGCTTGAGAATCCGGTCTGAGGCCCAAACGGCGTTGGCGTCAGGCACAGATTGCAGCGCGAGCGCGCTGGCTTTGATGATGAAATCGTTTACCGAGAGTTTGACGCCGCGGGTTTCGAGTTGCTTGTTCAGGTCGGCGCGGAACTTCATCAATGCATCAAGTTGGATGTCGCGGCGGAGGTAAAAGTGCGGGATGGATTGCTTGGCTTCGGTCAGGCGGGCGGCAATGGTTTTGCGCATCCCGTTAAGCGTAACCTCCTCAAAGTCGCGCCCCTCGTACATCTTCATGACAGTTTCGGCCGATGGACCTGAAGCGGGGGCCGCTATGGCTGCCGGTGCCGCAGGGGCCGATTGTGCGGGTGCTGCTTTCGGCGCGTCCGATTGGGACAGACCTTGGACGTCTGCTTTGATGATCCGACCACGTGGCCCGGAACCTGACACCTGGCTTAAATCCAGGCCCTTTTCTGCCGCGATCCGGCGGGCGAGGGGGGTTGCGAAGATCCGCTTGCCATCACCACCGGAAGGCGCGGCGGATGTAATGGCAGGCGTGGCATCCGTGGCACCGCGCCCATAACCCGCTGCCGGAGCGGTTTTATCCGATGCGTCGGCCGGGGCCGTGTTCGAGGACTGTTCGGTCTTTGGCGATGACGGTGCGCTGATATCATCGGCGCTTTCACCTTCCTCCAGCAACACCGCAATTGGCGTGTTGACCTTCACCCCTTCGGTGCCGTCGGCGATCAAAATCTTGCCAATGGTGCCTTCGTCGACAGCTTCGAATTCCATCGTGGCTTTGTCTGTCTCGATCTCGCACATGACATCGCCGGAAGACACGGTATCGCCCTCTTTGACCAGCCATTTGGCCAATGTGCCTTCTTCCATCGTGGGGCTCAGGGCGGGCATTAGGATTTCTGTTGGCATGTCGACCGCTCCTTATTTGTATGTGACTTGCTTGACCGCCGCGATGACCTCGTCCGTGGTCACAAGTGCCAGCTTTTCAAGGTTTGCGGCGTAGGGCATTGGCACGTCCTTGCCGGTGCAGTTGATCACGGGCGCGTCCAGATAGTCGAAGGCTTCCTGCATGATCACGCTGGAGATGTAGTTGCCGACGGACCCTTGCGGCCAGCCTTCCTCGACTGTGACGCAACGGTTGGTCTTCATCACTGATTTGATGATGCTGGCGGTGTCCATCGGGCGCAGGGTGCGCAGATCGATGACTTCGGCTTCGATACCTTCTTCAGCCAGCTTGTCGGCTGCCTGCAACGCATAGGTCATGCCGATGCCGAAGCTGACGATGGTGACATCTGATCCTTCGCGCCAGATGCGGGCCTTGCCGAACGGAACGGTAAAATCGTCGACATCAGGCACGTCGAACGCTTTGCCGTACATGATTTCGTTCTCAAGAAATACCACCGGGTTCGGATCGCGAATGGCGGTTTTCATCAACCCTTTGGCGTCGGAGGCTGAATAAGGCATCACCACCTTGAGCCCGGGGATCTGCATATACCAAGCGGCATAGTCCTGACTGTGTTGCGCGCCGACGCGGGCGGCGGCACCGTTTGGACCACGGAAGACCATCGGTGCACCCATCTGACCGCCGGACATATACAGCGTTTTGGCGGCGGAGTTCAGGATGTGGTCGATCGCCTGCATGGCAAAGTTCCAGGTCATGAATTCCACAATCGGGCGCAAACCGCCGAAAGCCGCACCGACACCGATGCCTGCAAAACCATGTTCAGTGATGGGAGTGTCAATGATCCGCTTGCTGCCAAATTCATCCAGCAGTCCTTGGGAAATCTTATAGGCCCCTTGATATTCCGCGACTTCCTCGCCCATCAGGAACACGTTCTCATCACGGCGCATTTCTTCGGCCATCGCATCACGCAACGCTTCGCGTACGGTTTGCTGTTTCAGCTTGGTGCCTTCGGGCCAGTCAGGGGAGGTGTCCGTTTCTGGCGCTGCCGGGGCTTTGGCTTCGGCCGGTTTTGCCGCCGCGGGTTCCTTCGTTCCAGGTTCGGCGGGCGCGGGGGCGGCGTCTGATGCGCTGTCGATGGCCGACACGTCTTCGCCTTCCTCAAGCAGGACGGCGATCGGCGTGTTGACCTTGACGCCTTCGGTACCCGCTTCGATCAGGATCTTGCCGATTGTACCTTCGTCAACCGCCTCGAATTCCATCGTGGCCTTGTCGGTTTCGATTTCGGCCATGATATCGCCAGACGACACGGTGTCGCCCTCTTTGACAAGCCATTTGGCCAGCGTGCCTTCTTCCATTGTGGGGCTCAGTGCGGGCATGAGAATTTCGGTAGCCATTTCTTATGCCTCCTGTGGGACTTCAGTTGCGTAGATATCTGTCCAAAGCTCTTCGGGGGTCGGTTCGGGGCTTTCCTTGGCAAATTCTGCGCTGTCGTTGACGATTTTCTTGATTTCTTTATCGATGGCTTTCAGATCATCTTCGGTCGCATGTTTCCCGTCGAGCAAGATGTTGCGGACCTGTTCAATCGGATCACGTTCATCGCGCATTTTCTGAACCTCTTCGCGGGTCCGGTATTTCGCCGGGTCCGACATGGAGTGGCCGCGATAACGGTAAGTCTTGATCTCGAGGATATAAGGCCCATCCCCCGACCGGCAATGTTTGACCGCGCGTTCACCTGCATCTTTGACTGCCAGCACATCCATGCCGTCGACCGCTTCGCCGGGGATTCCGAACGCTTTGCCGCGCTCCCAGATTTCGGCGCTCGAGGTAGAGCGTTGTTGCGATGTGCCCATTGCATACTGGTTGTTCTCGATGATGAAAATCACCGGCAGTTTCCACAGGGCGGCCATGTTGAAAGTCTCGTAAACCTGACCTTGATTGGCCGCACCGTCGCCAAAATAGGTAAAGGTGACGTTGTCGTTGCCCTTGTATTTGTCGGCAAAGGCGATGCCCGCCCCAAGCGGCACGTTGGCACCAACGATACCATGGCCGCCGTAAAACTTTTTCTCTTTCGAGAACATGTGCATAGAACCGCCCTTGCCGCGGGAATAGCCGCCTTCGCGGCCTGTCAGTTCTGCCATGACGCCATCAGGGTTCATCCCGCATGCCAGCATATGCCCGTGATCGCGGTAGGTGGTGATGCGGCTGTCGCCTTCTTTGGCCGATGCCTCGAGCCCGACGACAACAGCTTCCTGTCCGATGTAGAGATGGCAGAAACCGCCAATCAATCCCATGCCATAAAGCTGGCCTGCTTTTTCCTCGAACCGCCGGATTAGCAGCATATCCCGGTAATAGGCCTTTAGCTCTTCAGCACTGGCATTCGTCTTTTTGGTCGGTTTCTGGGCAGCCATGGGGCAATTCCTCCGTACAGTTGTCCCGCGCACGCGCAAAATAGTTTAGCGTTAAACTATCTCTTATCGGATTCGAGCCGTGAATGCGAGAGGCATTTAACCAAGCACATCACAGCCCAGTGTTTCCGTTAGGAATGCAGATGGCAACCACCAAAACATCCGGGGTTGGATTGGCTTAGCGTATGACGATCTCATCCGAGCGGATCATCCCCAGAACCTTGCGGGTCTGCTCGTCCAGCAGGTCTAGATCAAGATAATCGTCCGATAAACGAGAGGTCAGGTTTTCCATCCGGGCGACGTCGGTTTTCACTTGGGCCAACTGAACGCGCAAATCTTGCCCTTCGGCGACAATTTCTGCCCTGCGAAACAGGCCAAAGTTGCCCTGAATCGCCGCAAAGGCAAAGTACAGACTTAACGCAAAAGCGATGGCGAAAAATAAAAGTGTGCCGAAGGCCGGCTTTGCACTGCGTTTCATACTCGTCTGCCTCATGCCGCCTCTTGATGGGCGTACACCCACTATGTCACAGGCGATTCGCAAAGGGAATCCCTATGCTGCGCGATCGGCAAAAATCTGTTTGTTCTGCAGAAACCGCACACTTTCACGCTTCATTCCAGCTTACCCACGACCCTCAGCGATCAAGTGCAGCGACCCCGGGCAGGGTTTTGCCCTCCATCCATTCCAAAAACGCACCCCCGGCGGTCGAGATATAAGTAAAGTCATCGGCTGCATCGGCTTGGTTCAGCGCCGCCACGGTGTCACCGCCGCCGGCTACTGAAATCAATGCACCGTCACGGGTCAGGCGTGCAGCGGTTTGCGCTGCCGCCAGCGTTGCGGTGTCGAAAGGTGGAATTTCAAAGGCACCAAGAGGCCCGTTCCAGATCAGCGTCTTTAACCCGGCCAGGGCTTTCTCGATCAAGGCGACCGAACCGGGGCCGGCATCCAGCACCATCTGATCACCGTCCAACACGGTTTCCGGCCCTAGCGCTATGACGTCATACGCCGCGCCCGCCGCAAATTCACGCGCCACCTGTCCATCGACCGGGAGCAGAATTCGGCAGCCCGCCTTATCGGCCTGCGTCATGATCTCCTTGGCGGTTTCAAAAAAGTCCGGTTCTAGCAATGACTTGCCCAGGTCGGCCCCCATCGCTCCCAAAAACGTATTGGCCATGCCACCGCCGATCACCAACAGATCAAGGCGGTTTACCAGATTCTCGAGCAGCTCGATCTTGGTTGACACTTTGGCCCCGCCGACCACTGCACCAACCGGGCGCTCAGGCCGCGAAAGCGCCGCTTCCAGTGCGGACAGCTCTGCCTGCATCAGGCGACCAGCGCAGCACGGCAAAAGCCGCGCGAGCGCCTCGGTTGACGCGTGAGCCCGGTGAGCCGCAGAAAAAGCATCGTTGCAATAAACGTCACCCAAGCTGGCCAGACGACGCGCAAATTCGGGATCATTGTCCGTTTCACCGGGATAAAACCTGATATTTTCCAACAGCAGCACATCGGCCGCGTTGATTTCCTCGGTCCCGGTCTCCGCGCCTTCCAGGGTCTCGACCAAGACCACCTTGCGGTTCAACGCGGCCGCAAGCGCGGGTTGAACGATGCGCAAGCTCAGGTCCTGCACCCTTTTTCCGTCAGGCCGCCCGAAATGGGCCAGCAGGATCGGTTTGCCCCCCTTATCAAGAATGTCGTGCAATGTAGGTACAATACGTCGGATGCGGGTGTCATCAGTAACACGACCATTTTCAACGGGTACGTTGATATCTACGCGCACCAGCACCCGCTTGCCGCGCAGGTCCATGTCATCCAGAGTTTTCCAGCCCATCTTATCCCTCATCCATTGTCGTAGTTGCGCTGTGTTTTGCCGTTATCGCCGTCGGGGTCAATGCACCTTGGCAATCGGGCGAACACGCCCTAGTTAAATGCCAACGAAATTTTTGCAGGAGAACGGCATGGCCGAGATCAAAGATCCAGAAAATACGATTCTAATGGAACTGAAGGGCGGGACGGTAACGATCCAGTTGCTGCCCGACATTGCGCCCAAGCATGTAGAGCGCATGAAAGAACTGGCGCGTGCCGGCAAGTATGACAACGTAGCCTTCCACCGTGTTATCGACGGTTTCATGGCGCAGACCGGCGACGTGGCCAATGGCAACATGGAAAGCAACTTTAACCTGCGTGCGGCAGGGACCGGTGGATCGGACCTGCCCAACCTGCCTGCCGAGTTTTCCAAGGTTCCGCATGCGCGGGGCAGTATCGGTGCTGCGCGTTCGGCAAACCCCGACAGTGCAAACAGCCAGTTCTTCATCAACTTCAAGGACAATGATTTCCTGAACGGCCAGTACACGGTCTATGGGCAAGTCATTTCCGGGATGGAACATGTCGACGCGATCACCCGCGGTGAACCGGCGGCGAATCCCGATCGCATGATCAGCGTTAAGGTTGCTGCGGATGCGTAACTTTATTGCAGCAGGAATGGCGTCGATGCTGCTGGCCGGCACCGCTTTGGCAAACGGCCTTGAAATCACCGTTGACGGAGAAGCCCAAGGCGTCATCAAAATCGATCTGGCCGAGGACGTCGCGCCGAAACACGCAGAGCGTTTGAAAACGCTGGCCGCTTCCGGTGCCTATGACGGCGTTGTCTTTCACCGTGTAATCGACGGTTTTATGGCGCAGACCGGCGATGTGGAATTCGGCAAAGCCGGTGAAAACATCAGCAGGGCAGGCACGGGTGGTTCTGATCTTCCCGACCTGCCCGCAGAGTTCTCTGACATAGCGTTCGATCGCGGCGTCGTCGGCATGGCGAGAAGCCAAAACCCCGATTCCGCGAACTCGCAGTTCTTCATCATGTTCGACAAGGGATATTTCCTGAACGGCCAATATACCGTTGTGGGCAAGGTCACCGAAGGAATGGACGTCGTGGATGCCATCAAGCGCGGTACTGGTGGCAACGGGGCGGTGGCAGGTACGCCTGATCGTATGGTCAGCGTCAAGGTCACTGACTGATCAAGTCTGGGCGGGGCGGGCAACTTTATGGCGTCTGCCCCCGGCTTACCCCAACCAAGACAACGAACTATCCAAGACAAAGAAAAAGGGCGTCGCTGCATAGCTGACGCCCTTTGTCATTCGACGTTCAGTCGATGAAACCTCAGGAAGCCGGGTTCGGTTTTTGTGCAGGTGCTGATTTCGCCCCCGGTGTCAAAGGATCGTCCTGACGCTGGACCGAACCTTCGAAATGCGCGCCGGATTCAATGGCGATGGTTTTGTGGATGATGTCGCCTTCGACGCGGGCCGTTGACGTCAGGCGGACTTTCAAGCCCCGCACACGTCCGACGATACGACCGTTTATGACAACATCATCGGCCACAACTTCGCCCTTGATCGTTGCCGTTTCACCGATGGTCAGAAGGTGGGCGCGAATATCGCCTTCAACCGTTCCTTCTACCTGGATATCACCGGTGGTTTTCAAATTTCCCGTAATGTGGAGGTCTGACGACAAAATTGACGCGGGGGGCTTTGCCTTGGGGGTGCTTGCCTTGAAATCGCTCTGCTTGGGTGCAGAAGGCGAGGTAGACATCGAAGAAGCAGCCGTGCTGGACGTGTCTGTGTCAGACTTGGGTGCGGGATCGTTGATTTTGCTTTTAGAAAACATCGTTTGCAGCCTTGATAAAGATCATGGGATTTACAGCCTTGCCACCAACACGGACTTCATAATGCAGATGGACACCGGTAACCCGTCCTGATGCCCCCATATCACCAATAAGCTGTCCGCGCGATACCCTTTGGCCAACTTTAACACGCAATTTTGACATATGCGCATATCGGGTCTCAACACCGAAGTCATGTTGTATCTTAACCAGACGGCCATAACCTGACGCCCAGCCGGAATGTGTCACTACGCCATCGGCTGTCGCATATAGCGGGGTGCCCGTGCTTGCGGCGAAATCAACGCCTTTGTGCATCCGTCTGCCGCCGGTTTTGGGATCGCGTCGAAAGCCGAACTGGCTGGTGAAGCGAAACGCCGATTTCACAGGCGTTGCGAACGGTGCCTTCTGTGCAGCGATGCGGTAAAGGTTCAGCCGGTCCATCTGGTTCAGCAGGCGATTGGCCCGCAAGGTATCGGCGGTCGGCGGTTCGCCACGGGTTGAAAAGCTAAGCGGCATCAGCGGCCCGCCTTGACCAGAGTATCCCCGGCGAACGGTTTCCAGCATGCGTTCCGTGGGCATGCCGGCACTACGGAACATTTTGTCCAGTGGCGCGACAGATACTGTCATCGCTTCTTCCAACTGGCGAAATATGGCGTCGTTCTGATCTTTCATCAACGCCAGCCTTTGCGTCAGTTCGTCGGCCTGGATCAGTGCGTCCTGGGCATCAACAACGACCTGATCCCGCTCAGCGGCGGTGCGTGCCAGCGCCTCGGCCAGAAGCGAAATAGGCGCTGACGACGCGGCAGTTTGCGCCGTTCCCACGCCGTCACCTACAGCGGCCTCTTCCAAAGTCGCGACCTGCGTGCGTGCTTCCTCGCGATCTTTCATGGTGTCGCGCAACGTGCTCTGGATTACTTCGATACCAGTTTCCAGCTCTCTGCGGCGGGTTTCCGATTGCAGCAACTCCGATTGCATCACGGAGATCTGCTTGAGCGCGGCATTGAACCGTTCCTGCGCGGCAACCGCTTCTTCGGCGCGCCCATTACGCTGTGCCGACAAATCGCTAAGACGGGCCTGGTATGTGCTTTGATCCCGTTTGGCCTGGGCGCGGAAATTGCCCGATCCAATGCTGTCCATCAAGATGATTGCGGTCGCCACGATTGCCCAAGCAACCAGCAGGGCAGAGCCGGTGAAAGCAACCAGCTGAGTGACGGGACGAAGGCGGATGAATCGGGTATCGGTATCTGATTTTAGAAAAACGCGGCGTTCAGGAAACAATGCTTCGAGAGCAGAGTGAATTTTAATTGCCAGTCTTGTCCGCACGCCAGATATCCTTGTCCCGTACTTCAACAACGCATTGATCCCCCAACCAAAGCGTTATTTTTCCTCTGATGTGCTTAGCCAGTGGTGTCTGATCGGGCAACCCTTGAGACCCTATCGCAGGCGGATATACTGAAATTAAATCATAATTTGGCAAAAAACCGCCCATTCAAGGACTTAATGACGATAATTCACACTTTTTCAGTTAATGGCCAGTAGAAATCCGGGGGTATGCCAGCCTCGGCGCGTTTCTCTTCGTTGAACGGTGGCTTCAATACCCCGTGGAAATATCTGCGAACAAGGTCGTGAAAAGCGTCCTTCGGGTCAAGCTCGTGACGCCCGCACAGAAAGTGAAACCATTTTGACCCATAGGCCACGTGCGCGACCTCTTCGGCATAGATCGTTTCAAGCGCCTCGACGGCCTGATGGGCTTTCGCGCGTTTGAATACCTCGATCATGTTGGGGGTGACGTCCAAACCGCGCGCCTCTAGCACCATTGGCACAACCGCCAGCCGGCCCATGAAATCATCCGCCGTTTCTTCCGCCGCGCGCCACATACCCGCGTGGGCCGGCAAGGCCCCGTAATGGCTGCCCAACGCTTCAAGACAATCGCACATCAGGTTGAAATGCTTTGATTCTTCGTCCGCGGCTTTGACCCAGTCATCATAGAACCCCATCGGCATTTTCACATCCGTAAAGCGCGCAATGATATCCCAGTGCAGATCGACTGCGTTGAGCTCGATATGCGCGACGGCATGCAGCAGGGCAATACGCCCCTCGGGCGAACCGGGCTTGCGGTGTGGCACGTCACGCGGCGAAAGAAGCTCGGGACGGTCGGGTCGTGCGGGTTTGAGCGGCGGGGCGCTTATGCCGATTGCAGGGGCTTCACCGTCGCGGCGCGCCTCCTGCCATTGCGCGGCATACTTGCGCGACAGGGCTGTTTTTTCGCGGCCATCGGCGGTGCGCAGCACCGCTACGGCCATTTCCGCAAGCGCAATCACAACGCACGTACCGCATCAAGAACTTCCTGGACATGCCCGGCCACCTTCACCTTGCGCCAGATGCGCGCGATGTTGCCCTGCGCATCTATCAAGAAAGTCGCCCGTTCGATGCCCATGGCTTTCTTTCCATACATGTTTTTCTCGACCCACACCCCATAGGCTTCTGTGACAGAACCATCGACATCTGCCAGCAACGGCACAGTCAGCGCGTGTTTGGCGGCAAAGCGGTCGTGCTTGGCGACGGTGTCACGGGAAATGCCGAACACCTCTGCGCCAGCTTGCCTGAACGACGCCAGATCCTGCGAAAACTCGATCGCCTCCTTGGTGCATCCGGGTGTGTCATCGCGAGGATAAAAATACAGGACGACGATTTTGCCCAGCAGGTCGGAAAGCGATGTTTCGCCGCCCCCCGTAACCGGCATTGTAAAATCTGGCGCTGGTTGGGAAATATCTGGCATGGGTCACTTTCTTATGTGGTCTGCGCTTAAGTGTTGGAAGCCATTGGCCGCGCTGTCATACTAGACTGGCTTGGCAGAACTTAAAGCCCTAGCGGCCCCAGAAGCGGAAGAAGATGTCAGACGACCTCTCAAGACCAAAGTACCGTAGACGCAAGCGACTGTGGCAGGCGACAAAATGGTCCTTGTTGACGATTGTCGTGATTGTGGCGGCGATTGCCGGTACGGCAATATACATGATCCGCAGCCCGATCGTGATCCCTCATTGGCTCGAGACGCGGATCGAAGAACGCCTGGCGCGCGATCTTCCCATGACGCGTTTCGAATTTGGGGAAATGGTGTTGATCGTGGACGAAGGATGGCGCCCGCGTATCCGCTTGCAAAACGTCGTGGTATCCAACCCCTCCGGCGCCGAATTTGTCGCCTTCCGAGAAGTGCGAGCCAGTTTCTCGGTACGGGGGTTGATTGAAGGAACGGTCCAGCCGCACGATATTTTACTGTCAGGCGTTGTCGCCAACCTGCGGCGCGACCGCGACGGTCGGGTGGCGTTGAGCGCAAGCACCGGTCAGGCACCGGTCGAACGTCGCGCCGCGACGATGCCACAACTCATCGGACAGCTCGATGCTGCTTTCGACAGCCCCGCATTACGGCGCTTACGCTCAATCGAGCTGCGCGCCCTGACCTTGCGTTACAGCGATTTGCGCGCGGGTCGGGCGTGGACAGTGGACGGAGGCCGACTGCTGCTTGACCGTGAAGGCAAGTCCCTTCGGATATCTGCCGAACTTGCCGTGCTGGCGGGCGGAGCCGATGTGACCACACTATCGGCCAATTATACCAGTCAGATAGGTGAAACGGCGTCGCAGTTCGGTGTGTCGTTTGCGGGGGTGGCGTCGGAGGATATCGCCGTTCAAAGCCCGGCTTTTGCATGGCTCAAGGTTCTGCGCGCCCCTATCTCGGGATCGGTACGTAGTGGTCTGGACGAAGACGGAAGCTTTGAACCGTTGAATGCTGCTCTCCAGATCGGGGCCGGGGTCGTGCAGCCAAGTCCACACGCGACACCAATTCCATTTGATGGGGTCCGCAGCTATTTCAGATATCTTCCAGATGAAAAATTGTTGCGGTTCGACGATCTGTCGGTACAGAGCCAATGGGTCACGGGGCGTATTCAGGGCGATGCCAGTCTTGGGATCGACGACGCCGGCAAGCTTGGCGATCTCGTCGCGCAGGTTCGTCTGCGTGATCTTGTCACCAACCCCGCGGGTATTTACGCCGACCCGATTTCCATCGCAGGCGCAGATGTGGACGCCAGAATATCATTCAATCCGTTCCACCTGTCATTGGGGCGAATGGACATAACAGACGCCGGAACCACACTGAACATTTCGGGTGATCTGAGGGCTGATTATGCCGGGTGGAAGGTGGCGGTAGACGCCGGTCTGAACGCCATATCACCAGAACGTCTGCTTGAGCTATGGCCACAAAACGCGAAAATCAAAACGCGTAAATGGGTGGCCGAGAACGTTTATAAGGGCAGTCTCAGCAACGTGGAAATGGCGTTCCGTCTGGATCCTGCACAAAAGCCGGTTGTCTACCTTGGTTTCGATTTTCAGGATGCCGAGGTGCGGTTTTTGCGCAGCATGCCGAACCTGACCAACGGCCGGGGCCATGCCAGCCTGCTGGAGAACCGCTTTGTCGTCAGTGTGGACGAAGCGCAGCTCACGCCGCCCGAAGGCGGCACTGTCAACATCAGCGCATCCTCGTTCATCATGCCGGATGTAACGGTCAAGGACGGCCCGCCAGGTATCGTGCGCTTGAACGGCAGTACCGAGGTAACATCGGTGTTGTCGTTGCTAAATCTTCCGCCCCTCAGCGTGATGGATAAAGCAAACCTGCCGGTGGCGATTGCCGACGCGACGGCCAATCTTACCGGTACGCTGGCGTTTCCGATGAAAAAAGGGTCAGACCCCAAGCTGACCATTTTCGACTTCAGCGGCGATATTCAGGATGTACACAGCGACGTGCTGGTTAAGGGGCGCAGTCTGCGCGCGGAAAAACTGTCTGTCAGGGCATCCAACGATAATATCACGATCAAGGGCCAAGGCACGATCGATGGGGTTGGCTTTGACGGAAGCTGGTCGCAACCGTTGGGCAGGCCGGGCGCAATCAGTACTGTGCGTGCCGATGTCACACTGAATCAGAATACCCTCGATACGTTCAAGGTGGCGCTTCCCGAAGGAACTGTATCGGGGCAGGGACAGGCGCAGTTCTCTCTGGACCTGGCTAAGGGCAAAGCGCCGCTCTTTTCCATCAAGTCAGACCTGGTGGGTGTGCGGTTGTCCGTGCCTCAAATCGGATGGGTAAAACCCGCTGGCACCGGCGGAAAGCTTGCCGCTTCGGGCACCTTGGGATCGGTTGCGCAGGTCGACACGCTCGAGATTTCGGGCGCAGGGTTAACTGCGAAAGGCGGGGTTGACCTGGCGGCGGACGGATCGCTGGACAAGGTCCATTTCGACAGATTGAACGTTAAAAACTGGATGGGCATCGCGGTTGACCTGATTGGTAAAGGCGCGGGCAAGCCTGTCCAGGTCGTGGTGCGCAACGGATCAATCGACATGCGACGCGCACAGTTTGGAAAAACCAAACCCAGTGGCATTGCGGGGCCGCCGATGCTGCTGAACCTCGACCGCCTGCAAATCACCGACAAGATTGCGCTGACCGCGATGAAAGGTTCGTTTGACCTGGCCCGCGGACTTGATGGCCGTTTCACCGCCGAACTCAATGAAGGGACGGCAGTATCGGGGCGCGTCGTTCCGCAAAACGGGCGCAGTGCGATCCAGATACAATCCAGTGACGCGGGAGGAATGCTGCGGTCGGCCAATATGGTGCAGCAGGTTATGGGGGGCACCCTTTCATTGACCTTGCTGCCTGTAGGGACCGGAGGGGCTTTTGACGGGCGTGCGGAAATGACCGATGTGAGGATCAAGAACGCGCCGACCATCGCCGCGCTGGTCAATGCAGTTTCGGTTGTTGGGTTGATCAACGAATTGAACGGCGACGGAATTTATTTTGACGCGGTAGAGGCCGATTTCCGAATGACGCCCAATCGCGTGACACTTACCCAAGCAAGCGCCACCGGCGCGTCATTGGGCATCTCGATGGATGGCGTTTTCAGCACCGATACCGGACGCATGGCGCTTCAGGGCGTGATCTCCCCGGTATATATGCTTAACGGGATGGCAAGTTTTCTGACCCGCAAGGGCGAGGGCCTGGTTGGCTTCAACTATGCCATCGGCGGGACCACCCAGCAGCCCTCGGTTTCGGTCAATCCGCTGTCGGCGCTGGCTCCGGGGTTTTTGCGTGATATATTTCGCGCCCCGCCTCCAGAACTGCCCGAGGTCGAGGGCAATACCCGCTCTACGCTGCCACCGTCTGGCGCGGCAAAGCAAAAAACGGTTGTTCCGCGCTTTGAGGGGCGCTAAGCGGCGGCTATGAAACTAAGTGATTTTGATTTCGACCTACCCGAAGCGCTGATCGCGACACGGCCTGCGGTGCCGCGTACGTCAGCCCGTTTACTGGTTGCCGACGGTCCTGTACTGCACGACAGGCACGTCACTGACCTGACCGACTGGTTGCGGCCCGGGGATCGTCTGGTGCTGAACGACACCCGTGTGATCCCGGCGCGACTGAACGGACAGCGCTTTCGGCAAAGTGCGCAGGGGCCCGTGCAGGCCCGGATCGAGGCCACGCTGCTGGAACCACGCGGCGATGGCACTTGGGCGGCGCTCATCAAACCGCTCAAAAAGTTGAAGCTGGGTGAAGAAGTCGTGTTCACCGATGATCTGAGCGCCACGCTTGAGCGTATCGAGGACGGGCAAGGACACCTGCGGTTCAACCATGTCGGCGACGCGTTTGACGCGGCGTTGAACGCGGCCGGGGCCATGCCGCTGCCGCCCTACATCGCTGCAAAACGTCCGGCCGACGAACGCGATCTGGTTGATTATCAGACGGTGTTCGCGCGAAACAGCGGGGCCGTCGCCGCCCCGACGGCATCCTTGCATTTCGACGACGCGTTGTTGGCGCGGCTGGCCGATATAGGGGTGAACTTCACGCATGTGACCTTGCATGTGGGGGCAGGTACTTTTCTGCCTGTAAAGGTGGACAATGTTGCAGACCACAAGATGCACAGCGAATGGGGACAGGTAAGCGCCACGGCCGCCGCCGAAATCGCAGCGACAAAACAGGCAGGCGGGCGTGTCATCCCTGTTGGTACGACGGCCTTGCGCCTGATCGAAACCGCTGCGCGGGGGGGCACGATCGAGCCGTGGGAAGGGAATACCGACATCTTCATCACCCCTGGATTTTCCTTCAAGGTAACCGACGCGCTGATGACAAACTTTCACCTGCCCAAATCCACCCTGATGATGTTGGTCGCGGCGTTGATGGGGCAAGAGGCCATCAAGACGCTATACGCGCATGCCATCCAGTCAAAATATCGCTTCTTTTCCTATGGCGACGCCTCCTTGTTGATCCCACAGGCGCAAAAACCCGCCTGATTGTCGTTCATGGGAGTGACAGTCTCCTGGAAGACCGTCAGTAGAGGCCAGACGGCGTTAAAGGATTCGAGTTATGTTCAAGGTGTTTATCAGCTCATGGGCGCTCTTGCTCGGCATGGGGTTGCTGATGGTGGGTAACGGCATGCAAGGCACGCTGCTGGGTATCCGCGGCAGTATCGAAGATTTCTCGACTTTTAACATGTCAATCGTGATGTCCGCGTATTTCGTCGGGTTTCTCGGAGGGTCGCGTATTGCGCCCGGCATGATCCGTCGGGTGGGCCACGTGCGGGTTTTTGCTGCGCTTGCGTCGATGATCTCGGCTGTGATGATCCTTTACCCGACGTTTCCCAACGTGGCGGTCTGGACACTTGGCCGCGTGTTGATCGGCTTTTGCTTTTCGGCGGTGTATGTAACCGCGGAAAGCTGGCTGAACAACGCTGCCACCAACGAGAACCGCGGGCAAACCCTGTCGGTATACATGATCGTGCAGACTTTTGGCATCGTGATAGCACAGGCGCTGTTGCTGACGGCAGACCCTTCGGGCTTTGTGCTTTTCGTCATTCCGTCGGTATTGGTCAGCCTGGCGGTGACACCGATCCTGCTGTCCATCAGCCCGACCCCGGCGTTTGACACAACCAAACCGATGAGCCTGCGCGAGCTTGCAAGCTTTTCACCCCTGGGTTGCGTCGGCATGTTCTTGCTGGGCGGCGTTTTCTCGGCACAGTTCGGAATGGCGTCCGTATACGGTGCCGAAGCGGGGTTAACCGTCGCCCAGATCTCGATCTTCGTCGCGACGTTTTTTGTCGGCTCTGTGGTTCTGCAATATCCAATCGGGTGGATTTCGGACCGGATGGATCGCCGTCTGCTGATTGTCATTACGTCGATCATCGGGGCGGCCGGATCATTTGGGGGGATGATATTCGGGCATATCTTCCCGGTCCTGCTTGTCGCGTCGTTCGTCGTCGGCGGCATGTCCAACCCGTTGTATTCCCTGCTTATCGCGCACACCAACGACTTTCTGGAACATGAGGACATGGCCGCGGCGTCCGGTGGTATGATCTTTATCAACGGCCTGGGTGCTATCATGGGCCCGATAATCACCGGCTGGATGATGGGCACCACCCTTGGCCCCGGAGGGTTCTATCTGTTCACGGCCGTGCTGTTTGTGGTGCTGGCGGTTTATGCCTCGTATCGTGCGACGGTGCGCCCTGCGGTCCCCGCGACCGAGACCGGAGAATTTGTCCCGATTTACGCTGCTGCGACCGCCGTCGCGGTGGAACTTGCGCAAGAATATGCCATCGAAAGCGACCAAAGCAGCGAAAATGCTTGATAATGTGGGGTTTATGACCGTTTCGTTACAATTTTTGTTTGTCCAAGACCCGGTTTGTGGCGTTAGTAATAATTAAGAAAAAGTTTAAGTAAGGAGCCTACGATGAAAAATCCGGAGGACATACTAAATTTCTGGCTGGACGAGACCGGCCCAAGCGACTGGTACGCCGTTGATGAAGCGTTGGACCAGTCTATTCGAGATCAATTCCTGTCAACTTGGGAAGCGGCACGCGAAGGCAAGTTTTCGTTGTGGTTGACGTACCCGTCCGGCGCGTTGGCGTATATCATCCTCACCGATCAGTTCCCGCGGAATATGTTTCGCGGAGAGGGACGGGCGTTTTCAACGGATCGTGCCGCATTGGCGGCGGCGAAATCATCCATCCAAAAGCGTTGGGATATCAAGATTGATCCACCGGCGCGGCAATTCTTTTATTTACCGCTCATGCATTCCGAAAACCTGATTGATCAGGACCGTTGCGTCCGTCTTATGTGTGAACGCCTGCCGGAAAGCGCCAGCAATTTGCTGCATGCACGTGCGCACCGACAGGTGATCCGTGACTTTGGCCGCTTTCCATACCGTAACGAAGCGCTCGAAAGAATGCCGACAGCGGTCGAACAGGCATATATCGCAAAGGGCGGCTATCGGACGACATTGAATGACATCGAGCAACACTCCAAGGTCGCATGACGCTGTACACCACCGGGACAAATCTCGCGGTTGCTGACACGATTTATATAGTTTACCACTAAACTATATTTGATCCCCCACACTGCGAGGTTTTTCTGATGGCTGCCAAATCCTTTGATCTGATCGTGATCGGTTCTGGCCCGGGGGGGTATGTCGCTGCTATTCGCGGTGCCCAGCTAGGGCTATCGGTCGCGATCGTTGAACGTGAAAATCTGGGTGGGATCTGTTTGAACTGGGGGTGCATTCCAACCAAGGCTTTGTTGCGTTCATCCGAGGTATTTCATCTGATGCACCGCGCCGCAGAATTCGGCCTCAAGGCGGATAATATCGGTTACGAGCTTGACGAGGTTGTAAAGCGGTCGCGCAAGGTGGCGGGACAACTGTCGGGCGGCATTGGCCATCTGATGAAGAAGAACAAGATCACCGTCGTCATGGGCACCGCCAAGCTGGCGGGCAAGGGCAAGGTTACCGTCAAGACCGATAAGGGCACCGAAGAACTGACAGCGAAGAATATCGTGCTGGCCACAGGTGCACGTGCCCGCAATCTTCCCGGGCTCGAAGCCGACGGGAAACGGGTCTGGATGTATCGCGACGCGCTGAAGCCGCCGCATATGCCCAAAAAACTGCTGGTCATCGGATCCGGCGCAATCGGGATCGAGTTTGCGAGCTTTTACAATACCTTGGGGGCCGAAACTACAGTCGTCGAAGTGATGGACCGTATTTTGCCCGTCGAAGATGAAGAGATCAGCAAGTTCGCGAAAAAACAGTTTGAAAAGCAAGGCATGACGATCTTGCAAAAGGCTGTCGTCAAGCAACTTGACCGCTCCGATGCGAAGGTGACTGCGCATATAGAAACCGGCGGCAAGGTCCAAAAGCAAGATTTCGATACGGTGATTTCCGCCGTCGGCATTGTCGGTAACGTCGAGGATCTTGGCCTCGAGGAACTGGGGGTCGCTATCGACCGCACCCATGTGGTGACAGATGAATATTGCCGCACCGGTGTTGACGGTCTTTATGCTATCGGTGATGTGGCCGGTGCCCCGTGGCTGGCGCACAAGGCTTCACACGAAGGCGTCATGGTAGCCGAATTGATCGCCGGCCAGGATGTACATCCGATCAAGCCTGAAAGCATCGCCGGCTGTACCTATTGCTATCCCCAGGTGGCCTCTGTCGGCTATACCGAGGCAAAAGCCAAGGAACTGGGATATGACGTGAAAATCGGTCGTTTCCCATTTATCGGCAACGGTAAAGCCATCGCACTCGGCGAACCCGAAGGTATGATCAAAACGGTGTTCGATGCAAGAACCGGTGAGCTTTTGGGGGCGCACATGATCGGTGCCGAAGTGACCGAACTGATCCAGGGGTATGTCGTCGGGCGTCAGTTGGAAACCACGGAAGAAGACCTCATGAACACGGTGTTCCCGCATCCGACCTTGTCAGAGATGATGCATGAATCCGTGCTTGCCGCATACGGTCGCGTCATCCACATCTAACCGCGATCGTCCCGCAGGTGGGGGTGTGGCAAGGGCTGCGACCCCAGCTGTCAAAGCCGGTTTCGTACCCGGGAATGGTTCAAGCACGCGTGTTTCGCGGGGCGAGCGTGTGACCAATATGCGTGTTCTTGCTGCGTTCTCATTTTTTCATTGGAGAATCCGCATCGCGACCTTATGTACATAACCTTAACGGGGGTCCGATATGGCTGAGCTGAAGAACATTGAAGTCCGCGGCGCGCGCGAACACAACCTAAAGAACATCGATGTGGATATCCCACGTGATCAGCTGGTGGTTATCACCGGCTTGTCAGGCTCTGGCAAATCAAGTTTGGCCTTTGATACGATATATGCCGAAGGTCAGCGGCGCTATGTCGAATCGCTAAGCGCCTACGCCCGCCAGTTTCTGGATATGATGCAGAAACCCGACGTCGATCACATAAGCGGCCTTTCGCCGGCGATTTCGATCGAACAAAAGACCACGTCGAAAAACCCGCGGTCAACTGTCGGCACCGTGACCGAGATCTACGACTACATGCGCCTTCTTTTCGCCCGTGTCGGCACGCCATATTCGCCGGCCACCGGCAAGCCTATCGAGGCGCAGCAGGTGCAGGACATGGTGGACCGCGTTATGGCGATGGAGGAGGGTACCCGTGCATACCTTCTTGCGCCTATCGTGCGCGATCGCAAGGGCGAGTACCGTAAGGAGTTTCTTGAGCTGCGCAAGCAGGGCTTCCAGCGTGTCAAGGTCAATGGCGAATTCCACGAGCTGGATGAACCACCGACGCTGGATAAAAAATTCCGTCACAATATTGACGTGGTTGTGGACCGGATCGTTGTTCGCGAAGGGCTCGAAACCCGCCTGGCCGATTCCCTGCGCACCGCGCTGGATCTGGCGGACGGCATCGCGATACTCGAAACCGCGCCGGGTGAAGGCGAACCCGAACGTCACACGTTCAGTGAAAAGTTTGCGTGCCCCGTCAGCGGATTCACCATCCCCGAGATCGAACCGAGGCTGTTTTCGTTCAACGCGCCTTTTGGTGCCTGCCCATCCTGCGACGGGTTGGGGAAAGAACTGTTTTTTGACGAACGCCTGGTCGTCCCGGACCAGAATCTAAAGGTGTACGACGGTGCATTGGCCCCGTGGCGCAAAGGAAAATCTCCTTACTTCAAGCAAACAATCGAAGCGATCGCGAAACACTACAAATTCAGCGAGACCACCAAATGGAAGGACCTTCCCGAAAAGGTGCAGCAGGTTTTTCTCTATGGTTCCGGCAAGGAAGAGATCAAGTTTCGCTATGACGAGGGCGGGCGCGTCTACGAGGTCAGCCGCGTTTTCGAAGGCGTGATCCCGAACATGGAGCGGCGCTATCGCGAGACCGACAGCAATTGGGTCCGCGAAGAATTTGAACGATATCAAAACAATCGCCCCTGCGGAACCTGCCATGGCTACCGTCTCCGCCCCGAAGCGCTCGCGGTCAAGATCGGGCCGGCCGATGGTGCGCCGGACCAGCTGCGCCATGCAGGTCAGGTTGTACAGATGTCGATCCGCGAGGCATTCGACTGGTGCAACACCGTCCCCGATCACCTTTCCGCCCAGAAGAACGACATCGCCCGCGCGATCCTCAAGGAAATACGCGAGCGCTTGGGGTTCCTGAACAACGTGGGATTGGAATATCTTACGCTGGCCCGGTCCAGCGGAACGCTCAGCGGCGGCGAAAGCCAGCGTATTCGTCTGGCGTCGCAAATCGGATCCGGGCTGACCGGTGTGCTTTACGTGCTGGATGAACCGTCGATCGGTCTTCACCAACGCGACAATGACCGCCTGTTGCAAACCCTCAAGAACCTGCGCGATCAGGGCAACACCGTGATCGTGGTCGAACACGACGAAGAGGCCATCCGCGAAGCGGATTATGTCTTCGATATCGGGCCGGGTGCCGGTGTACATGGCGGCCAGGTTGTCAGCCACGGCACCCCCGAACAGGTCGCCAATGACCCCGCCTCGCTGACCGGGCAATACCTGACCGGCAAGCGCGAGATCGTGGTGCCGACCAAACGGCGCAAAGGCAACAAAAAGGCCGTCACGGTTGTCAAAGCTTCGGGGAACAACCTGAAAGACGTCACCGTCAGCTTCCCGCTGGGCCAATTCGTCTGCGTGACCGGCGTGTCTGGCGGTGGTAAATCGACACTGACCATCGAAACCTTGTTCAAAACCGCGTCGATGAACCTGAACGGCGCGCGTCAAACGCCCGCACCTTGCGAAACCATCAAGGGTCTCGAACATCTCGACAAGGTCATCGACATCGATCAGCGCGCGATCGGGCGCACGCCCCGGTCAAACCCCGCGACCTATACCGGCGCCTTCACTCCGATCCGCGACTGGTTCGCCGGGCTTCCCGAAGCCAAGGCGCGCGGATACAAGCCAGGGCGGTTCAGCTTCAACGTCAAAGGCGGCCGCTGCGAAGCCTGCCAGGGTGATGGCGTCATCAAGATCGAAATGCACTTCCTGCCCGACGTCTATGTCGAATGTGAAACCTGCAAGGGCAAGCGCTATAATCGCGAAACACTCGAGGTCAAGTTCAAGGGCAAATCCATCGCCGACGTGCTGGACATGACCGTTGAAGACGCCCAGAGCTTCTTCCAGGCCGTGCCAAGCATCCGCGAGAAAATGGATGCGCTGATGCGGGTAGGGCTCGGCTACATCAAGGTGGGCCAACAAGCGACGACCCTCTCCGGGGGCGAGGCCCAGCGGGTGAAACTGTCAAAAGAACTCAGCAGACGGTCAACAGGGCGAACCCTTTACATCCTGGATGAACCCACGACCGGCCTGCATTTCGAAGATGTCCGCAAGCTTCTCGAGGTCCTGCACGAACTGGTCGACCAGGGTAACTCGGTAATCGTCATCGAACACAATCTCGATGTGATAAAAACCGCCGACCACATTATCGATATCGGCCCCGAAGGCGGCGACGGGGGCGGCCAGGTAGTCGCCACAGGGACCCCGGAACAGGTCGCCGAAGTCCCCGAAAGCCACACCGGCACATACCTGAAACCTATGCTGACGTCTCGAAAGGTTGCAGCTGAATAGGGGACCTTTTCATTTTGCCGGAAAAACTCCACGGGGGTCCGGGGGTGTGAAACCCCCGGTCCGGCCTGCTGTGACTAACCCCGGTTGCGCTTTTCAAACCGCGGCAACATCGCGGAAAAGTCCTGCCCGTGGCCATCTTCCTCTTCCACGAACTGTGCATAGATCGCCCGCGCCAATTCTCCCATCGGGGTATCGGCATTGGCCATTTCCGCTGCCTGTTGCGACAGACCCAGATCCTTCAGCATCAACTCCGCTGCGAACCCGGGCGCATAGCCGTTGTCGGCGGGTGATGTCGGGCCGACGCCGGGGGCGGGGCAGTATGCGTTCATCGACCAGCTGTACCCCGATGAGGTGCTGACCACATCAAACATCTTTTGTCGATCCAGTCCCAATTTGTCCGCCAGCGCGAAGGCTTCGCAAGTGGCGATCATCGTGACGCCCAAAATCATGTTGTTGCAGATCTTGGCGGCCTGGCCTGCGCCGGCATCACCGCAGTGCACGGCTTTTTGCCCCATGATATCGAACAGGGGCTTGGCTATCGCAAACGCCTCCGCCGACCCCCCGGCCATAAACGTCAAGGTCCCGCCGGATGCGCCTCCGATGCCACCTGATACCGGGGCGTCTATTGCAAGAATCCCTGCATCCTCAGCGGCTTGAGAGGTGTTCTTCGCACTCTCCACATCCACGGTTGAGCAATCCATAAACAGGCTGCCGCGTTCCATAAGAGGAAGAACCTGTGCCGCCACCTGCCGCAGGATCGACCCGTTCGGCAGCATCGTGATGACCACGTCCATCCCCGCGGCTGCACTTTCCAGCTTGCTCGCCGCGGTCACACCTTCGGCGGTGGTGCCCGCCACGTCATATCCAGTGACGCTATGACCGGCCTTGGCCAGATTGGCGGCCATCGGTGCCCCCATATTGCCCAGACCTATGAATCCAATCTTCTTGCTCATCTCGTGTTCTCCAGTGTTAGGGCCGCGTTTCCCAAGGGGCGCAACATTTTTCCCGTGGCAGCAAGGGGTACGTTCATATCGGCGAATTGCCAGGCGGGCTTTCGGTCTTTGTCAATGATTGCGGCACGGATCCCTTCAAGGAAATCGCCATGCTCCATGGCGCGGTAGGTAAACCGGTATTCCAGGTCCAATGCTTTTTCGATGGTGAGCGACGGGCCACGTAGCCGGTGGATCACCTCGATGGTGCTTGCCATCGCGAGCGGGCTCATCCGTTCCATTTTCTTCAGGGTCTCTCGGGCGAACTCTCCATCGTCTTTGCGCAGATTGTTCAGGATGTCCCCCAGTGTTTCTCCGTCAAACAACGCGTCAATCTGGGCCTGGTGTTCTTGCAGCTCAGACGCCGGGGGGGCCAGTGTCGCGGGTGTCAATATGGCGGCATCCCCGGTATCCTCAAGCTTGGCGATCAAGTCAGGCCACAGGTGCTGCGGAATGTAACGGTCTGCAAATCCGGCAAAAATCGCATCTTGCGCCGACATTCGCGTCGCAGTGACGCCCAGATATTCGCCGATCCGTCCCGGAGCGAGGGCCAGCATCAGCGAACCGCCCACGTCCGGGATCAACCCGATCCCGCATTCGGGCATTGCGATCTGGCTGGTCTCGCTTACCACACGGTGCGACCCGTGACAGCCAAGGCCGACGCCGCCGCCCATGGTAAATCCTTGCATGAAAGAGACAACCGGCTTGGAGTAGCTGAAAATTTTAGCATTCAGGCGGTACTCGTCAGCCCAGAATTTCCTGCCATAGTCATAGTCGCCTGCCTTACCCGTCGCATAAAGCTCGGCAATGTCGCCGCCGGAACAGAACGCGCGCTCGCCCGCTGCATCGACTACGATCAGATCAACCGATGTATCGTTCGACCACCGGTCGAGCGCATCTTCGATGGCAAGGCACATGTCGTAGGTCAGCGCATTCAAGGCCTGAGGGCGGTCAAGGGTAATACGTCCGGCGCGCCCGGTTACGCGGATCGAGATATCGTTCATCTGTTTTTCAACATGTCGCGGGCGACGATGACGCGCATGATCTCGTTCGTGCCTTCCAATATCTGGTGCACGCGCAGATCACGCACCAGCTTTTCAATGCCATAATCGGCAAGGTAGCCATACCCGCCATGCAGTTGCAGACATTGGTCCACTACCCGGCTGCCGGTGTCTGTGACGAACTTTTTTGCCATTGCACAAAACTTGGTGGCGTCCGGTGCGCCACTGTCCAGTTTCCACGCGGCCTGACGTAAAAACACACGCGCTGCCTGCATCTCTATTTCCATATCTGCCAGACGAAACTGCAGGCCTTGGAACTGGTCGATCGGCTTCCCGAACGCCTTGCGTTCGCCCATATATCGCAAGGTGGCGTCCAGCGCCGTCTGCGCCGCACCCAGTGAACATGCCGCGATGTTCAATCGGCCGCCATCCAGCCCCGTCATCGCATATTTAAAACCCTTGCCTTCTTCACCGACCAAATTCCCGGCAGGAATTTTGCAGTTGTCGAACTGCACCTGCGCTGTTGGTTGGCTGCGCCAGCCCATCTTGTCCTCAAGCCCGCCAAACGAAAGCCCCTGAGTGCCATCCTCGACATAGACGGTGGACACTCCGGCAGCGCCGTCATCCGAGGTGCGGACCATGGCGACGTAGGCGTCTGAATAGCCTCCGCCGGAAATGAAGGCCTTGGTACCGTTCAGGGTATATCCATCGTTGGTCCGGTCGCATTTGGTCTTGAGAGCCGCGGCATCAGAACCTGAACCGGGTTCGGTCAGGCAATAGCTCAGCACCGTATTCATCGACAGCACATCATCCATGATGCGCGCCTTGAGATCGTCGCTGGCGAAGCTGTCCAGCATCTTGGCGCACATATTGTGGATCGACAGAAACGCCGCGACAGAAGGGCAGGCCATGCTCAGCGCCTCGAACACAAGCGTCGCATCAAGGCGTGTCAGACCAGAGCCCCCTGCATCTTCGGATACATACAAGCCGCCAAACCCAAGCTCGGCTATCTTGGGCCAGATCTCTTTCGGAATGGTGCCGTCCTTTTCCCACTGGCGCGCAAATGGGGCGATATGTTCTTGGCCAAAGCCATAAGCCATATCGAATATGGCGGTTTGCTCTTCGGAAAGTGCGAAATCCATGGCGGTGATCCCTCCCAAGATCTGACGAATTGAACGTACGTTAAATTATAACGCTGCCCGTACAAGGCGCAAGCAGGTGCGGGGACCGAGGCCCCCGCAAGACGTGGTTCACTCCATTGGCTTGAAGTTGAACTCTCCGCCTTCTTTGATGCCCGAGGGCCAGCGAGAGGTCACGGTTTTGGTGCGCGTATAGAATTTGAACGCATCCGGTCCGTGCTGGTTGAGATCGCCAAAGACCGATTTTTTCCAGCCGCCAAAGGTATGATAGGCGAGTGGTACCGGAATCGGCACGTTGATGCCGATCATGCCCACGTTGACGCGGTTGGCGAAATCACGTGCCGCATCGCCGTCACGGGTAAAGATCGCAGTGCCGTTGCCCATCTCGTGATCCATCGCAAGACCAAGCGCCTCTTCGTAGGTATTGGCGCGAACCGTGGACAGAACGGGGCCGAAAATCTCGTGCTTGTAGATGTCCATGTCCTTGGTCACGTTGTCGAACAGATGCGGCCCGACAAAGAATCCTTCTTCGTAGCCTTGCAGGCTGAAGTCGCGGCCATCTACGACCAATGTGGCACCTTGATCGACGCCGGATTGGACCAGACGTTCGATATTGGCCTTGGCCGCTGCGGTGACAACCGGGCCGTAATCCACGTCCTTGCCGGATGTGTAGGGCCCGACTTTGAGCTTTTCGATGCGAGGGACCAGCTTCTTGATCAGGCGATCCGCCGTTTCCTCGCCCACAGGAACAGCTACGGATATCGCCATGCAGCGTTCGCCAGCCGCGCCATAGCCCGCGCCGATCAGCGCGTCCGCGGCCTGGTCCAGATCGGCGTCCGGCATGATGATCATGTGGTTCTTGGCACCGCCAAAGCATTGGACGCGTTTCCCATTCGCGCAGCCCGTGCCGTAGATATATTCGGCAATGGGGGTGGAGCCGACGAAGCCGACAGATTGAATAACAGGGTGGTGAAGGATCGCGTCAACCGCTTCCTTGTCGCCATTAACGACCTGAATGATACCTTTGGGCAAGCCCGCTTCTTCCAGCAATTCGGCCAGCATCAGGGGCACGGATGGATCACGCTCGGACGGTTTGAGGATGAAGGCGTTGCCGCAAACGATGGCGGGGGCAAACATCCACATCGGGATCATGGCGGGGAAGTTGAACGGCGTGATGCCTGCGGAGACCCCCAACGGCTGGCGCATGGAATACATGTCGATGCCGGGACCGGCGCTATCGGTGTAGTCACCTTTCAACAGCTCGGGCGCGCCGATGCAATATTCGACGACTTCAAGGCCACGCTGAACGTCGCCCGCGGCGTCGGGCAGGGTCTTGCCGTGTTCGCGGGACAGGGCCTCGGCCAGTTTGTCCATGTCGCGGTTCAGCAGGTCGACGAATTTCATCATGACCCGGGCACGGCGCTGCGGGTTCACGGCCGCCCACGCGGGTTGTGCCGCCATCGCATATTGCACGGCCTGGTCCAGCTCGGCCTCATTGGCGAGGGGACATTTTGCCTGTACTTCGCCGGTCGCAGGGTTGAACACGTCTGAAAACCGGCCCGACGTCCCTTTGACATGGGCACCGTTCATATAGTGGGTGAGCTCTTGCATTGGAATCCTCCTTGAATTTGTCGGCAGGGTAGCCTTGCGAAAAACAAACGAAAAGAGGAATGAAGTCAGGGTGGCTTTGCATTTTTGCAAAGCGTAGGGTTGTGGCTAGGGAGTGTCGGGGGCCAGCCCCCGTCCTGCGGACTCCCCCGGAGTTTGTTTGGCAAAATGAAATGGAAAGGTATGTAAGGTGCCGGAAAACTGGGACGATTTGAGGCTGTTCATTGCGGTGGCGCGCGAACACAGCTTGTCGGGGGCGGGCAAGGTCTTGCGGTTGGACCCGGCTACGCTTGGCCGCAGGATGGCACGGTTGGAAAAGGAGTTGCGTACGGCGTTGTTTGTCAAGTCACCGACGGGGTATGCGGTGACCGAGGCCGGAAGTCAGTTGCTGGAGCGTGCCGAAGCGGCAGAACAGGCGATGCGAATCGCCACGGCGGAGGTGCCAGATCCGACGGATCAGCTGCGCGGTCAAATTCGCATCGGCGCGCCGGATGGCTGCGCGAACTATCTGTTGCCGCAGGTGTGTGCGGCCTTGGTGGCCGAGAATCCGGAACTGGACATTCAGATTGTCGCCTTGCCCCGGGTGTTCAACCTTTCCCGGCGCGAAGCCGATATGGCGATTGGCGTCAGCGTTCCGACAGCGGGGCGATTGGTCGTGCATAAGATGACCGATTACCGCCTACATCTGGCGGCCTCAGACTGGTATCTGGCCGCCCATGATACCATCCGGACGGTGGCCGATCTTCAGCGCCATCGGCTTGTCGGGTATATACCTGACATGATCTTTGACCGAGAGCTGGATTATCTGGCCGAATTGAGTCTGACGCGGGTACCGCTCGCCTCCAATTCGGTATCGGTGCAAATGAACATGATCAGGCAGGGTGGCGGTGTCGGGGTCGTTCATGATTTCGCGCTATCGGCGACACCGGGGGTGACCCGCATCTTGGCAGGGGAGGTGGAATTAAGTCGGGCGTTCTATCTGATACGTCACGAGGACGACCGGCGAAATCAGAGGCTGAGCCGGTTTGCCGAAAAGCTGACCCAAGGGGTTCGAACAGAAGTCGCCCGGCTTGAGGCAATAGCTTGACACGCAACAGTATTAAAGAGAACCTGGTCTGGTAGGTAATTTTATTGCGAGAGGGCTGACCATGCTGGTTTCTCAAATCCTGAAAACAAAAGCCGATGATAGTGTGACGACAGTGAAGCCCAGCATGCTGATCTCGGAAGCCGCGAAGCTTTTATCGGAGAAGCGGATCGGTACCTTGGTTATTTCCAGCGATGGCAAGCGCCCCGACGGGATCCTGTCCGAGCGTGATATCGTCCGCGCTCTTGGCCAGCAGGGCGGCGGGTGTCTGACCAAGACCGTAGAGGAATTGATGACCAGCAAGCTGGTCACCTGTGCGAAAAACGAGCGTGCGGATGATATTTTGGCCAAGATGACCGAGGGGCGGTTTCGCCATATGCCGGTTCTGGAGGATGGTACGCTGATCGGGCTGATATCACTGGGCGACGTGGTCAAGGCGCGGTTGATGGAGCTTTCAATGGAAAAAGATGCCTTGCAAGGGATGATCATGGGTCATTGACCCGCCGAATACCCGTTGCATTTTGCCGGCGTAAATGCTTGCGTGCGTTTAATTTTCGACTTCAATTGACTGGACTGCCCTATGCGCGTTGGCCTTTACCCCGGCACCTTTGATCCCATCACTCTGGGGCATATCGATATCATCCGGCGTGCTGCTACATTGGTTGATAAACTGGTGATCGGCGTTGCGATCAACCGTGACAAGGGCCCCTTGTTCGAGCTGGAAGAGCGGGTGCAGCAGATTGAGGAAGAATGCAGCAAATTGCGCGTAGAGACAGGTACCGAAATTATCGTGTATCCGTTTGAAAACCTGCTGATCGACTGTGCACGTGATGTGGGTGCGCAGATGATCATACGCGGTTTACGTGCTGTCGCCGATTTCGAATACGAATACCAGATGGTGGGTATGAACCGAAAGCTTGATGACAGTATCGAAACCGTGTTTCTGATGGCCGAGGCCGAACATCAGGCGATCGCCAGCAAGTTGGTCAAGGAGATCGCCCGGCTTGGCGGCGACGTCAGCAAGTTTGTGACGCCCGCCGTTAATGCCGAACTGTTGAAACGGTTTCGAACCTAAAGCGTTTTCGCGATCACCCTGGAGGTGTCCAGCATCCGGTTCGAGAAGCCCCATTCGTTGTCGTACCAGGCCAGCAAGCGTATTTGCGTTTTGGCCTGTACCGATGTCTGGTCGGTTGCCACGACGCATGAATGGCTGTCGTGATTAAGGTCGATTGACACCAGTGGGCGGTCCACCATCCCCATGATCCCCTTGAGCGGGCCGTTCACCGCATCCTGCAACGCCGCATTTACCTCGTCCCTTGTCACGTCCCGTGAAACTTCGACGACCAGATCGACGCATGACACATTCGGCGTGGGAACGCGGATTGCGGTACCGCCAATGCGCCCGTCCAGATCGGGTAACACCTTGCCAAGTGTTTTGGCCGCCCCGGTGGTTGTCGGGATCATTGACAACGCCGCGGCGCGGGCGCGGTAAAGATCGCTGTGGGCAGTGTCGTGGGTGGGTTGATCCCCCGTATAGCTGTGGATCGTGGTCATGTGGCCGTGCTTGATTCCAAAAGCGTCGTGCAGCGTCTTGGTAAGCGGAGCCATGCAGTTCGTCGTACACGAAGCATTGCTGAGCACGGTTTCACTGCCGTCGATCAGGTCATGATTGACGCCATAAACGATCGTTTTCATCGCATCTTTTCCAGGGGCCGAGATCAGTACCCGCTTGGCCCCGTTTTCCAGATGCTTGGCCGCAGCGGCATGGGTAACAAAGATGCCGGTGCATTCGAGCACGATATCGACATCACCCCAGTCCAGTGCAGCGGGATCGCGTTCGGCTGACACACGGATCGGGCCTTGGCCCACGTCCATCGTATCACCTTCGACAGTTACGCGACCGCGATAGCGTCCGTGAACAGAGTCGAATTCAAACAAATGTGCATTGGTGCCGACCGGGGCCAAATCGTTGATAGCGATCACCTGAAGATCGGTATTGTCCTGTTCCATCAGAGCGCGCAGCACATTGCGACCGATGCGACCAAAGCCGTTGATTGCCAGTTTAGTGGCCATGAAAGCGTCCTCCTGAATGTGATAGCGCTAACATTCATGAATCTCGCGGTATGTCAACCGATGCCGGGGGGGGGGTTGTGGGTTTTCTGGATCGGACCGCGGTCGGGTCAACGCCAGAAGGCCACCCATTCGATGAGATCAACAAACTTTTTCACGAGGAAGATCAGGTGCTGATTGCCGTACATCATCGTGTCGACGCCCAATGCTACGATCACCGCGGCCGCAAGAACGATAGCTATGGGTGTTGTCATCGTTGGGGTCCTTGATCGGTCGTTGCCCGTTGATATGACAGGGCAACGACCATGTCGCAAGGGTTCAGCCTAGTTTGCCCATGGCGACGGCGACGTCGGCCATGCGTACCGAGAATGCCCACTCATTGTCGTACCATGCCAGGACGCGCACAAGCCGCCCCCCGACAACCTTGGTTTGGTCCGGTGCAAAGATGGAACTGTGTTCAGTATGGTTGAAATCAATCGATACCTTCTGTTCGGGATCATAGGCCAGAACGCGTCCCATGGGGCCATTGGTGGCAGCCAGCACCGCCTGGTTGACTTCGTCGACGGTGACATCGCGCGAGGCGCAGAACGTCAGGTCAACCGCGCTGACGTTCGGGGTCGGCACACGCATTGCCGTGCCATCCAGCTTACCTTTCAGCGCAGGCAGCACTTCGCCCAACGCCGCCGCGGCCCCTGTCGATGTGGGGATGATCGCCATTGCGGCAGCGCGGGCACGGTAAAGATCGTCATGACGGCGATCCAGCGTAGTCTGGTCACCGGTATAGCTGTGTACCGTGGTCATCACACCGCTTTCGATGCCAAACGCTTCGTGCAAAACCTTGGCAAGCGGGGCCAGACAATTGGTTGTGCACGATCCGTTCGACACCATTTTATCGGATGCGATCAATTCGTTATCGTTTACGCCGAAAACCACTGTCCTGTCGACGTTTTTGCCGGGTGCTGACAGCAAGACGCGCTTGGCACCGCGGTCCAGGTGAACATTTGCTTTTGTGCCGTCGTTGAATTTTCCGGTACATTCCAACACAACGTCGCAGCCGTCCCAGTCAAGCTCCTCCATACGGTACGTAGACATGACCTGCATTTCGCCACGGCCAAGATCAAGCGTCCCGTTGCCGACCTTGACCTCGTTGGGGAACCTGCCATGGACGGAATCATATTTGATAAGGTGCGCTGCGGTCTCGATCGGGCCGGTGGCATTGATGCGCACCACTTCGATATCTTCGCGCCCCGAAGCCGCGATGTGAGAAAGGGTACAGCGACCGATACGGCCAAATCCGTTGATACCTACTTTGATCGTCATGGGGGGGCGTCCTTTGGCAAAAGCGTGACTTTGTGCGCTCTATATCTGGAGGCCATGGCGAGGTTAAAGGTCTAAAACCTCCTGATTTCCTCATGTTAGCGTTAAAAGTTTATGTTAGCGGTAAAGGTAGGCGGGGCTTTGCCTTCTCGGCGCGGTGCGCTACCCTTACCTGAATTGATTTTGGAGATATTAGATGAGCGGTTTGCTGGCCCTGTTGGACGATGTTGCGGCGATAGCCAAAGTGGCTGCGGCCAGCGCTGATGATGTTATAGGGCAAGCCACCAAGGCAAGTGCCAAGGCCGCGGGCGCGGTGATTGACGACGCGGCGGTAACCCCGAAATATGTCCACGGTTTCAAAGCCAGCCGCGAGCTGCCGATAATCTGGCGCATTACCAAAGGGTCGTTCAAGAACAAGCTGGTATACCTGCTGCCGGCAGGTTTGCTGCTTTCGAACTTTGCGCCTTGGGCCATTGCACCGTTGTTGATGCTGGGCGGGGCATATCTGTGTTTTGAAGGTGCTGAAAAAGTCGCGCATGCTGTGGGGATCGGCGGGGCGGGGCATACAGATTACCCCCCCGGTGCCGACAAGGCCGCGATCAAAGATCCCGCGCATCTGGAAGAGCAAAAGGCCAAGGGCGCGATCAAGACAGATTTGATCCTCTCTGCCGAGATCATGACCATTGTTCTATCCAACCTCACGGTGACCAACGTCTGGATGGAGGCCGCGGCTTTGGCCGCCGCGGCGGTTATCATCACCGTCGCGGTGTATGGATCCGTCGCGTTGATCGTCAAGATGGACGACATGGGCCTCTATCTGGCGAAGAATGGCAACTTCTCGCTGACCCGTAAAATCGGACGCGGCATTGCGCGTGGCATGCCCGCTTTTCTCAAGCTATTGACGATCGTCGGGACCGCCGCGATGTTGTGGGTCGGCGGGTCCATCATCGTTCACGGCATGGAGGAAATGGGCTTTACCAGCCTTGGCCATCTCATCGAAGGCTATGCGGTCAGTGCGGCACATCTGTTCCCCGAGTCCTATCGCGGTGCTGCTGAATGGATCGCCACCGCCGCCATGGACGGCGTCCTGGGGCTGGCATTGGGTTTGATCCTGATCCCGATCGGAGAAAAGATCATCACCCCGCTGTGGCGCGCAGTATTCAGCGGCAAAAAGTCGAGCAAGCACGCGGCTTGAACAGCCGAACACCGATGTGCGTGATCGAAGCACGAAAACGGAGTAACTGATGAAGATCTATGTAACCAGCATTTTTGTCGATGATCAGGACAAGGCTGAAAAGTTCTACACCGAAACCTTAGGCTTCAAGGTCAAACACAACATTGCCCTGGGCGCCAATCGTTGGCTGACCGTCGTCTCCGAAGAAGACCCGGAAGGAACCGAGCTGCTGCTTGAACCGAGCGACCATCCCTCGGTCGGACCATACAAAGCAGCGTTATTTGCTGACAACATCGCCGCTCACTCGTTTCAGGTGCAAGATCTGGATGCGGAATGGAAGAAGCTGACGGAGCGCGGTGTAAAGTTTGTCACCGAGCCGCTGGATGCCGGTTCTGTCCGCATGGGTGTTTTCGATGACACCTGTGGAAACCTTATACAACTGATCGAGATGAAAAAGGCCACTTGACGCCTCACCGCCACACGCAGTCATGGCTTGGGTCTGAAGGAGCTTCCGCCTTTCCCGCGCTTATGGAACGGGCTTGGTCTTGACAACGGCTTGCGTCAGAGACCCCGAAAGCCGCTTCGGGATCTCTGTAACCCTTGACCGCTGTCGCCTCCCATCCTTGCTGTGCGATTTGCATCATTCACAGCAAGAACCAGAGTTGGATGCTCTTATTGGTCTCTGGTTGGCTCGTGCAGATACGGGTCTGCCGCTTACAATAGCGCCTTGGCTTTATCGGCTACATTCTGCGCGGTAATGCCGAACTTTTCAAACAGCTCTTCCGCGGGGGCGGAGGCACCGAAGCGGTCCATGCCGACGAAATCGGCCTTGTTCCATTTACCACGTTCGCCAGTCAGCCACCGGTCCCACCCCTGACGTGCGGCGGCTTCGACGCCGACGCGCACGGGGCCCGCGGGGAGGACGCGGCGGCGGTAGGCTTCGTCTTGGGCGGCGAACAGCTCCATGCAGGGCATGGACACGACGCGTGTGCCGATGCCCTCGGCTTGCAGCAGGTCACGGGCTTTCAGCGCGATCTCAACTTCAGAGCCGGTGGCGATCAGGATGACCTGACGTTTGCCTTCGGCGTCCGCCAGAACATAGGCCCCCTGTTCGGTGAGGTTCTTGTTCTTGTGCTCAAGCCGGACGGTGGACAGGCCCTGACGTGTCAGCGACAGCACCGACGGGGTCTTTTTGCTGCTCAGCGCGATTTCCCAGGCCTCTGCGGTTTCAACGGTGTCAGCGGGGCGGAACACATAGGTGTTCGGTGTCGCGCGGCTGATCGCCAGATGTTCGACCGGTTGGTGGGTCGGGCCGTCTTCGCCCAGACCGATGCTGTCATGTGTCATCACAAACACGGTCGGGATTTGCATCAGGGCCGCCAGACGCATGGCGGGGCGGGCGTAGTCGGTGAAACACATGAACGTGCCGCCGTAGGGTCGGATGCCGCCGTGCAGCGCCATGCCGTTCATCGCGGCGGCCATGCCGTGTTCGCGGATCCCCCAGTACACATAACGCCCGCCACGGTTGTCCACATCAAAGACACCCAGATCAGCGGTCTTTGTGTTGTTCGAACCGGTCAGGTCAGCGGACCCACCCACGGTTTCTGTATAGAGCGGGTTCAACACCTCGAGCGTCTTTTCGCTGCTGGCGCGGGTGGCCAGTTTCGGCGCGTTTTCCGAGGTCTGTTTTTTGAATGCCTTGACCGTCGCGCTCAGCTTCTTGGGGGCGTCACCGGCCAGCGCGCGGTTGAACTCTTCACGCTTTGTGCGCGACATGGCGTCGAAACGCTCTTCCCAGGCGCGGCGGTCGTCTGCGCCGCGTTTGCCGATCTCTTCCCAGGCGGATTTCACATCGGCGGGGACTTCGAACGGGCCGGTTGTCCAGCCATAGGCGGATTTGGCGGCGGCCATCTGGTCGGCGTCGGTCAGCGCGCCGTGACCTTTCGAGGTATCCTGCGCGGCGTGACCAAGCGCGATATGCGTCTTGCAGGCGATCATCGTTGGCAGATCGGATTTGCGCGCCTCGGTCAGGGCGGCGTCGATCTCGTCGGGGTTATGGCCGTCGATCTCGATGACGTGCCAGTCAGCCGCCTTGAACCGCGCGACCTGATCCACTTTGTCGGACAGCGATACCGGCCCGTCGATGGTGATGTCGTTGTTATCCCACATCACGATCAGCTTGCTCAGCTTGTGGCGGCCGGCAAGGGCAATCGCCTCGTGGCTGATGCCTTCCATCAGGCAGCCGTCGCCCGCGATCACATAGGTGTAGTGATCGACCACCTTCGACCCGTATTGGGCGCGCAGGATTTCTTCGGCCATGGCGAAGCCGACCGAATTGGCAATGCCCTGGCCCAGCGGACCGGTGGTTGTTTCAATCGCGTCAGCAAGGAAGTTTTCCGGGTGGCCGGCAGTACGCGCGCCCAACTGGCGGAAATTCTTGATTTCCTCGATGGGAAACTGCTCGTACCCGGTCAGGTGCAGCAGCGAATAGATCAGCATGGACCCGTGGCCCGCCGACAGGATGAAACGGTCGCGGTCAGGCCACAGCGGGTTGGATGCGTCGAACTTCAGGTGCTTTTCAAACAAAACAGTAGCGACGTCAGCCATACCCATCGGCATCCCGGAGTGGCCAGAATTGGCGGCTGCGACGGCGTCGAGGGTCAGGGCACGAATGGCGGTCGCTTTCGACCAATGATCAGGGTGGGCTTTGGCGAGGGCGTTCAGATCCACGGGGCACGCTTCCTTATAAGGGGAGTAAGTGGTTTCGCGGATCAATACCAGCCACCCCGCAAAGATCAAGGGCAAGACCGCGTGACAAGAACGCCGCCGCAAAGCTTATGCCAAGGCATTGTTCTTAAAGGGGCAGTATTCCGCTGCTTGTTTCGATAGGATCGCCTGAAACAACGTTGACCAGCGATTCGATGGTTGGCAAACTGGTAAATATACGAAGTTTTGCGAGGAACTCGGGGATGAGTGACATTGAGTATCTGCAAGGCCGCATCTTGGCGGCGCTTGAACGGGCATCCCGCGGGGTCGATAAACTGGCCCTTGCGAAAGATGATGTACCGGATCTTAGCCAAGAGCTTGAGGCCGAACGACAGGCCAATGCACAACTGACCGAGCGTGTAAAAAACCTCAGTGACCGGCTTGAGAGTGAAACAGCCAGTTTGCAGTCCCGGCTTTCCGACGCCGAAGCGGCGCTGGCCCAGGTTTCCGTTACCGAAACCCAGATGGCGAAATTGGACACGGAGTTGCAGCAGGTGCGCCGTGCCAACACCCAGCTTGCCGAGGCGTGCGCAGCCCTGCGCGATGCCAATGCCCAAGGGGTCGGCGATCCGACGTTGATCAATCAGTCCGTTGTGGCCGAACTGGACGCTCTGCGCGCTGCACGCAGCGCCGATGTTGCCGAAGCAAATGCAATTCTGTCCGTGCTTACCCCGCTTGTCAGTTCTGCCAAGGAGAAAATCTGATGCCCGACGTGACAATTTCCATTGGGGGTCGCCAGTTTCAGGTTTCCTGTCAGGAAGGCGAGGAGGACTATCTGCACGCCGCAGCCAAGATGCTCGATGATGAGGCGCAGGTGTTGTCGGATCAGGTGGGCCGTATGCCGGAGGCGCGGATGCTTTTGATGGCTGGCCTTCTGCTGGCGGACAAGACCGCCAACGTCGAAGACAAAATCGCCGAGGCACGCGCGGAACTTGCGGAACGCGAAGCCGAATTGGCGGGTCTGCGCAATATGGTCATCGAACCTGAACGCATCGAAGTTCCGGTTATTCCGGCCTCGGTCACCGACGCCATGGCCGAAATGGCGGCCCGCGCCGAAGCGCTGGCCGATGAGATCGAGGAAAAAGCGGGTTAATGTATCGTGGCCCGGCGCGTTGGTTTTCGTGTGCCTTGCCGTTTTCCACATGACTGACATGGGCGCGGCGAACGCATCGGTATGATTGTTGTATGACGGTGCTAGCACCGTGGCGCAAAAATCGGCGTTGCACAAAAAAGGCGCAAGGCAGGTTCGCTTGCGACGCGGCACCGCCGTCGCGCGCATCGCAGTGCGCAGGGTGTTGGCCACAAGGGGCCAACACCGTGGTCAATATCAGCCGTTGGCTTCGCGGATCTTATCCGCGGCTTCTTTATCGAACTTCACATTGTTTTCCGCAAACAGCGTATCGAGTTCGCCCGACAGCATCATTTCCGTGATGATGTCACAGCCGCCGACAAACTCGCCTTTTACGTAAAGCTGAGGGATGGTCGGCCAGTCCGAATAATCCTTGATACCCTGACGAATATTTTCATCGGCCAGAACATTCACGTCCGCATAGTCGATTTCCATGTAGTTCAGGACGCCGGCAACGCGGGATGAGAAACCGCACTGCGGCATGGATTTGGTGCCTTTCATGAACAGCACCACGTCGTTTTTGGTAATGGTGTCCTTGATTTGGGTGGTAGCGTCGGTCATTTCGGTTTGTCCTTTGGTATAAAGCGTTTTGCGTATTCCTGCGGGTCACGGGGGATGCGATACGTCGTCTGGTGTCCGCCCCCGCCACCGCCGGAATGATAGGTTGCGTCGATTTCGTGATAACCCGTACCCGGCTCGGCCCCCCGGTAGGTGTCTCGTGTATGCCTGAGCGCCTGCAATCCTCGCAGCACCGCCACGATCAGCACCAGAATGCTCAGGATAACGACGAGGGTCAGGTCCATAATATCAATCCGGTGCTTTCGTTGTCAGTGCCAGCGCGTGCAGATCACCATTTGCGCCGTCCATCCGGCCTTTGAGGGCCGCATAAACCGCTCTTTGCTGCTGTACTCGGTTTTTTCCACGAAAGCTTTCGTCGATGATCATTGCGGCCATATGCACGCCGTCATTGCCTTCGACGGTGATTTTCGCGTCTGGAAAGGTCTCTCTTAGCAGGTCTTCGATTTCGCGGGCTTGCATGGGCATATAGGCGGCTCCGTCTGGGATAACATTGGTCAAGATGTAGTGGCGCAGAAGACGACGTGCAAGTTATCTCATTGAGCGATCGCAGCACAGGGCCTACATAGGGGCAGGTGCCGGTGGGCACGAGCGCCAGGAGGACACGATTATGGATATATTCGAAGACGCACCCGAACGCGCGTATGCGTGGGCACAGGCGGGTCGGGGCGCGGTTCTGGCCACGGTAATCGAAACATGGGGCTCGGCCCCGCGCCGGATTGGTGCACAACTGGCGATTTCCGGTGACGGGGAAATGCAGGGCTCTGTGTCGGGCGGTTGTGTCGAAGGTGCGGTGGTCACCGAAGCGCTGGAAGCAATAGAGGACGGCATGCCCCGCGTGCTGGAATACGGCGTAAGCGATGGCGATGCCTTTGCCGTCGGCTTGGCCTGCGGCGGGACGATACGCGTTCTTGTCGAACCGATAGGCGGGCAGGGAATGCCGTATGAGGTGCTGGCGGAGCTGGTCGCGGCACGCGCCGCGCGCACACCGGCAGCCTATGTTGTGCGCTTGTCCCGCGGTGAAGGTGGTGAAGGGCGCATCGAATATTCCGGCCACGCCGACCGGTTCCGGATGGATCGTTCCGGGCTGGAGGAAGACGCCGACACCTTTGTCGCCATCCATAACCCCCCGCTGAGACTGGTGATCGTCGGCGCGGTACACATCGCCCAGGCGTTGGTTCCGATGGCACAGATAGCCGGTTTCGACGTTGTTGTGATCGACCCCCGCGAAGCGTTTGGATCGCAGGCCCGTTTTCCAGAGGCGCAGGTGATAAACGATTGGCCGGATGCCGCGATGTCGACCGTTGGGGTCGATACGCGCAGCGCGGTCGTATTGCTGACCCATGACCCAAAGCTGGATGACCCGGCGCTGCATGTGGCGCTGCGTTCAGACGCCTTTTATGTCGGTGCCCTGGGGTCCCGGCGCACCCATGCCTCGCGGGTGGCAAGGCTCGAAGAGGCCGGTTTCTCCTCGCGGCAGATCGAACGTATCGCGGGGCCGATCGGGCTTGATATCGGGGCGTCCGGCCCGCCGGAAATCGCAGTGTCGATCCTGGCGCAGATGATCCAGGGCCTGAGAAAACCGTGAAGTTCGGCAAGATCCCCACAGGCGACGCCGAAGGGGCGCTGCTGGCGCATTCCGTAACTGTGCCATCGGGACGCTTGCGCAAGGGGCTTCGGTTGCAGGCACGTCATGTCGCTGATCTGATCGCCGCCGGGGTTCAGGAGATCACCGTCGCACAGCTTGCCGAAACCGATGTGGACGAAAACACAGCCGCGGCGGCGTTGGCGCAGGCCCTGATCGTGGATCACCCGCATCTTACCCCAAGCAAAGCGTTTACCGGACGGGTGAATCTGTTGGCGCAAGAAACGGGGGTCGCTGTGCTGGATGTCGCCGCCCTAGAGGCGGTCAACGCCGTTCACCCGATGATTACCCTGGCCACCGTGGCACCTTATCAGCAGATGGCGGCGGGCGGTATGGTGGCCACGATCAAGATCATATCCTACGGCGTCGATCGGGGCGACCTGTCTCGGGCGTGTTCAAAGGGGCGGGGCGCCATTCGCATGATGGTCCCGCACCTGGCCGATGCGACCCTGATCATCACAGAGATCGACGGAGGCGCGGGGGACAAGGGAAAGGCGGCGATAGCGAACCGTCTGGCCGCGCTGAACGTCACCCTGAAAGAGGTGGTGCTGGTGCGCCACGAGGCCAAAGCGCTGCGCGACGCGATAGCGCGGGCGGATACGGCGCTGACCCTGATCCTGACCGGTTCTGCCACATCGGATATCGACGACGTGGCCCCCCAGGCTTTGCGCGATGCGGGTGGAGAGGTTGCGCGGTTCGGGATGCCGGTTGATCCGGGCAATCTGCTGTTCATCGGCAGCCTTGCGGGCCGTCCCGTTATCGGCTTGCCCGGATGTGCAAGATCGCCCGCGCTGAACGGTGCCGACTGGGTGTTGTCGCGGGTGATCTGCGGGGTCGAGGTCACGCCGCAGGACATCGCGGCAATGGGGGTCGGCGGCTTGCTCAAGGAAATCGCGACGCGCCCCCAGCCTCGCCGCGGATGATCGGCCAAGGCCAAATCCCCGAAATGTCCAAGATCGCGCTGCCGCGCTGCCGCGCGTTGCACGCTACAGTGCCGAGAGCCGCGGCCGATGAAAATTCGATCAACTTTTCACGATACGCAAAATTTAGGTTCTCAACCGGCAAGGGGCATGCTTAACTCCCCCCAACGCGATAAAAACTCCAGGGAGGAACTTTATGACACAGGTCAAAATGACCGTGAATGGCAAGGCCGCTTCGGGCGATGTGGAAGGGCGTACGCTGTTGGCGTCGTTTTTGCGTGAAAACCTGGGCCTGACCGGAACGCACATCGGCTGTGATACCAGCCAATGCGGGGCGTGCCTGGTGCATGTGAACGGCGAAGCGATCAAAGCCTGCACCATGCTGGCCGTCGAGGCCGAGGGTGCTGATGTCAAAACCATCGAATCCATGGCAAATGCAGATGGATCATTGAACGTTATTCAACAGGCCTTTCAGGATCATCACGGGTTACAGTGCGGGTTCTGCACCCCGGGTATGATCATGTCCGCCTCTGCATTGTTGAAAGACAATCCAAAGCCCACCGAAGCCGAAGTGCGCCATTATCTGGACGGTAACATTTGCCGATGCACAGGTTATCACAACATCGTCAAAGCCATCATGGCCGCCTCCGGGCAGGACGTCAGCGCATTGGCGGCTGAGTAACCAACGCGCTGTGGTGGCTCTTTCACGCTGAACCAAGCCAGGAGCACACAGTCTGGATGACATGGCAGGCAATCCGCTAAGGCGGGGGCGGGCCACCTATAAATAATAAAGCGAAAACAAATAGCTGAATACGATGGTACGCCTAATGCCGTGCCTATAAAGGGAGGAAAGATCATGCCTAAGGACGGCGGAATTGGTGCCAGCAGCAAGCGGCGCGAAGATGTCCGGTTTTTGACCGGGGAAGGCAACTATACAGACGATATCAACCTGCGCGGACAGGCCTATGTATTTTTTCTGCGCTCCGACATCGCGCATGGCACGCTGAATTCGGTCGATACGTCAGCGGCAGAGTCGATGCCCGGCGTTGTCAAGATTTTCACGGGTGCGGATTTTACCGAAGTGGGGTCGATACCGTGCGGTTGGCAGGTCACCGACAGGCATGGCGAAGTCATGCAGGAACCGCGACACCCGGTTTTGGCGTTCGGCAAGGTGCGCCACGTGGGCGAGCCCATTGCCGCCGTCGTCGCCGAAACGCTGGGGCAGGCGCGTGACGCGGCCGAGGCGATCAATGTGGATATTTCCGAATTGCCCGCTGTGATCGACATGAAACAGGCCGTCAAGGAAGGGGCTCCCAAGGTTCATGACGAACTGACCTCGAACCTGTGTTATGACTGGGGTTTCGTCGAAGAAAACAAGGCAGCGGTCGACAAGGCGTTCGAGGATGCCCACCACGTCACCACGTTGGAGCTGGTCAATAACCGCCTTGTTGCCAACCCGATGGAGCCGCGCGTTGCCGTTGGCGACTATGCACGCGGGACAGGGGATCATACGCTTTACACCACAAGCCAGAACCCCCATGTGATCCGCCTGCTGATGGGGGCGTTTGTTCTGGGCATCCCCGAACACAAGCTGCGCGTCGTGGCCCCCGATGTGGGCGGCGGCTTTGGCACCAAGATCTTCCACTATCAGGAAGAAGCTTTTTGCACCTTTGCTGCCAAGGCCTGTAACCGTCCGGTCAAATGGACCTCAAGCCGGTCCGAGGCGTTCATGTCGGACGCGCATGGGCGCGATCACGTCACCAAGATCCAGATGGCGCTGGATGCGGACAATAACTTCACCGCGCTGCGTACCGATACCTATGCGAACATGGGCGCGTATCTGTCGACCTTCGCGCCGTCGGTGCCCACATGGCTGCACGGCACGTTGATGGCGGGCAACTACAAGACGCCGTTGATCTATGTGAACGTCAAGGCGGTGTTTACCAACACAGTGCCGGTGGATGCGTATCGCGGGGCCGGGCGCCCCGAGGCGACCTATCAACTTGAACGTTTGGTCGATAAATGTGCGCATGAGCTGGGTGTCGATCCGATTGCCCTGCGTCGTCAGAACTTTATCACCGAGTTTCCCTACGCCACACCCGTCGCCGTCGAATATGATACCGGCGACTATGTCGCGACCATGGACAAGCTGGAGGAGATTGCAGATATCTCCGGCTTTGAAGCGCGGCGAAAGGAGTCCGAAGCCAAGGGCAAGCTGCGCGGATTTGGTGTGAACTGCTATATCGAGGCGTGCGGGATCGCCCCGTCAAACCTTGTGGGACAATTAGGTGCGCGTGCGGGATTGTACGAATCCGCAACGGTCCGTGTGAACGCGACCGGCGGTCTGGTGGTGATGACCGGTTTGCATAGCCACGGGCAGGGGCACGAAACGGCCTTTCCGCAGGTGATCGCCGAGATGATCGGGATCGACGAAAGCATGATCGAGATCGTGCATGGCGACACTGCCAACACCCCGATGGGGATGGGCACCTATGGGTCGCGTTCACTGGCCGTCGGCGGCTCTGCGATGGTGCGCGCAACTGAAAAGATCATAGCCAAGGCAAAGAAGATCGCATCGCATCTGCTGGAAGCCTCCGAAGGCGATATCGAGCTCAAGGACGGTGCGTTCAGCGTCGCGGGTACGGACAAGTCAGTGGCGTGGGGCGATGTGACACTGGCGGCCTATGTGCCGCACAACTATCCGCTGGAAGACATCGAACCGGGTCTGGAGGAGACCGCGTTCTATGATCCCTCAAACTTTACCTATCCGTCCGGGGCCTATGCATGCGAGGTCGAGCTGGACCCGGAAACCGGGCATGTCACCATCGAACGTTTCGCAGCCGCCGATGATTTTGGCAACATCGTTAACCCGATGATCGTATCCGGTCAGGTCCATGGGGGGATCGCCCAGGGAATCGGCCAGGCCTTGATGGAGAACTGTTCATACGACAGTGAGGGCCAGCTTTTGAGCGCGTCTTACATGGACTACGCCATGCCACGCGCCAGCGACCTGCCGTTTTATACAGTGGATCATTCGTGCCAGACACCGTGTACGCACAACCCGCTTGGCGTGAAGGGCTGTGGCGAGGCAGGGGCGATCGGGTCGCCTCCGGCGGTGGTGAACGCGGTTCTGGACGCGATGCGATCGGGCGGCAAGAGTGTCGATCATATCGACATGCCGGTAACGCCGCAGCGGGTGTGGGCCGCGATGAACGGATGAGTTGATCGGACAGGAGCGGGGGCCAGCCCCCGGACCCCCGGAGTTTATTAGGCAAAATGAAGATGGAAACTGGCGGTTTGGTCGCTGTTTCCTGATTGGAAGGATAAATTATGTATAATTTCGACGTGGAAAAGCCGACCAGTGTCGCGGATGCGGTCAAGGCGTTGAGCCGGGATGAAGCGCAGCCGTTGAGTGGCGGGCAGACCTTGATCCCCACTTTGAAAGCGCGATTGGCGATGCCGTCGGTGCTGGTGTCGCTGAGCGGAATCCGCGAAATGCAAGGGGTGCGTTTGGCAGACGACGGGCGGTTGTGTATCGGCGGGGGCACCATTCACCGTGCTGTCGCCGAGGAAGCCAAGCCGCATTATCCCGGATTGGCGAGCCTTGCGGCACGGATCGGCGACCCTGCGGTACGCAACCGCGGCACTATAGGTGGGTCGGTGGCCAATAACGACCCTTCCGCTTGCTATCCGGCGGGGGTCCTGGCCAGTGGCGCGACGATCGTCACCAACTCTCGGGAAATAGAGGCGGATGATTTTTTTCAGGGAATGTTCAGCACCGCGCTTGAAGAGGGAGAGATTATCACCGAGGTAAAATTTCCGGTTCCGGAGAACGCGCGCTATGAGAAGTTCATCCAGCCTGCATCGCGGTTTCCTTTGGTCGCGGCGTTCGTGGCCAAGTTCAGCGAGGGTGTCCGGGTGGCCGTGACCGGGGCTTCTGAGAATGGGGTGTTCCGGTGGACCGAGGCGGAAACGGCGCTTTCGGCAGACTTTAGCGCCAAGGCGCTGGAGGGATTAACCCTGGATGGCGGGAGCATGATCAGCGATCTGCACGGGTCCGGTGCGTATCGCGCCCATCTGGTGGGTGTCATGACCAAGCGGGCCGTTCTTGATTTAGTCTGAACCACTGGCGTTTGCGAAGCTGTGAGCCGTCCGTAGGAAGCTGCGGGCGGCTTTGTCGTTTCAATCCGATATGATGTTTGTGGAGTTATGGAACGGAACCGGCCCGGACCGCGTTAACAGGTAACGCTGCCCGAACGGCGCCCACAACCCGTAAGGAACACAAATGTATAGAGTTTTGAAATCAACTACCTCATTGACCATGTGCGTGGCACTTGCGTTGCCGGTTGGCGCTTTCGCCCAACCCGTCAGCGATCCGCAGGCTTCCGCCGAATTCTGCATGGAGGAAGGGACACAGCCTACTTTCCCTTGTTCCTTGCCAGATGGAACCGAAGTTGTAGATGCGGAACAACTCAATACCCTTCGCGAGGATGGTACCCTGGCTGAAATCTTCAAGGCTGAGGCCGCCAGAACTGCGGGTATTGTGAACGCCGAAACCCAGGCAACCGCCGACGCGCAAGCTTTGGCGAAGGCCAGAGCCGCCGCTGAAGCTTCCGCTGCGGCAGAAGCTCAGGCAGCCGCTGATAAAGCTGCATCCGATGCCGAGTCCGCCGTTCAGGCCGCCGCCGACAAAGCCGCGGAAACGCAAGCTGCTGCTGATGCCAAGGCTGCTGAAGCTAAAGCCGCCGAGGATGCTCAGGCACAGGCTGCGGCAGAGGCGAAGGCCGCTGAAGCCCAGGCTGCGATGGACGCCGAGGCAAAGGCCGAAGCCGACCGCGAAGCTGCTGTAGCCGCGCAGATCGAGGCCGACGCGCAGGCCCGTCAATCGGCCGAGGCTGCGGCCCAATCAGAAGCCAACGCGACCGCGCCGTCGGCGCAGGCTGAAGCTGCTCCCACGCCAGCCCCGTCGGAAGCCGACCTGGCGGCCCAGCAAGCTGCCGAGGAGGCACGCCGGGAACAGCGCGCGGCTGAAGCCGCCGCCGCTGCCGCCGCGGCTGAAGCCGCCGATAGTGGCGCGGCCAAAGCCGACGTGGTAACCGAGGAGATCACCGCCGAAGATACGCGCAGTTCCAGCCAGGAGTTTTCGACAACCCTGAACACCCAGACGAATGCCAATACAACAGCGACTGCCCCCGCCAAAGAAGACGATGGTATGAGCAAGTTCGAAAAAGCCCTGTTGCTTGGTCTGGGCGCCGTTGCCGTAGGGTCTGTATTGAACAACGGTTCCAAGGTGATGAGCAACTCTGGCGACCGCCTGGTGGTTCAGGATCCAAACGGTGACCTGCGCGTGCTGAAGGATGACGCGGCATTGCTGCGCCAAACCGGCGACGAGGTTCGTCGTGAGACCTTTAACGACGGTTCATCGCGGACCACTGTGACAAAGCCGGACGGGAGCAAGGTTGTAACGATCCTTGGTCGCGACGGTACGGTGCTTCGCCGCATCAATGTCGATCCGCAAGGAAACGAATTTGTTCTGTTTGACGACACGCGTGCCGAGGAAAACGTGGTTGTCAACGAACTGCCACGTGTGGAACAGCACGATACACTGGCCAGCCAGCAGGACGAAGAAGCCTTGCGGAACGCTTTGGCGACACAGTTGCGCAACAACCAGACGCAGCGGTTCTCGTTACGACAGGTTCGTGATATTCGCCAGGTTCGTGCTCTTGCACCCGAGGTAGAATTGGACGCGCTGCGGTTTGCCACCGGTTCGGCCGCGATCCAACCGGAACAGGCACGTGCATTGGCCAAGATCGGTGCCGCCATCAGCGACGCCGTTCACAACGATCCGCGTACTGTGATTCTGATCGAAGGCCATACCGATGCCGTCGGCGATGCGGGGTATAACCTGGCTTTGTCAGACCGTCGCGCCGAAACAGTTGCCCTGGCGTTGACTGAATATTTCGACGTGCCGGCCGCTAACCTGATCACCCAAGGGTACGGCGAAAGTAACCTGAAGGTGCCGACGCTGACTGCGGAGCCGGCCAACCGCCGTGCCGTCGTGCGCAACATCACCGGTTTGCTGCGCCAGTGATCGGCATCTGAACCACCAAGGGTTTGAAAGCGAAAAAGCGCCCCTGCACATTGTTGCAGGAGCGTTTATCTTTTCTGTCTATCCTGTGTGCCGGAAGATGCAGCCTACTTAGGCAGAGGTCCGATCAGCATGACCATCTGGCGGCCTTCCATCTTTGGAAAGTTCTCGACGCGTCCGACCTCTTTGGTGTCCTCCGAGACCCGCTCCAAAAGTTCGCGACCCAAGTTCTGGTGAGCCATTTCGCGACCACGAAAACGCAGAGTGATCTTTACCTTGTCGCCGTTTTCCAGAAACTTGAACACGTTACGCATCTTGACGTCATAGTCATTGGTATCGGTGTTGGGTCTGAATTTAATCTCTTTGATCTCGATGATCTTTTGCTTTTTCCGCGCTTCGGCTTCGCGTTTCTGCGTTTCGTATTTGAATTTGCCGAAATCCATGATCTTGCACACGGGCGGGTTGGCGTTGGGCGAAATTTCGACCAGATCAAGCCCAGCCTCTTCGGCCATTTCCATGGCGCGTTCGGGTGTCACAACGCCGGCATTTTCGCCGTCGGCACCGATCAGGCGGATTTCATTCGAACGGATATTTTCGTTAATGCGCGGGCCAGTGTCTCTTTGGGGCGGCGCGTTATGCGGTCTGCGAGCGATGATGATCGTCCTTTGATTGTTGACTGAATTCGAAGTTGAAAGGTAAACCTGCAAAAGCCCTTCTTCAAGTCGCAAAATGCGGCTTAACCCCACAATTAGTGCGGTTTACTGCTTGCATCAGCCCGCTGGAGGGCACATTTGGTCAATTGAGCATCCTTACAGTATGTTCCACGCCAATACGACCATGTTCAAAAGGACACTTTCACCATGAAAAATTTCGTCTGGATCATCATAGCGGCCGCGATCGTTCTGGGGGGGTACATCCTGTACTCTGGCAGGTCAGTTCAGGAAATTGCTGTCGATGCGTCGAATGCGGTAAATGCACCGCAAGCTCTTGATAGTGCGACCGATGTCGTGGGCGATGCCGTAGAAGCCACCGGAGGGGCGGTTGCAACGGCAGTAGAAGCGACCGCCGAGGCTGCCGCGGCCGCCGCTGATGCGGTATCAGAGGCTGCGTCCGATGCGGCCGATGCCGCTGCCACCGCCACAGAAGACGCGGTCACCGCGACCAGAAAGCTTGCCCAGGATCATAGTGCTCCGACGACCGCGGTGACGACGTCGACACCTGATACCGCCGAAACCACGGCGGCCCCGGCCACCGACGAAGCGCAGGTCGCCGCCACCAATGATGTGGAGAATGCAACAAACGGTGCCAGCACGACAATCGCGGGGTCGTCCCAGACGGCCCCCCAAGGTGTGACGCCAACCGAGCAGGCCGCCACCGCTGCACAGTCCGAAGTAGTCGCGGAAATTGATGGCGCGGCTCAGGCCAGGCTGGAAGCTCAGGCCAATGCGGAAGGCGACGTCGCGCAAGCACCCTCGACCGTCACCACCGATACCGAAACAACCGCAGCCACACCCGAGCAGCTTACAACGGTAGACGGTTTCGATCTGGAAAAGGTACAGACGATCATCGACGAGTCAGATTTGCCTGCAACCCAGAAGACCTTGTTGAAGCGCGGACTTGAAGCGGCGGGAACCAGCCCTGAAGCCCTGCGGGAAATACTGATCCAGGTGCGCCAAGCCTTGAACCTTTAAGCTTTACGGCACATCAGGCACCGAAAGACCGCGCCCGGGAACACCAGAGCGCGGTCTTTTTTCCATAATTGCTGTCGCGTCTTGTCAGCCTAGGGTCAATACGCGCGATTAACCGACAAATGCCTTTTCTACCACATAGTGCTGAGGATCGGAGTTCGCCCCTTCTTCAAGGCCGAAGCCTTCGAGAATATCCTTGATGTCCTTGTTGAAACCAAGGCTACCGCAGACCATGCCACGATCAGTCTCGGCATTGATACCATCGATGCCCAGATCCTCGAACACGGTGCCGTTTTCCAGCAGCGTGGTGATGCGGCCCATCTTGGAACTGTGCTCGCGGGTCGTGGTCGGATAATAGACCACCTTGCCCTCGACAAGGTCACCGATAAGCGGGTCGTCGTCGAGGCTGTTTATCAACGTTTGGCTATACTCCAGATCGGCCACATCGCGGGTGGTATGGGTCACGATGACCTGATCGAATTTTTCGTAGGTCTCTGGTTCGCGTAACAATGACGCAAACGGCGCGAACCCAGTACCCGTCGCGAATAACCACAAGCGCTTGCCGGGTAGAAGTGCATCATGCACCAACGTACCGACCGGCTTGGGCCGCAAGATAAGCTGATCGCCAGGCTGGATATGTTGCAGCTTCGATGTGAGCGGACCGTCTTGGACCTTGATGGAATAGAACTCCAACTCCTCGTCCCAGGACGGCGACGCGATGGAATAGGCGCGCAACAACGGCTTTTGTTTGCCCGACTTGGGGTCGGGATCGCCCAGCAGACCAATCATCACAAATTCACCGGACCGGAAGCGCAAAGACGCGGGCCGGCTCACGCGAAAGGAAAAAAGACTGTCCGTCCAGTGCTTTACAGAGGTTACGGTCTGCGCGTCGGGAAGCGTTGGCACTGGCTTGGCATTGGTTTGTGTCACTGGTTTCTGCTCGGTCATGAATGTCACTACGCGATCTTGGTGCGTATCCTTTGTCTTTAGGGGAAGAGAAGGGGTAGGAAAAGGGCCGTCTTAGCCGCGCAACCGTGACTGATAGTCGTGGTCTTTCCAATTGGCGCGGGCCAGCCATTGGTCTTGCGGCTGTCGTGCCGCCAGGTCGTCGGGGATTTCGACTTCGTCAAACCCTGATCGTCTGACCATGGCGTATTGATCGGCGATCACATGACCGCGCGCCCGCAGGCGCCCGGTGTAGCCGCGCAATCGCAATTGCCGTGCAAGGGTAAAGCCACGCCCATCCGCGGCGTGTGGGAAATCGACCCGTATCATTTGCAGGCTGTCAGCCAGCGGAATGTCATCGGGGTGTGCATCAGAGGCGACGTCGATGGCAATCGCATCCCGAGCCGCAGCGAGAGGTGCATAACCGGTCGCCCAATCGTCAACGACAAAACCCTGGTCGGTAATCAGCTGTGTCATGAGTTCGCTCCTGTTCGGATCATCTTGCCGTCTACAAAATGGATGCCGCATTCGTCTTTTTCAATGTCTCTCCATCGACCGGCCCGGGGGTCTTCACCGGGTTTGACCGCAGAGGTACATGGCGCACAGCCAATGCTTGGATAGCCCCGGGCGACCATCGGATGGCGCGGCAGACGGTTTTCATCTATGTAATCAGCCACGTCGGCTGCCTGCCAGTGCGCCAGCGGGTTCACCTTTATCCGGGCCGGTGCACCCGGTGCCGTTTCGATTTCGAAAAACGGCAGGTGGGCCCGGGTGCCCGACTGGAACCGCTTGCGACCGGTGATCCAGCCGTCAAATCCAGTCAATGCCTGCTGAAGCGGCACCGTCTTGCGAAGGGCACAGCAGGCGTCGGGATTGCGTTGATGCAACGTGCCGTCAGGGTCGGTTCGGGCCGGATCCGATGCTCGGATGATCGAAACATTGCGCAATCCCAGACGTTCGCTCAGCTCTTGTTGATAGACCAGCGTTTCGGCGAACAGCATTTCGGTGTCAATGAACAACACGGGCAAGTCGCGTTGGACCATCGACGCGAGGTGCAACAGCGCCACGGATTCAGCGCCGAAACTGGACACCAAGGCCAGATCAGGCACATTTTCAACCGCAGCGTGCAACACATCGGTCGCACTGTGGTGGCGCATGGACCTGTTTAGCACATCTACTTGATGGGTCATCACAGTGACGCGATCCGACCCTTCGGGGAGGATTTTTTGGCCATTTGGAAGCTGGGGGTGATCACGCGGCATGGGCACGTGCTTCCGGGTAGAGAGCCGATTTGAACGGGGCGAGACCTAGGCGTCGGAAGGTTTGCAGGAAGGTTTCGGACGCATCTGTCCGCAGGGCCAGATACCCGAGTACGAGGCGTTCGATGGCCGGGACGATGTCATCGGCGGAAAAGCCGGGCCCCGCACGTTCGCCGATGGTGGCGGTTTCAGTACCGTCGCCGCCGAGCGTGATCTGGTAGTTTTCGACACCGGCGCGGTCGAGCCCGAGAATCCCGATGTGGCCCACGTGGTGGTGGCCACATGCATTGATGCAGCCCGAGATCTTGATCTTGAGCGGACCGATGTCGTGTTCCAGCTTCAGCTCGTCAAAGCGGGTCGCGATTTCCTGGGCAATCGGGATCGAGCGGGCTGTCGCCAGCGCGCAGTAGTCCATGCCGGGGCAGGCGATGATATCGCTGATCAGGCCGATATTGGCCGTGGCAAGGCCGACCTCTTTCAACGCCGCGTGCAAGGCGGGCAGGTCGCCGCGGTGCACATGGGGCAGGATCACGTTCTGTTCGTGGCTGATGCGCAGTTCGTCATGGCCGTATTCGGCCGCCAGTTCGGCCATATGGTGCATCTGCTCGGCGGTGGCGTCGCCCGGGGTCTTGCCATGGGCCTTGAGGCTGATCGACACGATCGCGTAGGACGGATCGCGGTGGTCGGTCAGATTGGTGTCGGCCCAGCTTTTGAACACGGGATCACTGTCATAGGAAGCAGTATAGGCGTCCGTCGGGGCGGTCTTGAACGTCGGGCTGGCGAAATCCGCCTCGATCCGCGCCAGCATCTGCTGGTCGACGCCGGTGAACTGCGGACGGATCAGCGCATAGCGGGCGTCAACCCGTGCGCGAATGTCGTCGATGCCGTTTTCATGCACGGTGATCTTGATCCGCGCTTTGTATTTATTATCGCGGCGGCCCAACAGGTTATAGACCGAGACGATGGCCTCGAGCGTAGGCAGCAGGTCTTCGGAGCTGACGAAGTCATAAAGCACCTTGCCGATCATCGGGGTCCGGCCAAGGCCGCCGCCGACGATCACCTGATAGCCGATCTCGCCGTCTTTCTCGACGATTTGAAGACCGATGTCATGGGCCTTGATCACCGCACGGTCATGGGGCGCGCCAGAGACAGCGACCTTGAACTTGCGCGGCAGGAACTGGAATTCCGGATGGTCGGTGGACCACTGGCGGATCAGTTCGGCCACGGGGCGCGGATCGGCGATTTCATCCGCGGCGGCACCGGCGAAATGGTCGGCGGTCACGTTGCGGATGGTGTTGCCGCTGGTCTGGATGGCGTGCATGTTCACTTCGGCCAACGCGTCGAGCATATCGGGGACATCACGCAGCTGGGGCCAGTTGTACTGGATGTTCTGGCGCGTGGTAAAATGGCCGTAGCCCTTATCCCATTTGGCAGCAATATCGGCCAGCTTGTGCATCTGGCGGCTGCTGAGCGTGCCATAGGGGATCGCGACCCGCAGCATATAGGCGTGCAGTTGCAGATAGAGCCCGTTCATCAGGCGCAGCGGCTTGAATTCATCCTCGGTCAGGGAGCCGTCAATACGGCGTTCGACCTGCGCGCGAAACTGCGCATTGCGTTCGGCGATGAAGGCATCGTCAAATTCGGTGTAGCTGTACATTATTGAACCTCCTGCTTGCCGTGGGTGTAGTTGCTTGGACCCTTGGCGCGGAATGCTTCGCGGAAATGCGATGGCTTGGGGGTGTCTGTGTTGGTGTCGACATCGGCCAGATAGGCCCCGACGGTCAGGTCGGCTTGCTGGATCGCATCGATCAGACGCACATCGGCGACGGCCTCGTCGGTCAGGACTTCGGCCTCTTCCAATCTTCGGGTCCAGCCGGTGGCGGTCTGGTAGATCACGTCGCCTTCCAGCAAGGCATTGGCGGTGACGACTTTGGGGGTGAAGGGCTTGGCCATTATGCCATCTCCTCTTGAAACAATTCGGTGGTGGCGCGGGCGGCGGCACGGGGTGCCAGCCCATAGAAAGTCAGGGCGGGGCCGGTCAGATTGGCCGCGGTGAGGTCGGTGGGCAGACGGTCCAGCGTGGTTTCGACAATCCGCTGATCCGCGCGCGAGGCGCTCTCGACCAGCGTGACAGGCGTGCTGCGGTCGGCCCCGTGCATCAGCAGGCGGCCTTGGATGAACCGCGCGGATTTCTTGCCCATATAGATCGCGGCAACCTCGCCGGGGCGGGCCAAAGCGGCCCAGTCATGATCGGCGAACCCTTTCACGTCATGGCCGGTCAGGAACCGCACCGAGGCATTGCGCCCGCGTTTCGTCAGGCTTTGCCCGATGGCCGCGACGGCGGCAGAAGCAGAGGTGATCCCCGGCACGATATGCCAGCCGATACCATGGGCGTCCACGGCGTCGATCTCTTCGTCCAGGCGGCCAAAGACGGTGGCATCGCCGGATTTCAGACGGACCACCTGGGCACCCGCCTGCGCGTGTTCGACCAGCAGATCGTTGATGGTTTCCTGCGCGGTGGAGGGGCCGAAGCCTTCCTTGCCCACGTCGATCATCAGCGCCTCGCGGCGGGCGAGTTCGAGGATCTCGGGGCTGATCAGCCGGTCGTAGATCACCACATCGGCCTCGTCCAGCGCGCGGCGCGCCTTGAGGGTCAGCAGTTCGGGGTCACCGGGGCCGCCGCCGACAAAGGCGATGTGACCGGCGCGCGCGGCGCGGGACTGGTGGTCAGACAGCAGCGTATTCAGCGCGTTTTCGACGGCCGCCTTGCCATCCGCCACGGCGCGGGGGCCAGCGCCAAAGTAATAGTCGCGCCAGAAATCGCGGCGCGGGCGGCCAAAGGGCAGGGCGTCGGCCATCTTGCGGAAACCCTTGCCTATCCGCGCCAGCGTTCCCAGCGTTGTGGGCAGGCGCTCTTCCAGATCGGCCTTGATCGCACGGGCCAGCACGGGGGCCGCGCCTTCGGTGCCGATGGCGATGGTCACGGGGTCACGGTCCACGATTGCGGGGGTGATAAAAGCGCTGTCGTGCAGATTGTCGACGATATTGACCAAGGCCCCTTCGGCACGCGCAATCGCGGCGGTGCGGGCGTCTTCAGCAGTATTTTCATCGGCGGCATAGAACAGGGCAGCGCCAAGGACATCACCGGGGCGAAGCGCCCGGGTATGCAAGGTCAGGCGGTGCTGTTCGGCCCAGGCTGCGATTTCGGGCGCAGGTGCGGGGGAGAACACGTCGATCCTGGCCTGGGTCTTCAACAGCAGGCGCAGTTTGGCCATCGCAGCCTCACCACCTCCAGACAGCACGATACGCTGGCCCTTGGTCGACAAGTAGATTGGGAAGTGGTCCATATGCTTCAGTCCTTGCGCTTGGCTTACGATATATATAGGAAATAATTCCAATACGGCGCTAGATGTCTGGATATATAAGGACGAATGTTCTGTTTTGCCGAGCAGTGAGAACGTAGTACCAAAGAGAAAGAGAAAAGCGGAATGGATGTTCGGATCGATGATATAGACCGGAAAATTTTGGCTCAGCTTCAGCGCGATGCCAGCCAGTCGTTGGATGATATTGCCCGCGAAGTCGGCAGTTCGAAGACACCTGTGTGGAACCGGATTCGCAAATTACGCGACGCGGGGGTGATCGGTCAGCATACGGTGGTGCTGGATGCCGAGGCATTGGGATTTGAGGCGTGTTTCTTTGTTCTGATCCGCACATCCGCCCACGAGGCGGAATGGCAGGCGGCATTCCTGAAAGCGCTGAAAGACCGACCAGAGGTTCAAGAAGCCCATAGGCTTGCGGGGGATATTGATTACATCCTGAAGGTAAGGGTCAAGAACGCGCGTGCCTATGATGTGTTTTATCAGGCGTTGATATCCGAGGTGCGTGTGCACAACGTTACCGCGTTGCTGTCGATGGAAGAAATCAAATCCACGACCATGCTGCCGTTGTAGCATTACCTAGACCTGGACGATCAACCGTTCGAACCTGTGAAAATGGTAGGCATCGGCAAAGCGCGGCTTTTCGACAAGACGCAAGGCTGGGGCATGATCGAACAGGGCGCGCAGGGCGATCTGCATTTCCAGTCGTGCCAGCGGGGCACCCACGCAAAAATGCAACCCGCCGCCAAACGCCGCGTGGGCGCTGGCCGGTCGCGCCGGGTCAAACCTGTCGGGGTGGTCGTAAACCGCGGGGTCGCGGCCCGCCGCCCCCAGAACCAGCGCAATCTTGTCACCCCTCTTCAGGGTGGCATCGCCCAGGTCGATATCTTCGTAGGCGTAACGTTCAAACACATGCAGCGGCGGGTCGTATCGCAAGATTTCCTCGACCGTGGCGTTGACCGCGTCAGCGGCCAGCGCTGCAAGGGGCGTATGGTTCGACAGTAAACAGGCGACCCCGTTGCCAAGTGCGTGCACTGTTGCCTCGTGGCCGGCGTTCAACAGCAAGACACAAGTCCCGATCAGCTCGTCCGTGCTCAGCTTTTGGCCGTTCTTCTCCGCCATGATCAGTTGCGTGATCAGGTCATCGCGTGGATCGTGGCGGCGGTGTTCGACGTAGCCTTGTAAAAAAGTGGTGAATTCGGCAGCCGCGGCGTTAGCGGCATCTTCGGTGACGCGGCTCCGGCCGACTTGATACACCGCGACCATATCATTGGACCAGCGCAACAGATCAGGCCACATGTTTTCAGGCACACCCAACAGGCGTGCGATAATCCGCACGGGCAATTGCGTACAAAAAGCGGGGATCAGATCGAACGGATCGCGGGGAAAACGTGCGAGCAGCTCGGCAGCGATCTTTTCGATTTCGGGTGCAAGCCCGGCGATCCGGCGCGACGTAAAAGCGCGTAGCACCAGCCCGCGCAAACGCGTATGCGACGGGGGCTCAAGCTCCAGCATCGAATGGGTCTCGAGGGCGTAGAAATCTGCCATGTGGGCGGGGGTCGGCTGGCGTTGATCGGAAGGCACTTCGCGCCCCAGCCGTCGGTCACGCAGCAGGGCGTGAACCGCGGCAGCGTCAAACGCCGCAAGCATACCGTAGTCCTGCCAAAAAAGCACCGGCCCGTCGGCGCGCGCCCGCGCGTAAACGGCATAGGGGTTTTGAATGAAACCAGGATCGCGGGGTGAAAGGCAAAGAGTTTTCATCGGTGCAGCAATATACGCAGCTCTGGTCAATGCAAACCGGTCTGTGCCAAATGGCTTTCATGAGCCACGGAATGCGCCGACGCGCTGTTACACTTACGATATTCCTGATCACCGTTCTGGCCTTGTCCGGCGGGGTCTGGCGCTTTGCCTATCTTCAGGGGTTGGATCAACTCAGTGCGCGCGGGCAGGCTGACTTGTCGCTGGCCAGCGACAGGCTGGTGGGACAGCTGCAACGGTATCGCGACCTTGCGGTGTTCCTGGCAGACCATCCGCAGGTCGAAGCTGTGTTGCGGGGGGCATCACCGCAAGCGGGGCAGGCGTTTTTGCAAAAGATCGCAGACAAGTCTGCCGCACTGGATGTGCAGGTCATCGACACGCGGCGTGTCGTCCTTGCGTCGTCCCGCAGCGCCTTGAACGAGACCGTGTTGGACCGGCGTTTTGTAAGACGTGCTTTGGGCGGCGCGCTTGGCTGGGGACATGGGCCGGACATGCCCTTGACCGACCGTGCTTATTTCCACGCCGCCCCGGTATTTAACGATTTGGGCAGGGTAGAGGGCGCGGTGATTGTCGCAACCGATTTGAACGGTATCGATTACGACTGGCGCGGCAGCAACCCGGCAGCGTTTTTCACCGATGATAACGGGGTGGTGCAAATTGCCAATCGGTCTGAACTGCTGTTTTGGCAACGCAAGAACGGGGCAGTGGGGCTGACGCCTCCTCAGGGTGCGTGGGGTGAGTTCAGCGCGGTCACGGTCAAAGGCCATGAGATATGGAACATGAAGTGGGGCCCATATCTGCCCGACACGGCGCTGCACCTTACCCAATCCTTGCCGGTGATCGGCATGACCGGGGAGGTGCTGCTTGATACAGGGCCAGCGCGTCGTCTGGCATGGTCACAGTCCGCTGCGGTGGCGGCGTTGTGTCTGGCGTTCGGGGCGCTGCTGTTCCTGGCGACTGAACGCCGACGCACCCTGTTCGAAGTCAACACCAGACTGGAGCGTCAGGTGGCAAAACGCACTGCCGCCTTGAACGCCAGCAACACCGAATTGCGCCGCGAAGCAACCGAACGCGAGGAAGCACAGGCTGCATTGCGCCGGGCACAGGCCGATCTGGTACAAGCCGGCAAGCTGTCCGCCCTTGGACAGATGTCGGCGGGCATCAGCCATGAATTGAACCAGCCGCTCATGGCGATCAGATCATTCGCCGAAAACTCCGTGCAATTCATGGAGCGCGGCAAATTTGACCGGGCTTCGGAAAACCTGACGCGGATTTCCCAGATGGCCGCGCGTATGGCTCGAATCATCCAAAACCTGCGGGCCTTCGCGCGACAAGAAAGCGTGCCTCAAACCCGCGTAGATGTCGCCCGGGCGGTGGCCAGCGCTGTTGAAATGACCCATGGCTATCTGCAAGCGGCGGGTGTCTCCCTTGATTATGCGGCGCCAGCCGGTCCTATTTGGGTGCGTGGCGGCGAAGTGCGCTTGGGGCAGGTGTTTGTGAACCTGATCTCGAATGCTGCGGATGCCATGACGGAAAGTAGGATAAAGAAACTGTCGATCGTCATCGAAACAGGCGATGTCGTGTCGGTCAGGTTCTGTGACACGGGCCCGGGCATCGAAATGCCTGACAAGGTGTTCGACCCGTTCTATACGACCAAGACAGTAGGGAGCGACAGCGGCATGGGTCTGGGATTGTCAATCAGCTATGGGATCGTCCAAAGCTTTGGCGGTGATATTCGCGGGTCCAATCTGGACAGGGGCGGGGCGATGTTTTCGGTGCAGCTGGAACCCGGCGACGAGATGGAAAGCTCAATATGAACAGAACTGTGCTTTTGGTAGACGATGACGCGCCAGTACGCGAGGCATTGACCCAAACCCTGGAACTTGCGGATATGAACGTGATTGCCGCCGGGTCGTTTGTCGCGGCCAAAGACCGTATCAATGCCGGATTTGACGGGGTTGTTCTGTCCGACATGCGCATGCCGGGACGTGATGGATTTCACCTGTTGGCATATGCGCAGGCCCAGGACCCCGATCTGCCGGTGATTTTGTTGACCGGTGAAGGTGACATTCCGATGGCGGTGCGCGCCATGGAAGCCGGAGCATTTGATTTCATGGAGAAACCTTGCGCATCGGCACAGCTTTTGGCCGTAACCGAAAGAGCGTTGAAAACCCGCGGGTTGATCTTGGAAAACCGCCGTCTGTTACAGATCGTCGAAACCGGCGATCCTGCGGGGCGTATGATCTTTGGGTCCTCGGATCTTGCCGAAAGCTTACGGGCCAAGGTGCGTCGCGTTGCCGGTGCCGCCGCCGAGGTTCTGGTCACCGGTCCTTATGGGTCGGGCATTTCAAAGGTAGCCGAGGTCATTCACCTGTCGTCAGCCCGGTCCAAGGGCCCTTTTGTAAAGCGCGCGGCGGATGGGTTGACGCCGATAGCGGTCGCAGAGGCATTGCAAAGCGCTACGGGCGGGTCATTGTTTCTGGACGAAGTCACGTCGTTGCCTGCGCAATCCCAGTTAAGCCTGATCGAAATTCTCGAGAGCGCGCCGGATGTGCGTTTGATAGCCGGGACCAACCGTGACCTGCAAACGCTGGTTTCCGAAGGACGGTTCCATGCAGATCTGTACTATAGGATCGAAGTGATGACGGTGCGTATTCCGTCACTGGCGGAACGACCGGAGGATATTCCCACCATGTTCCGCCGCTACGTGGATCAGGCCGCCGAACAATCGGGGATCACCGCGCCCGAGGTCACACCGCAAATCGTGGCCGGCTTGATGGCGCGCGATTGGCCGGGCAATGCACGTGCGCTGATGTCGGCGGCGATGCGTTTCGTGATGGGTGTCGCCGACGACCCGGTGGCTGACACTGAATTGGGGTTGGCGGAACAGATGGCGCAGGTTGAACAATCGTTGTTACGCGCAGCGCTGAGACGCGCAGGCGGGCAAGCCAGCGCTGCGGCCCTTGCCCTGCATGTACCGCGCAAGACCTTTTACGACAAGCTGGCAAGATACGGGATTCGACCCGAGGATTTTCGTCATTGATCTGCCGATGGCGACCTGTGCGGAATCTCGCACAATCGTTCCTGTAGACGTGCGAAATTTCGCACATGCGGCAATGCGGCGTGTGTTGGCACAAACAACTTCTCCCCGTATATATCTGATATATATGAATAATACCGCATTCACGCGTCAGCCTTGTCACGGGCTTGTGAGATAAGCGGATTAGCGCTTTAGTACCGCCACCGCATGTCAGGCAAACCGACATGCAAGGACGAAACATCTCTCTGGGAGGAGAAACACATGAAATTCCTGACAACAACTGTTGTAGCGCTGACCCTTTCCGTAAGCGCGGGCGCAGTCGCCGCTGCAACGGCGTGTGACGACGGCGAAATCGTCATCAAGTTGAGCCACGTGACCAACGCTGACCGCCACCCCAAAGGTCTGGCCGCGTCGCTGCTGGAACAACGCGTCAACGATGAAATGAACGGCAAAGCCTGCATGGAGGTTTTCCCGAACTCGACTCTTTACAACGATGACCAGGTTCTGGAGGCCCTGTTGCAGGGTGACGTCCAGATGGCGGCCCCATCGCTGTCCAAGTTCGAGCAGTTCACCAAGCAGTTCCGCATTTTTGATCTGCCCTTCATGTTCAAGAACATCGAAGCTGTTGACGAATTCCAAAACTCGGACACTGGCGTGGCGATGAAAGAATCCATGACGCGTCGTGGTCTGTTGGGCTTGGCGTTCTGGCACAATGGCATGAAACAGATGTCGGCCAACAAGCCTTTGATGGTTCCCTCCGATGCTAAAGGTCTGAAGTTCCGCGTGCAGAACTCTGACGTGCTTAAAGCACAGATGGCAGCGATGGGTGCAAGCCCGCAGCCGATGGCATTTTCCGAGGTCTATGGCGCGTTGCAAACTGGCGTTGTAGACGGTCAGGAAAATACCTGGTCCAACATCTACGGCCAAAAGTTCTTTGAAGTTCAGGATGGTACGACCGAAACCAACCACGGTGTGCTGGATTATATGCTGGTAACGTCGACCGATTGGTGGGACAGCCTCGATGCGGATGTACGTGACCAACTGGCGACAATTGTCAAGGAAGTCACCGACACCCGCAACTCTGAATCGTCGAAAGTGAATGCCGACGCCAAGCAGGCAATCATTGACGCCGGCGGTGTCGTGCGTGAATTGGATGCCGCGCAGCGCGAAGAATGGGTTTCGGCGATGAAACCTGTCTGGCAAGAGTTTACCGCCGATGTGGGCCAGGAAAACATCGACGCCGCACAGGCGATCAACGCCAAACATTGATGATTTTTCACCCCGCCTTGTGCGCGGGGTGAGATACTGCGTCGGGCCTGCGGTCTATCACGATAGCGGACCCGACCTTTTCTCCTCTCGTAGCGGAGCTTTCCCATGTCACATGATGTGCAATCTCATTCTGCGCTCGGGCGCATCGTCAACGAGCTTGAAGAGACAGCGATCGCTGTGATCCTCGGCCTCATGACTTTAATCACCTTTATCAACGTCGTGCTGCGGTATGGTTTCAACACCGGGATCATCTGGGGCCTGGAGGCAGTGACGTTCCTGTTCGCGTGGCTGGTGCTGTTCGGCATGAGCTATGCGGTCAAGGTCACCGCCCATCTGGGCGTTGATGCCGTGATCAACCTGTTTTCATCCACCACCCGACGCCTGCTGGCATTGTTTGCGGCCTTGATCTGCATAGCCTACGCCGGTCTGTTGCTGAAAGGCGCGTGGGATTACTGGGCACCTTTTGCGGGGCTTGATGCCACATCGGGACGCTGGTTCCCGACCGGTTTCGAGAACAGCCGCGACCAGGCATGGTACGAGACCGTAGACATTCCAATGCCCGACTGGCTGCGCTTTATCGAGCCGATCATGAACGAGGGCGAGACCTATGGCAAGCTGCCGCGGTTCATTCCGTATTTCATGTTGCCGTTCGGGATGGCCCTGCTGCTGTTTCGATTCATTCAAGCGGGCGCGCGGATATTTAAAGGGGCTTCGACCAGTCTCATCGTCAGCCACGAGGCCGAGGACGACATTGAAGCCATCAAACATTTGAACGCGGGGAACTGAGCGCATGGACGTTCTTGTACTATTTAGCATGATCGTCGGCTTGATGCTGCTCGGCGTACCGATCGCCGTCAGCCTGGGCTTTTCGTCGATCCTCTTCTTGCTCGTGCTGTCGGATTCGTCGTTGGCGTCGATTGCGCAGACGTTTTTTCAGGCGATGGCGGGCCACTATACGCTGTTGGCTATCCCGTTCTTCATATTGGCGTCGTCATTCATGTCGACCGGCGGTGTGGCACAGCGGATCATCCGGTTTTCCATTGCGCTGGTGGGGCATTTTCCGGGGGGGCTGGCGATTGCCGGTGTTTTCGCCTGTATGCTCTTTGCGGCCTTGTCGGGGTCTTCTCCGGCGACGGTGGTGGCGATCGGGTCGATCGTCATCGCAGGCATGCGCGAGACAGGCTATACCAAGGAATTCGCCGCAGGCGTCATCGCCAACGCCGGTACGCTGGGCATTCTGATACCGCCGTCGATCGTTATGGTGGTCTATGCGTCGGCTACAGATGTATCTGTGGGGCGGATGTTCCTGGCTGGCGTCATTCCTGGCCTGTTGGCCGGTACCATGCTGATGCTGACGATCTATATCATGGCGCGGGTGAAGAAACTGCCGCAGGGTGAATGGCGCGGGTGGGGCGAAGTCATCACGTCGGGCCGCGAAGCCGGGTGGGGCCTGATGCTGATCGTCATCATTCTGGGCGGTATCTACGGCGGGATATTCACCCCTACCGAAGCCGCTGCCGTCGCTGCGGTTTATGCTTTTCTGATCGCGTCATTCGTATACCGCGATATGGGGCCGCTGCACGTCAAAGGTGAGGCGAACAACCTGTCGCTGATGCGTAAACCGATCGCGCTGGTGACTGTATTCTTCCACCGTGATACCCGAGACACCCTGTTCGAGGCAGGCAAACTGACCATCACATTGATGTTCATCATCGCCAATGCCTTGATATTGAAGCACGTTTTGACTGATGAGCAGATCCCTCAGCAGATATCCGCGGCGATGTTGAATGCCGGGTTCGGACCGATCATGTTTTTGATCATTGTCAACGTGATCTTGCTGATCGGCGGGCAGTTCATGGAGCCATCGGGCCTGTTGATCATCGTCGCGCCGCTGGTGTTTCCCATTGCCATCGAACTGGGGATCGATCCGATCCATCTGGGCATCATCATGGTGGTCAATATGGAAATCGGGATGATCACGCCCCCGGTCGGACTGAACCTGTTCGTGACATCCGGGGTGGCCAACATGCCGATGATGAATGTTGTAAAAGCGGCCTTGCCGTTCACGGCCGTCCTGTTCGTCTTCCTGATCATGGTGACGTACATCCCCATAATCTCGACCTGGTTGCCGACAATGATGATGGGACCCGAAATTATCACCCGGTAACGTCACACCGCGCGACCGCGTGAGATGTTGACCTAAGCAAATGGCGGCGTGCAGTGAGACACGTCGCCCTTTGATGTGAGGTCAGTTATGAGTTTATTTTGCAAAATGAAATTCAGGCGTCATTCAAGGCCTGAATGATCGGAAGGAAATCAGCGGCTTGCAGGCTGGCACCGCCCACCAGAGCACCATCCACGTTTTCGGCAGTGAATATTTCCGCCGCATTGCTTGGTTTCACCGAACCCCCATAAAGCAGACGGATTGTCTTGCCCTGGGTGTCCCCGAAGCGACGGACCAACTGGGCACGGATGAAGTCATGGACCTCACCGATTTGCGCGAGGGTAGGGACGTCGCCAGTGCCGATCGCCCATACCGGCTCGTATGCGATCACCACGTTTTCACCGTTCGCCCCGTCCGGAAGAGAGCCGGCAAGCTGGGTTGCGATGGTATCGAGAGTGATGCCTGCTTGGCGGTCTTCACCGCTTTCGCCAACACACAGAATGGCGGTCAGATTTTCTTTCCACGCGGCCCGGATCTGTGCTTGGACCTCGGCATCGGTTTCGGCATACCGATCGCGACGTTCCGAATGGCCCGCGATGACATAGGACGCCCCGGTTTCTGCAATCATCCGGGCGGAAACGTCGCCGGTAAATGGGCCATGGGGCTGTGGGTGGCAACATTGCGCGCCAATGGCAATATCGGTGGAGGTGACGAGTTGGCATGCGTGAAAGAGCAACGTAGCGGGGGGACAAATTACCGTTTCGCAGCCCTGCGGGTCTATTTGCGCGGCAAGGGTAGTCAGTTCGGCCAGCGCCGAGACCGAGCCGTGCATTTTCCAGTTACCGGCAGCTAGTTTGCGGCGCATGACGAGACCCCTGTTGTTATTCACCAATCTCGATAACAGCAGCCCGCACCGGGAGCAACGGATCCAGTCACCCGGCTAGGCCGCAGCGTAGCATTTTAGCCAAACTTTATGGATTCTCCGCATCCGCATGCTTCGGTCACGTTGGGATTGCGAAACTTGAAGCCAGCTTCAAGCAATGATGTTTCATAATCTATCTCGGTCCCGAACAGGAACATTTGCGCCATGGGCGCAATCATCACCCGCGCCCCGTCCTGTTCGACGACCTCGTCGTTCTTGTCAGGCTCGTTTACGTATTCCATGGTGTATTCCATCCCCGCGCAACCACCCTTCTTGATGCCGATGCGCAGGCCCGCGTGACCGGCGGACGCCATCAGCTTGGTAATCTGTTGAGCGGCCTTGGGCGTGATCGTGACGGCCTGTTTGCCTGGAATTGCGAACATTCTGGATACTCCTGTTAAGGCAAAGATAGGCGCTTTGCCGGGTATTCTCAAGCCGTGGCGTGTTGATTTGTGCACGCCGTGCGGTGACTACCGGCGTGGGCCTGATCAGAGCCGCTTTGGACGATAGCAGCTTTGAGTACCCGCATGGCCTCAACGTCAAGTCGCGGCGTGATCACCAGGCCATCGCGACATCATGCCGAGAAGACCCGAATTTACGAGATCGTGATCGCCGACTGCCTCATGAGCAATTCAGCGCGGTACAATCCTACATAAAGCCAAGTTCCAGGCGCGCCTCGTCCGACATCATGTCCATTCCCCAGGGTGGCTCCCAGACAAGGTCTACATCAACGGTTTTGACACCGGGCAAAGGCTCGACCGCGTCCGCGACCCAGCCTGGCATCTCACCTGCAACGGGGCAACCGGGCGCGGTGAGCGACATTTTGATGCTCACTTCGTTTTCTGTACTGATATCAATGGTATAGATCAGGCCGAGCTCGTAAATATTTACGGGAATCTCAGGGTCGTACACTGTGCGGCATGCTTCTACCACCTGCTCGTACAGCGGATGATTGGTCGTTGAGGGCGCAATCAAAGGGGTACCTTCAAGGGGTTGTGTGCTGTCGGTCATCATTGGCCTCACTGTGTTTCCTGATCGTTTATATAGGGATTGCGCGCCGCAGCGTCCAGAGGGGTGATCAGCCTTTGCGCCTGCGCACCGGCTGGGGTTTCACCCTGGCCTCGATCATGTCATAGAGCATACCGACAATATCCCTGCCGGTCGCCTTTTCGATCCCTTCGAAACCGGGTGAAGAGTTGACCTCCAACACCTTGGGCCCGCTTTCGGATCTCAATAAATCGACGCCCGCTTTACCCAGCCCAAAGGCACGCGCCGCTCGTGTCGCGGTATCGCGTTCCAGCTTGGTAATTCGCACGACACGGGCGGACCCTCCCCGGTGGAGGTTCGACCGGAAATCGCCCTCCGCACCGGTGCGTTTCATCGACGCGACAACCTTTCCGTCCACTACAAGACAGCGGATATCCTCGCCGGCGGCTTCCTTGACGAAATCTTGAACCAGAAAATTTGCCTTGAGCCCCCGAAACGCGTCGATGACAGATTCCGCGGCCTTCTTGGTCTCGGCAAGCACGACGCCTTTTCCCTGGGTCGATTCCAGCAACTTCACGATCAACGGTGCCGTGCCGACAAGCGCCATCAGGTTCGACGTGTCCTTGGGCGATGCGGCAAAGGCCGTCGTCGGCATGCCGATCTTCTTGGAGGCCAATACCTGATGCGCGTGCAGCTTGTCGCGGCTGGCCAGTATGCCCGCAGACCCGTTCACACAGTAGGTCCCAATCGTTTCAAACTGACGGATTACCGCACAGCCATAGGGCGTGACCGACGCACCGATACGTGGAACCACCACGTCGTAGCGCGGCAGACGCTTGCCGTCATAATGCACTTCCGGGGCCATCGTGTTGATCGCCATGTAGCAGCGCGTCGTATCGATAACTTCGACCGTGTGCCCTCGCGCCTCACCAACCTCGACCAACCGCGAGGTCGAATAATTCGTCGCTTCCCGGCTCAACACGGCCACACGCAGCGCCCTTTGCGGTGCCTTATGACGCACCGCGGCAGTATGATAGACATCATAGCTCAAATCCGGCTGCAATCGCTTTTCCGTCGGCGAAATCGTAATATGATCGGTCAATGCCTGACGCCCCAGCAGCATCCGGCTCGCCATGCCCGCCCGGTTGGTCAGGGTTACATCGATCGGCCAGCTTTGCCCGCCCACCTCAAGACTGGTGGATATCACATAGCGCAGCTCCGACTCCCCATTCGAAGATGTCACTTCGCGCCGGTCAATGATCGGTGCAGAGCAGGTGATGGTGAACAGCTCATTTCCGGCAACAGGATATACGTTGAAGCGCACCTTTGGCTTGGCCGCTGAACCAAAGACCTCGATGTCGTGGGCGTGCAGCGCCGATGTCCGGGCACCCGTATCAATCTTGGCCTTGATGGCGGGCAAACCCAAATCCGGAAGAGCAATCCACTCTTCCCACCCAAAGGTCAGTTCTTGCATGGCACTTACTCCGGCACAGCTGAATGTGTCCGCCGCCTAGCAGGTCGCCCCAGGCTTCTCAAGTCACGACGCCATATTCCAAATGGACTAAAATCCCGGGGTCCGGGGCAGAGCCCCGGCGGTACTATGCAAAATGCTAATCGTCGTTGATATCGCGTGACACAATACGTGCCCCGCTGGATTGCCGCCGAAAGGAAACCCGCAGAATGATCCAGGCCGCCAATGACAGGCCCGCGAACACGGCCAGCGCCAGCGGACCGTTGATAACAGGTATGATCAACACCAACGGCACCATGGCAAGCGCCCCCAGTGCAAAGCCCAAGAAGATACTGCCCGGCACCAGAACCTCGATCAGCCCCAACACCAACGCCGCCGAAACCCACACCCACCACTCCGACAGTATCGCCGCCACTATTCCCGTCCCTTCAACAATTTGAATGCGTCCCCAAAGGCTTCCAACGCCTGAACAGGCACGATGATGGTTTGCTTGCCGGTGCCCGCGCCCAAAGCGTTCAAGGCTTCGACTTGCTTCAGAGCGATCTGATACTGCGCGGCTTCCAATCCGTTTTCACCTATCGCCGTGGCAACCACTTGGGTGGCATAAGCCTCGGCACCGGCAAGAACGCGCCGTGCTTTCGCTGTCTGTTCCGAGGCGTATAGCTCCGCGTCCGCCGCCAGTTCGACGGCACGCTTCTTGCCTTCGGCTTCCGTGACCTGGGCTCGGCGTGCCCGCTCGGCGTTCAGTTGCTGCATCATTGCCGCCCGGGTGGCGGCATCGAGGTTGACATCAAGGATCTCTGCCCGCGTCACCTCTATCCCCCAGTTGTCGACAGCGTCCTCTACCAGCAACTTTATTGTTGTGATCAACGCTGTCCGGTTGGATTGAACCTCATCAAGATCCATCTTGCCGATTTCCGCGCGCACGATACCGGCGACGGTGGTGGCGATTGCACTGTCGATATCGCGAATACGGTAAACGGTTTTTTCCGGTTCGATGATCCGGTAGAACACCGATGTATCTACTTGAACCAGAACGTTGTCACGGGTAATGGCGTCTTGGCTCGCCGTGGGCAACTGCCGTTCGAGAATCGATATCTTGTGGGCGACATTGTCGATGAACGGGACGATCATGTTGATCCCTGGCCCCATAACCGATCTTAGCCTGCCAAAGCGTTCAACCACATGCTGCTCTGACTGCGGCACGATCTTGACCCCTTTGAAAATCAGAACCACCAGCAGCAACGCCAGCAGGACAAGGGCCAGGTTGGTCTGGAATACTTCCAGGATTATATCTTCGATAGGCACGGGCGACTCCTTTTGAAAAAGCGCGTTCACCACGGCTGCGCAGCGTCGGTTTCCGCGACCCCGGCGTAAAGGCAAGCTGTGATCACGATTGCACAGGCACGGGCTTCATTCTATAGGCGCTGTCATGAATAAATTCTCATTCGACCTTCAGGCCCGCGATGGTGCGGCGCGTACTGGCGTGATTTCGACCCCTAGAGGCGATATTCGCACGCCTGCGTTCATGCCGGTGGGCACCGCTGCGACAGTCAAGGCCATGTTGCCCGAAAGCGTGGCGGCCACTGGTGCCGATATCTTGTTGGGCAATACCTATCACCTGATGTTGCGCCCTACCGCTGAACGCATCGACCGCCTGGGCGGGCTGCACAAGTTCATGAATTGGCACAAACCCATCCTCACCGACTCGGGCGGGTTTCAGGTGATGAGCCTTTCCGATCTGCGCAAGCTTACCGAAAAGGGTGTAACCTTCAAAAGCCACATCGACGGATCCAAGCACGAGCTGACGCCGGAACGGTCGATGGAGATTCAGAAACTGCTTGGGTCTGATATCGTCATGTGCTTTGACGAATGTCCTGCGTTGCCCGCTGACCGCGACCGGATCGCGGACTCGATGCGCCTGTCGATGCGGTGGGCCGCGCGCAGTCGTGACGCGTTCGGCGACCGCCCCGGCCATGCGCTGTTCGGGATCCAGCAAGGCGGGCTGGAACGCGATTTTCGCGAGGAAAGCGCCAAAGCACTGATAGACGTGGGCTTTGACGGCTACGCGGTCGGCGGCCTGGCCGTGGGCGAGGGGCAAGAGGCGATGTTCGGCTGTCTCGACTTTGCCACCGATATGTTGCCGGTTGACCGTCCGCGATACCTTATGGGGGTCGGCAAGCCTGACGACATCGTCGGGGCGGTGGCGCGCGGAATTGACATGATGGATTGCGTGTTGCCGTCGCGGTCAGGCCGCACCGGGCAGGCATTTACCCGCCATGGCGTCGTGAACATCAAAAACGCCCGGCATGCTGACGACCCGCGCCCGCTTGACGAGGCCTGCTCTTGCCCTGCTTGTTCCAACTACAGCCGCGCCTATCTGCACCACGTATTCCGGAGCCAGGAAATGATCTCGGGGATGTTGTTGACCTGGCATAACCTGCGGTATTTCCAGGACATTATGGCAGGTATGCGGGATGCGATTGCGGCAGGCACATTTGAGGCTTGGCAAGCGGGTTTTCACAGCACCCGGGCACAGGGCGATATAGAGCCGCTTTAACAGTTCAACCGCCTGGTCAAAAAATAAATCGGTGCACAAATCCTTGTGATGGCGCGTCTTAGGCTTAATTGCTGATGGACAAGACATAACATCGAAAGGATGCACCTGTGACAGAAGCACTTTTTACCCCCCTGACGGTCGGCGCGATCGAGGCCAGGAACCGCGTTGTGATGGCCCCCTTGACCCGTAACCGCGCGGACAACGACTCCGATGAAGTCGGGGAACTGCATGTCGACTATTACACCCAGCGTGCCGGTGCCGGTATCATCATCACCGAGGCGACGCAGATCAGCCCCGAAGGCAAAGGTTATCTTGCGACGCCGGGTATCTATACCGATGGTCAAGCGGCTGCATGGAAAAAGGTTACCGATGCAGTGCACAAGGCGGGTGGCAAGATCGTCGTCCAGCTATGGCACGTCGGACGGATCAGCCACACATCGCTGCAACCCGATGGTCAGGCTCCGGTGGCACCTTCTGCAATCACCGCGAACATGAAGACATTTACCGCAAAGGGATTTGAACAGACATCTGACCCCCGCGCGCTGAATACCGAAGAAATCTCCAGGGTCGTTCAGGATTATGTGCACGCCACCAAGATGGCCAAGAAGGCGGGTTTCGATGGGGTCGAGGTGCACGGTGCCAACGGCTATCTGATTGACCAGTTTCTGAAAACGAAAACCAACAAGCGCGACGATCAATACGGCGGATCGGTCGAGAATCGCGCGCGTCTGCTGTTGGAGGTTCTTGAGGCCGTGACCCAGGAATGGGATGGGGCCCATGTCGGCCTGCGCCTGTCACCGTTTTCGCCCGCCAACGATATTGCCGATGACGACGCGCAAGAAACGTTTGAATACGTAATCAAGCAACTGAACCAATTCAATCTGGCCTATCTGCATATGGTAGAGGGCGCGACCGGCGGATCGCGTGAACTGGCTGAAGGGGAAAACCTGGCCAAGCTGCGTGACCTGTTTGAGGGCGTGTATATGGCCAACAACGGCTATGACCGGGCGCTTGCGATCGAGACGGTGAAAAGCGGCAAGGCTGATTTGGTCGCGTTTGGCCGCCCCTATATCGCCAACCCGGACCTGGCCGAACGTTTGGAGCGCGACGCCCCGCTGAACGAAGGCAACACCGATACCTATTATGGTGGCGATGCCAAGGGCTATACTGATTATCCGTCCCTCGAGGATGCATCCGTAAGCTGATAGTCCAGCAGATCGCTCTTATCCGGCCCCGGAGCCTACGGGGTCGGAAACCGAGCCTTAATTGAGTTAAAAGACGAAATTTAAGTGAAACGCGCTTGTTTGTCTCTATGAGGCGGGTCATTCTGCGACAAACCCCGTTTAAAGAAGGGGCCCCCGACGATCGGGGATTGAATCAGGCGGGTAGGGTGCCCAAATACCCTACTCAGAACAGGAGATGGCCGTGCGGTCGCCTATGATAGGGGCCAGTGCCGTCTTGCAGTATAAGGAAAAGAGCATGTTAGAGCCTCTGAACACGTCGTACCCGGTTTTGCCCTTGCGCGATATCGTGGTCTTCCCGCACATGATTGTACCGCTGTTTGTCGGTCGTGAAAAATCAGTCCGCGCCCTCGAAGAAGTCATGGCGGACGATAAGCAGATTCTGTTGTCGAGCCAGATTGACCCCGGCGTCGATGACCCCGATGCGTCCGGTATCTTTAAAACCGGCGTTTTAGCCAATGTTCTGCAATTGCTTAAGCTGCCCGACGGCACCGTTAAGGTGTTGGTTGAAGGACAGGCACGTGTACGCATTACCGAATATCTGGAAAACGACAGATATTTTGAAGCAATGGCCGAATATCTGACCGAAATTCCCGGCGATGACCTGACCACGCAGGCGCTGCTAAAGTCGGTTGGTGAAGAATTTGAACGGTATGCCAAGGTCAAGAAGAACGTCCCCGAAGAAGCGCTGTCGGCGGTGACCGAAGCTTCCGAGCCGGCGCGCCTTGCCGACCTTGTTGCGGGCCACTTGGGTATTGAGGTGGAACAAAAGCAGGATTTGCTTGAGACCCTCAGCGTGTCCGAGCGGCTCGAGAAAGTCTATGGGCTGATGCAGGGCGAAATGTCGGTTCTGCAGGTCGAGAAAAAGATCAAGACACGCGTCAAGTCGCAGATGGAAAAGACCCAACGCGAATACTATCTGAACGAGCAAATGAAAGCCATTCAGAACGAGCTGGGTGATGGCGAAGAGGGCAAGAACGAAGTTGCCGAGCTTGAGGCCCGCATTGCGGAAACCAAGCTGAGCAAGGAGGCCAAGGAGAAAGTCGATGCCGAGCTGAAGAAGCTCAAGAACATGTCGCCCATGTCTGCCGAAGCCACTGTCGTTCGCAACTACCTTGACTGGATCCTGTCGATTCCGTGGGGCGTGAAGTCGCGCACCAAGAAAGACTTGGCCAAAGCGCAAAAAGTCTTGGACGATGATCACTACGGCCTTGAAAAGGTTAAGGAACGGATTGTCGAATATCTCGCGGTGCAGCAACGCTCCACCAAGCTGAAAGGGCCAATTATGTGCCTTGTCGGCCCTCCTGGTGTGGGTAAGACATCGCTTGGCAAATCGGTGGCCAAGGCAACGGGGCGCGAGTTCATTCGCATCTCGCTGGGGGGCGTGCGTGACGAATCCGAGATCCGCGGCCACCGTCGGACCTACATCGGCTCCATGCCCGGCAAGATCATTCAGGCGCTGAAAAAGGCGAAAACCACGAACCCGCTTATCCTGCTCGATGAGATCGACAAGATGGGTCAGGATTTCCGTGGCGACCCTGCCTCGGCCATGCTCGAGGTGCTTGATCCGGAACAGAACGGCACATTCGTCGACCACTATCTTGAGGTGGAATACGACCTGTCGAATGTCATGTTCCTGACCACATCGAACAGCTACAACATGCCTGGGCCTTTGCTTGACCGGATGGAGATTATCCCCCTGTCTGGCTATACCGAGGATGAGAAGCGCGAGATCGCGAAACAGCACCTTGTGGCCAAGCAGATCAAGAACCACGGTTTGAAGGCAAAGGAATTTGCCATTGAGGACAGTGCCTTGACCAGCATGATCCGCTACTACACCCGCGAGGCTGGCGTGCGGAACCTTGAGCGCGAGATCGCCAAGGTTGCGCGGAAATCGCTGACCAAGATCATCAAGAAGGATGCAACCAGCATCACGGTGAACGAAGACAACATCGAGGAATTCCTTGGCGTTAAAAAGCACCGTTATGGGTTGGCCGAGCTTGAAGATCAGGTGGGTGTCGTCACCGGGCTTGCATACACTTCTGTCGGCGGTGAGCTGTTGCAGATCGAAGCGCTGCGGCTTCCCGGCAAGGGGCGGATGAAGACCACGGGCAAGTTGGGCGACGTGATGAAGGAATCCATCGACGCCGCCAGCAGCTACGTGCGGTCGATCAGCCCGAGAATTGGGGTGAAACCCCCCAAGTTCGACACGCTGGATATTCACGTGCACGTACCTGACGGTGCCACGCCCAAAGATGGTCCGTCGGCAGGCTTGGCGATGGTGACGTCAATCGTGTCCGTGCTGACCCAGATACCTGTCCGGCGCGATATCGCCATGACCGGCGAGGTTTCCCTGCGCGGAAATGCGATGCCGATCGGCGGGTTGAAAGAGAAGCTGCTTGCCGCGTTGCGAGGCGGGATTACGACGGTACTGATCCCGAGCGAGAACCTGAAGGATCTGCCGGATATTCCGGACAACGTGAAAAACGGGTTGAAGATCATTCCGGTTGAACATGTATCCGAGGTCTTGAAACACGCCTTGGTGCGTCAACCTGAGCCCATTGAATGGGATCAGGAGGCTGAAGACGCCGCAGCGGCCGCAGCGCTGGCGCATAAGTCCGCGACGGGTGATAACGCCACGGCACACTGAACGTCGCCGCAAGACAAAGGGCCAACCTGGAGACAGGTTGGCCCTTTGCATTTCTTGCACGTCGGCGACACCAATCTTTGAATCGACGTAGATGTGGAAAAAGGGAACACTGGCAATTGTTCCATTGGAAAGCATCTGTCTTGAAAATCAAGGCCTGACTTCGCACCAAGGCCGATTTTCGCGAAGCAGAGTATTTGCTAAGATGAGCAGTTTCCGCATGACGGCGGTGATTGCGACTTTGAACGGCTTTCCAGCGTTCTTGAGTCT
>NZ_JBSXOD010000036.1:0-128959 GCF_056859255.1 Sulfitobacter sp. L-8
TCGATCTGGTCATAGGCGCGGAAGTCGCCGAAATACTTGGTGATCGCAGCCGTCAACGTCGTCTTGCCGTGGTCAACGTGACCAATCGTGCCGATGTTAACGTGTGGTTTATTACGTTCAAACTTTGCCTTAGCCATGGTGCAGCCCTTTATACTGAGGGCCTGTCACCAGACCCAACCCTATCTGGCGGGCGATGTATTGGGTCTGAAGCATAAAATCAAGCGTTTGATGGTCAATCTCCAAACCTTTGCCTAAGATATTGTTTATTCTTGCTTCTTAGGTGCCCGGGTTATGACTGCATCCGCGGGGCGGTTGAACCATCCCTCGGCCTCATTCTGCTTCACCAGATAGGTCTCGATCGACTTCGCGGCGTTCTGACTCAGGTTTTTCAGTTGTTCCTCGGCCGTCTTGGTATACCCGGACCCTACAATCGGCCCTTGGTCAAACGATTCAAAGACGGTGATCTGCTGCGGCTCGGCATTAAGCTTGGTGCCGGAAGCGTCATCCCAAACCGTCAGGTTCAAGATCATGAGAGACTTCGGAGCCAACACCAGGGGGATACCCGGAGGGGCCAGAACATAACCCTCTACACTCACTCCGAAGTGATATTTGCGCTGCCCGTCATAGCGATCAAACCTTTCGGCGATGGCATTCTTGACCGCCGTGGTCAGAACCTCCTCGCTCACCTCGCGGCTGATCGGCAGCTTTTGGACCTTGGGTGCCACCACGATGTTATGATAAAGCTTGAAATCTCCCAAAGGCACGGGGGCCTTATCAAGGTCAGCGGCTCCGTTACAGGCAACCAAAGCCCCGAAACTTAACAAGACAGCTAAAACACGAAACATTTGGAGCCTCCCCGGCGCAAAGATACGCAATGCGATAGCGCATGGTCGAAAATGGTGCAATGTTTTGCCGCAATTCCGGTGGGATGATAATGCTTTCCCAGTGGAAAACAGCGAAAGGGATGTGAAATGACTACACGCCTGCCCGTCCGCGTGCCTCTGGTCACTGAACCTTGGGGTATCCTCAAGAGCCTGTCGATGGCCCGGCGCAATATATTGAGCATCATACCGCAAATCGCGACCACGCAACCGATGGTTTCTGGGAAGACCGGCAAGCGCTGGCACATGGTGATGGACCCTACGGCCATCCGTGCGATCCTGCTGGATCGCCTTGATGACTATCCCAAGTCGCTCGTCACCAAGAATTTGTTAAAACCAGCCATTGGTGATTCTCTGTTCATAGCAGAGGGCGCACATTGGCGGTGGCAGCGCCGCGCGGCAGCACCGGCCTTTTCCCATCGCAACGTGCTGAACCTTGCCCCGATCATGACGGCTGCCGCCGAACGGTCGTGTGGGCGTGTTGCGCAAGCCGGGCCTCGCGCGATTGATTTTCTGGGCGAGATGGTCACAACGACATTCGATGTTATCTCGGACGTGACCTTTTCAGGCGATGATACCTTTGACCGCAATGCGGTGCATGGGGCGATTGACGATTACATTGCCGAAGCGGGCAAGATCAGCCTATTCGATATCCTGGGCTTTCCCGATTGGGTCCCCCGCCCCGGCCGCATCATGTCTGGCAAGGCCCTGCGCGAGATGAAACAGGTTGCCGACCGGGCAATCGACGACCGTTCCCGGCGCGGCAACACCGGCACCCCTGACCTGCTGGACCTGTTATTGCAGGGTGAAGACCCCAAAACCAAACGCCGGATGAATACCGCCGAATTGCGCGACAACCTGTTGACCTTCATCGTTGCCGGGCACGAAACTACTGCGCTGACATTAGCCTGGTCGCTGTATCTGATGGGCTTTGACCAGACTACCCAGGAAAAGGCGCGCACAGAAGCGCAGTCGGTCCTGCAAGGGCGTGCAGCGACCGGTTCTGACGTAGATAACCTGCCCTATATACGACAAATTATCGAAGAAGCGCTGCGGCTATATCCGCCTGCAGGCATCATCTCGCGCAGCGCCCGCAGGCCTGACACATTGGGAGGCCGCGAAATACGGACCGGTGATACGGTAATGATCCCAATTTATGCTTTGGGGCGTAACAAGCTGCTTTGGGACGATCCCGATGCTTTTCGACCAGAACGATTCGATGATCGCAAGAATATCGACCGTTACGCGTATCTGCCGTTTGGGGACGGCCCGCGCATCTGCATCGGGGCAAGCTTTGCCTTGCAAGAGGCGGTGATCATTCTTGCGACGCTTCTGTCCCGCTTCAGATTTACGCCTGTGCCCGGCAAGGACCCCGAGCCGGTGATGATACTGACCCTGCGCCCTGAAGGTGGGGTATGGTTGAAGGCAGACCCGCTTTAGTCACATATCTTTTGCAAAGCTGCCCAGGAAGTATCGTCCAGAATCGGGGTGTAACTGCGCGAGGCATCTACCGCTGCCCGTGCTGCATCTATGCGCTGCGACAGCGTCGGGTGACTTAGAAAATGCGCCAACAATTGATTTGTGTCGCCCGCAGTATCACGCAAGAGATCAAACATGTCACCCATCACCGCGGGGGACACATTCGCCGCGCCCAACCGGGTGTATCCGAATGTGTCCGCATCGGTTTCCGCCTGTTGGCTGTAGCGTGCGCTTATCAGCCGCTCGGTCAGAAACAGGACCGCTGCACCCCCGGCGAAATCGCCAAACACCAGCCCGAGCACCCCGATAGACCCAGCCGAACGCAACGCATGACGGGTCGGATCCCGTGTCCAGACATGGCCCATTTCATGCGCAAGAACCGCGGCGATCTGATCCGGGCTTTCGGCTTGGTCGATCAGCCCGCGAAACAGCACGACGTAACCGCCCGGCAGCGCAAACCCGTTCGCCATCGGGTGATCCAGCACGTGAACGCTCAGATTCTCCAGACGATCCTTCCCTTGGTTCAGGGCATTGGTCATCCGGGTCAACGCAGCCACCCCGGCAGGGTTTTCGCAATAGGACAAGGGATCCAAGCCTGTATCATCCAGCACCCGCCGTATCTGATCAAGCGTTGCGGCCCCTAGCGCCCTTTCACCCGATGGAGGGATAAACGCTGCCAAGCGATCAGCCAACAATGGCACCAACACAGCAATTTGCAGTGCTACCGCCGCAACCGCCGCGACAGCCCAAGCTAGTAACCTGCGGCGGCCTCTGGCCGGTATCTTGCCACGCGGCGTCGGCAGAAATGTCATCAAACTGCGATCGGTCAGGTACAGCCGCGCCAAAGGGTCTGTGGTAAGGCGCAGGACGTACCCTTTTTTGCCCGCCAGGTCCGGCAAAAGGCGAATGTCTTTCACGGGCCAGAACAACGTGTTTCCGTCGTCCAGCCCGATTTGCAGATTGTGGTTCGCAAGATGCAGGCTGACTTCCTCGCCCACAGGGCGATCTCCGTCAAAATATGCGGACCCGAAACCGTCAAAGCCCCGGCTCATATCGCGGCCCCGACATCCAACGCTTCGGCAAATCCCTCTGCTTCGGCAAATTCGTCGCGTGCGCGCTGGCTGACGTAGCGCAGGCCATACCGCTTGGGCAATGATGTGGTTCTGGCCAAGTGACGCATCAGCGGAAACGTTACAAACGTGTTGTACAACACGTTCCACAACAAAAATATCGCCAGATAGAACATTACTAAAAGAGCCACCGCCACGGACTGCGGGATGTCCAAAGAAGCTTCTTCGATACCAAGGTCGAGAAACACAAGCGCACTCGGGCCAAAAACGGCCAATCCAGCGATAGCAAGCGCACCAACGCCGACAACCAGAACCGAATAGGCAATGAAGCTGCCGAATGTGTAGATGAATGCCACACGTGGCCCACTCAGCCGCGAAGCCAATGTGATGCCTTCCGCCGATTTATGCCCTGCCATCAACCGCTTGGATACAAAGCGATAATGTATCGCGCTATAGACGATGCCAGCCAGGGCGATCGGCACCAGCAAAAGCCTTTCCGGTCGGGCAAGAGGATACACCACTGTACCGTCTGTTAATATATCATGGGCTATGCCGCTCAGGCTCAAGCCCTCGGGACCGAAAACCGGATCGTACCATAAAATCCAGACCATCGACCCCGCCAATAGCAGCAACGCGATGATCAAGGGGATCGCGGCCCGGTAAAGCATTGACCAATGACCATCCTGATGCAATCTCGCTGATCCGAAATACGTCCGGTCAGTCACATATTTCTCAAGGTAAAACGTCATGCGCGGCCACAGCGCGCCCAGACTGATGAGGGTCACGCACCAATGAGCAACGGCGCGCCACGTGTATCCCCATGCAGCCTTTTCCAGGCCAAAGCGGACACCACGCCAACGGGTACGGGACAAGACATAGCGCCGCGCCCGGTAGCGGGCATAGAACCACAACGGCACCACGCCGGCAAAGCTTGCGAGGTATCCAACGGACGCAGTTGAAAACACTGCAAAGCTCAGGAACATCAGCAACAGGTTCACGATACCGATGTAAAAGGTCAAGATCACCACCGCGATGAAGAACCCAAGCAGCTTTTCCAGAGGCTCTCCGACATATTCCATGGGATGGCCGCCGGGGCGGATCGCCGACCAATACCAGCGTCGCAGTCTGGTCTTCATCCAGAAACGATAAAATCCTAGCGTGATGATGGTGAAGAAACCGGTTTTCAAGGCGAGCCAGAACAAGGCACCGCGCCTTCCCACGAAATCGACCGACATGCCCTCGGCAGCTGTTTTGGGGTAGGTCAATAACGCGTCTGTCACCGGACGCTACAGTCAGCCAAAGCGATTGTTGCGCGGAAATCCGCGTGGGGCCATCCGCCCAGCGGTCGCCCGTTTGCCAACCCATTCGTCCAGATCGACAACCGAACGCGTGCGCCCCGCGGGATCGAGCCAGTTTAGCCCTTCCTCGCGTTTGAAGGTAGTCGCATCCGACAGTCCACCATCCTTGTACTTCTGTAACCGCACCCCTTTGCCGCGTCCCATTTCCGGCAACTCGTCCACCCCAAAAACCAGCACTTTGCGGTTCTCACCGACGACGGCGACAGCATCCCCGACGACAGGGGCACAGATCATCGCCTTGGCATCTCCACGTACGTTCAACACCTGTTTGCCACTGCGCGTCTGCGCCAGAACATCGTCTTCGGGCACGATGAAACCATCCCCGGCAGAGGAAGCGACAAGGAGTTTGCGCTCGGCTTTATGAATGAAGATATCGACAATCTGAACTTCGTTCGGCAGGTCAACGATCAATCGCAAGGGTTCACCCATGCCGCGTCCGCCGGGCAGGTTCGCGGCTGAAACAGTGTAGAAACGGCCATTTGAACCAAAGACCAAAAGCCGGTCCGTCGTTTCGGCGTGGAAGATAAAACGCGGCCCGTCACCGTCTTTGAACTTCAGCTCTCGATTCAGATCGATATGGCCGGTCATGGCGCGGATCCAACCCATTTGGGAACAGACGACTGTGATAGGCTCACGGTCGATCATCGCTTCAAGAGGCACGTCTTCGATCACGCCGGCCTCGGCGAATGATGTCCGTCTGCGCCCGACATTCTTGCCGTCGAGTATCCAGTCTTTACCAAATTGCTTTTTCGTCGCGCGAAGCTGGTCCACAATGGTGTTCCATTGCAAACTCACGTTATCCAGCAAGTCCTCAAGACCGGACCGCTCTTCCATCAGTTCCGACTGCTCGCGCAGCAGCGCGATCTCTTCGAGACGGCGCAAGGAGCGCAGGCGCATGTTCAGAATCGCATCCGCCTGAACTTCACTTAGCGAATTTTCCGTTGTCGGCGCTGGCGAAAGGTAATCAGCCTCGCTTGTCGCGCGCACATGATCCTTACCCCAATCCTCGGCCATCAAGGCGGCTTTGGGGTCGTCATCGTAGCGAATGATATCGATCACCCGGTCAAGGTTCAGGAACGCGATGATGAAGCCTTCCAGAACTTCCAGACGGTGGTCTATTTTCTCCATCCGGTGTGCTGATCGGCGCTGTAGCACCTCGCGTCGGTGATCCAGAAACGCCTGAAGCACCTCCTTCATCGAGCAAACCTTGGGCGTCAGCCCGTCGATCAGGACGTTCATGTTCAGCGAGAACCGTACCTCAAGGTCGGAGCTGCGGAACAGCGTGCCCATCAGGACGTCAGGGTCAACGTTCTTTGACCTTGGCTCGATAATCAGACGGATATCTTCCGCGGACTCGTCACGAACATCACCCAGTATCGGAATTTTCTTGGTCTGGATCAGTTCGGCGATCTTTTCTATCAGCTTCGACTTTTGAACCTGATACGGGATTTCAGTGATGACAATCTGCCAGACGCCGCGCCCCAGATCTTCGACTTCCCAACGACAGCGCAACCGAAAGCCGCCCTTGCCGGTACGGTAGGCGTTGGCGATATTTTCAGGCGGCTCGACAATGATCCCGCCGGTGGGAAAATCCGGGCCTGGCACGAACTTCAACAACGTATCGTCGCGCGCATCAGGTGTTTTGACCAGATGGATGCAGGCATCTACCAGTTCCGAGATATTGTGCGGCGGGATGTTGGTTGCCATGCCCACGGCAATACCCGACGACCCATTTGCCAACAGATTGGGAAACTGGGCAGGCAGGACCACCGGTTCGGTAAGGGTGCCATCGTAATTTTCACGAAAATCGACCGCGTTCTCGTTCAATCCTTCCAGCATCGCTTCGGCTACGGCGGTCATCCGCGCCTCAGTATAGCGGCTTGCGGCTGGGTTATCACCGTCGATATTGCCAAAATTACCCTGACCGTCGACCAGTGGATAGCGCACGTTAAAATCCTGCGCCAAACGCGCCATGGCGTCGTAAATCGCGGCATCACCGTGCGGGTGATAGTTCCCCATCACATCGCCGGAAATTTTTGCAGACTTCCGGAAACCTCCGGTGGAATTGAGCCGCAGTTCGCGCATCGCATAAAGGATTCGCCGGTGTACGGGCTTTAGCCCATCACGTGCATCCGGCAGAGCACGGTGCATAATTGTCGATAATGCATAGGTGAGATACCTATCCCCAAGCGCCAGGCGCAACGGTTCGGTGGTATTACGAGGGTCAAGCTCTGGCGGCGTGGTAATATCAGACATCCAAGCTGTTTAGCCAAGCGCGGGTGAAGCGGCAAGCGGCTGTTTGTGGCGCAACCATTCAACATAAGATCAACTGTCGCTGTACTGCAACGTTGTAATCAATTTGGAACCGTTTTCCGCCTATGGGGTTAGTAACCCAAGAGAGATCGGCACGGATCAAATGTCGCGCTCTCAAAAATATGCTGATTTGGGGACACTGCCATGACAAAGTTTATCTTACTAACATTCGGCTTCTTAGGCTGGGCTTTTTTCGAGATGAGCGGCGGTACGGATTTCAAGCCTGCTAGCCAAACTCTTGCAGCGAATGATGCAACCCAAAGAAACATCATTTTACGGCTTACCAGTCATGATGAACCCAGCGCCACCACGGTAGCAACTAAGGTCAAGCCGGTTGATACAACGCCTAAGGGCTATGGCAACAACGACGTAAAGCGCGTTGCGCTGAACTTGACCGCGGCCCGTAACAACACCGGTGCAAAAAACGCAGCCTTTGTCACGAATGCGGCATATGTGCCCGTTAGTGCTTCCGGGTCCAGCTCCACAGCAGCGTCCCCTGCTGTCCTGCAAACCACCGACACCTCTAACGAAACTGTAGCTAAGTCCAACGATGTGAACGCCACAGCCGATATTCGTTCGGTAAACGGTAACCGGGTTAACCTGCGCGGCGGCCCTGGCACCGACTACGGTGTCGTTGCAAAAATGGGTCGTGGTGACATGGTAGAAGTTATCCAGGACAATGGCGACGGTTGGGTCAAGTTGCGCTCGGTTGATGGCGGCTCCGAAGGTTGGATGGCAGACTTTTTGTTGACCCGCAGCTAAGCGACATTGCTAACTCCCTATCAAAAGTGACAAAGAGCCTCTAGCAAGAGGCTCTTTTTTTATGACCGTCAAAACGATTCTGATTACTGGCTGTTCTTCGGGCATTGGCTATGCTGCCGCCTGCGGCCTGCGCGCCCGGGGATGGCGCGTATTCGCCACATGTCGCCAGCAAGTTGATTGCGACCGGCTCAAAGCCGAAGGGTTCGAAAGCCCCCTTCTTGACTATACGGATACCGCAACGATCCACACTGCGCTTTCTCAGGTATTGGACACGACGGGCGGGTCACTGGACGCAGTCTATAACAACGGCGCGCACGCGACCCCCGGGGCCGTTGAGGATTTACCGACCGATGCGCTGCGTGCAATTTTCGAAAGTAACTTTTTTGGCTGGCACGAGCTGACCCGACTTGTTCTTCCAGTGATGCGAGCCCAGGGTCATGGGCGCATTGTTCACTGCTCGTCAGTGCTGGGGCTGGTCGCGTTACCCTGGCGAGGCGCGTACAATTCCACCAAATTCGCCCTTGAAGGCCTGACCGATACGCTGAGGCTAGAGATGCGCGGCAGCAATATCCGGGTTATTCTGATTGAGCCAGGCCCGGTCACATCCAAGATCAGGGTGAATTCCATTCCACATTTCGAACGTTGGATAGATTGGGAGAATTCCCCACGCAAAACGCAGTACGAGGCCCAGTTGCGCAAGCGCCTGTATCAAAGCCGCGGCCCCGATACATTCGAGCTGCCTCCCGAAGCGGTGGTGAAAAAGCTGGTTCATGCGCTTGAATCACCCCGCCCCCGGCCGCGTTATTATGTCACGACACCAACGTATATTTCCGGGATTCTGCGGCGTGTTCTGCCCACACGGACGCTGGACTGGGTCCTCGCACGGTAATTTGATGTTGCACAGGGCTGTTGCGCCGTTACACCATCCATAACAATGGAGGAATTCTCATGCCTGCTGATCCGCTGTTCATCCTTGTCGTCATCGCCGTCATAGCGGTCGTGATCATTCTGGTGCTTGGCTTGGGTGGTTTCGCCAGCGGCGGTGAATTCAACAAACGCAATTCCAACAAGCTGATGCGCCTCAGGCTGATCGCGCAGTTCATCGCAGTGATTTTGATTGTGATATATGTTTACCTAAAAAAAGGCATAGGTTGATGGTTGTTCTTAACAAGATCTACACCCGCACAGGTGACAAGGGCGACACAGCCTTGGGTAACGGAGAACGCGTTGCCAAACACAGTTCGCGCGTCGAAGCTTACGGCACGTCCGACGAGCTGAACTGTTTTGTAGGTGTGGCGCGGTTAGATGCCAAAGGCGAAACCGACGCGGCTTTGTCACGTATTCAGAACGATCTCTTCGATTTGGGGGCAGACCTGTGTCGCCCTGATATGGAAAAGGATGAACAGGCGGAATATCCCCCTCTGCGTCTGGTGACGGCCCAGGTAGAACGTCTGGAACAAGAAATTGACGTGATGAATGCTGACCTCGAACCGTTGCGCAGTTTCATCCTGCCGGGCGGGACCGCATTGGCTGCGCATCTTCATGTGTGCAGGACCGTCGCGCGCCGCGCTGAACGTCTGACGGTGTTGTTGGCAGAACAAGAAAATATCAATACCGTAACTGTGAAGTATCTGAACCGCCTCAGCGATTGGTTTTTTGTCGCGGCACGCGCGTCGAACAACGGGGGAAAAGACGACGTTTTATGGGTTCCAGGTGCAAACAGATAGTTTTCGTTCAACACAACGCCGCGTCGGAAGACGCTAAAACGCCGTTTTTTGGCTGTTTTGCATCGCCAAGCTTCGTTACACCAACATGAGAGAAAATGACTCGGCCCCAAACCCCGAGTCGTCAACCGAGGAGAGATAACGCTGATGAAGGTATTGGTACCTGTTAAGCGCGTGATCGACTATAACGTTAAAGTACGTGTAAAAGCGGACGGAACGGGTGTTGATCTTGCCAATGTAAAAATGTCGATGAACCCGTTCGATGAAATTTCCGTCGAACAAGCGATCCGCATGAAAGAGGCCGGTCAGGTCGAAGAAGTCGTGGTCGTATCCATTGGCGTCAAGCAATCGCAAGAAACGCTGCGGACTGCGCTGGCGATGGGTGCCGATCGCGCGATCCTTGTGGTGGCGACTGACGATGTTCACAATGACATCGAACCGCTGACTGTTGCCAAGATCCTGAAAGCCATTGTCGAGGAAGAGAACCCCGGTCTGGTGCTCTGTGGCAAGCAGGCAATCGACAATGACATGAACGCCACCGGTCAGATGCTGGCCGCCCTCATGGGCTGGTCGCAGGCGACTTTCGCGTCAAAGGTCGAAATCGACGGCGACAATGCGGTTGTTACCCGCGAGGTTGACGGTGGATTGCAAACTATCAAGGTTTCCATGCCGACTGTCGTCACGGTCGACCTGCGTTTGAACGAACCCCGCTACGCGTCGTTGCCAAACATCATGAAGGCCAAGAAAAAGCCGTTGGATGAAAAGACCCCGGCTGATTACGGCGTCGAGGTCGAGAATCGCCTCGAGATCGTTAAAACGGTTGAGCCCTCTGAACGTGCCGCCGGTATCAAGGTCGACTCTGTTGATGAGCTGGTCGCAAAACTTAAAGAAGCGGGGGCTGTATAATGGCTGTTCTACTCCTTGCAGAAGTAACAGATGGCGAATTGGCAATGGACGCCACAGCCAAGGCTGTAACGGCAGCGAAAAAGCTTGGCGATGTGACCGTTCTGTGTGCCGGTAGCTCTGCCGCCGCCGCTGGCGCATCGGCTGCCAAGATTGACGGTGTTGCAAAAGTGCTGGTCGCAGAAGATGCCACGCTGGGACACCGCCTGGCAGAATCCACGGCTGCGTTGATCGTATCGATGGCGGATGCATACGACCATATCGTTGCGCCAGCGACGACGGATGCAAAGAACGTAATGCCTCGCGTGGCTGCATTGCTGGATGTCATGATTATTTCCGATGCGTCCGGCGTTATAGATGCGGATACGTTTGAACGCCCGATCTATGCGGGCAACGCGATCCAGACGGTAAAGTCCTCTGATGCGAAAAAGGTCATTACCTTCCGCACCTCGACCTTTGATGCCGCCGGTGAAGGTGGGTCTGCGTCTGTCGAAACCGTGTCGGCCGTGTCTGACCCTGGCCTGTCGTCTTGGGTCGAAGATCACGTTGCCGCAAGCGATCGACCCGAACTGACCTCTGCTGGGGTTGTGGTATCGGGCGGACGTGGCGTCGGGTCGGAAGAGGATTTTGCGCTGATCGAAAAACTCGCCGACAAGCTCGGGGCCGCTGTCGGCGCTTCGCGTGCTGCGGTGGATTCGGGCTACGCCCCGAACGACTGGCAGGTGGGGCAAACCGGCAAAGTTGTCGCGCCGCAGCTATATGTTGCAGTCGGCATATCGGGTGCCATCCAGCACCTGGCGGGCATGAAAGACAGCAAGATCATCGTCGCGATCAACAAGGACGAAGAGGCACCTATCTTTCAGGTGGCCGACTACGGCCTTGTTGCCGATCTGTTCGAAGCCGTGCCAGAGCTGATAGAAAAGCTGTAAACGACCGTTTCATCATGAAGGGCCCGCACATTGTGATGCGGGCCTTTCGCTTCTCATAAGACGTCGTTCAGCGCGCCGACAATCGCCTCTGCAGCTTCCGTGTGAGCTCGCACCCCGGGCATTTCACGGGCGATATGTGCCTCGAACGGGTCGAAGAACATCCCCTTTAAACCTTCCAGCTGAGCCAACGGCGATGGAACGACGTACACCAGCCTGTCTGCATGGGTGCGAACGTCATCTATCATGGCGGGCGTCACGAACAGCGGGTCAGCCCCTAACCCGGCGTCCGTCCGGCTTGAACCCGCTGTTTCCGGTTCAGCAAACCAGAGCAGGAATACTTTACCCTGTATCTCTCTTAACCTTTCCTGCATTCGGTTTACCCAACTCGCCTGCAGTTCTTCGCGCACAACCTCAAAACGGCTTACCGATAATCTGCGTAATGTCTGCAAAAGATGCTTGTTGAAGTGGAATTCCGCAAAATCAACCTCGGGGAACAGCCGCTTTAGCGCAGCGGACGGGGCGACAAACCGGTCGTTTCTGCGGGGGTGAACCGTATAAAATCGGTTTGTCATATTCTGGGTGCCGACAATCTGGACCACGGTGCCATCAGCATTCGCAATCGCGTCCTGGATAGACGGGTCGCCGAACAACACGTCCGTTCCAGCGTTTAAGTAGCCAAAATTCGCACAACAGATATTGGTTTTTTTCTGAACCAGAGCAACGAATGGGTCAGCTATAAATCGTCCATAGGTTTCTGTTCCGCCGATAAACGCCAGATAAGGATGATCCAGCTTTGATTTAGGCCCGCGGAACAGCAACCTCGACATTCCATACCGACACGGAAAATAGTCGAGAGCCCCCGGCCCTCTCGCATTGTAGGTCATTATTCCCAATCCTTTATTGATACCCGGAAGCGACCATCGGTTGAGGGTACTTCAATTCCGTTAAAGATTGAATTTTTGCAAACTTGTCGGGATAACCCGCTCTTGCGGGTACCTTGCCGCAGGCCCTATGGTATGCGGGGATAGCAAGGAGCAGTGCATGGACATCCAAACAATCGGCATCGTGGGCGCGGGACAGATGGGCAACGGTATCGCCCATGTCATGGCGCTGGCAGGATATGACGTGCTGTTGACCGATGTCAGCGCGGAGGCGCTTCAGAAGGCTATTGATACAATTACCGGCAACCTTGACCGTCAGGTCGGACGAGGAAAAGTGACCGAGCCTGACCGTGACGCCGCGCTTGCGCGGATCAAGACGACGCAGACGCTGAGTGATTTGGGGCAAAGTGATCTTATCATAGAAGCTGCCACAGAGCGCGAAACGGTAAAGCAAGCTATTTTCGAGGACCTTATCCCTCACCTGAAACCGACCACGATCTTGACGTCAAATACATCGTCGATCTCGATCACCCGTCTGGCCAGCAGGACAGAGCGGCCCGAGAAATTTATGGGATTTCACTTTATGAACCCCGTCCCAGTGATGCAGCTGGTTGAATTGATCCGCGGCATTGCCACGGACAAGGAGACCTTTGCATCCTGCCGCGCCGTGGTCGAAAAACTGGGAAAAACCGCGGCGACGGCCGAGGATTTCCCCGCGTTTATCGTTAACCGCATCTTGATGCCGATGATCAATGAAGCTGTCTATACCTTGTATGAAGGCGTCGGGTCTGTGGAATCGATAGACAGTTCACTTAAACTTGGCGCGAACCATCCCATGGGTCCGCTGGAGCTGGCGGATTTCATAGGGCTTGATACGTGTCTGGCCATCATGAACGTCTTGCACGACGGCTTGGCGGATACGAAATATCGCCCCTGCCCCTTACTGACAAAGTATGTCGAGGCCGGCTGGCTTGGCAGGAAATCTCAACGCGGGTTCTATGACTACCGCGGAGACACTCCGGTACCGACCCGGTGAACGCCGGGTGCATATCCAGTTTGGGGGCCAGCCCCCAAGCCCCCGGGATTTAGAACCATCTGGAATTGGAATCAATTTTCAAGAGAAAGCGTGTGTGACCTTAGCCAGGCCATGAAGCCGCGCGGATCTTGCCCATGGGTGGCGATTTGATCTGGGGTCAGGGGATGCCCGACAATTGGACCCTGGGGTTTGTTGCACGCATGGACGATCTCGTGCAGCAGCAGGCCCTGTCGCAGCATCGGTGAAAGTTTATTGGCAATCTGATAGGCACGGCTGTTTTGACCAGGGAATTTCATGGGCACCACCTGCGCCCCGGACCGCCTGATCATCTTTGCGGTAAAGACGTTCCATTCCGCTTCAACCGCTGGTCCGAAAAACGTTTGAGAAGCCGCCACCACCCCAGATGGGAAAAGCGCCACGACGCCACCAGCTTGGAGATGCTTCATTGCCTTTGCCCGCATTTCCACACCCTTGCGCTGCGCGTCGGGGTCATGCGGGAAGGGTACGGGGATCATATAGCTCCCTGCGACTTCGTCGATAGATGTCAAAAGCGACCGGGTCAGAATGCGGTAGTCCGACCGGACGCGCCCGATGAGATCAGCAAAGATCATGCCATCGACCATGCCATGAGGATGGTTCGCGACGATGATCACCGGGCCGGTTTCAGGAATGCGGTTCAGTTGCGCCTGTGGCGTCGTAAGATTAATTCCCATCGTATCGAGCGCGGCACGCCAAAATGCCTGCCCCGTCGGGGCTCCTTGTTTTTCAAATTTTCGGATCAGCCGCAGGACAGTCAATCGACCGGTCAAAAGCTCTATCAGACTGATCACCCCCGATTTGATCGGATGATCGAATGTGGACGCATAAGACAGGCTGCTTCGGTCATACTTCGTGAATTTCACGCCTTCATCTGATGAAAGGCGCGTTTCAGCGGGAAGCGTCGTTTGCGCTTCATCCATCATAGAACGCTTCCCGAACGCAGATCGCGGCTTCTGGAGTGTATTTCACAATGCTCAATTACCCTCACCAAACTTGTCGGCGACCAGGGCTGTCAATGCTTCGGCCAAGGCGTCTTTGTCTGGGCCGGACAACTGCACGTCGATTGTCGTGCCCTTGGACGCCGCCAGCATCAACAATCCCATGATACTATCGCCGGAAGCCGACATTCCATCTTTGCAGACTTCGGCGCGGGCATCAAAAGCTTCTACGACTTCAACCAGTTTAGCGGATGCACGGGCATGAAGCCCTTTTTCGTTTACAATTTTCAAAGATATTTGGGTCATAGTCTATTAGCCTTGTTAATCTGCACTGACGTTCTGACTATCAATGTACTTTCTTCCTGCTGCCAACGCCGCGCGTACCGCATCAGGAACATCAAAGTCCCGGGACTTTGCGAGTTTGATCAACATTGGAAGATTGGCACCGTAGAGAATCCTGCGATTTTCCGGACGACAGGCAAGCAGGCTTAGGTTCGACGGGGATCCTCCGAACAGATCGGTGACGACGACCACACCGTTGCCAGTGTCCACATCATCGGCCGCCTGACAAATCTCGCGCTCCTTGGCGCTTCGATCATCATCCGCTTGAATGGAAATCGCACGAACGCCGGCCTGCGATCCAACGACATGTTCGATCGCGGCCAAATACTCTCTGGCCAATCCGCCATGTGCGACTATCACGATTCCTATCAATGCCGCTTCTCTTCCTGTAAATTTTGACCCAGCTCGCGGTGCCTTATTGACACCTGCCAGCCTTCTTTCGCAAGCCTCAAAGCCAGAAACTCTGCCAAGGTAACAGAGCGGTGTTGCCCGCCGGTGCAACCAAACGCAAGAGAGATATGGGATTTGCCCTCAGTCTTGCAAGCGGGCAAGATCAAAAGACTGAGATCGAGGACCTGTTGGGAAAACGGCGCAAAAAGCGGGTCTTCGCTCACATATCTAGCAACCTCGACGTTCGTCCCGTTCAATTGCCTCAACGACGGTTCCCAAAACGGGTTTCGCAAAAATCTGCAATCAAAGACCATGTCGGCACTGCGGGGGAGGCCTCTTTTGTAGGAGAAGGATTGAACGGATACGTTGAGGCTATGCTGACCATCGCGTGCGAACCAATGCTCGACTTCGCGGCGGAGCTCGTGGACATTGAGTTCAGTGGTGTTGATCAGCACGTCAGCCATCGCTTGGATCGGTGCCAACAATTCTTTTTCGCGGCGTATGCCTTCGACCGGACTATCGGAATCCGCCATGGGGTGACGCCGGCGGGTTTCGGAAAATCGACGCAAAAGCACGTCTGTCGCGCAGTCGAGATACAGCAGCTCGACACTTACGTCGGTAAGACTTCTCATCTGCATCAGCAATTCTGCGATCATATCCGTCGAAAAGTCACGGTTTCGCGGATCTATCCCCAAGGCCATGGGGCGCAATTGCCCCGGAGCGTCCAAAAGAGCCCGTAGCATCCGCAGCGGGATGTTGTCGATTGCCTCAAACCCAGCGTCTTCGAGTACGTTCAACGTCGAAGACCTCCCGGCCCCGGCGGGGCCTGTCACCAGGACGATACGTCTGGTCGTGCCAATCGGGTCAGTCATCAAAACTTTGTTTCATTGTCTTGAGGTATAAAAAAACAGAAGCTGGAAAGTGATTGCCATTAACGCGCCTCAAGCTGGGAATGCGGACGTCCAGTAAAGTTTTGTAGTACGGCTTTGGAAGTCTGTCCGTCTCATCGTTATCCAAATCTACGATGAGGTAAATGGGAATGTCACGAATATAGGGTAGCGCCAGCAATCCAATGCCACGCGCCTCGATCATCCCTTCAATAGGTTTGGGGGCACTTGCGTGTAGCACTCCGTTCTTTTCGACCAGATCGGTGCGGTCATCAGCCACCAATACAGCCCCAAGCGAAATCAACTGTAAGGCGAGTGAGGATTTACCCTGCCCAGATGCTCCCAGGATAAGAACTCCGCGCCCGTCGACCGCGATTGAGGTGGCATGAACGTTTGTTTTCATGGACCAAATTCAGATTGGTAAACCTACGACAAAACGTGCGCCAAGTGGTTCTGACGTAATGTCAGCTTCGGTTGGGCGAATATTTTCAGCCCAGATCACACCACCATGAGCTTCGACAATTTGTTTGGAGATCGCCAGCCCGAGCCCGGAATTATTTCCGAAATGTTCATCCGGCCGCTGGGAATAGAAGCGTTTGAAAATTTTTGTCAACGCTTGATCCGGAATGCCTGGTCCGGTGTCTTCGACAACGACCAGAACCCGATTTTCACGCTTGCGCGCCCAGACCCGGATCGCATCCCCGTCTTCGCAGAATGACACTGCATTGGTGATAAGATTGACAAAAACTTGCGCCAACCGCGCTTCCAACCCGTGAACGATGATTGGGGTGTCAGGCAGATCGGTGATGAAATCAATGCCGCGCTTCCGGGCGTCATCCCCTAGATACTGACCGAGATTGTCGATCATTGTCAGCAGATCAAAGGGTTCCTCCTCCTCTTTGACCAGTTCGCTGTCCAGACGCGAAGCGTTCGAGATATCACTGACCAACCGGTCGAGCCGGCGCACATCGTGATCGATCACGTCCAGCAGCTTTTCGCGCTGATCCTCGCGTTTGATCAGCCGCAACGTACCGACCGCCGACCGCAGCGACGCCAACGGGTTCTTGATTTCGTGAGCGACGTCAGCGGCAAATTGTTCGTTCCCGTCTATACGGTTGTAAAGCGCAGAAACCATACCGCGCAAAGCACCGGAAAGCCGGCCAATTTCATCGGGGCGCGCGGTAAGATCAGGGATACGTATACGGCCAGGGTTCATTTTGCGCGCATCCTTGTCGCGACCCAGTTCGGCGGCTGCAGCAAGATCGGCAAGCGGGTTCGCAATAGTCGATGCCAGAACAAGGCTAAGCCCAATCGAGACCAACGTCGCGATCACAAACATTTGCAGCACGCGTTCGCGTTCCGCCCGAACAAGCCTGTCAATCTCGCCAGCCGCAGAACTTACGGCGATGACACCGATTGGCGTACCGTTTTGTAAGATCGGAGTAGCGACCGTAAAAAGATTTCCCCCAGCCACATCAAAGTTATTCCGAATTTGTGTGCCGCCCCCAAGCGCAGCGACCGCAATGGGCTTTAGCTGTTCTTCGACCGGGATCTGTTTTGGGTTGACACTTATGTCAAACGGGCCCGAGATCGTGGACCATAGCCAGCTTAGCCCATCGGTAAGCCAGGTCTTGTTCGCCCGTGGTGTTGTGCCACCGGTTTGCACAGCACGGCCTGCGGTCTGGGCCAAAAGCGTTTCATTAACATCAAGTACGAAAACTTCGATGCCGGTTCGCAGGTCAAGCTGTGCCAGGCTGCCCGCTACATCCAGCGTAGCCAGGTTGACATTGGTACCGACAGGCAGTTGCGCTTCGAAAACATCGGCAATCAGTTCAGCTTCAGCGACCAACGACGCGCCTCGCTGAACCGCCAGGCTGTCCCGGGAAGAGTTAAGGTATAGAATACCCGCGACAAGCACGTTCAGTGCGATCAGGTTGAACGTGATGATTTTCCGCGTCAACGGCGACGCGCGTAGCGAGAATATCCCGCGACGGGCGCGTTTCTGTTGCAATTCATCAGTCACGGTATTGTCCGGGGCGACCCAGTCGTCGCCCAATACAACATCACCGCCCCGGGTGGGTGTGGTCATGTCTCGCACAAAATTCCTTTCGGCAATCGCCATGGCTTAGATCACTCTTCGTTGTACCGGTAACCGATGCCATAAAGTGTCTCAATCGCTGAGAATTCATCGTCCGCAGTCCGCATTTTTTTGCGTAGGCGTTTGATGTGGCTGTCGATGGTACGATCGTCGACGTAAACCTGATCGTCATACGCGACGTCCATCAACTGGTCTCTCGACTTAACAAAGCCCGGTCTTTGGGCCAAAGCCTGAAGCAACAAGAATTCGGTCACTGTAAGGGATACATCTTTTCCCTTCCAGCTTACCGCATGACGAAGAGGATCCATTCGCAGTTCACCACGTTCGATAACCTTTGTCTCTTCGGTGTCTCCGACTTCGTTGGTTTCGACGGCGTCCTGACGGCGCAAAAGCGCGCGAATACGTTCCACCAGCAACCGCTGACTAAAAGGCTTCTTTACGTAATCGTCGGCCCCCATGCGCAAACCCAACACTTCGTCGATCTCATCATCCTTGGACGTGAGGAAGATAACGGGCATCGCGCTTTTCTGACGCAGTCGTTGCAACAGATCCATTCCATCCATGCGCGGCATCTTGATATCCAACACCGCCATATCGGGCAATTTCTTGTTGAACGCATCCAGTGCGGCTTGCCCATCGTTATATGTTTCCACCTCAAAACCTTCAGCCTCGAGGGTCATTGAAACGGACGTCAGGATATTCCTGTCATCATCCACCAACGCAATTTTTGACATTGCCTGCTTCCTTTTTAAGCTGCTCAATTAACATTTGTTTTTCTTCTATTGATCATCAATTTACAGCTGCGAATCAATCACAAAGTGCGAATCACTTCCCATCATAGTCGTATTTTCGCCACAATTTAGTTAGGAATGGCTAAATTGACGCACATAAAGCGCAAAATCCCAAGGTATTTCGGCGCGCGACGCTATTGTTTTCGAACTAGACGGATAAACACCGACATGATGGCGCTAACTGCGCCAAAGCTACCTGTTCATATCATAAATTGACGTGCTATGAGGCGACTATGGTCGCACTGGCCTAGCCATTTGTGCAAAAATTTGCCGCCAAAAATTGGCGTAGCTACAGGAGACATCACATGACATTAGGCCGCGTAAATCCGCAGTTTCGCCTCGAAGACCAAGGCATCAGCGGGCTAGGTAATGTCTATTACAACATGATCGAACCCGCGCTGGTCGAAGCTGCGCTGCAACGTGACGAAGGGACGCTTGGCAAGGGGGGAACCTTCCTGGTTACCACAGGTAAGTTCACCGGCCGGTCTCCCAAAGACAAACATGTGGTTAAAACTGAGAGTGTCGCAGATACAATCTGGTGGGATAACAACGCCGCGATGTCACCCGAAGGGTTTGACGCGCTCTACCGCGATATGCTTGCCCATATGGAAGGGCGCGACTATTTCGTCCAGGATTTGATCGGTGGGGCCGACCCGCGACATGCAATCAACGTGCGTATGGTCACCGAATTGGCATGGCATGGACTATTTATCCGTCACATGCTGCGCCGGCCAGAACGTGACGCGCTGGATGACTTCATTGCAGATTTCACCGTGATCAACTGCCCCAGTTTTTCCGCCGATCCGGAAAAGCACGATTGCCGGTCTGAAACCGTGATCGCCATGAATTTTGACAAGAAAATGATCTTGATCGGGGGCACAGAATACGCGGGCGAGAACAAGAAGTCCGTCTTTACGCTTTTGAACTATCTACTGCCTGAAAAAGATATCATGCCGATGCATTGTTCGGCCAATCACGCTACCGGCAATCCGGTTGATACCGCAGTGTTCTTCGGTCTGTCCGGGACGGGAAAAACAACGTTGTCGGCCGACCCGGGCCGGACGTTGATAGGGGATGACGAACATGGTTGGTCAGACCACGGCACCTTTAACTTCGAAGGCGGGTGCTATGCCAAAACAATCAGCCTAAGCCGCGAAGCCGAGCCTGAGATCTATGCGACCACCGAAAAGTTCGGCACCGTCATCGAAAACATGATTTTTGATGAAGAGACCAAAGAGCTGGACTTCAATGACGACTCCCTGACAGCGAACATGCGTTGCGCCTACCCGCTGCACTATATCTCCAATGCATCGACCAAGGCGACCGGCGGCCACCCTAAGAACATCATCATGCTGACGTGCGATGCGTTCGGCGTGCTCCCACCCATCGCGCGTCTGACCCCGGCGCAGGCAATGTATCACTTCCTGTCTGGCTTCACCTCCAAGGTCGCGGGCACCGAACGGGGAGTAACCGAACCGGAGCCTACGTTCTCGACCTGTTTTGGCGCACCATTCATGCCACGCCGCCCCGAGGTCTATGGCAATCTACTTCGTGAAAAGATCGCGACCCACGGTGCCACGTGCTGGCTGGTCAACACAGGATGGACAGGCGGCGCACACGGTATCGGCAGCCGGATGCCGATCAAGGCGACCCGCGCGCTATTAACCGCAGCGCTCGAAGGGGCGCTTGCCGGTGTAGAATATCGCAAAGACCCGAATTTTGGGTTCGAGGTACCGGTTTCGGTCACAGGGGTTGCGGATATTCTGTTGGATCCCCGCCGCACATGGGACAATCCGGAATCCTATGACCGCCAGGCCGCCAAACTGGTGAAAATGTTCTCGGAAAACTTCGAGCAATACATGCCATACATCGACGAAGACGTAAAAGCTGCAGCCATCGGTTGATAGCCATCATCTTAGCAGAAGCCGCTTGATGTCGCGGCTTCTGCACAAGACGATCAGGCTGCCAGGCCAGAAAGCGGCATATCCAGTATATACTGCAAATCATCGCTTCCCATATAAGACATGAAACCCTCGATGGGCACGTCTTGTCCGGTCAGGAACCAATGCAGCGCACCTGGTTCGGTATGCATATAACCGTGCCGCGCGGGAAACCCTTTGTAGACAACTGAATTTTGCATGAAAGCGACGACATGGTCCGGCTTCCAGTGTTGAATCGCTTGCCAGAATGCGTATCGTCCCAACACGGACGATAACCCCACATTGCGGAATTCACGCGGCGTGGTGCCAACCCAAAACTCTCCGTGATAACAAACCTGGCCCGAGATGCGGTGCGCGCCCGGCCCCGGACGGTAACGCGAGCGTTGCAAATCGATATCCACACCAGGCGGCGGGAAGTCCTTGTATGAGCACCGCATATATTCGGCGAGGTTGGCCCCTTGCAAATCCAGCAAACGCATCGCCTGGGTGTGCATGACTTCACCCTTGCTGTTGTGCCCGATTACCCAAAACGCATTTCTCTGCGTCAGGGTATGCAGCTCAGGGTCGAACGGCATGCCGAGCACATGGTCCGGGCGTGCTTTCCCAAGAATTTTCCTATAGCTGTCAAAGTCGTAACCGATGGTTACGGTAATCCCCGCGCTCTGTAGCAGCGCTGTACAATTTGCTGCGAACCGTTGATCGTCTTGAAAACTTTGTAACGTCACTTGCGGTCTCCTTCGATCCAATAGAGTTCGAAGTTTAACCCAATTTTATGAGTCTGGCTTGCCTTTCATGAAGCACCTCAAATTGACACGACGGCATCGGCAGGCATGGCGGCAAGCGTGCTTTGGTCCAGGCCTGAGATTGATATCACCCGTGATCTGTCGATCGCAGCAATCAACGCAAAGCTTCCGTCAGGAAAACGACTGGCCAACAAGAGTCTCTTATATGCCAAGGGTGTAGGTTTTTCACCCTCACGTCGTGGAATCTGCGTGACCACTTCGTCCAATCGGACACCGCCATTTGCCCGGACCTCCCGAAAGGGCCCGGTCAACATCGCCTCAAATTCCGAGCCTCCCGGGAACTGTCGCAACGGGCGTCCAATACTGCTGCGCGCAATCTTCCACCCCCACCATCTGGTATAAAACGATTCTTGCCCCAGCTCTGTGCAGATCCATCCGTGCGGCGAATCGCGATAAACCAATATATAGGGCCGCAAGGACTGAAACTCCGGATGCTCAAGTTCTCCCCGGCTGGAACACCAAGCATGGAACACTTTGCGTAGAATGGGCGATTCCTCTCCCCAGATTTGGGTCAGCGACTGTTGCTGCTGATAGAAAGCCCAGCCGTTTGGATGCTCGTGCGATAATCGCATCAATCCGCCCACACTGCGCAGATCGCCCAAAGCCCAGGTCTTGCACCGCGCCATGATCTCCAACGCTTCGGGCAAAGCTTCTTCCCCGCGCGCCGTCAGGTGATATCTGCGGTCATCGACAGCGAATAACGTGGCCCCCATCAATTCTTCAAGCTGAGCGATATGACGGCGGACGGTTTGGCGCGTGCTGTTAAGCTCACGCACCGTATGGCTAAGGTTCAACGTTCTGGCCAGAACGGTGAAGGAACGCATCATTTCATAAAGCAAAGCCGGAACTTTGCTTTCGCCCACCTCATCCACAACGTTCTGGAGATCATCGCTCATAAAAGTCTCTGACGGTAAATAAATAATACATCGATAACGATTGTATAATACATCAATGGTACATATGTAACCTGAAATTGAACGAAACTATCCAATTGATCGTAAAGAGAGTTTTGGGGATGACTATCCCAATAACAACCAGAGGTATTAATGACATGTCCCACCCAGTAGATATCCATGTCGGGAAAAAGCTAAAACAAGTTAGAACATTGCGTCGACTGTCCCAAACTGATGTCGCCAAGAAGTTGAATCTATCTTTCCAACAAATTCAAAAGTATGAAATCGGCTCCAACCGTGTGGCTGCAAGCCGGCTATTTGAACTTTCCCAGATACTTGACGTGACGCCTTCGTATTTTTTCGAAGGCCTGCATGACGAACAGAGCGAAACACCAAAATCAGACCCGAGCGTGGAAATTGTCAGCGCTTTGGCCGCGATAAAGGATGATGCTGTAAAAACCCGCATCGTTACATTTATCGAAGATGTCTCCGGCGTCACCGTCAGCCGGCAAGGGCAGTAGTTTCAAGCAAACAGTCCGCGTCTGACCAGGTTTGCGCCCACCACCAACAAAATGAAAAGCGTGGCCTTGCGAAATGATGCCTGGTCGATTCGATCCATGATCTGGGCACCCAACCACATGCCCCCCAAAGCCGGCAGGACCAACGAAATCGAAAATGGTAGCGTTTCGCGGTTCAAAACGCCGGACCCGATATGCGCGAACATAAGCGCAATGGCCCCAAGCCCGTAGACCACGCCCTGAACGCGCATTTGGTCGTGTTTGGGCGTCCCTAGGGCCGTCAGATATGCCACCGTCGGGGGCCCCCATACGCCCGATACACCTCCGATGGCCCCGGCGAATCCACCGATCAAAACCTCGATTTTTGATGACCGCTGGGCAAGAGTGAAACTGCGCCCCGTGATTTGCCAAAGAGCAAAAAACGTTATCGGCACGCCAATGACCAGCAACATCGTTTGCGCATTCAAGAAGCGTACCATCTGCGCCGATGCAACAAGGGCCACCCCTCCCGCGATCAGGAATACCTTGAACAGCTTCGTAGAGGCCCACGCGGCCCTGACACCCTGACGAAGAGCCTGAAACAGGTTGGTCGTGACCGTAGGCAGGATCAAGCCGGCCAAGGCGACGTCGGGCGGTAAGAAGGTTATCAAGCCCGAAATCAGAACCAACGGCATGGCAAAGCCCACTACCCCTTTGATGAACCCCGCGACCATAGCAATGGCGAAGGCGAACATCATTTGTTCGGGCGTGATGAAACTGAAAAACATATCCATTTGTCTCTAATATCAACAATCCAACCGAGCGCACGAAAATTCATCCGCGCAATTATCGATCAAATTACCGCTTATAAACGTATCTTTATTGTGCTGCACCTGCGAAAGGGTTATGTCAGTCCCAAGCTGAAAAAGGGACCGTTGAATTGGCACATGATGGACAACACGCAATGACAGGCTCGCAAATCATTCTTGGCGACCTCCTCAAATTGGCGGCAGACGCGCTGCCTCCCGTGAATGACGTTCTTGACAAGGCCACGGCGTCCGTTCGTCGGACCGTAACTCACGACGGTCGGGTATCAAACGACCTGATAGAGGCGAACCAGACAGCCGCTCATGGCCTTGCGTGGTTGGCAACCTATGTGCAGGCACTCAGACAAATGCAGCTTTGGGCTGAAAAACTCTCTGCCGAGGACAATTTCACCGAAGTCGAACAGCTTATTTTCCAGATCGGTTTCGGCGAATATCTGGCGCAGATTTTCGGTGGCATCGCAATGAACCAGGGCGAGATGCTGCGCTTGCATGATCTTGGACTGGCGCAGAGCGATCAGCAATGCGCAAACGATTCCGCAATCCAGACCCTTATACAACATGGCAACACCCAAGCTGCGCGCACCCGTCTGGTTGAACTTATGCAAGAGCACAGTGCCAACATCACCGTAGGTCGCACCGGCCTCGATGATGAGCTGGAAATGATTCGCGAACAATTTCGTCGTTACGCGGTAGAAAAGGTAGAGCCGTTTGCCCACGAGTGGCACCTCAAAGACGAGCTGATCCCGATCGAGGTCATCAACGAATTGGCTGAACTGGGCGTATTCGGCCTTACCATCCCCGAAGAATACGGCGGGCTGGGTTTGTCCAAAGCCTCTATGTGTGTGGTCTCCGAAGAACTGTCGCGCGGTTACATCGGCGTCGGTTCGCTGGGCACCCGGTCTGAAATCGCCGCCGAGCTGATTTTGGCAGGTGGCACCGATACGCAAAAATCCAAATGGCTACCCCGCATCGCCAGCGCCGAAACCTTGCCGACTGCTGTGTTCACTGAACCGAATACCGGGTCTGATCTTGGTGCCCTGCGCACCCGTGCGGTCAAGCACGGCGACAATTACAAGGTCACCGGTAACAAGACCTGGATAACCCACGCGGCCCGCACTCACCTTATGACGCTCTTGGCCCGTACCGATCCCGATACGACAAATTACAAGGGACTCTCGATGTTCCTTGCCGAAAAGCTTCCAGGTGACGATGAAAATCCCTTTCCCTCGGCGGGCATGACCGGTGGCGAGATCGAGGTTCTCGGATATCGTGGGATGAAGGAATACGAGCTGGGCTTCGATGGCTTCGACGTCAAAGGCGAAAATCTGCTTGGCGGCGAAGAGGGTAAGGGCTTCAAACAGCTCATGGAGACGTTTGAAAGCGCGCGTATCCAAACCGCGGCCCGTGCAATCGGCGTCGCGCAATCGGCGCTCGACATATCCATGCAGTATGCGATCGACCGTAAGCAGTTCGGCAAGTCGTTGATCAGCTTCCCGCGGGTTTCGTCCAAGCTTGCCATGATCGCAGTGGAGATAATGATCGCCCGCCAACTGACCTATTTTTCCGCCTTCGAAAAAGACGAAGGACGGCGGTGCGATGTCGAGGCAGGTATGGCCAAGCTATTGGGCGCGCGCGTCGCCTGGGCCGCTGCAGACAACGGCCTGCAAATTCATGGGGGCAACGGTTTCGCACTGGAATACAAGATCAGCCGTGTGTTGTGTGATGCCCGCATCCTCAATATTTTTGAAGGGGCTGCCGAAATACAGGCACAGGTCATCGCGCGGCGCCTGCTTGGCTAAGGGCAGAAGGGGCGCACCGTCAATCCGTTCGCACACACACTGCCCTGATGTCCGGTGCCCCCTGCCCATTCGTTCTTCCAACGACGGCCCTCACGCTGGGGCGCCCCCGGCATGCGACGCTTCAGCGCTTGCGACTGAACGCATCGATGTATCGGGCACGCGCTTCGGGCAACGGCTTCCCCCCCAACCCGCGCGCCAAATGCTGCTCCAGAAAATATCCCGTGGTCTTGAGCCCCGCCGCGACTTCAGCATCACTGGCATCACCTTCTCCAAGAAGCACCGCCGGCAACGGCAGCAGTTTATCCGCCCATTCCCCCGCGCCCCTCTGGGTGACGGCCCGGCCCGACTTCGGCGATACGAACACCAGCCCCTTCCGATCACCGGTAACGGCACAGCGGCTCAAATCCAACCCGTAACCCAGTTCTTCCAACAGGCTCAATTCCCAATGCAGATAAGCCAGAGGCCACAGGTCGCCCTGCCCCAGCAAGTCCAACAAGGATTGCGTTCTATGGTACAACGGTACATGCGGTTCACGCTCCGGGAGCCCGAATGAAAGCAACGCCGTCACGGTGTTCAGCCCCGCCAAGCTCATCCGATCACCCATAGCCGTCACCGCTCTGCTGCGCACGGGTTCAACCGTAAATGCCCCAATATGCTCCTCCAGTCGAGCACGCCACGCGACATCCAATTGGGCACCCGGCTGCAAAACGGGCGCGATCTTGCGGCTCGTACCGCCGCGTACGATCCCCAGATGTCGACCTTGGGTCGGAGTAAACACTTCGATAATGGTCGACGTTTCCCCATGTCGTCGCACGCTCAGCAAAATCCCCTGATCGCGCCACTCCATCACCTCAACCCCTCATCGAACAACAGATGGCGGCCTTGCCGGTCCTCTACCTCGATCACCCAGACATCAGGGTCAAATCCCCGTTGCTTCTCGATAGACGCATCAACGTCGGCCTCGCATCCAGACACCAACTCGACCCAAACGCGCTCACCGGTCTCCAGGTCAAAGCCTTTGTGAAACAACAATGCATTACCGTCCAGGGTCGCTAGCTTGACTAAAACCGCCCCCCCGGTGTCGTCGCCGTGGGCCACGACAAACGCGGGAATGTCATAGACCCTAAGCCGGGCCAGATACGCATCTACCCAAAATCGCGCCGTCAGTCGAGACATGGCATCACCCACCTTCCAAATGGATACAAATCCTCCCCGAAGGGTCGATCAGCCAAAAAGTCAGACATTGCCGTCGTTGAAGTCCAGCCCCATTTCCGAATAGCGTTCGGCCTCGTCCAGCCAGTTCGGCCGCACCTTGACCTGCAAGAACAGATGCACCTTGCGCCCCAGAAACTCCTCAAGCTCCTCACGCGCTGCCTTGCCCACAGATTTGATGGTTTCGCCCTTTTGCCCCAGTACAATACCTTTGTGCCCGTCACGGATCACATAGACGATTTGATCAATCCGTGCCGATCCATCCTTGCGCTCTTCCCAGTTTTCGGTTTCCACCGTCAACTGATAGGGCAACTCCTGATGCAACCGCAGCGTCAGCTTTTCTCGAGTCATTTCCGCGGCGATCATCCGCATCGGCAAATCGGCAATCTGATCTTCCGGGTAAAGCCACGGCCCTTGCGGCACTTCGGTCGCCAGCCACTGGCGCAAGGCATCTACGCCATGGCCGCGCTCGGCGGAAATCATGAAAGTCTCCGCAAACGGATAGCGCTCGTTGATGTCCTTGCTCAGGCCTAAAAGGACCGGCGCTTCAACGCGGTCGATTTTGTTTATCGCCAGCGCCACCTTGCCACTGTGTCCGATATTGGCAAGGGCTTCCAAAATGCGCTCGACACCCTCGGTTACTCCCCGGTTTGCCTCAATCAGAAGAATTACGATATCCGCATCCGCAGCGCCCCCCCAGGCTGCCGCAACCATGGCGCGGTCAAGCCTGCGTCGCGGCTGAAACAAACCAGGTGTGTCGACAAAAACCAGCTGGCTTTCATCGTGCATCGCAACTCCGCGGATACGGGCGCGGGTGGTTTGCACCTTATGCGTAACAATTGATACTTTTGCGCCGACCATCCGGTTCAGCAGCGTGGATTTGCCCGCGTTAGGCTCACCGATCAGGGCGATAAAGCCGGCCCGGGTGGTCATGAATTTTTCTCCAATTGTGCGAGTAACATTTTTGCCGCGGATTGTTCAGCCTGGCGCTTGGAAGGTGCAACCGCCACGGCATTGTGTCCGTTTTCGATCTGCACCCTTATCGTAAACAACGGTGCATGGTCCGGTCCCTGACGGTCGGTCTGCACATATGCCGGGGGCGGAAAGCCTCTTGCTTGCGCCCATTCCTGCAAAGCGGTCTTCGCATCACGCGCATCTTGTTTGACCGTGTGAATGCGGTCATTCCACAACCTCAGGATCAGATCCTTGGCCGCCGGAAATCCGGCATCCAAATAAACCGCGGCGATAATCGCCTCGATCGCATCCCCAAGCAAAGCTTGCTTGCGGCGACCACCGGACAGCATCTCGGACCGCCCCAATCTGAGAACAGAACCGATTTCGATTTCGCGTGCCACATCGGCGCAAGTTTCCTTGCGGACCAATGCGTTGAACCGGGGGGCCAATTGCCCTTCGGTGGCACCCGGATCAAGCATCAGCAACGCTTCGGCCATCACCAGACCCAGCACCCGGTCGCCCAGAAACTCCAGCCGCTGGTTGTCATCCCGATTGGCCGATGACATCGACGCATGTGTCACCGCGCGATTCAGCAATTCGGGCTTGGTAAAGTGATACCCGATGCGGCTTTCAAAAGCCTTGAGATCCGCGCTCAGCTTCACTTGATTGCTTTGAAGAAACGGTCGCTGCGCCACGTCCAGAAAAACAGCATGGACCGTCCTGCCGAACTGAATACAATCCGGTCGGCGCGGCCGATAAGGTTTTCGAACGGCACGAACCCGACCCCACCCGCCAGTTGGGCAAGACGGCTATCGGCCGAGTTATCGCGATTGTCGCCCATGAAAAAGTAATTCCCTTCGGGTACAGTATAGACCCCGGTATTATCGGACGCTTGGTTGCCAATATTCAATATCGCGTGTTCGACACCATTCGGCAATGTTTCAATCTGACGGGATTTCTTGCACTCTCCGCCTTCGCCGACGGCACCATTCTCGCAACGTGGACGCATCCCCTGGGGGCCTTGTCTCGTCATCTCTTCGGTGAACACCCCGTCGTCACGCAGTTTGACGGCTGTCCCGTTAATACTGACCACGCCATTGGTCACCTGTATCTTGTCACCGGGCAGTCCGATCAATCTTTTGATATAATCGCGGCCTGACACTGGGTGGCGGAACACGACAACATCACCGCGTTCTGGTTCCGACCCGAACAACCTGGTATTGTCGCCATCAAATACGCCGCAAATATCTTTTGCATCCACCTCGATCCCAAATCGCGGGATCATTATGCTGGGGCAGGACGCGTAGGAATAGCCATAAGCCATTTTGTTCACAAAAAGGAAATCACCGATCAGAAGGGTCTCTTTCATTGATCCCGAGGGGATCCAGAATGGTTGAAAGAAAAGTGTCCGAAACACGCCCGCAATCAACAGAGCATAGACGATTGTTTTGATGGTTTCGACAAATGCGTTGCCGGTCTTTTCCTTGGCGGCCATAGGGGCGCTCCTGATAATCTGTTTGATGGCTACATGCGGCCACCATCAGCGCGAGTCAAGCAAAGCCATGCCTGTGCACGCCCCGATAGGGCACGATGCTACCGTTAAGGTGTTTTCAACGTTGTAGGCACGGCTTCAATCACCACAAATGCCTGCGCCCAGGGATGATCGTCAGTCAACGTGACATGGATTATCGCCTCGTGTCCGGCCGGGGTCATCTGCTCCAGACGTTCCGCCGCCCATCCTGTGACCTCCATCACGGGCTGGCCTGTATGCAAATTGCTAACGGTCATGTCACGCCAGGCTATTCCCATTCTCAGCCCGGTTCCAAGCGCCTTGGAACAGGCTTCCTTGGCGGCCCAACGTTTGGCATAGGTGCCAGCTATATCGCGACGACGTTCTGCTTTTTGTTGTTCCACCTGCGTGAATACCCGGTTCCGAAACCGGTCCCCAAAGCGGTCAAGCGTTCCTTGGATACGCTCAATATTGGCCAGATCAGTTCCGACACCTAAGATCATAGGGACGCCCTTGTTCTTTTTGGGATTTGATATGCCTTCATGCGCAGACCACGGTTTGCATTTTCAGGCCCTGTTACCTGACAGATTTTCTAATCAGCACGCGCATCATCCATCAGACGGCGCATTTCGTGTATGGCCGGACCAAGACCCAGAAAAATCGCCTCGCCTATCAGAAAATGCCCGATGTTCAGCTCCTGAACCTGCGGAAAAGCGGCAATGGGCGACACTGTGTCATACGTGAGGCCATGGCCCGCGTGGATCTCCAGACCGAGCTCATGCCCATAGCGTGCCATCTCCTCAAGCTTTTGCAGTTCTTTTTGTGCTTCCTCCCAATGCCCTTCGGCAAAGGCGTCACAATAGGCCCCGGTGTGTAGTTCGATAACCTCGGCACCTATCCGATTTGCCGCCTCGATTTGACGCCGGTCTGCGGCGATAAAGATACTGACGCGACAGCCCGCTTCGCGCAAAGGTGCAATGAAATGAGCCAGACGGTTTTCTTCGCGCGCGACCTCTAATCCGCCTTCAGTCGTGCGTTCTTCGCGCTTTTCGGGGACAAGGCAAACCGCATGAGGTTTATGGCGCAACGCGATGGTCTGCATTTCCTTGGTCGCGGCCATCTCGAAGTTCAGAGGCACGTTCAGGACTTCTTGCAACCCTTCGATATCTGCGTCGGTAATATGGCGGCGGTCTTCTCGCAGATGGGCCGTGATGCCGTCGGCACCGGCCTCCTGTGCGGCGCGCGCTGCACGCAAAGGGTCGGGATAGGCACCACCACGAGCATTTCTGACCGTGGCTACATGGTCGATGTTAACTCCGAGTCTAAGCTTACCTTGTGCCGCCATGATCTTTTCCTTCTCGTAATGACCGCTCTGCACCACGTTTTGCTTCAGCCTTCGCCGCAGCCTTTTTCTTGAGCGCCTCGAACTTCGCCTTTATCACCCCACTGCGACGTTTTTGATACGCGCGCAACAACGGAACCGACAGGTAATAGGCGACCGTTGCACAAATCATTCCGGGAACGATACCCCCGATAAGATACGGATAGAACACCTGTCGCCAAAACACTGCAAGCCCGGTCCAGTCCATATCGCGACTGGTGAAAATTGCCACGAGATTTCCCAAAAGATCATGACCGGCGTCAAAGAACTTACCGCCGAAAGATCGGTTTTCACCTTCCACCATCGTGGTTCCAAGGATCCAGTGCCCCATGGAAAGCGATGACAGCCCGATAGGAACATAGGTAAGCGGATTACCGAAAAAGGTACCCATCAATGCCGCAAGAAGGTTTCCACGCATCACCCGCGAGATCAACGCGGCGACGATGAAATGCAGGCCGTAAAACGGCGTGAACGTCGTGAAAACGCCCGCCCAGATACCGCGCGCGATACGCTCGGGCGTATCGGGAAGCCGCCGCATCCGGTGTTTGACATAGTGAAACGCACGCGTCCATCCGCCACGCGGCCACATGAATTCAGCCATGGCGCGCAATGTCGGCTTTGGATCGCGGCGTTTAAATATCAATGGTTCTTCCTTGGCACTAAGCTGCGTGGTCGGGTTATGCGCCTTTTTCGCCTTGCTTTGGTTGCTTCATATTGCGGTATCGACTGATCTCGGCCACCTCGCTTTCGGCCTCGAGCGTCGGCATCAGGGAATGCAGATGCTCGATGTCTCGAAGCTCGACATGGATCAACAATCGATAAAAATCGGGTTTTCTGTCTAAAAATTCCAGATCCGAGATATTGGCCTTTGACTGACCTATCAAGGTGCAGATCCGCCCCAACACCCCTGCCCCGTTACCGATGGTCAGATCCAGAGTCGCCCCGTAAACCGACGGGTGCGGACCATCATGCCAGCGCAGGTCCAACCACCGCTCGGGTTGAGCTTCGTAGGCAGACAACCTTTCGCAGTCGATAGAATGGATGGTGACACCCTTGCCACGATAGGTAATCCCGACGATGCGTTCACCGGGCAAAGGTTCGCAACACGGGGCACGGTCATAGGACTGGCCTGGCTCAAGCCCGACAACGGCCCGCTTTTTGTCGATCTGTTCACCAGGTTTAGGTTGGAGATTGGGATAGACCGCCTGGACAATTTCGCGCCCCGTCAGTTCGGCCGAACCCAGCCGGGCCAACAGATCTTCTACGTCGGCAAGCCGTAGATTTCGCGCGGCGGTGCGCAGGACCTTTTCGGTTGCGGTTTTATCCATTTGCTCGAATGCGGACCGCGCGAGCTCTCGGCCCAGACTAACAAACCGGGCCCTGTCGACCTCGCGGAGCGAGCGCCGGATCGCGGTCTTCGCCTTGCCGGTCGTCGCGATGTCAAGCCATGTCACCTGCGGCGTCTGGCCCTGTGCTGTTATGATCTCGATGGACTGACCATTCTTGATGCGCGTCCATAACGGCACGCGCATGCCGTCGATTTTGGCACCGACACAGGCCGATCCGATCCGCGTATGAATCGCATAGGCGAAATCAATAGGGGTCGCTCCGCGGGGCAGCTTGACCACTTCGCCCTTGGGCGTGAAGCAGAACACCTGATCCGCGTACATCTCAAGCTTGACGGCCTCGAGAAAATCTTCGTGATCTTCTTCGGAGTCCAACTGCTCCGTCAACTGTGCGACCCATTTGACGGGATCCACCGCGAACGGGTTGCGGGTCCGAACCCCGTCGCGATACGACCAATGCGCCGCAACGCCGGATTCTGCAACATCGTGCATCTGGCGGGTCCTGATCTGGACCTCGACCCGTTTGCCGTCACGGCCCGAAACCGTGGTATGGATCGAGCGATACCCGTTCGATTTAGGCTGACTGATATAATCCTTGAACCGGCCAGGAACGGCCCGCCAACGTCCGTGAATGGCACCAAGCGCACGGTAGCATTCATCCTCGGAGTTCGTAATTGCCCGGAAACCATAAATATCTGACAGACGGGAAAAGGATTGCTCTTTTTCCTGCATCTTTCGCCAGATCGAATAGGGCTTCTTGGCACGGCCGAAGACTTCAGCCTCGATGCCTGCCTTCTCCAACTCGTGGCGCATGTCACCAGTGATCCGCTGAATCACGTCGCCGGTTTCGCGCTGCAACGTAATGAAGCGCCGGATGATCGACTGCCGCCCTTCGGGGTTCAATACCCGAAACGCGAGATCCTCAAGCTCTTCGCGCATCCACTGCATACCCATGCGGCCCGCAAGTGGCGCATAGATGTCCATCGTTTCGCGGGCCTTCTGAATCTGCTTATCGGGGCGCATCGACTTGATGGTGCGCATGTTATGGAGCCGGTCCGCGAGCTTGACCAGGATCACGCGTAGATCCTTGGACATAGCCATAAAGAGCTTGCGGAAATTTTCGGCCTGCTTCGTCTCAGTTGAATTCAACTGCAAGTTCGTCAGCTTGGTCACGCCGTCTACCAATTCGGCGACATCGCGGCCAAACATCTCTTCTACCGACGTAAATGACGCCTTGGTATCTTCGATCGTATCATGAAGGAGCGCCGTGATGATTGTCGCATCATCAAGCTGCTGTTCGGTCAGAATTGCGGCGACGGCAACCGGATGCGTAAAGTAAAGCTCACCAGAATGACGGTACTGGCCTTCGTGCATGCGCTGGCCATAGTCAAAGGCCAGACGAATCTGATTTTCATTTGTTTTAGGGTTATAGGCGCGGACAAGCGCGATAAGGTCGTCAGCCGTAATGTCGGCGGTATTCATGCCTGTCCTGCCTTATTGCCCCGCAGGGCGCGGGCGTTAGCCCTGCCCCTGTGCCGCCATTAACTGCCGCAAGAGCATCTCTTCAGACATGTTGTCTTCTTCAGGCTTATCCTGTTCGCCACCCATAAGCAGGGCCATTGCGTCTTCTTCGGGTTCATCGACCTCAATCTGGTGCTGGTTGCTTTCGATCAGACGCTCACGAAGATCATCTGCCGATTGGGTTTCATCAGCAATTTCACGAAGCGATACAACAGGGTTCTTATCGTTGTCGCGATCCACGGTCACCGGAGATCCCGCAGCAATTTCACGGGCACGATGCGCGGCAAGCATGACGAGCTCGAACCGATTTGGCACTTTATCTACACAATCTTCGACGGTGACGCGGGCCATAGGGATGCTCCAATCATGAATCCTTCAAGAAGCCGACTATTTAGAAGCCATCGTTCCAATTTACAAGGGCTTATTCGACCAGTCTCACGCCCTTTTTATCTTCTGCGGGCAAAGCGTTCAACATCTCGCGTACCGATTTTTTTAGTACCGGATGCACCCATTCCGGCGCAACATCTGCCAAAGGAACCAGAACAAACGCGCGGTCTTGCAATCTGGGGTGCGGCAAAATCAGCTCGGAAGGTGCTTGATGTGCCTGTTCAATTTCCGAGAGCCGTCGCCAATGCAGATAGGTTTCAACGTCAGGCCGAATCTCTGTATCAACGGCCAACAGGTCAAGATCAATGGTTCGAGGACCCCATCGGACCAAACGCTCACGCCCAAACCTTGTCTCGATTCTGTGTAAAAAATTCAGGATTTGCTCTGGGCATTGAGAAATTGAAATTTTTATTGCCGCGTTGATAAAATCTGGACCCGACCCACTAGGGTGTGCATAGGTTGTATAGAGCTTACTGCACGCGAGAATCTCGGCCTCTGAATTTTCTATAATTTCCATTGCTTGCAAGACAGTATCCTTGGGATCGCCAGCAACCGACAATTGATTACTTCCCAGTGCGATCAGGGCAATGTTGTCTTTGGTAGGCCGATCATTGCCACTCGCAGTATTTGTCTTCACTTGCCGCCCCTTAAAAAATCCTTAGTCATACACAAATTGTAATATGTACGAATACAAAACATTATGAATTTATTCTACATTTCACGCGCCGACGTTTGGATAACGACGCATTTAAAAAGAGGTCGATAATGTTTTACAAAGACGAACGACTGGCGTTGTTCATCGACGGGTCAAATCTGTATGCTGCCGCAAAGAACCTGGGCTTTGACATAGACTATAAGTTGCTACGTCAAGAGTTCATGCGCCGAGGCAAACTTTTACGCGCCTTTTATTATACAGCCTTGTTGGAGAGCGAAGAATACTCACCGATCCGCCCGTTGGTTGATTGGCTGAACTACAATGGTTTCACGATGGTAACGAAGCCTGCGAAAGAATATACCGACAGCATGGGTCGCCGAAAGGTGAAGGGCAACATGGATATCGAACTGGCGGTCGATGCGATGGAGCTTGCTCCGCATCTTGATCACATCGTTATCTTTTCCGGCGATGGCGATTTCCGCCCCCTCGTGGAAAGCCTGCAACGGCAGGGTGTACGCGTATCCGTCGTCAGCACCATCCGCAGCCAACCTCCGATGATTTCGGACGAACTGCGCAGGCAGGCCGACAATTTCATTGAGCTCGAAGATTTACGGGATGTGCTTGGCCGTCCGCCCAGGGAAGAGAATGAGTGAAAAATAACCCGTGCCATCATGTACTGACAACACGGGCAGAACATCTGAAAATGCCTTTCGCGGTCGCTAGTAATTCACGCTTCGCATGCCCCCAGTTTACCCTAGGGAAGCGATTCGGACCATACCACTCTCCCGTAAATTGTTAAGATGTTAAAATTCATGGGGAAATCTTAGTTTTCTGAAGATAAAAGCGATTTTTCGCAGCTTCACAGGCGTGATTACGCCTAGCCGTGGTCTGGACCCCACCGAGCAGAGACCTTACCTATGGCCCACCGCAAGGAGTCACCCATGCCCAAACCGTCCCTGATCCTATATCTTGCTGCTCCGCGCGGGTTCTGCGCCGGGGTCGACCGTGCCATCAAGATCGTCGAGATGGCGATCGAAAAGTGGGGGTCACCGGTGTATGTGCGTCATGAAATTGTCCATAATAAATTCGTCGTCGACGGATTGCGCGACAAGGGTGCGGTGTTTGTGGAAGAACTGTCCGAATGCCCCGACGACAGGCCAGTGATATTTTCGGCGCATGGGGTGCCAAAAGCTGTGCCTGCGAAAGCCGAAGCGCGGAATATGGTGTATGTCGATGCGACCTGTCCTTTGGTAAGCAAGGTACACATAGAGGCCCAACGACACGCCGAAGCCGGATTGCAAATGATCATGATCGGTCACGCCGGCCATCCCGAGACAATAGGCACCATGGGGCAGCTTCCCGAAGGTGAGGTTCTGCTCGTCGAAACACCGGCCGATGTAGAAAAGGTACAAGTCCGCGACCCGGCCAAGCTGGCATACGTCACGCAGACCACATTAAGCATCGATGACACTGCGGAAATCGTCGCGGCGCTGAACCGGCGCTTTCCTTCGATTGTTGGGCCCCACAAAGAAGACATTTGCTATGCCACCACCAACCGCCAGGAAGCGGTCAAGGCGATGGCTCCGAAATGCGACGCGATTCTGGTTGTAGGTGCTCCAAACTCCTCTAATTCCCGCCGCTTGGTCGAGGTCGGCGCACGCGCCGGCTGTGGATACGCACAGCTCGTTCAGCGTGCACACGATATTGACTGGCGTAGCCTGGAAGGTATCGCAAGCATGGGCATCACCGCAGGTGCGTCGGCCCCGGAACAGTTGATCAACGAGGTCATTGATGCCTTCAGGGACCGGTATGATGTTACCATAGAAATGGTCGAAACTGCTGTAGAAAACGTAGAATTCAAAGTGCCGCGCGTGTTGCGGGCATCGGCATGACAGATGTGCCCCGGGCTCCGCTGTGGATCGGGCTGGCAAGCTTGATCCCTTTTGTCTGGGGGGCTTTGACCTCTGCAAATCAATCTTTGGCGCTCTGGGCTGCCACGACATTGGGCGGACGGTTTGTCGGCCCATATATACAGCTATTTTACGGGGCGGTAATCCTGGCATTCATGTCGGGCATACTGTGGGGCTTCGCCACCAAGGTCGAAGGACCACGCGCAACCACCGGGTATTTGCTTGCCGCCGTCCCCGCGCTTTGGGTGTTTTTCATGACAGGTGGTGGCCCAGTCAGTGCGGGGTTCAATCTTATGTTCGGTTTTGCCGGTTTATTGGTGCTGGATTTTGCCTTTTGGCGGTGGGGCCTGGCCCCCGACTGGTGGATGAAGCTACGCATTCCGCTGACGGCAATTATCCTGATTTGCTTATGGACCGCAGTTTTCCTGTAAGCCGCCCCTGCCAGTGACGTTTATGCGACTCACACGAATGCGTCACTGCCGTTCAGATGGGCCGGCACAAGGATCAAAGTTCATGCCCTAGAGTACGATAGGGGCTGGACGCCGCCTGCCCAGACTAGATATGTCTGCGCGCATGGCGAAGCTGATTGCATACACCGATGGAGCCTGCTCAGGTAACCCCGGCCCTGGAGGCTGGGGAGCATTGATGCAAGCGATGGAGGGCGACAAGGTCGTCAAACAACGTGAGCTGAAAGGTGGGGAGCCCAACACCACTAACAACCGAATGGAATTGATGGCCGCGATAAGCGCACTGGAAGCGTTGGCGCGCCCTACCGAAATCACGATCGTCACCGATAGCAACTACGTCAAAAACGGCATCACCGGCTGGATTCACGGCTGGAAAAAGAATGGCTGGAAAAACGCTGCGAAAAAACCAGTGAAAAATGCCGAGCTTTGGCAAAGACTGGACGAAGCAAACGCCCGCCATTCCGTCACCTGGAAATGGGTCAAAGGTCATGCTGGTCACCCAGAAAACGAACGTGCCGACGAATTGGCGCGGGCCGGCATGGCACCGTTCAAGGGCAAATGACGCTTCTCGGCCTGCTTGATTACGCATCGGTTCTGGTTTTTGCAATCACTGGTGCGCTGGTGGCAAGTCGTGCCCAGCTCGATCTCGTTGGGTTTGCGTTCATTGCCTGCCTCACTGCATTGGGCGGTGGAACGTTGCGCGACTTGTTGCTCGACCGTGATCCGATTTTCTGGATCAACAACCCCATGTATCTTGGCGTCGGCGTTCTTGCGGCGTTGATCGTATTTTTCACCGCACATTTGCTGGAAAGCCGATATCGCGCATTGATCTGGCTAGACAGCTTTGCCTTGGCCGTTGCCGTGGCGGCTGGCACCGGCGTCGCGCTTTCGCTTGAACAATCGCCGACAATCGTGGTTCTGATGGGCATCATAACGGGTTGCATGGGCGGATTGATGCGCGATGTCGTGGTGGGTGAGGTTCCTTTGGTGCTTAAACAGGGCGAACTGTATGTCACCGCCGCCTTTGCCGGATCGACAGCTGCGATCGCCGCACGCGCCATACTCGGCGAAGCGGCTACAGCACTGGTTATCGGGGCCTGTGTCACATGGGTTCTGCGGGCAGGATCTTTGTATTTCGGCTGGCACCTGCCAGTGTACAAAAGCCGGCCGCCGCGCGTCTGAGGCTATTTTCGCCGCCAATGAAACGGCACGATGATCAGTGCGCCGATCGACGAAGCGATGGCATTCAGCCCGGCTGAGCTAAATCCGATACCGAACATGAGGCGCACGAAATAAAACAGGAATGCGCCGCCCACGCAGATGATGATCGACGCTAGATAACCGTTCCGGGTAAAGCCGGTTCTTTCCGCGACATAGCCAACGATGCCAGCGATCACAACAGTACCGATCATTGTCGGAAACATGTTCTATCCCCCGCTCAGCATGGTGCCTGGCGCAATCTGGGCCCCGCGTTGGAACGTGTCTGCATCCTGCGCCGCTTTGCCCGCGCGTTGCAACTGCGTCAGCTTCACCGCGCCCTGACCACACGCCACGCGCAAACTCTCGTCCAGCACCTCTCCGGTGCGGCCATCGCCATCGTCCAGCCGGGATTGCAACACCTTGATGCGCACACCATCATGTTCAAACCACGCGCCAGGAAAAGGCGACAGCCCCCGGATCAACCGATCAACTTCGACCGCAGGCCGTGACCAATCGATACGCGCCTCGCTCTTGTCGATCTTCGATGCATAGGTCACGCCTTGGTCCGGCTGCGCTTCGGGAACAAGGTCCGGCAGCTTTTGCAAAGCCTCTACAATCAGCCGTGCCCCGATAGCGCTTAGACGGTCGTGCAATTCGGTCGTCGTTTCGTGCAATCCGATCGGCGTGGTCTCACTCAACAGCACCGGGCCAGTGTCCAGCCCCGCTTCCATCTGCATGATGCAAACGCCAGTTTGCGCATCGCCCGCCATGATGGCCCGGTGGATCGGGGCCGCCCCGCGCCAGCGTGGCAACAAGCTGGCGTGGATATTCAGGCACCCATGACTTGGTGCATCCAAGACGGCCTGCGGCAGGATCAGACCATATGCCACCACCACAGCAATATCCGCATTCAGATCCGCGAACTCCGCCTGAGCTTCGGGGGTCTTTAGCGAAGCGGGATGCCGCACCGGTAACCCCAATTCCTCAGCGCGAAGCTGCACCGGACTGGGCCGATCTTTCTTGCCGCGCCCGGCGGGGCGTGGGGGTTGGCAGTATACGCACGCGACATCATGGCCAGCCTCTACCAACGCGTCCAACACCGGCACCGAAAACTCGGGGGTTCCCATAAAAATGACACGCATACAGTCCTCCCCGGGGGGTTTAGTGATATTTAGCTTACGGTCTTCCTGGCTTTGCGCAACAACATGTCACGCCGCATTCTGCTCAAGTTGTCGAAATACATCCGGCCAGCCAGGTGATCGATCTGGTGCTGTACGCTGGTTGCTTCAAGCCCGACGAAATCACGCCGCGTCAAGGAACCTGTTTCATCTAGATATTCAACTGTCACTCCGCGGGGTCGCTTTATCTTGGCCGACACCCCAGGCAGGTTCGGGCTTGCTTCTTCATATTCATTCATCACCGCGGACGCATCCACCACAACCGGATTGGCGAGCCTGACGCGCCGATTGCGGCCCTGCGAAGCGTCGACCACAGCAAGCCGAAGCATCACGCCGATCTGCGGGGCCGCCAGGCCAACCCCCGGCATTGCATCCATCGTGTCGATCATATCGTCCCAGGTAGTGCGGATTTCATCGGTGATTTCCGTCACCTCTGCGGCAATGGTACGCAGGCAGGCATCTGGCCACGGAATGATGCGTCGAACCGTCATTGCACCCCGCCCTGAGCCTGTCGGTCGTAGATAACGATCCCGTCAAGGTGATCATTTTCGTGTTGAACGATCACCGCCTCCGCACCGCTGAAACTTTCGGTGTACATGCCCCGGGTATCCGCCCAGCGCAAAGTTACCTCTGACGCTCGGTAAATCTTCATAGGAACGCCGGGGATAGACAGGCAAGCCTCTTCGCCCTCTACACGCTGCTCCGACACGCTCAGGATTTCCGGGTTCACACAGACGACAGGCGACGGCACGCCGGATTTCCAGTTGGCATCGAACACAAAGATACGTTCCGTCCTCCCAACCTGCGGCGCGGCAAGACCACGCCCTTGGGCTGCATACATCGTGTCGAACATGTCAGCGATCAGTTGCTCTAGCTCAGGGGTAATCGCGACGACCGGCACGCATTGCGTGGAAAGGCCGGCATCTGGCCACAAAACGATATCGAGCACGCTCATTCGCGAGCCAATTCGCGTTTCAACTTCGCCATCTTTCGTGTGATCATCTGGCGGCGCAGCGGCTTGAGGTAATCAATGAACAATTTACCATCAAGGTGATCAATCTCATGCTGTACACAGGTCGCCCAAAGCTTGGTAAACGTCTCGGTGTGTTCGTTACCATCGCGATCAATCCAGCGCACATCCACGTCTGCCGGTCGCGTCACATCAGCGTATTGGTCAGGAATAGATAGGCACCCTTCTTCATAGGTATTCAACTCGTCGGAAGATGCAATCACTTCGGGGTTGAACATGATCATCGGGCGCGGTGCTTCGGCTTCGTCTTTAACGCAATCCATCACGATCAAACGGTTAAGCACACCAATCTGGGGCGCGGCAAGGCCGATGCCCGGCGCATCATACATCGTCGCCAACATATCATCTGCCAGACTGCGCAACTCATCCGTCATCTCGGTAACGGGCGCACAGGGCTTTTTCAGCCGGGGGTCGGGGTGAAGGAGGATATTGCGTTTCATAAAGCTGATTTAGGACAACGCAGCCTCCGCTGCAACCTCGGGGCTTGCGGTCATGTCGATTACGTATAGCGTGGCCGCCAAATCTGACAGGAGCACCGAATGAACTTCGACGAAATTATCGACCGGCAAGGCACCCACAGCTCCAAATGGGACAAGATGGAGCCTATCTACGGCGTCCCCGCAAACACCGGTATTGCCATGTGGGTCGCAGACATGGATTTTCGTCCGCCGGCCGTGGTTCAGGACGCTCTGCAATCCATGCTTGACCATGGGATTTACGGATATTTCGGGGACGACCGTGAATATCTGAATGCGATCCAGTGGTGGATGGATAACAGGCATGGTTGGAAGATCGACCCCGAATGGGTCTTTACCACCCACGGGTTGGTGAACGGCACCGCGATGTGTGTGGATGCCTTTACCAATCCCGGTGACGGCGTTGTGCTGTTCACGCCGGTATATCACGCATTCGCACGTATCATTACTGCTTCGGGGCGCAAAGTTGTGGAATGCGAGATGGTCAATAACAATGGCCGCTATGAATTGGACTTCGAAGCGTATGACGCCCAGATGAATGGCGACGAATCGATGCTTGTTTTTTGTTCGCCGCATAATCCCGGCGGACGGGTCTGGACCAAAGCCGAGCTGGAGCAGGTGGCAGCATTTGCAAAACGACACGATCTGGTGCTGGTATCGGATGAAATTCACCACGATCTGACTATGCCAGGATGCCATCACACCCCTATGGCACTTATCGACGGTATAGAGGATCGGTTGGTAATGATGACAGCCACGACCAAGACATTCAACATCGCCGGCTGCCACTCGGGTAATGTGATCATCGCAGATCAAAAATTACGCAGCATCTTTGCTCAACGCATGGCGGCGATGGGGCTTTCACCGAATTCGTTCGGGTTGGTGATGGCAACCGCAGCGTATTCACAACAAGGTGCTGCATGGGTGGACGAACTGGTGATCTATCTCGATGGCAACCGCAAAATGTTCGACGCGACGATCAACGCGATACCAGGCCTAGAATCGATGCCGCTAGAATCGACGTATCTGGCATGGGTGGATTTCAAGAACACCGGGATGAAGCAATCCGAGGTCACCTCCCGCATTGAAAAAACAGCCAAGATAGCTGCAAATCACGGGGCGAGTTTTGGCAAAGGAGGCGAAAGCTTCATGCGCTTCAATATCGCTACGCCACGCACCCGTGTCGAAGAAGCCTGTGCGAGGCTTCGTGACGCGTTTAAAGACCTACAGTAGTCTCAGGAAAAGGCGTTGGCGGTGATCAGCCCCGCCGGCGCTCCACCTGATTTTTCGAAATCCAATGCGGCTTTGTTCGAAACCTTCGTGGCACGTTTGAATTCGAACAGCATTTCCCCGTCTTCTTCATCCACAGCGATGACCAGACATTGAAACAGATGTATCGACCCATCGTATAAATCGACCAGCCCCCGCAACTGGGGTGCGTTTTCTGCCTTGAGTGAAAACCCTGTCGACCAAAAACGCAGTACCCGGTGATACGTCCCGTCGACTTCGACGCGTAACCGTGAAGCTTTGCGCAGGCTTTCTGTACGGGCGGCTTCCAAGCCCGCCTGAATTTCTTTTGACAGTGCAATTTCCACAGCATCCCCCCGAACTGTTGTAACTTCAAGCGTGGCGCACCCCACGGTAAAATCAAGAGATTCTCGAAAATATTTTCCGTCGTGCGCCATTGACGTGCGCCATTGCAGACCCGATGTGCGCCACCGCGTATGGCTAAATTGGTCTCTGGCATTAGCTTTATCCCGAACATGTGAAGGAAATATGTATGGGCATTCTGGTCGACGGCGAATGGCAGGACAAATGGTATGATACGGCAGCGTCGGGCGGAAAGTTCGAACGTTCCGCCGCCAAGTTTCGTAACTGGGTGACCACGGATGGCCGCGCTGGAATTTCCGGAGACGCTGGTTTTCCGGCGCAATCCGGGCGCTACCACCTTTACGTTAGCTATGCCTGCCCATGGGCGCACCGCGCCTTGATCTTCCGTGCTTTGAAAGGGCTGCAAGACCATATTTCCGTGTCGGTCGTGCACCCCGATATGCTCGAAGACGGATGGACCTTTGATACTGATTTCAACGGCGCGACCGGAGACAGTCTTTTCGGTGATAGGTATATTCGCGACATCTACACCAAGGCTGCGCCAAAATTCAGCGGGCGTGCGACTGTTCCGATCTTGTGGGACATTCAGAAGAATACGATCGTGTCTAATGAATCGTCCGAAATCATCCGTATGTTCAACAGTGCATTCGACACAGTGACGGGTAACGAGGATGACTATTGGCCCCTGCCCTTACGCGATCAGATAAAGACCCTTAACGATCGCATTTATGACACTGTAAACAACGGCGTATATCAGGCCGGATTCGCCACAAGCCAAGAGGCCTATGACAGCGCGGTATATCCGCTGTTCGATAGTCTGGACTGGATAGAATCGATCTTGGCGGAAAATCGTTATTTGACCGGATCAACACTGACAGAGGCTGATTGGCGGCTGTTTACGACGTTGGTCCGCTTTGACTTGGTCTATCATCTGCACTTTAAATGCAATCGTAAGCGGATCACTGATTACCCCAATATCTGGGCGTACACGCGCGAACTGTATCAAATCCCCCAGATCGCGGAAACGGTGCATTTTGACCATATCGTGCGCCACTATCACTATAGCCACGATATGATTAACCCCCATCGCATCATTCCCATCAACCCAGTCCTTGATTTTTCTGCACCGCATGACCGCGGGCGGTTGGAGGCGAAATAGAAACAATCAACAGCGCGGCGGTTATCCATCAACTTGCAAGCGTCCACACAGGGCAATGCAGGATGCTATGCGACCCTACCCCTTAGGTTACCATCGCCGCGGCTTTTTTCAGGTCGACCGACACCAGCTGGCTGACGCCTTGTTCCGCCATCGTCACACCGAACAATCTGTCCATCCGTGCCATCGTCACAGCATGGTGCGTAATGATCAAAAACCGTGTGTTGGTCTGGCGGCACATCTCGTCCAACAGATCGCAAAACCGCGTGACATTCGCATCATCCAACGGCGCGTCAACTTCATCCAGCACGCAAATCGGAGCCGGATTTGCCAAAAACACCGCGAAGATCAGCGCCATCGCCGTCAATGTCTGCTCCCCTCCCGACAGCAGACTAAGGGTGCTCAGCTTCTTCCCGGGAGGCTGGCACATGATCTCCAGCCCGGCCTCCAGCGGGTCGTCGGATTCCACCATGACAAGATTGGCCTCGCCACCATTGAAAAGGTGACGAAACAGCATTGAGAAGTTGCTGTTCACTTGTTCAAACGCCGTCAAAAGCCGTTCACGCCCTTCCCGGTTAAGGCTGGCTATCCCGCTTCGAAGCGTCCGGATCGCTTCGGTCAGGTCGGTCTTTTCGGTGGTCAGGGTATCGTATTCTTCCTGCACGCTTTTCGCATCTTCCTCGGCCCGCAGGTTTACCGCCCCCAATGCCTCTCGTTGGCGCTTGAACCGGCTGACGTCCGTTTCCAACGCCTCGGTTCCGGGTATCTGATCGGGGGAAAGACCCAGTTTGCCAAGCAGTTGGTTGGGGGTGAGCTTCTGCTCTTCGGAAATCCTGTCAGCCGCATGCGCAACAGTCTCTTTCGCCGCTTCGGTACGCGCTTCGGACCGGGCGCGCGCTTCGCGAGCTTCCGATGCCAACCTCTCAGCCTCTCGTTCCGCCAACGTCGCCTCTCGCAACGTGGTCTCAGCGGCCGCCAATTGATCGGCAGCCTCGGCCTTGCGGTTTTCGGCTGTCACGATCGCTCCGGTCAACTCGTCACGCTTGGCGGCGATGTCAGCAGGAACACAGGCCGCTGTTTCCAATTCTTGCTGAGAAGCCGCCTTACGTTCAATCAACTCCGCGCTACGCTTGTCAGCAGTCTCGAGCCGATGCCTCCAGCCGCTCAGCTCCTTGGTCACCTCTTGCGAACGCCTAAGGCGGGCGTCCCCCTCGCGGCGAAGCTCATCATGGGCAGACCGGCGTGACATCATCGCGATCCGCGCGCCCTCGACTGTCATCCGCAAAGCGTCCACTCCCTCGCGGGCTTTGCCGACATCACCCAGCCCCGCCAACACCCGTTCGGCCTCGACAACTGACCGACGCGCCTCCAATGCTTCTTCATCGTGACGTGCGACAGCAAGCCCCAGGCTTTCCAGGCGCCCCTCGGCAAGATTGCGGTCCGCTTCGGCGCGGCTCAACGCTCGGCCTGCGTCGGCAACAGCGCGATCGGCTTCCCGGCGCGCCTCGCGAGCCCGCTTGTCTGCTTGGGTCTGCGCGTTAAGGGTATCTTGCAGTCGCTCATGCGCGTCACGTGCGCCATCCGCGCGTTGGGTTGCTTGTTCCAATGCCTGTTTCAGCACCTCAAGCCGGTTGATTTGTTGCAGCCGTAGGGCCGCGGCCGATGGCGCGTCTTCAGCCCACGCCCGGTAACCGTCCCACCGCCACAAATCGCCCTCGGGCGAAACCAGCCGCTGACCAGGTTGCAGCGACGCCTGCAACCGAGGACCGTCATCCGCGTCGACCAACCCGATCTGGGTCATCCTGCGGACCAATACATCAGGCACTGAAACATGAGAGGTCAATGCAGTGACGCCTGCTGGAAGAGGCTGCACCGATGGATACTCGGGCAAAGCAGCCCACCCAGAAGGACCGTCGATATCGACCTCTGGCGCACGCAAATCGTCGGCCAGTGCGGCACCCAACGCTTTTTCAAAGCCGTGCTCGACCTGCAACCGATCCAGAAGCTGGCCGCCCTCGGCTGTGTCGCGCTCAACCAACTTTGCCAACGCCCCGGCTTCGGCCCGTAAGGCATTCATTTCCCCTTCCGCTTCGGACCGTTCAACCCGGGCGTCAGCTTCCCGGTGCTGTGTCTCTGCGCGGGCTTCCTCCACTTCGGCAAGTATTTCCTCGGCACTTGCCGCCTGTTCAACCGCATGGGTTTCAGCGGTTTCTGCAGCGTTGAAATCACTCACCGCCTTGGCCAAGGCCGCTTGGCTTTCTTCCACGGCTTGCCGGGCCCTGAGTGCCTCGGCTTCGGATTTGCCCAGGGTTTTGCGCTGATCCGCAAGCAGACGTTCAGCGGATCCATGACGCGCCGCCAGCCGGGCTACGTCTTCTGTCAGCGATGTAAGCTCTTCCTCGTGGTCCTGGAGCGCGGCTGCGGCTTCACGTGCGGCGTCAGCGGCAGCTTCGAGTGTGTCTGCGTGTCCTGCGCCCGCTTTCTCAAGCTCGCGGGCCTCCCATTCCAGACGCTCTATGGTCTCGACGGCATCGCGGTTCAGACCTGCTTCTCGGTCGATATCATGTCCAAGCTGCGCAATGCGTTTCTCCAGTGCTGCAATCGTCGCCTTGGCGCGGGTGTCCTGTTCGGCCAGACTGTCACGCTCGGTAAGCAGCCTTTGCAACACCGCCGACGCGATCGCGTCCTCCTCACGCAGGGAGGGCAGTGCATTTTCCGCCAACTCACGTTCTTTTGCCGTCAGCCGGACGGAAGCCTCTGCCCGAGCCGCTTGTGTGACGCGTTCACGCAGATCGCCCGCAGCCGCAGCCCGTGCATCATCTGCCTCGCGCCAGCGCCGATACAGCAACATACCCTCGGCCTTTCGCAGATCATCGCCGATTTCGCGATATCTGGCGGCCTGTCGGGCCTGACGACTTAGCTGGGCAAGCTGGGTGGCCAGTTGCTCAATCACGTCATCCACGCGAGTCAAGTTGGCCTCGGCACCGTTCAACTTTAATTCGGCTTCATGCCGTCTGGCATATAGTCCGGAAATGCCGGCGGCTTCCTCCAGAATACGTCGTCTGTTCTTGGGTTTCGCGTTGATGAGCTCGGCAATCTGACCCTGGCGTACCAGTGCAGGCGAATGCGAACCGGTCGACGCATCTGCAAACAACATCTGTACGTCACGTGCCCGAACATCTTTGCCAGCGGCTTTGTAGGCGCTACCGACATCCCGGGTGATCCGACGTATAATCTCGATTTGGTCGGCGTCGTTAAAGCCTGCCGGGGCCAACCGCTCCGTGTTGTCGATGTGAAGAGCAACCTCGGCAAAATTTCGGGCCGGACGGGTCGATGCACCGGCAAAGATGACATCCTCCATGCCGCCTCCACGCATCGCGGTAGGCCGGTTTTCACCCATTACCCATCGAAGCGCTTCCAAAAGGTTGGATTTACCGCATCCATTCGGCCCGACGACGCCGGTCAAGCCGTCAGCGATAATCAGATCCGTAGGATCTACAAAGCTCTTGAAGCCAGTTAGTCGAAGCTTGGAAAAGCGCAACCTGTGCCCTGCCCGTGTGATTCCAGTAGTGGCACAGGGTGGCGGGGTTCACCAAGCCGTGTCAACCTATGCACACAACAAGAAGCATATCACGCACTGCTTATCCACAAGAGATTGTTCCGGCACCGCCGTGGCAACCCGCCCCCTTTGCACGCTAAGCGTCCGATGCGACGGCCGAAACCGGTCATCCTTCATTCATGATGGCCGCCTTCGACCAGCCCGATCGCAATCCAACCGGATGATCACCAACGCCTGATCGCCCAACACTTCCTTGACGCTGCACCCGCTCACCGTCATTGCCGCGACACTCGCCCGGTCTCTGATTACGCCGAAACGCGGTGCATATTCGGGATTGATGCGGATGGCTTCAGCGGTTTCCCCCCTGACACGTACATCAAATACCGACCCTTCAACCGTGATGCGAACAGGTTCAATACCGCGAAAATACGGACCCGGGGTGTTGCATCCGCTACCTATTAAAGCAACAAATCCTAAAACAGCGATGATCTTCATCGAAAAACCGTAGGTCAACGCCACTTAACGATCCCTTAACATACGACGAGCCAGCGAAAATCGCATTGCCGCTTGTAGCCATTGGTCATATAATTTGACCAATCCAAGGATAATATCATGCCCTTTCGCCCCATATCTTCCGAAAAATTATCGCATGCTGTGGTGCGTCAGGTCGAAGAGCTGATCCTGCGTGGTATCTTGCGGCCGGGCGAAAGACTTCCTGCGGAACGCGAACTTGCCGAACGGCTCGCTGTTTCCAGACCTTCTCTTAGGGATGCGATTGCTCAGCTCCAGGCGAGTGGGTTGCTCGCATCCAGGCCTGGCGCAGGGGTATATGTTGCGGATGTGTTGGGCGGGGCATTTTCGCCTGCCTTGATCGACCTGTTCGGGCGGCATGATGAAGCGGTGTTTGATTACCTGTCGTTCCGGCGTGATATGGAGGGGCTTGCCGCAGAGCGCGCAACCCGATTGGGATCGGATACCGATCTTCTGGTCATAAAAACGGTATTTTCCAAGATGGAAGCGGCGCATCAAAAGCGCAATCCCGATGAAGAAGCGCAGCTGGACGCACAATTTCACATGGCCATCGTCGAAGCCAGCCATAACGTGGTCATGTTGCATATGATGCGGTCAATGTATGATCTGTTGCGCGGTGGGGTGTTTTATAACCGGCAGGTGATGTTCAAGCAGCGTACGACCAGATCCGCCCTGCTTGATCAGCACCGGAGCATTAATGATGCCCTCCAATCGCGGGATCCGGAAGCCGCCCGCACTGCGGTCGAGGCCCATCTTACCTACGTTGAAAACGCGCTTAGGGACCATCAAAAGGCCGAACGAAACGAGGAAGTGGCGCGGCAGAGACTCCAGCACGAAAGCTAGAGCGAAAATCTACCTTCCTTGCTTTGGCGTACGTGCCGGTGCATGAACAAATAAAGGCCCCGGAGCGATCCGAGGCCTTAATCAATCTAGCTTGCAGGTTGCTCAGTGCAGCTTGGCATCGACCTCTGCGATCGCGCTATCGATCAATGCGTTGCCTTCAGCGGCGGTCATCTTCTTGGCGATAACCTCCTTCGCGGCGGCAATCGCAATCACGATCGCCTGATCGCGAACTTCCTTCACAGCAGCAGCCTGAGCGGAACCGATCTGCTCTTCGGCGGCGGCAAGACGACGCGTGATGGATTTCTCAAGGTCGATCCGTGCCTGATCCGCAGCTTCGTTTGCTTCGGCTTTTGCGGCGGTGACGATACGGTCTGCCTGATCCTTAACTTCCTGCTGTTTACGCTCGTAGCTGGCCAGAAGCATCTGAGCTTCCTCACGCAGCGTATGAGCTTCGTCGAGCTCGGATTTGATCCCATCTGCACGCTTGTCCAGCAGGCCCGCCAGAACCGATGGCACCTTGTAGTAAATCAAAACCGCTACAAACAAGATGAATGCCATCAAAACGATGAAATCGGTGTTTGTCAGCGAAAAGAAAGCCCCGCCAGCGGCGAATGCTGGCGATGCGACCGTACCGGCAATAAGTGCTGAGAAAGTCAAACGCATGGCTTATCCTTTCATCCGGGCATCAACCGCCGCGGAAATAGTTTTCGCATCAGCCGAACCGCTCAAAGCAACAACAATCGCTTCGGCAGTATCCTTGGCCACTACTTCGACATTCTGCATGGCGGTTGCCCGAATTTCGCTGATGGCTTTTTCAGATTCTGCGGTTTTTTCGGATATTTCCACATCTGCTTCGGCCATCGCCCTGGCAAGATCTGCTTGAATATCCGCTTTCGCGGCCGCGATGATACGCTGCGCTTCCGCGCGCGCCTCAATCAACGCCTTGTCGTATGCGGCTTCTGCCTCTGTCGCCTTGACCTTAAGGTCTTCGGCAGCAGCAATGTCATTGGTGATCGTGCCTTGGCGTTCAGCCAAAACAGCGCCAATACGCGGCAGGGCAACGCGCGACAGGATAAAATAGATCGCGACCAACGCTATAATCAACCAGAATATCTGATTGCCAAAGGTCGTGAAATCCAGTTGAGGCATGCCAGGTGCGGTATCGGCCGGCGTGTGGGATTGTACCCCCATCACGTCAGCAAGGCCGTCGCTATTTGTAGTCTCGGTTGCCATGCTGGCCTCCTGTCAAAACGGTCAAATCCCATGGGCAGCGGACCAAAGCCCGCTGCCCGAAGCGTAAGGAAGTGTCAGTCTGACGCTTAAACGGCGAACATCAGCAGCAGGGCAACGAGGAACGAGAAGATCCCGAGTGCTTCTGCAAAGGCGATGCCGATGAACAGTGTGGCAGTCTGACCGGCAGCTGCCGAAGGGTTGCGCAATGCGCCGGCAAGGAAATTGCCCGCTACGTTGCCCACACCAACTGCCGCGCCGCCCATGCCCATGCATGCCAGACCCGCGCCGATGTATGCGCCCATTTGTACGATATCGCCTTCCATGAGAATTCTCCTTACGATGGAATTGAGGTGATGAAGTGGAGCAGGTCAGAATGACCCACGCCCGTTGTTAGTGATGCGGGTGAAGCGCGTCTTTCAGATAGACACACGTCAGAATGGTGAACACGTAAGCTTGGATAAACGACACCAGAACCTCGAGCCCGTACATCGCGGTAATGGCGACAACGGACAGCGGTGCAATCGCCGCGATCGCCGCAAAACCTGCGAACACCTTGATAACGGCGTGACCGGCCATCATGTTACCAGCCAAACGAATAGAGTGGCTTACCGGGCGTACGAAATACGAGATTACTTCGATCAATGCCAGGATCGGACGGAGCGCCAGAGGCGCGCTGGATACCCAGAACAGCTCGAGGAACGAAGCGCCGTGCTTGACAAAACCCAGGATCGTCACGGCAAAGAATACCGCAAATGCCATAATCGCCGTCACAGCAATATGCGAAGTGGGCGTGAATGCCATTGGCAACAGACCCAGGAAGTTCGAGAACACGATAAACATGAACAGGGTCATGATATACGGAAAGTACTTTACGCCTTCTTTACCGCAGATGTCTTCGACCATCTTGTAAATAAAGCCATACGCCAGTTCGGCGACCGACTGCATTCGCGTCGGGACGATTGCCCGCTTCGAAGTTCCCATAACCAGCAACGCAAATACTGCCAGCACGGCGATGGCCATCCATACAGTAGAGTTGGTTATCGTGTACCAGGATACTGCACCGTCGCCGAAGAACGGCTCGACGATGAACTGGTCCATCGGGTGGAAAACCAATCCGCCCGCCTCTGCGCCTTTTGCTTCTGCAACCATCTCAGGCCCCTTTATCCTCGTCGGCCTCTTCGGCCACTTTCTTTTCCTGGATCTCCTGCGCGGAACGGAGCATTGTCTTCACTCCCGCCGCGAGGCCCAGCATTACAAACAGCACCATAAATATCGGGAGCGTTCCAAGGAACCAATCCAGCGAATATCCGATGCCAAAACCAATCCCGAGACCGGCGCAAAGTTCGATTACCATCCGCCAGGCAAGCGAGGCCTGGGAATAGTGTTCATCCACCCGAGGTTTCGGCGCTTGCGCGCGCTTGGCGGCTTCGATCTTTGCCTCTAGCTGCTTTAGCCGCTGCTGTTGGTCTGGATCGGTCACGCCTGAACCCTCACGAGATGTGTTGCGCAGTAGCTACTTTTACCCGCTGCCAGAGTCAACAGTGTGGTGGATTAACGTAACATCCTGATTATATTTAGATTTATTGTTTGCAGCCCGTGGGGTTTATCCGAATTTCAGGGCTGCGCACCATCAAACTCGACGGTTTCCTTATTCAACCTTTCGGTTGAACATGCGATACATTAGCTAGGCCTGGCAGGATCACCAGACCTTGTGTCTTTCAATATTGGATAATGCCCACACCATGACCGCCAGTCTTGATATTGTTTTCGCCGCCCTCGCCGACCCGACGCGCCGGGCCATACTAGCTATGCTGCTCGAGGACGACATGGCGGTGACGGACGTCGCTGAACCCTTCGCGATTTCGCTCGCTGCGATTTCCAAACATTTGGGAGTGCTTGAGCGCGCGGGGCTGATCACACAGGAAAGGCGCGGTCGCGTGAAGTGGTGCAAGCTCGAACCATCCGCTCTCAAACCGCCATCGGTCTGGATGCAGGGGTTCGGCCAGTTTGAACCGGTAAACCTTGATGATTTCGAGAGATTTATCGCGGCTGAACTCGTTTCGTTCCGTTCTGGCGCGACAACAGAAGTAACAGAAAGCAGGCAGGACGAGGAAAGGGAATAATTGGCTCTTCCGCGACGAGGTTTTACACGGAAGAGCCAAGAATGAAGCTGTTAAATCACACCGAACGCAAAACGCAAGATGACCAAAACAACTACAATCAAACCAATCAGATAAATAATGCTACGCATTGAGAAGTCCTTTTATAAACTTTCTGTGACCAAACGCGAAAACCACCCTCCGGGTTCCATCAAGCCCAGGATATTGTTTCAGCCGTCATCGCGCAGCAGCAGATAAAGAGCAATAATCGTCAAAAGCACCCCTGCAAGCACCGCCAAACGTGGGGTCCCGTTGCCAAGCGCGATCTCCCACAAAATAACCCAACTGGGCGTCAGATAGGTATAGGCCATCACCTTGGCCGAGGGCAGTCGAAGCGACGCGAACTGCAAGAGGACGAAAGTTGCCGACGACGCGGCTACCGCTACATAGAAGATGGTGATCCAGACAATCGACGGTAGCTCGACCCAATCGGTGCCCAGAACATCTCGCCAGCCGTAGATCAACAGCAGCGCTGCCCCCGCGAGCAGAGTGCCAAGCGTGAACACCACCGCGGGCTCCCCTCGGTTCAGCTTGCGAACCATCGGCGTATACAAGGCGTGGCTGATACACCCGACAAAGAAAACGGCTTCGCCCCGTCCAATCTCGAAGTTACGAAGCGCCTCCAGGTCTGCACGGAAAATGACCCAAAGCGAACCGCCCGCCCCAATGGCCAGCGCGAACGCCATGCGCGGCGTCGTTATTTGCCCCAGTAACAGCCAACCAAAGCCAGCCGCCATGACTGGCGTCAAAGTAAAGACCGCAGAGGCACTGACGGGCGGCGCTGTTTTGAGCCCCTCGAACATCAGCACGAAGTAGACCGCAAACAGCGCCCCCAAAACAAGATATCGCCAAGGCGCACGTGCCGCTTCGCGGTGAAAGCCCGTGGTCGTCACCACGGCAACCGCAATCACCATCGCTGCAATGATGAACCGCGCGGCATTCAAGGCCGCTGGCGAAATCAGATTGGCCGACATGGAGCCCAGCGAAAATGACCCTGCCACCAAGGCAGAGAACGTCAGCATTGCAAGATGCCCCTTTAGGTCGGGCCGCATCAAACCAAGCCTTTAGCATTGCTTTTGAGAAACTTCACCAAAGCCTGCACCTTTGGTGTTCGATGCAGATCAACATGCGTTACCAGCCAAAGCGGAGAATCCCATTCCGGTAGCGCGGGATGGATTTCGATCAGATCCGGGTTATTCTTCGCATCCCTTTGGTTCAGGAACCCGATGCCGGCGCCGCTCAGGATCGCTTCGGTCAGCGCGTTGGAATCCAGACAGCGGAATGTCATTGCGTCCTTCGGAACAACTTTATGCATCCACTGGAAAAAGGGCGCGCGCATCTGCATGTCATCGTGAACCACAAAGCGATGCTTTGCATAGTCCTCGACGCCGGCAGGTATCCCGAACCTGTCTACATAAGATTTATGCGCATAAAACCCGACCCGGAGCGTGATGAACGGTTGAACGACATTGTCGGGTTGGTCTGGTGCCAATCCTGCCCTGATCGCCACATGTGCCTCACCGTACTCAAGTCTGAACAGCCGCTCACCGGTCAGAAACCGCACAGTGACATCGGGGTTTTCCTTTTGAAAGGCCACCAGAACCGGCGTCATCCACCCAACCAGTTCAATTAACGATGTAACGACAAGCTCTCCTGATATCGTATCGCCGCGCCCTTTGATCCGGCTGGCAAGCTGGCTGAACTGGTCATGGGTCGCTTCTGCCACCCTTAGCAAATCCTCGCCCGCTTCGGTCGCCTTGTATCCCCGCGCATGGCGTTGAAAAAGCTTTACCGAAAGGCGCGCTTCGAGCGCATCGATGTGACGTATCACCGTCGCATGATGCACGCCTAACACCTCGGCAGCACCACTTACCGTCCCCAATCTCGCCACCTGATAGGCAGTCTTGATCTCGTCCCAGTTATCCATCCGCGAGTCTCTCAACAGCGCTTTGCGCCCATTGTGCAAATTTGAACACGCACCACGCGTTTACGCAAGTTGCGTTCGCATGAGCAAGACACAATTTAATAGGACAGCAGCAACCCGAACCGAAAGGATCATATTTCATGTCTATCCTGCGCATTGATTCATCCGCGAATACTACAGACTCTGTAACCCGCGCCCTGACCGACCGTATTATCGCGAAACTCGGTGACACGGACGTCACCGTACGCGACCTGGCGCGCGAACCGCTGCCTCAGATCACCCATACATGGGCAATTGCCCGCGCCACCCCCGAAGAAAACCGTTCAGACGAACAATCCGAAGCACTGGCGGAATCCGATAAACTGGTCGCCGAACTTTTAGCCGCCGACACCATTGTCATCGGCGCGCCGATCTACAACTTCAGCGTTCCCCCGTCGTTGAAAGCGTGGATTGACCTCGTTGCGCGTGTTGGTGTCACCTTTCGTTACACCGAGGCAGGCCCCGAAGGGTTGGTCAAAGGCAAACGCGTGATCGTCGCCATGGCATCAGGCGGTGTCCCAGCCGGATCCGAAGCTGATTTCAACACAGGCTACCTCAGAGCGGTGCTCGGCTTCATGGGAATGACCGATGTGACCATCGTGTCAGCCGACGCCTTGGCCACCGATCCCGAAGGCACGATTGCACGGGCCAACGATGCAGTAGACGCGCTGGCGCAAGCGGCCTAAACCGGCTGATCCCGTACAAGCGCACCGGTAACGCGGGCGGGTTGACTCTCGCCCGCCCCTTGCCTAAACAACCCCCATTCCTCCGGAAGCATCATGTCTTCCGGTCTCTGGCGCAGTCAGAGATCGCCCCCCACCAGCGTGTTACGCCCGTGGGGGCATTTGTGTATTAAACGCTGGCGTCCTATTTAAGGACGAACCGCAACCGACCGAAGGGGGCCATGGCCCATGTTTGAGAATCTATCCGAACGCCTCTCAGGCGTCTTTGACCGCCTCACCAAGCAGGGTGCCTTGTCCGAGGAGGACGTCAAAACCGCCCTGCGCGAAGTCCGCGTCGCCCTGCTTGAAGCCGACGTTTCCCTTCCCGTCGCGCGCGATTTCGTCAAGGCCGTACAGGACAAGGCCACAGGTCAGGCCGTCACCAAATCGATCACCCCGGGCCAGCAAGTCGTCAAGATCGTCCACGACGCGTTGATTGACACGCTGAAAGGCGAAGGCGAACCCGGTGCCCTGAAAATCGACAACCCGCCTGCCCCCATCCTGATGGTCGGTCTGCAAGGCTCCGGTAAAACCACCACCACGGCCAAGCTCGCCAAACGTCTGAAAGACCGCGACGGCAAGCGCGTGCTGATGGCCTCGCTTGACGTGAACCGCCCCGCCGCGATGGAACAGCTGGCGATCCTCGGCGTACAGATCGGTGTCGACACGCTGCCCATCGTCAAAGGCGAAAACCCCGTCCAGATTGCCAAACGCGCAAAGACGCAGGCATCGATGGGCGGCTACGACGTCTATATGCTCGACACCGCGGGCCGCCTCTCGATCGACGAAGAGCTGATGAGCCAAGTCGAAGCGGTGCGCGATGTCGCCAACCCCCGTGAAACCCTGCTGGTCGTCGATGGTCTCACCGGCCAGGACGCCGTGCAAACCGCCGAAAACTTCAACGACCGCATTGGCATCTCCGGCGTCGTGCTGACCCGCATGGACGGCGACGGCCGCGGCGGTGCCGCGCTGTCGATGCGCGCCGTCACCGGCAAACCCATCAAATTCGTCGGCTTGGGCGAAAAGATGGACGCGCTGGAAACCTTCGAACCCGAACGCATCGCGGGCCGCATCCTTGGCATGGGCGACATCGTCGCCCTGGTCGAGAAAGCGCAGGAAACCATCGAGGCTGAACAAGCCGAAAAGATGATGAAGCGCATGGCCAAAGGTCAGTTCAACATGAACGACCTGAAAATGCAGCTTGAACAGATGCTCAAGATGGGCGGGATGCAAGGCATGATGGGCATGATGCCCGGCATGGGCAAAATGGCCAAACAGGTCGAGGACGCGGGCTTTGATGACAAGATCCTCAAACGCCAGATCGCCCTGATCCAGTCCATGACCAAGAAAGAGCGCGCCAACCCTGCCCTCCTGCAAGCCAGCCGTAAAAAGCGCATCGCCAAAGGCGCGGGCATGGAAGTCTCCGAACTCAACAAGCTCATGAAGATGCACCGCCAGATGGGCGACATGATGAAAAAGATGGGCAAGATGGGCAAGGGTGGCATGCTCAAACAAGCCATGAAGGGCATGATGGGCAAAGGCGGCATGCCCGGCGGCATGGACCCCTCCCAGATGGACCCCAAGGCACTGGAAGCCGCGGCCAGACAGATGGGCGGCAAGCTGCCTGGCAACATGGGCGGTCTAGGCGGCGCAGGGTTGCCCGGTGGCCTCTCCGGGTTCGGGAAAAAGAAATGACCCTTATTTCATTTTGCCAAATAAACTCCCGCCGGAGGCTCCCCACGCCGATGCGCACGCCATTCTACGCCACTAAAGGAGCCGCCGCATGACCAATCCCGTCACCCGCGCCGCCGAGGTTCTGAAAGAACACCGCGCCTCCATCGACCGCCTCGATGCCATCTTGGTCTATACCCTGGGTGAGCGGTTCAAACACACGCAGGCTGTGGGGAAACTCAAAGCCGAACACGACCTTCCCCCCTCTGATCCGGACCGCGAAGCGAACCAGATCAAGCGGCTCGAAGATTTGGCGAAAGAGGCTGACCTCGATCCCGAATTTGCCAAGAAGTTCCTGAACTTCATCATCGCTGAAGTCATTCAGCACCACAAACAACACCAATCATAGGCAGGGGCTTACCCCCTGCTTCTTTGCCAAACCAAAGGAAATACACTCATGTCCATGAAAATTCGTCTCGCCCGTGGCGGTTCCAAAAAGCGCCCTTTCTACCGCATCGTCGCCGCTGACAGCCGCATGCCACGTGACGGCCGTTTCATTGAAAAGCTGGGCACATATAACCCGTTGCTGGCCAAAGATAACGAAGAGCGCGTAAAAATGGATGTGGAACGCATCCAGCACTGGATCAGCCAAGGTGCCCAACCAACGGATCGGGTCGCACGCATGCTGGAAGCCGCTGGCGTCACGGCCAAGACCGAACGCAACAACCCCAAGAAAGGTGCGCCCGGCAAGAAAGCGCAGGAGCGTATTGAACAGAAGGCTTCCAAGGCCGCCGCAGCAGCGGAAGCGGCTGCCGCACCGGCAGAAGACGAAGCAGCCGCCGAATAATTGCTCAGGACTCTGGCGTCGGAACACCTGCGCCAGAGTTCGCCCGCATCCAGTGCTCAGTCAGCCCCTTTACCCGTACTGCCTCTGCGCTATACCTGTGATTCAACACTGCACTGATCGCGCCCTAGAGCGCATTCACTCGAAGGCCTCTCATGTTTCGCTTGCTTCGCCTTGCATTACTACTCGGCATTGGTATCGCCATCGGCATCTGGTTCGAACGATCCCTGATGAGGGCAGAATGTAAAGCAGGCGAAGGTCAATGGACCGGTACGATTTGCCTCAATTCGGAGCTACTGCAATGAGCGAAAAAATCCCGGTAGGACTGATCAACGGCGCTTACGGGGTCCGTGGCGAGCTCAGAATAAAAAGCTTTTGCGCCGTGCCGCAAGACATTGAAAAATACAGCCCGCTTTCATCCGAAGATGGAAAGAAAAGTTTCGCCTTGGCACTGGTACGTCCGGTCAAGAACGGTTTCGCCGCCCGCATTGCCGAAGTTGCCACGAAAGAAGAGGCCGACGCCATGCGCGGTACAGTGCTTTTCGCCCAACGTGATCAGCTACCCTCGCTTCCCGATGACGAATTTTATCATGCCGATCTCATCGGGCTGGATGTCTATGATACGGGCGGGGTCTTGATCGGCAAGGTCAAGACTGTGCAGAACCACGGGGCGGATGATCTGCTTGAAACGCAATTGTCCGGTTCCTCGGCCACCGTATTCCTCCCGTTCACGAAAATTGCCGTGCCGACCGTGGATTTGGCAGCGGGTCGGATCATAGCGGACCCGCCTGACGGGATATTGCCCGATGCCGATGAAAGCTAACCTGCGACATCTGATTTCTTTTCCCCGGAACCGGGCGGACCAATGAAAATTGTTCTTCACGCTGGTTTCCACAAGACAGGCACCACGACAGTTCAGAATGCCTTGAAGACCAACCGGTCGACCTTGGCACCTGAAATTCACATTCTGCTCAAGAATGATCTAACGGGTTTAATCGGTGCCACCAAAGGATATTCAAGCTCTCTAGCCCCGCTCGATCTCGCACTTATCAGTTTTGAAACCGCGCAGGTTGCCCAGACTCTGCGCGACCACCATGCGGTTATCATCAGTGCAGAGAGCCTCTGTGGCCATATCCCGGGCCGCGATAACATACGCGATTACGCTGCCGCCCCGGAGATTCTGCGCTGCATCACCGGCGCGATCAACCAAACTTTGCCGCAAGCGGAGTTGACCGTGGCGTTGACAGTCCGCCCTGCCTCCGACTGGCTGCTAAGCTGTTATACACAGCACCTGCGTGCCTCACGGATGCGGTCCACGGCTGATGAGTATCTGGATGAATTTGCCGACTGCGCCAATCTTGATGAGATGGCCCGGCTGATCGCAGACGCCGTGTCCCCGACCCCCACTCTGGTATACGACGCCCTGGCCAGCCGGCGGCACCGCCTGGGTTTGCTCGATAGTCTGCTGGATATCGTTCAGTATCCTGCGACAAAGCGGTCCGCGCTTGCACCTGTGGCGGATGCGAACATTGGACCGTCACCCGCCCAGCTTGCTGCATTGCTCGAAGTCAACCGGTCAGCGCAAAGCCAAAAGGACGTGCTCGCGGCACGGCAGCGGTTGATCAAGGGAACCACCTGATGCCGCGTCGGATCATACTGCACACGGGGTTTCACAAAACCGGTACGACAAGCCTGACGGCAACACTGCGCGCCAACCGTCCCGCGCTAAAACCATATGTCGCGATGCGTCTGCCACCGCAAATGCGCGAACTGATCAGCGCAACACGTGGTTACTCCACATGGCGCGATCCCCTTACACTGATAAAGGCCGAAATACGGTTTCGCGCGCTTTTGGACGGATTGCCCTCCATGCCCCGGCGCACTTTGATTATCACTTCCGAAGAATTGGGGGGGCACTTACCCGGTCGAGGCGATCTAAAAGACTATGGCGCGATGCCAGAGATCTTGTATCAATTCTGGTCCATCGCACGAGAAAAATTTTCCGGAGTGGATATCCAGGTTTACCTATCCACACGCGGGCAGAGAGACTGGCTCGAATCCGCATACTGGCAGCACGTCAAATCATCCTCGATGACGCTGGATCTCGATGTTTATCTGGAGCGATATCATGAATCTGGCAATCACGGATACATTGTCGATCAAATTGCCCGTCGGGTGCCCTGTCCGGTACATTGCACGTCGTTAGAAGAAAGCAGGCTCCGCCCTCTCGGACCAGCCGACCCGCTTCTGGATCTATGCGACATCCCTGACGCTCTGCGCCACACGTTGATACCGGGGGCTGCGCAGAACATTCGGCCTGACCCGCAAACATTGATGGCCTTGCTCGATGTCAACAGAACTGTCAAAGACCAGGCGGAACGCGTGGCAACTAAGAACGCCATCATGGCAAAGGCCGGTATGAAATGAACAATCCCCCCCGGTCGCATCGCCGCCAATCGGTACGCCCGTCGCTGAAACCACGTGAATTGATGCAGGACACACCTGATTACGCAGGGGTATGGCGCGCGGAAATAATAACGCTTTTTCCGGATCTGTTCCCCGGGGTGCTTGGTGCCAGTTTGACTGGACGCGCCCTTCAGGAAGGATCGTGGCAACTACGCACCCATGATTTGCGCAGCTATGGCGTTGGCAAGCACCGTAACGTTGATGATACCCCGGCCGGCGGTGGTGCCGGTATGGTGATGCGTGCCGATGTGGTCGGTCCGGCAATCGAGACTGCGATGGCCGGAGCCGCGGGACGCTGGCCGATCCTTTACATGTCGCCCCGTGGGCAGCGCTTTGATCAGGCGATGGCGCAGGATCTCGCAACCTGTTCCGGCGTCACTATCCTGTGTGGCCGTTTCGAGGGCGTGGATGAACGCGTGATGCAACATTATGGTGTCACTGAAGTATCGCTTGGCGATTTCGTGATGACCGGAGGCGAGCTGGCCGCGCAAGCGATGGTCGATGCCACGGTTCGTTTGTTGCCCGGCGTTTTGGGGAACGCTGACAGCACCGTAGAAGAAAGCCACTCTTCCGGCCTGCTGGAACACCCCCAATACACCCGCCCCGCCGAATGGCTGGGGCACCAGATTCCACCCGTGCTGATGTCAGGCAACCATGGCGAAATCGCCAAATGGCGTCTCGATCAAGCAGAGCAACTGACAAAATGCCGGCGCCCTGATATGTGGGCCAAATATTCCCCCAAGAAGTGACCGCCAAGGAAGCCAGACCATGCAAGACTTGACACGTACCCTTGACCACGCCCGTATTGACGAGCTGCCCAACCCTTATTTTGGCAAGGTCCGAGATTGCTACGACCTGCCTGACAACCGGCGGATTCTGATCTCGTCCGACCGTATTTCGGCGTTTGATCGTATTCTCACCGCGATCCCGTTCAAAGGTCAGGTGTTGACGCAAACCGCGCGATTCTGGTTCGACCATACCAGCGATATCTGCCCTAATCATGTACTGGAATACCCGGACGCGAATGTGGTGATCGGCAAGCGGTTAACCATCCTTCCCGTCGAGATTGTCGTGCGCGGGTATCTGGCCGGCTCGACCGGTACTTCGGTGCTGACCCTATACAAGAAGGGGGAACGGGAAATGTACGGCCACACGTTCCCCAATGGTTTGCGCGACAACCAGGCACTGCCTGCACCGATCATCACTCCCACCTCCAAGGAATTCGATGGGGGCCATGACGCCCCGCTGACCGCCAAAGAGATCGTCGACAAAGAGCTGCTGACCCAGGCGCAATGGGACCAGATCAGTGATATTTCCCTGCGGCTTTTCGCCCGAGGGCAGGAAATGGCTGCAAAGAACGGCTTGATCCTTGTCGATACAAAATATGAATTCGGCACCGACGCCGAAGGCAATATCTTTTTGGCAGACGAAATTCACACGCCGGATAGCTCGCGGTTCTGGTTGGCCGACGGATACGAAGCGGCACTGGAAAACAACACGCGCCCCCCGTCTTTTGACAAAGATGTGATCCGGTCTTGGGTCGATGCCCGTTGTGACCCCTACAAGGACGATATCCCGGAAATCCCGCAAGATTTGATCGCGGCAACCTCGCAGGTATACATAGACGCATACGAGGCGATAACCGGACAGGCTTTCAAACCCGATATGGAAGGGGCGACGGTACTGGCCCGAGTACGCGGCAATCTGGCTCCCTATTTCGCGACCTGACGCGCAGGGGAATACGTGGCAGAACTCTCTTGAAACGCCCGGTGCTTCCCCCTATACGACGGCTAGGTCTGGAATCGCTTTACGCGGCTCCAGCCTTTTCTGCATTCGCAGACGACAAGCAAAGTTGATGCTACCTTCGATGGGCCGCCGCGGCAGGCCCGACACTCAGACCGAAGCTCTTGGATCGCGCAAAACTTCGTGGATTAACCGCGAGCATTTATAGGAGAAGCATCAGATGAACCTGATCGCAGAAATCGAGGCGGAACAGATCGCCGAACTGGGGAAAGAAATCCCTGACTTCCGTGCCGGCGACACCGTACGCGTTGGCTTTAAAGTGACCGAAGGTACGCGCACCCGGGTCCAGAACTACGAAGGTGTCTGCATCGCACGTAACAACGGCAAGGGTATTGCCGGTTCGTTCACTGTGCGCAAGATTTCCTTTGGTGAAGGCGTAGAGCGCGTGTTCCCGCTGCACTCGACCAACATCGAAAGCATTACTGTTGTACGTCGCGGCCGTGTCCGTCGTGCGAAGCTGTACTATCTGCGCACCCGCCGCGGCAAGTCGGCACGTATCGTCGAGAACGCCCATTACAAGCCAAAATCTGGCGCGAACGCGTAAGGAGAGTTTTCATGAAAGCCGATACACACCCCGAATACCACACGATCAACGTCAAGATGACCGACGGCACTATCGTGGAAATGAAATCAACCTACGGCAAGGAAGGCGACCAACTGGCGCTGGATATCGACCCCTCTGTGCACCCGGCATGGAACGGCGGCACATCCCGCTTGATGGACACCGGCGGCCGTGTGTCGAAGTTCAAAAACAAATATGCTGGTCTGGGCTTCTAAAGCTTTACCATCATTCTGCATTCGTAATGGTGCGCCCCGACGTGGGGCGCACCATTTTTTGTTCAAGCCCCTGCGTCATCCGGGCCACGCTTTGGTAACATAAACACCTCCAAAGCACAGAGGGGCGCTTTTAAAACACGTGTACCTGCCATAAGATAGCCCGCAATGTGGCCTCGACTTAAGTCGGGGAATAAAAGGGACAGTTGACAATGGCGCATATAATCGTCGTCGGGAATGAAAAAGGCGGCGCGGGCAAATCGACCGTTTCGATGCACGTGGCAACCGCTCTTGCACGAATGGGTCACAAGACAAGCGTATTAGATCTGGATTTACGTCAACGCACTTTCGGGCGTTATGTTGACAACCGAAAAGCGTTTCTCAAGTCGGCCGAGCTTGACCTCCCATCGCCACAGATGCACGAGCTTCCCGAAATCGACCCGGAAACCCTGAATCCGGGCGAGAATATTTATGACCATCGGTTAAGCGCCGCCGTGGCCGAGCTGGAGCCTACCAGCGAATTCATCCTGATCGACTGCCCAGGGTCCCATACACGTCTCAGCCAGGTCGCGCATTCGCTTGCGGACACGTTGATAACGCCTTTGAACGATAGCTTTATCGACTTTGATCTGCTTGCCCATACCGATGCAAGCGGCGACAAGATCACCGGTCCTTCGGTCTATTCCGAAATGGTCTGGAATGCCCGCCAACTGCGCGCGCAGGCCGGCTTGGCCCCGATTGACTGGGTTGTCGTTCGCAATCGCTTGGGCGCGCAGCGCATGGTTAACAAAGACAAGATGGAACGCGCCATTCAGAACCTGAGCAAGCGCATCGGCTTTCGTATTGCACCCGGTTTCAATGAACGCGTCATCTTCAGAGAGCTGTTTCCGCGCGGGCTGACCCTGCTGGACCTCAAGGATATCGGCGTGAAGCAGCTGAACATATCCAATGTGGCCGCCCGACAAGAGCTGCGCGATCTGATGAAGGCGCTCGACCTGCCCGGCGTCGAAATCAACTTCTGATCCGTCTGCGGCGCAGCAGGAATATGACGTTTGATACAAACAGTGCGATTATCACGATTGCGCCGCCCACCAAAGCATGTTGACCCGGGTTTTCTCCGATCACGCCCCAGACCAGCAAAGGGGCCAAAACGGATTCCAGCAATACCAACAACCCAACCTCTGCCGAAGTGATATAACGCGGGCCAAGTGCCAGAAATACCGAGCTGCAAACGATTACGGTACCATGGAGCAATATCAATGGTGCCTGTTCCGGGGCGACGTTCAGCGGGTTTGCAAATGGCGCGATCACAGCGGCAACCACAAGATAGGCCATAGCGACGCCAGGCACCATCGATACCGCCTTGGCGCGCCGCGCTGCGGTCAGGCCTGCGGCGAACAGCGCCGATACCGCAACGGCCACCAGATCCCCCGTGATACTGGCGTGGGCGGTTTGCCCTGATCCATAGGCGATGATTGCGATACCGAACATTACCGCTGTAATGGTAATGACCATCCGTCTGCTGATAGGCTCGCCCAGAAATATACGGCTGAAGATCGTTGCGAACACCGGTAGCGACGCAAGAATGAAGACCACATTGGCCACCGAGGTCAAGCTTATTGCCAGCACAAACAGCACCCCGCTTGCCCCTGTCCCCACCATGTAAATCGCGCCGTAGCGCCCCGTACGCAGAACCGCGCGAAACGGGTCTACGCCTTGCGTCACCAAAATGCCTATGCCGATCATCCCACCCGCCAGCGTCAACCGCCAAAACGCGATCGTCAGCGCGGGCGCGTCGATAAGCCGGACAAAAAGCGAATCCGGCACCACGAACAGAACGCCCAAAACCGTAAGCATTAAACCCCATGCTTGATCCGTCATGTTCTACCTGCCGTCTTGCCAGAATTTCGGTCGCCGCTTGTCGATCCTCTGTCCTGCAATTTCACAAGTAGCTGTCGCAGCGCGTGGCGTTCGCCTTGGGTCATCCCGGCTGTAAGCTCGGCGTCGTATCGCTGGGCGACCGCGTAAAGATCCCTGTAAGCGGCCCGCCCTTGCGCAGTCAGCGACAAACGTTCAACGCGTCGGTCCTCATCATCACGAGCCCGGCTCACAAACCGCCGCTCCGACAGCTTCTGGACCGCACGGCTTATCTTGGTCTTGTGCATCTTGGCTCGGAATCCGATGTCTCGCGCCGTCATTTGCCCGTACAGCCCTAGATGAAACAACACCCGCCACTCGGTTCGCAACATGCCATATCGATCTTTATAGAACTGTTGAAATTGCATGCTGCTCGCCTCAGCCGCCTGGTTCAGCAGATACGGAAGAAAAAGCGTTAAGTCGAAATCATCATCAGACATCATGGGATCGCTTGTTAGTTACAAAAACAACTATTACAAACGTAACTGAGATTGCAAGCGAGGCTTTTATGACCGATCAGACCGACACCCCTGGCCTGACCAAAGCAACCGGCATGACGGGCCGGGCTGCGGATTACATGTCAGGCTTTGGCAATGATTTTGAAACCGAAGCCCTGCCCGGTGCCCTGCCCCAGGGCATGAACAGCCCTCAAAAGTGTAATTACGGCTTGTACGGAGAACAGCTTTCAGGGACCGCGTTTACCGCTCCTTCGCATCAGAATGAACGGACGTGGTGCTATCGGATCCGCCCTTCGGTCAAACATTCGCATCGCTATACCAAGATAGACCTGCCTTACTGGAAAACCGCGCCGCACATCCCGCGTGACGTGACCAGTCTGGGCCAATACCGGTGGGACCCGCTGCCACATGCGTCGGAAAAACTGACGTGGCTTACCGGCATGCGTACGATGACCAGCGCCGGGGACGTCAACATTCAAGTAGGGATGGCCAGCCATATCTACCTTGTCACCGACAGTATGGTTGATGCCTATTTCTACTCGGCCGACAGCGAGATGTTGATCGTCCCCCAAGAAGGTCGGCTGCGGTTTTGCACAGAGCTTGGGGTGCTTGATCTGGAACCCAAGGAAATTGCGATCATCCCGCGCGGTCTGGTCTACCGTGTCGAGGTGTTGGACGGTCCGGCACGCGGCTTCGTCTGCGAAAACTATGGTCAGAAGTTCGAATTGCCGAACCGCGGACCAATCGGTGCAAACTGCATGGCAAACCGGCGGGATTTCAAGACACCCGTCGCCGCCTTCGAGGATCGCGAGGCTGCGTCTACCGTCACGATTAAATGGTGCGGCCAGTTTCATGAAACCCGTATCTACCATTCGCCCTTGGACGTGGTCGCTTGGCATGGCAACTATGCCCCGGTCAAATACGATCTGCGCAGCTATTGCCCGATCGGGGCGGTACTGTTCGACCATCCGGACCCGTCGATCTTTACCGTCCTCACAGCGCCGTCAGGTGTCGAAGGCACTGCGAATATTGATTTTGTGCTGTTTCGCGAACGGTGGGCGGTTGCGGAAAATACCTTCCGCCCGCCATGGTATCACAAAAACGTCATGTCCGAACTGATGGGGAATATCTATGGCCAATATGATGCCAAGCCCCAAGGGTTCGCACCCGGCGGCATGTCCCTGCATAATATGATGTTGCCGCATGGCCCGGATAAATCAGCCTTCGAAAAGGCATCGAACGCTGATCTGAAGCCGGAAAAGCTGGATCACACGATGTCATTCATGTTCGAAACCCGTTTTCCTCAGCACCTGACCGAATTCGCTGCCAAAGAGGCATTGCTACAGGATGATTACATCGATTGCTGGGACAGCCTGGAAAAGAAGTTCGACGGTACCGCCGGATTGAAATAGCGCAGATACCTGCCAAAGACCCGCGGGCGCCCAACCTCTCTTTGCCAGCGATGCCGCAACTCAAGGACAACAGATGACACTGCTCACCTCCTGGGTCGAAAGCGCCAACAGCGCCGACACCGATTTCCCTCTCAACAATCTTCCCTATGGCGTGTTCTCAACCAACAGCCTGGACCCCCGTTGCGGTGTGGCGATCGGGGACATGGTGCTGGATATGGCTGCCGCTGAAAATGCTGGGCTGGTTGTCCTTGACGATGCGCCGGTGTTCAATGTGCCCTATTGGAACGATGTCATGGACCTCGGCCCTGACGCATGGAAGATGCTGCGTCTGCGGCTCATGGCCATGCTGACGGCGGATTCAGCAGAACAATCTGCTGTCGCTGCGCTGCTCATTCCAATGTCCGAGACCCGTCTACACCTTCCAATGGTGGTATCGGAATACACCGATTTCTATTCCAGCCGCCATCACGCTGTTAACGTCGGCACTATCTTTCGCGGAGCGGCAAATGCCCTGCCGCCCAACTGGCTTCACATGCCCATCGGTTATAACGGACGCGCATCGACTGTGGTGGTGTCAGGTACGGATATCCACCGCCCCAACGGGCAGATCAAATCATCTGACAACGACATGCCGACATTCGGACCCAGCCAACGGCTCGATATCGAACTCGAACTGGGTGCGGTCGTGGGCACATCTACCGATATGGGCACTCCGGTCAGCGTGGCACAGGCCGATGAAATGATCTTTGGCTACGTCCTTCTCAATGATTGGTCCGCGCGTGATATCCAGGCCTGGGAATACCAACCGCTTGGTCCCTTTCAGGCCAAGGCATTCGCGACCTCGGTCTCACCCTGGATCGTCACGCCCGCCGCGCTTGATCCGTTCCGGACCTCTACACCCGAACGGGAAACAGAACTGCTCGACTACCTGAAAGAACCCCGCCCGATGCTGTTCGATATCGATCTCTCTGTTCTGATCCAGCCGCCGGGCGGAACCCACGAAGTGATTGCGCGCACCAACTACAAGACCATGTATTATTCTGCGGCGCAGCAACTTGCGCATCACAGCTCCTCGGGCTGCGCGATGAACGCCGGCGACCTGCTCGGCTCCGGGACGATTTCGGGCCCCGACAAAGGTACCTATGGCAGCATGCTCGAACTCAGCTGGGGCGGGTCCGCCCCGCTGAGCCTCGCCGACGGTTCAACGCGAACCTTCGTCGAAGACGGTGATACCATGATCCTCACCGGTCGGGCCCAGGGCAGTGGCTACCGGGTCGGGTTCGGTGCCTGCGCAGGCACGATCCTGCCAGCCGTTTCCTTTCCATGACCCAGGTTTCATTTTGCCCGATAAACTCCCGCCGGAGGCTCCCGCACTCGGCCCCCCCGCAATGTCCGAAAGTAAAGGAATCCAGATGTCCAAAAAATTCGCATCCCAAGGGGATACCGCTGAAAAGCAGATCTCTTTCACAGAGGTGGGCAGGGATCTGTGGGCTTTCACCGCTGAAGGTGACCCGAATTCCGGTGTGATCATCGGTGACACATCCGTTATGATCATCGAGGCCCAGGCGACCCCGCGGCTGGCAAACAAGGTTATCGAAAAGGTAAGACAGGTCACCGACAAACCCATCACCCATGTCGTTCTGACCCACTATCATGCTGTTCGTGTCCTGGGTGCGTCGGCTTTTGGTGCCAACCAGATCATCATGTCCGAGATGGCGCGCGGCATGGTGACCGAGCGCGGCCAGGAAGACTGGGATAGCGAATTCCAGCGTTTTCCCCGGCTGTTCGAAGGCCACGAATCCATTCCCGGGCTGACCTATCCCACCACGACGTTCAATGACCGGATGACAGTCTATTTGGGCAACCGCCGCGTCGATCTGATGCATCTGGGCCGCGCCCATACCGCAGGCGACATCGTGGTTCATGTGCCTGACGAAAACGTCATGTTCACGGGCGATATCGTCGAATACAATTCAGCATGCTATTGTGGTGACGGTCACTTTGGCGACTGGGGCAACACCCTGGATGCCATTAAATCGTTTGACGTGGACGCGATCGCGCCGGGTCGGGGTGACGCTCTTGTGGGGCGGGACATGGTCAACACCGCGATCGAAAACACCCGTGACTTCATCGAAAGCACCTATCGCCCCGCCGCGCGTGTGGCCGCGCGGAACGGGTCTCTCAAAGACGCATGGGATGCGGTAAGGGCAGAATGCGATCCGAAGTTCGCGGATTATGCGATCTATGAACATTGCCTGCCGTTCAATGTCGCCCGCGCCTATGACGAAGCCCGCGGGATCGCGCATCCTCGTATCTGGACCGATAAGCGCGACCTCGAGATGTGGGAAAAATTGCAAAGTTAACTTAGCGGCGGGCTTTTCCTATGGCTTACGACTATACGCCTTTCCCGTATACTCCACCCCCTGGCCTGACCCACGCCGAACCACGGCATCGCGTGGTCATCGTCGGGGCCGGGCCCATCGGTCTCGCCATGGCGGTGGATCTGGCCCTGCAAGGCATAGCGACCGTGGTGCTGGACGACAATAACGTTGTTTCGGTCGGATCCAGAGCCATCTGCTGGGCCAAGCGAAGCCTGGAAATATGCGACAGGCTTGGCATCGGAGAACGCATGTTGGCCAAAGGGGTCACGTGGAAGGTAGGCCGTAATTTCCACAAGGGCGACCAAGTGTACGCGTTCGACCTTCAGCCCGACATGGGATTCAAATACCCCGCCTTCATTAATCTTCAGCAATATTACGTCGAACAATATCTCATTGATCGCGCCCGCGAATTCTCTGACCTCATTGACCTTCGGTTCCTGAACAAGGTCATCGCACACACAGATTGCGGCGACCACGTAAAACTCGAGGTTTCTACTCCCGACGGCGACTACCCTCTGGAAGCCGAATACTATATCGCCTGCGATGGCGCAGGCAGCCCAACACGCGAACGCATGCAGCTTGCTCTCGACGGTCAGACATTCGATGAAAATTTTCTCATTGTCGACGTTGAGATGGAAACCTCTCCGTTTGGCGATCACGCGACACCGGAGCGCTGGTTCTGGTTCGCGCCGCCGTTTCACAGCGGCCAATCCGCCTTGCTGCACAAACAACCAGACAACATATATAGAATAGATCTGCAACTTGGTCCGGATACCGACCCCAAGGAAGAGGCCACCGAAGCCAAGGTGCGGCCCCGGATTACGGCGATTGTGGGAAATGCACCGTTCCGCATCGACTGGATGAGCGTATACAGGTTTCGCTGTGCAAGACTGAACCGCTTCGTGCACAATCGCGTGATTTTCGCCGGGGACAGCGCCCATGTGGTAAGCCCGTTCGGGGCGCGTGGCGGCAATGGCGGCATTCAGGATGTCGACAACCTTGGATGGAAGTTAGCCCTCGTATTGCAAGGCAAGGCTTCCCCGGCGCTTCTTGAGAGCTATAACGAAGAGCGCGTAGAGGCCGCGGACGAAAACATGTTTAATTCGGCCTGCGCCACGAACTTCATGACCCCGCGCTCTTCTATCGAAAGGCTCTTTCGCGATCAGGTACTGGCGCTTGCGGCCCGGCATCCCTTTGCACGCAAACTAATCAACTCGGGACGTTTGTCGCAGCCTTGCGTTCTCTCTGGATCATCGCTGCAAACCAGTGGGCCTGCACCTTTGTCGCCCGGGCATGCGCTGGTTGATGCGCCCCTGACCGGCAGGGCCGGACCCGCATGGCTGATAACCGAAGCCCAAGGGCGTTTCACTCTGGTCACCGCCAACGATCAACCGCTGCCCGACATCACGGGTATCGAACGCATTGGCATCGACCAGGCGGAAAGTTGTTACCCCTGCTTCGCGGACAGCGAAGGCTGCTTCAAGGCTCGATACGGTACCGCACATATCTATCTGTTTCGGCCCGATGGGCACGTCTGCGCGGTGTTTGATACGCCTGATGTCGATGCCATCGTCACAGCCCACAACCGCGCCATGGGAGCCACGCAATGATCCTTCAGGACAAGCTCGGCGAGGACGCCGACACCTTTTACAAAGCGTTAATCTCGGCACATGAGGGGCTGACGGAAGCCCAAAGTCATACTCTGAATGCCCGGCTGGTCCTGATGATGGCGAACCAGATCGGTGATCTCGGCATGCTGACAGATATCTTCGAAACCGCGCTTCAGGATTTGCCGGATTAGGCTCATGCGGCGACCGCAAACCTTGCCTCGCGCAAACATCCGTAATGTTTCCACCACGACAAAGGGTTGACGCATGGGGTTCCGATGTTTGACACTCGGATTTGCACGCTATGTTTAACGCGAGCCAACAATAGCAGCAAAGCTGTATCACCGATTGCGTGGCTTGTTCATGCGCATTGTCGAAGGCGGTCTTTGCTTCAAGAAGGCACGTCATTCCAACAGAGAGGAAGAACATGAGTTTTTTGACCCGTACCGGAAAGCCTTTACCTAAATCTATCTTGGACTCCGCGGAAGCAGCCAAGAGAGATCCCGTAAACCGCCGCGAGTTTCTGGCGCTTGCAAGCGCGTTTGGTGCCACGACGGCAACGGCCTATGCGATGATCGGCATGCCGGCCCCTGCTTTCGCAGCAGCGCACAAGGAAGGCGGCACCGTACGCATGCAGATGGAGGTCCGCGCCCTTAAGGACCCCCGCACCTATGACTGGTCGCAGATCGCCAATTTCTCCAGAGGCTGGCTCGAGTACCTTGCGATTTGGGAAAATGACGGCACGTTTACCCCTGCTTTGCTGGAAAGCTGGGAAATCAATGATGACGCAACAGAGTACACGCTGAATGTACGAAAGGGTGTCACTTGGAATGACGGGACCCCCTTCACCGCTGCCGATGTTGTCCGCAATATTGTCGGCTGGTGCGACAAATCGGTAGAAGGCAATTCGATGGCTGGCCGTTTTGCAACGCTTATTGACGAAGAAACCGGCCAGGCGATCGACGGTGCCATCACCGCTGTGGATGACCACACAGTCAAGCTTGCTCTGCCGCGCCCTGACATCACGTTGATCCCCGGTATGGCCGATTATCCTGCGGCCATCGTGCCCGAAGGGTTCGATGCCGAAACCATGTTGGAAAATCCCGTTGGCACTGGCGCATATCTGCCAGAGTCGCTTGAGGTCGGTGTAAAAAGCGTTCTTGTGAAAAATACCGATCACAAGTGGTGGGGAACCGAAGTTTACGGCGGTCCATACATAGACCGGCTGGAATACATCGACTATGGCACTGATCCGTCTGCATTTGTCGCGGCTGCGGAAGCAGAGGAAATTGATGCGACCTATTCCATCGAAGGCGAGTTCATCGACGTATTCGGCACATTGGATGGCTGGAATCAAAACGAGATAGCCACAGCGGCTACCATCGTAATCCGTCCGAACCAGCTTGCAGAAGTTGACGGCAAGAAACCCTATGCCGATGTACGGGTACGCAAAGCGCTTAGCATGGCCGTCGACAACGGGGTTCTGCTGGAGTTGGGATACGCAGGCCGAGGTCTGGTGGCAGAAAACCATCATGTTGGTCCGATGCACCCCGAATACGCAGAGCTTCCCCCGCGCCAGGTCGACCCCGCTGCCGCAAAGGCGTTGATGGACGAAGCAGGCATGGGTGACTTCGAACACGAGCTATTTTCGATTGATGACGCGTGGCGCAAAGACACCACTGATGCGGTCGCCGCGCAATTGCGTGACGCGGGTATCAAGGTAAAGCGGACGATCCTGCCTGGCTCCACCTTCTGGAACGACTGGACGAAATACCCGTTTTCCTCCACCAACTGGAACCCGCGACCCTTGGGTGTCCAGATTTGGGCATTGGCGTATCGTTCCGGTGAAGCGTGGAACGAATTCGGTTGGGCCAACCCCGAATTCGATGCTTTGCTGACCAAAGCGCTGTCAGTTGCCGACGTGGAAGCACGCCGCGCGATCATGGCCAAAGGTGAGGCGATGATTCAGAATGAAGGTGTCACGATTCAACCCTATTGGCGGTCCTTGTTCAACCACACCAAAAAAGGGCTGGTCGGTGCCGAGCACCACATTGGCTTTGAATTTCACCCCGCGCGTATCGCGTGGACAATGTAGAGTTACTTCCATCCATTGGGAAAGGGCCGCACATCTTGCGGCCCTTTTTTATGGCGAGGTCTTCAAAAGCCTTGTCAAATTATCCGCCGGTCCCCACAGGTCTGCATCAATTCTTGCTAGCGTTCCAAGCTTGGTACGGAGCACGCTCAGACTGACCTCGGCGGCACGTTGATGCATGTTCGCCAGACCAATCTTGTGCAACGCAAGCCGGTCAAGGTTCTCTCTGGTCATGTTTTCTGACACAAGCTTGGCCGCCGCGTTGATCATGCCTAACAATACAGCCTCTGCTGCTTGTGCCGGTGTCATCGGGACTGCCCGAATGCCGGCAAAACGAGCCTCCTCGACGATCAGATCTTCGATCAAGGGATCAACCACTGCGCCGCCGCCGCCCGGATAACGATACCACCCCACCCCGACCGATCGCCCCAACCGCCCTTCGCGCACCATACGGTCGGCGACCAACAGGTGCTGACCTCCTGCCTGGCGACGTCCAAAGGCAACCTCAAGCCCAACATCATCTTGTGCTTTCAAGATTCCCGGCGCGAACCCTGTCTGTTCCAGCGCCTCATCCAATTCCCATGGGAGACATCCGACAAGCGTCAACCGATCAATCATCGCCAGCGCTGCGTCTTGCAGGATTGTCCCTTCAAAGACGTCCGTGCGTTGACTGACCGAACAGGCGCACCCGAGCAACCCGATCAGGTCTATTGCAGCGCTGCGCGTGGCTTGGGACGCAGCGCCAAAGGCAACCTCGACCATGCTCATGTGCGAAACATCCATCGCTACAGTCTCGAGCGGACGGGATCCATCACCAAGTATCTCGGGCCCGTCCACCACCACAATCAGCGTCTTCCGGGGCGCGTGGGTAACATCACAGCCGCGACAGACGAACCCTGCGCATCTGTCGGGGATCACCGTGCCCACAGTCACATGAGCGTCCCGCAAGCGCCGCTGCACTATATCGCCCATGCGCGCTGCATCATGCGGGTTGGGTTCGACTACGACCACCGTTCGCCCTGCTGCGACCAATGCCTCTATCAGCTTCAGTGAGGTGGTGCCCAAATCATACAAGACGTGCGGCAAAGACAGTGTCGTCACGCCGTTGGCACGTCCAGGAAATGCCGCTTGTGAATGATCTTCAACAGATCTTCCAGCGAAGCCTTTACAGGGCGATTTGAGGTATTGATCTGTGCATCCGCACGTTCGTAAAGCGGGGTGCGTGTATCCAACAGGTTCTTGAGCTGGGTCATCGCCGCCGGGTTTCCCTCCATCGGGCGTACGTCACCCTGCGCCCGGACCCTCTGCATGTATTCAGATGGGCTCGTGTAGACCCAGATCGTGTGGAACTGTTGCAGGAGCCGCGCATAGGTCGCAGGGTCTGCCACCACCCCTCCGGCCACGGCCAGGATCATCCGGTCAAGCCGTTCGGTCACGCGCGCAAGCGCTTCGGCCTCCATCTCGCGATAGCCTTCTTGCCCATAAAGCGCCATGACTTCGGCGATGGGCATCTCGCTCGCCGCCTCGATCTCTTTGTTCAATTCGACAAAGGGTAGCCCCAAAGCGGCACCTGCAAGCTTGCCCAACGTGGATTTGCCCGCACCGCGCAGACCGATAAGGCAGATCCTTCCTGCGCGCTGTGCTGTCGGGCTTTGCCGGGTCAGCGTCGCATAAACCTGTCGCTGAATATCCTGTGGCGCCTTGGCGAACAGCGTAGCGACCCGTTCGACCTCGCGATCCCAGGGTGGGCGTTCCGATAAAAGCATTTCGATTTTGACATCCAATGCCTGCGCCACGCGCTGAAGCAATATGACGGAAATATTGCCTTCGCCTGCTTCAAGCTGTGCAAGATATCGCGGCGACACGCCGGACATTTCAGACAGTACGCGACGCGGTAAACCACGCAATTTGCGCGCTTCCCTTACCCGGACCGCCAAACGTTGGATCAGCTCTTGGCCCGCTAAGGTAGGATGTTCGGTATCTCGCATCATGCTCGCTTTGTGTAGGATAATGCAAAACTATTCGCACCGTAAGCGACACACAACCACATTTCGCAGAAAAATGCATTAGTCCGAACGGATAAGCGGCTCAACCACATCGCGAATGCGATCAGGGGCACGTATGCTTTTAAACACGTCAGCTTGGGTGAATACGCAGGTAAAACTGCCCGTGAAACACAGAACGTCGTTCTGATACGCCTTCACGCCAAAGGTGATCGACTTGTCTCCAAGACGGGTCGGATAGGTTTCGCACAGCAGACGATGGCGCGGTGTGACCGGGCTGCGAAAGTCCATCGACAGGTTTACAAACGGGGTGCCCATATTGCGGTCAATTTCCATCTGGAACCAACCTTCACCGTCAAAATGCTCTTCCCACCACGCGTTGATGGCATCGAGGGCGAACCATGGCAGCCGCGCGGTATAGGCGATTTGGGCCGGGTCGCAGTCACCCCAGGTTACGCGGATCTCATGGACAAACGGCGTCTGGGTCATTCAATAGGTTTCCACATGGTAACGCCCCTCGTCGCGCATGGAATCGCGTAACGACGTCCATTGTTGCCCCATGCTTTCCGCAATTGAGGTTAGCGCCTTCTCGACACCTTCCTCCATCCCGCGCAGGCCGCAGATATAGATGTGGGTACGGCTGTCAGCCAGCAATTCCGCCACAGCATCGTGTTCCGCAACGATACGGTCCTGTACATATTCTCTGGACTTGCCCTCTTCACGGCTGAACACCAGATGCTGGGTCATCAGGCTTGCCGGCACTTTCTTGAGCGGCCCGAAATACGGCAGGCTCTTGGGTGTGCGTGCGCCAAAGAACATCGTCATTCCACCTGTCGCGCCACTGCGCTGGCGCTGCATCGTAAAGGCCCGCATCGGGGCAGAGCCGGTGCCCGTACAGATCAGCAGCAGGTGCGCATCCGACGCGCCTGGCATCAGGAATGTCGCCCCGAAAGGGCCGGTCACGTTAACTTCGGCTCCGGTCTCCAGATCACACAGATAATTTGACGCCATACCATGCTGCTCGCGTTTCACGGTAAGCGATATGTTGTGATAGCCGGGTCGCTCCCCATCGCGGGGGCTTGATATGGAATAGAGACGCGGTAAATGCGCCTTGCCCTCTGTGTCGGTGCCGGGAGGAATTATCCCGACAGATTGCCCTTCGAGCACTGGAAACGGCAAAGCCCCCGGGTCAAGAATGATATGACGCACGTCATGATCAGGGTCATCCGTCAGGCGATAGTTGCCTTGCACCTTCATCTTGGCGGGTTTGCCAAGGTTATACATATTCACCGTAGGTTTGCTGGCGGTCACGGGGGCCTTGGCCTTACCGCCCGCGCCTTTATGCGCTTCGGCCAGCAAGGCCGCTATCGGGTCTGAGGCGTTTTCATCGCCCGACGGGGGTGCAGCTTCGATGTCTGCTTGCTCGGGCAGTTCGTCCATTTCGAACTGTTGTTCCAAGGTGTAGGGTGTATCGACAATCCGCCATTCGTCAATAGAACCAGTTGGGCAGACCGGGATGCAATCCATACAGAAATTGCAGACGTCGAAATTTACGACGACGTTATTGTCGTCATGTTCAATCGCACCAATCGGGCAGGTCATCTCGCAGGTATAGCAGCGGATGCAGATTTCCGGATCAATGAGGTGCTGTTTGACGGGCTGGTTCATGACGGCGGCTCCTGCGGGTTAATGTGCGGATGGGTGGACCAAAGCCCACCCATTCTTGTTCTTTGCGCAGGTCATATTCAACCTGCCTTACGCCTCATGCCATGTGCAGTTTCACGTATTCAAAGTCGCCCGGCTTGTTATCAATCCCAACTTTTGGCGGGGCGATCCAGCTGGCATATTGACCTGGTTCATAGCATGGTTTCATCAGCGACTGGATATAGTCGCCATCCGCTTTCGTCGGCAGCCATTCGTCCCGGCGCTTGTGCCACTCTTCCGCCGATATGATGTTTCCGTCTGGGTCCACGGCCACGGCGCTGAACACGCCGATCTGGCGATGGAAACCTTCGTGCGGCATCTTGAACTGGAATTCGACGCCGGATTTCTGGATTTGCTTGTTCCACCGCCCCACGCCGCCTGCGGCATCACGCACATAGTCATCGCGCAAGCGCATGTTGATTGCAGTCAGCGCCGGCACATCTTCGGTAACGATTTTGCCGTCCTTGATCGAGGCCACGGCATAGGTGTCATTTTGCAGCTTGTGATCGTCGTCGATACGCTGCTCCATATAGCGCCCCTTGATCCCGTAGTTGAAGGCGTTGGCAGCATTGGTCGACACTTCCTGCCCAAAAAGATCAAGCGACAACGTATAGTGCAAATTCAGCTTTTTCTGGATCGTCGGCAGGTCGATAACACCCAGTGCGCGAATTTTGTTTATGTCGTAAGGGTCTGTGATGCCCGCCTTGTTCATCGCCTCGAGCGTCGCCTGAATGGTGCGGCCAACGCCGGTTTCACCAACGAACATGTGATGGGCCTCTTCGGTCAGCATAAAACGGCAGGTGCGTGACAGCGGATCAAAACCAGACTGTGCGAGGCTTTCCAACTGCATCTTACCGTCACGGTCGGTGAAGTAGGTGAACATGAAAAACGACAGCCAATCCGGGGTTTCTTCGTTGAACGCGCCCAGCATCCGCGGGCTGTCTTCGGAGCCAGACGACCGCACCAACAGGTCATCCGCTTCTTCGCGGCCATCTCGGCCAAAGTATTTTTGCAGCAGATAGACCATTGCCCAAAGATGGCGGCCCTCCTCCACGTTGACCTGAAACAGATTGCGCATATCGTACAGGGACGGCGCAGTAAGCCCCAGGAAGCGTTGCTGTTCAACCGATCCCGGCTCGGTGTCGCCTTGGATCACGATCAGACGCTTGAGCATGTTGCGATATTCACCGGGCACTTCCTGCCACGCCGGTTCGCCGAAATGTTCGCCCATCGGAATTTTGCGATCCTCGACAGCAGGGGCTAACAAAACGCCCCAGCGGTATTCCGGCATCTTCACGTAATCAAACTTTGCCCAGCCTTTCGGGTCGACGGAAACAGCCGTGCGCAGGTAAACCATCGAATCCTGAAAGTTTTGCGGGATCAGGTCTTTCCACCAGTTGATGTATCCGGGGTGCCATTTTTCCAGCGCCTTCAGAACCTTTTTGTCCTGGCTCAGATTTACGTTATTCGGGATCTGGGTATCGTAGCTTACGTTGATCAGGTCGAGCATTGGTTTCCTCCTCAGGGGGCAAAATCTGGATAGATTTTGGGACGGATTCTTTGCGAAATCCGCGCCCGTTACACGCGTTCCATGTTATAATCGCCGCGTACTCCGGTACCGTAGCGTTGCAGTGCGCCATCCTCGCCGACCGCGTTGGGGCGCTGGAAAATCCAGTTCTGCCAAGCGGTCAAACGGCCGAAAATGCGGGTTTCCATCGTTTCGGGGCCGGCAAAGCGCAGGTTCGCTTCCATTCCGGTCATTGCATCGGGGCTGAAGCTGGCCCGCTCTTCCATGAACAGGCGCACTTCGTCTTCCCAATCGATGTCGTCATAAACATATGTCACAAGACCCGCCTCGTCTGCCTTGTCGGCTTCCAAGGGCTGACCTTTCAGACCCTCCAGCGCGGCGATATCTTCGGGCGTGCCAAGAAAGCGGGTTTCAAGCCGCGTCAGATCATTACCCATCTTGTACGTACCAAAGTTCCCTTCGGTCAGCGTGACAGTTGCAAGAGGACGGTTATCGCCTTCGAATTCTTCAAGCATCATGTAACTGCGATCAACCGCCCACAGCAGCTCCGCCAACGGCCCTGCAAAGCACGAGCCATGTTCGACGATCGCCACAAGACTACGCGAGGTCATGTCAATCCGCTTCAGCACTCGTTTCCAGTATTGGAGAATCTCGTTGGCGAGCCAGTGATCCTTGTTGGCCAACAAAAGGGCCTCGTGCGCAACCACCAGTTCGGGGTCGCCATGGGTCTGGAATTCGAGCAGGCCCAGTTCCTTTTCGTTATTGCGCAGATGAAGAATCGCATCGTCCAGTTCACGCGCGCAGCGCAACATCCATGCGCCTGCCCCTTCGGCGGTCAATGCATCCGTGTCCGCCGGAGCGTCCTCCTCCGGACCCTTGATCACGATTGTTGCACGTTTCTCAGCGCGGTTGAGCGTCACCTCTACGGTGGAGTAGGTGATCGCATCCTCAGCAAAGTCGCGGGAAATCGGCGTCAGTTTGATACCCTGCGAAACATCCGCCTTGCCCGAGCTCGCTGCCATCTCGCGGGCACGCGTAGCCACGGCTTCGTCGAACTTCGAATTGGCGACAACTTCGTCCACCAAACGCCAGTCTTTCGCACGCTTGCCTTTCACGCCCTCTTCGATCGAGCAGAATACATCAGCGCGGTCGCGGCGCACCTTGCGCTTGTCCGTCACGCGGGTCAGCCCACCGGTACCGGGAAGAACCGCAAGCAAGGGAACTTCGGGCAAGGAGACCGAGGACGTGCTGTCATCCGTCAACATGATGTAGTTGCACGCCAGCGCCAGTTCGTACCCCCCGCCCGCGCAGGCCCCTTTGACCGCGCAGATATAGTTCTGACCGCTGTCGGCCAAAGCCGCTTCATATGTGTTGCGGGTTTCATTGGTGAACTTACAGAAGTTGACCTTGTGGCTATGAGCGGCGCCGCCCAGCATCCGGATATTGGCACCGGCGCAAAAAACCTTGTCTTTGGCGGATTGCAGCACCACAACTTTTACCTCGGGGTGTTCGAACCGCATACGTTGAACAACATCGGCAAGCTCGATATCCACACCCAGATCATAGGAATTCAGTTTCAGTTCATAACCTTCGAACAATCCGGCGGTTTCATCGACATCCATATACAGATTGGCTACCGCCCCGTCGTATTCGACTTTCCAATGGCGATAGGCCGATGGGTCCGTTTGAAAGTTTATGATCTTGGTCATGAGCAATCTCCTTGATCAGGCTCGCGCCTTGAAAACGGGGCCAAACTGGCCTTTGCAATTATCAATCGCATTAATGGCACGATAATGCCAATTCATTTCACGATTTCCATCCAATTAACCAGCAATATTGCAGTATAGTGCCTACGTCCGGCTATCCCGCGTTACCAGCACTCTTGCCCGCATATCGCCCACCGTCAGACCCAGGACCGGTTGATCATTTGGGCAGTTGTTCAAGTGCTGCTCTACCATGTCACACAACCGGGCAGCAGCGCGGGGTTTTTGCATCCGCAGCTTCAACCGGGCGTTGGCGAGCTGGATCAAGGCAAGTGCCATCTCTCTTTCTGCCGTTCCCTCGGGGGTGCGTAGCCAAACGGCCTCGACAACCTCGTGACATTCCCAAAAATAACCAGCGTCGAAATAGGCGAGCCCCGCTTGCCACGCCTGAGTTCGGTCCAGCTCCGACAATGCCACATCACTTGATACACTTGCTTTGACCCTGTCAAACCAGCCTTCAGGATGGCGGGCATTATGCCCCGGTACATAAGCGTACGGGGGAAAAGAGATGGTGGTCCTGCACATCAGGCGATCTTTACGACTTCCCGTTCCATCCTGTCCAGACGCGCGCAAAACTCGCGGATAGCCTCCAAGGTAGCATGAGGTTGATCCTGCTGCGGCGCGTGGCGGCAGCCGTCGAGTATTGCGGTTTCGATGGGGGAATAAATCCGTGTTTCGATCTCTTGGATTTGCGCCAAGGTACCATAGGGATCGTCACGCCCTTGAATTACCAGCACGGGGATGCGCAGGTGATCAATGGCGTCCGCCACATTCCATGACTCGAATGCCGGATCCGTCCACGCACCATACCACCCCTGAAAGGCGACATTGACATCGGCGTGATATTTCGAAAGCTTTTGCTTCAGATCGCCGTTGGCATATGCATCACCCGCCGCCTTGATGGCGGCAATCCCAATAGGTTCGGTAAAGAAATGTGGGGCCATCAATACAAGCGCCCTGATCCGCATGTCGGACACCGACCCCGCGTAAATCGCAGCGATTGTAGCACCGTCGGAATGTCCCAACAGGACGGCTTGTTGAATTCCCGCCGTATCCAGCACCTCTTTTACTGTGCCGGTCGCTTCGCGGGTCATATAATCCAGCGGGCGTGGCAGCTCGACACTATCAGATGCCCCATAACCAGCGCGCGAATATGCCAGCACGCCGAAACCAGTGGCATCGACCAATTGTTGTGGGAAATCACGCCATTGCGCCACGCTCCCCAACCCTTCGTGCAGCAGAACAATCGTCGGAGCGGCAGACGGTTCGGGCCCCCAGGCCGCATATTCCAGCGATTTCCCCCCTGCCTTCAGCCGCAAACCCGCTTGATCAGACCAGATGATGCTCATCATTTTTCCTCTCGTAATTTGAACCGCTGAATTTTGCCTGTTGCGGTTTTGGGCAGCTCATCAACGGGTACGATCCAACGTGGGTACTTCCACTTTCCAATCTTGTTTTTGACGTGCTCTTTTAACTCGGCAAGCAAGGCTTCGTCGGCGGTGCCCTCTTTCAGGACGATATAGGCTTTGGGTTTTTCCAGCCCTTCCTCATCCTCTGCGGCAACGACGGCGGCTTCCAGAACACGCGGATGACTGACCAGCGCGCCCTCTACCTCGAACGGTGATAACCAGATGCCCGATACCTTGAACATGTCATCGGTACGCCCGCAATATATCAGGCGTCCGTCATCGCGCATCTCGTACTTGTCGCCGGTACGGGTCCAGATACCCTCGAAGGTGGTTCGCGACTTTTCTCTCTGGTTCCAGTAGCAACTGGCCGACGAGGCACCGTTCACCAGCAATTCGCCGACCTCACCGGGGCCTACTTCTTCGCCGAATTCGTTCACGAGGCGCAGTGCGTAGCCCGGAACCGCAACCCCCGACGTGCCATACACAAGGTCATCTTTTCGGTTGCTCAAGAAGATATGCAGCATCTCTGTAGAACCGACACCATCCAGAATGCAACAGCCAGTATGTCTTTCCCACCTTGCCCCGACCTCTTCGGGCAGGGCTTCACCGGCTGAAATGCAGGTACGCAAAGGCGCGTCCACAGGGCCGCTTTTGTCCATATGCGCCACCATTGCGGCATATAGCGTGGGGACACCACAGAAAACGGTCGGCTTTTCCGCCGTCAACGTATTGACCATGTCATCAGGCGTAGGACGCCCGTCAAACAGTAAAGTTGTCGCCCCTACCGAAAGGGGAAAGGTCATGGCGTTGCCCAGACCATATGCAAAAAAGAATTTGGCCGCTGAAAACACAACGTCGTTCTCTTCTATTTCAAGCACCTGTTTGCCATAGGTGTCAGACGTTGCTCGCAAAGCGGAATGTACATGCGCCACGCCTTTTGGCTGACCTGTAGAACCGGACGAATACAGCCAGAACGCGACCTCATCGGGGGATACCGGCAACGTATCCCTTGCCGCAGCACCATCAATGAAATTGTCGAAATCGGTGGTCCCATCAGGCGCGTCACCGATCACCACGACATGGCGCAAGTACGGGTTGCCTTCGACTGCGCCTTTCACGACATCCCAAAGCGGAGCGGAAACGAAAAGGATGGCCACGCGTGCATCGCGAAGGATTGCATCATATACCGAAGTCGCAAGCAGTGTGTTCAGCGGGATCGGAATCACACCGCATTTCAACGCACCCCAAAATATCTGGGGAAACTCGATCTGATCCAGAACCAGCATTGCGGCACGTTCCTCGGCGCGGATATCAGCCTTGGCAAATGCTCCTGCAACCTGCGCCGCCCCTTGAAACAACCCGTCATAGGTCAGCACGCGACCCGACCCGATCTCGCGGTAAGCTGTCTTGGCCCCACGTCCCTCTTCGGGATGGCGGTCTACAAAGTACGTAGCTGCATTTGCGGTTGCGGTGATCATCGTAGTCCTCCCAAACTCGGATGCTTTATTGTGCGCCACAAAGCGAAAGTCGCAAGACGATCAGCGACATTCGGCATTTTACTGCATCAAATGACGGAAATAGATGCCGGGTCGTCATACTCGCATACCGTTGCGACCAAGCTTACTCGGTCGATATCGACCGAGACAGGGACCCGCGTCGGTCAACGGATTGGTCGTTACCGAACGCAAAAGACCGTCAAGGCAGCAAGAACAGTGTTATTGCAGGGAACATCACCAGAATGATCACGCGCACGATGTCTGATCCTACGAAGTACATAACTGCTTTATAGGTCTCGGTCATTGGTGTTTCACGGTCCATCGAGTTGATGATGAACAGGTTCATTCCAACCGGCGGGGTGATCAACCCCACCTCGACCACGATCAATACAAGGATGCCGAACCAGATCGCCAGATGTTCTGTGCTCATCCCGAAATCCATTGCCGAAATCACGGGAAAGAAGATCGGGACGGTCAACAGGATCATCGACAAACTGTCCATCAGGCACCCGAAGATCAAATAGAACACCAGGATGATGGTCAGAACGAACCAGGGGCTAAACCCCTGCCCCACGACCCAATCGGCCATGAACTGCGGCACACCGGACAAAGCCAGAAAACCGTTATAGAACCCCGCCCCGAGTACGATAAAGAAGATCATGCCGGTGGTCTTGGCGGTGCCAAGCAGGCTTTCGCGGAGCAACGCCCAATTCAAGCTTCCCGATAGCAACGCGGCCAATCCTGTGCCTGCCGCGCCTATCGCAGAGCCTTCTGTCGGTGTGAACCATCCCAGATAGATCCCGCCGACGACGATAAAAAAGATCACCAGCACCGGCCAAGTATCTGCCAGGGCGCGAAAGCGATCGCGCATGGGAACCGCCGGACGCGTACCTGCTGACTTGGGATTTACGCGCACATAGATCGAAATGGTGATGATATAGCCAATTGCCGCAAGAACACCGGGCAGAAACGCGGCGAGAAAAAGCTTGGCGATGTTTTGTTCGGTCAATATTGCGTAAATCACAAGAATTACCGAGGGCGGGATCAAAATACCCAAGGTACCACCGGCGGCCAGCGTCGCCGTCGAGAACCCGCCAGAATAGCCATAGCGGCGCAATTCCGGCAGCGCCACTTTCGACATGGTCGCCGCCGTTGCCAGCGAACTGCCGCAGATCGCGCCGAAACCTGCACAAGCCCCGACGGCCGCCATCGCCACGCCACCGCGACGGTGGCCCAGAAAGCTTTCGGCGGCCTTGAACAGGGCCGATGACATACCAGATAGGGTTGCAAACTGGCCCATCAACAGAAACATCGGAATGATGCTCAGCGAATAGCTTGAGAACGTTGTGTATGTTTCTGATTTCAGCTTGGCCAGCAGTGGCGTGGGGTTTCCTCCCATCGCCAGAAACCAGCCCCCGAACCCGCATAGCAACATTGCAAGCCCGATCGGAGCACGCAAGAAGATCATCAAGAGCAGGACCGGAAATGACCAAAAGCCTAGTTCGAGATTGGTCACGTCAATGTGCCCCTTGTTCTCTGGGAAGGATGGATACGCCACGCACCGCTTCAACGATCCGGATTACAGCGCAATAAATCGCAACGATGCACGCAACGACCCCGGACACAAAACTGGCGGCGTAAGCCCACCAGACGGGGAACTGCAAAAACAGCGTTGTTTCACCGTTTCCGATATAGCGTTGCATACCCTCGTAAAGCCGCCAGATGATCAAAAATGTGACCGCGGTCAAGATGACCTCCCAGAAGGCGATGATCCAGCGGTTGGTGCGCCGGGATAAGAACGCGGTGAATACGTCGACACTGGCATGCGATCCGTAGAATTGGCATATCGGCAGGAACGAAAAAATCGCAAAGGCCACCCCGGCCTCCAGAAGCTCATAATTGCCGTTGATCTCGCCAATGCCGAGGTCCAGCACTGCCTGCGCCAGCGTGTTAAGAGCGCCTTGAAAAAAATCGCCGTGCAACATTCCGTTGATGAACCGACCTATAATGGAGGCGGTAGTCATCAAGACCAAGGTCAATAAAACCAAGCCCCCGATCAATGCGGTAACTACGGCAAGGAACTGGGTCAGCCGATACATGCAATTTCTCTTTAGTTTGAAGATCGTTGGGATGAAATTGTCTGCGGCACAGCACTTTGCGCCGCAGACCTCGGGTCAAGACCCGCCGCTTACTTGCCGTAGGCGTCCATCAAGGAACGGGCTTCGTCGATCAGCGCCTGACCGTCAATTCCCTTGTCATTCATTTCCGCGACCCAGCTATCGTAAATCGGCTGGGATGCATCGCGCCACACCTGTGTCTCTTCTTCGTTCAGAGTAATGATATTATTGCCCATATCGAGAGCGGCCTGACGTGCAGGGCCATCGGCATCGGACTGCGTACCACCGGCAAAGATCGAAAACTCGAGACCCGAATTATCGTCGATCACTTTTTTCAGATCATCGGGCAGGCTTTCGTACTTGTCCTTGTTCATGGCCAGCACGAATGTAAGGTCATAAAGCGCAGCACCGGTAAATTCGGTGTGATTCTTGACCAGCTCCGGGACCTTAAGCGCCGATGTAACTTCCCAAGGTATGGTTGTACCGTCGATGACGCCTTTGGACAAACCTTCGGGGATCGCAGGGACAGGCATGCCCACGGGCGTAGCGCCCATAATTTCCAACAGTTCATTCACCAGACGCGACCCGCCACGGATTTTCAAACCCTGCATGTCGTCCGGTGACCGAACCTCCTTGTTGGTATGCAGCATGCCAGGCCCGTGAACCCATGTGCCCAGAATATGAACATCTTTGAATTCGGTGTCTTTCATGTGCTTTTCAAACATCTGCCAATAAGCAGAACTGGCGGCCCTGGCGTCTTTCACCATAAACGGCAATTCAAACACTTCGGTAGAAGGGTAGCGCCCTGGCGTATATCCAACCACAGTCCAGACAATATCGGCAACCCCGTCAATTGCTTGGTCCATAAGCTCTGGCGGTTTGCCACCCAGTTGCATCGAAGGGTAACGCTCGATCTTGATCCGACCTTTGCTGTCGGCTTCCACCTTGTCAGCCCAAACGTCCAAAATCAATTTGGGTACATTGGCTTGCGGCGGCAGAAACTGGTGCATGCGCAGTGTTACTTCCTGGGCAAAAGCACCCGTGGCGCTCAGACCTATTGCCAGCGCCGCGCCCGCAATACCCATAAAGGCTCTTTTGTTCATCATCATCTTCTCCCTTTATTTTTTATAGACGGTATTTTTCAGTGGTGTCGATTATAAGCCATTGTACATTTTGACATCCGGAAAGACGTATCATCAATCAACGCTGGCAATCCAATCCACAACTCTCCTCGCGCTCACCACATCACACCCACAATTTTTCGCCCGACCGGTTCATGCGACCCGTCAAGAAGGCACGGTTCATAAACCCACAGGTGCCTTGCTCCGAAATCTCATTGGTCTCCCTCACCCTCGGACAGAAACTCTTGAATTAGATCAAGTTACACTCCTGTCCGCTGCGATAAACGGTTAGGTGATATGGCAATCTTTGTCATTATATTTCGCACCAAAGCCTGCCAGGTGCCGTTTGGCTCGCCATATGCCTTACTGTGCCCCCTCGCTGAAATCGCTGATATCACAAAGTATTCCCGGCATATTTTGCAACCGTCAAACCCAAAAACATCTCCCAGCATTATAATGCTCAAAACCGGGGGCACCACTTTCAAATGGTACATCCACGACAAAGCAATCTGCCAACATGATAGGGGGGTGATGGTGGCGTTACCTGGATTTGAACCAGGGACCTAACGATTATGAGTCGTTCGCTCTAACCAACTGAGCTATAACGCCATCGGCGCGTGGAGTATGACAGGCCTTGGCCCCCGTCAAGAGCCAAAGCCAATCTAATTTCAATTACCCGCCGCGCACAGTGTCAATCATCAGCTGGACATTGTCGGGATTTGCGTCTGGCGTGATTCCATGACCCAGGTTGAAAATATGCGGGCCCTTGGAAAATGCCTGGACGATGGCGCGTGTATTGTCGACCAATGCCTGCCCCCCGGTGACCATGTGCGTCGACGCAAGGTTGCCCTGCACGCACCCATCGACCTGCACATTCTGTGCAGCCCATTCCGCCGAAACAGAGTTATCCAGCGCCACGCAATCCACGCCGGTCTTTTTCGCGAAACCGATATATTTCTCTCCGGCTTCCCGGGGAAAGCCGATGATCGGAACTCCCGGATGGCGTTTTTTCAGCTCTTGGGTAATCTCGCGCGCCGGGGCCAGGGCGTATTTATCGAACGCATCCCCCGGCAGCGACCCTGCCCAGCTATCGAAAATTTTCATCACTTCCGCGCCCGCCTCTATCTGGGCAGACATGTATTCGATCGTGGCTTTTGTGATCAGATCCAGCAGCTTCTCAAACAGCTCATTGTTTTCATTTCGCAGCAGATGCGCTGGACCTTGGTCCTTGGTGCCCTTTCCCGCGATCATATAAGTCGCCACAGTCCAAGGTGCCCCGGCAAAGCCGATCAACGTGGTTTGCGGTGGCAAGGCCCCGACAAGGTTGCGGACAGTCTGATAGATCGGGTTCAGCGTTTCGTGGATATCCTCCACCGGCTTGAGCTTTTCGAAATCGGCTTGCACCGTAACCGTCGACAGACGCGGGCCTTCGCCGGTAACAAACCACAGATCCGCCCCCAGAGCCTGCGGAACCAGCAAGATGTCGGCGAACAGTATTGCCGCGTCGAAACCATAGCGCCGGATAGGCTGCAACGTCACCTCGGTGGCAAGATCCGGATTATAGCAAAGTGACAAAAAATCGCCCGCCTGCGCGCGCGTCGCTTTGTATTCCGGCAGATAGCGGCCCGCCTGACGCATCATCCAGATCGGAGGAGTAGGCAGGGTCTCACCTGCGAGCGCACGCAGAACGGTTTTCGTTTCAGGGGTGTTCTGCGACATGGTCATCCTCATCAATGTGGCTTTTCTCTTAGGTCAAGATGTAACGGCTGGATGTCAAGGCACTGCTGGCGCTTGTCAGATCAAATTCTCCGTCCTAAAGAAGGGCCATGCAACTGAATCTGCCCACCCCCGAAAACCCAATGCGCATCGGCACTCGCGGCTCGCCGCTTGCTATGGCCCAAGCTTACGAAACGCGCGCACGGCTTGCCGCCGCATTCGAAATCCCGCAAGCCGCATTCGAAATTGTGGTCATCAAGGTGACCGGAGACCTCATCCAAGACCGTTCGCTGAAAGAAATCGGCGGCAAGGGGCTGTTTACCCGCGAAATCGAAGAAGAATTATTGGCCGGCAAGATCGACATCGCTGTGCATTCCATGAAGGATATGCCAACCATTCAGCCGGGCGGCCTGCTGCTTGACACATTTCTGCCGCGCGAAGATCCACGCGATGCGTTTGTCGCCTCGACCCTCTCCTCACTGGACCAGCTCGACCATAACGCCGTCGTCGGAACCTCCAGCCTGCGCCGCCGCGCGCAACTGCTGCATCGCCGCCCCGACCTGACCGTGGTGGAATTTCGCGGCAACGTCCAAACCCGCCTCAGAAAACTCGCCGATGGTGTGGCCGAATGCACCTTTCTTGCGATGGCGGGGCTAAACCGACTCGGCATGGAGAATGTACCGGCCACCCCGGTCGAGGTCACGGATATGCTGCCCGCCGTGGCGCAGGGAGCCATCGGCATCGAGCGACGTGCCGGTGATATCGACACCGAGGCCATGCTGACCGCTATCCACGACATCCCCACAGGCCAGCGCCTGACCGCCGAACGGGCTTTTCTTCTAACCCTCGATGGCTCGTGCGAGACCCCGATCGCCGGTCTCGCAACGCTCAGCGGTGACACGCTGCATCTGCAGGGCGAAGTGCTCCGCCCCGACGGGTCTGAAGTCATAAGCGGGCATCGTACAGGACCAATCGTCGAGGGAGGGCAAATGGGGATCGACCTCGCCAGCGAGCTGCTGGCGCAAGCGGGTCCGCACTTTTTTGATTGGCGCGGGTGACTGAAACCACGCTTTTCCCAACAATGCATCGCATAAATCACAAAGTTTGAAACTTTGTGACCAGGCTCACGTTTCTTCAGCATGATCATTAAGGTCACGTATTCGAAACTCAGGAGCCTACCATGACTTTCACAAAAAAAATGATGTCGGCGACCGCCGCACTGGCACTCACAGCCGGTGCCGCATTCGCTGATGCACATTCCATGAACCACATGAACAATATGGTTGGTGGGGCAGAAATGTTCGCCGACAAGAACATCGTCGAAAACGCAGTGAATTCCGCGGACCACACAACACTTGTCGCGGCAGTCAAGGCAGCCGGGCTCGTAGACACTCTTTCTGGCCCCGGTCCATTCACTGTTTTCGCACCTACAAACGAAGCGTTCGACCGGCTCGAACCCGGCGCGGTGGACATGCTGCTGAAACCTGAAAACAAAGATCAGCTGACCAAAGTACTGACCTGTCATGTGGTCGACAAAGCAATCATGGCCGAGGCCCTTCAGGACATGATTACCGACAACGGCGGCAGCACCGCCATCCCCACGCTGGGAGGCTGCATCCTTACCGCGTCCTTCACCGACGAGGGTAAAATTCTTCTCACAGACGAAAATGACAATGGTGCGATGGTGTCGATCGCGAACGTCCAGCAATCCAATGGTCTGATCCACGTCATCGACGGTGTTATGCTGCCGCGCCAATAATCAAACGGTCAAATCTGTTATCTGACCACCGGGCCCTTTGCTGAACCAGGCAAGGGGCCTGCTTGTTTATCTTCCAAATGGATCATTATCCCGGGGGAGTCCGTAGGACGGGGGCTGGCCCCCTCCCGCACCCGACGTTGCAGACCGATGTTCAGACCCATTTCGCCAACGGTGGCAAGCTCATCAAAACCGCGTCCGCATCATGGCCGGTTTCCAGCCCGAACTTGGTTCCACGATCATAGACCAGGTTATACTCTGCATACAGACCCCGGTGAATAAGCTGCGTATCCTTGTCGGCTTGGGTCCAATCCTGCCCTTTGCGCCGATTTACCAAGGGAACAAACGCCGGCAGGAATGCCCGCCCGATGTCCTGGGTCAGACTGAAATCGACCTCCCAATCGCCGGAACACCGGTCATCCATAAATATGCCGCCGACCCCCCGGGCGCGATGTCGATGTGGGATATAGAAATACTCATCCGCCCAAGCTTTCAGCTTGGGATACAAAGCGCCATCATGCGGGTCTAAATGCTGTTTCTGCTGGTCATGAAAATGCGCCGTGTCTTCGGCATATTCGATACATGGGTTTAAATCCGAACCGCCGCCGAACCACCACGCATGTGGCGTCCAGAACATGCGTGTGTTCATGTGTACGGCTGGCACATGAGGGTTTTGCATATGCGCCACAAGGCTGATCCCCGAAGCCCAGAATCGCGGGTCTTCGTGCATTCCGGGTATACCTTTTCGGGCAGCCATGGCCAGTTGGGCCTGCTCACCCAAAGTTCCGTAAACCGTCGACACATTGACGCCTACCTTTTCAAACACCCGTCCGCCGCGCATGACGCTCATCAACCCACCGCCAGCATCTGATCCGTCTTTGCTGCTGCGCGTGGTCTCGCTTACGTCAAACGCCCCCGGTGGTTCGTTGGTCAACGGGCCCGACGCGTGGTCGCGCTCCAACCCTTCGAATGCCTCGACAATCTGATCTCGCAGACTGCGAAACCATGTTGCCGCACGACGTTTATTTGCCTCGAAACCGTCGTTCATATCTTTTCGCCCTGTCCTACCAATTTAATGCGCCGGCGCACCCGCTGCATCCAGCAGGGACCGACCACCGTCAACCACCACGACCTCTCCTGTCATGAAGCTCGAACTATCCGCAGCCAGGTACTGTATCGTGTCAGTCAGCTCAGAGGGGGACGCAATCCGCCCGAGAGGGGTGTGGTTGCGAATATCATCGCGCCATTCTCGGTTGTCGGCGACTGAGGCTTTCAACGATCCGCTCATCACCGACCCGAATGCGACGGCATTCACGCGAATGCGATGCGGTGCCAGCGTAAGCGCCATCGACCGCGTCATCTGCTCAAGAGCGGCGGCTGCCATTGAATACGCCATCAATTCAGGCCGGGTATGACGCGACGCAATAGAGCTCAGGTTGATAATGCTGCCCACGGCACCGTCCGATTGGCCTTCAGCCTGTTTGATCATCCGCTTGGCCACCTGCTGCGTCAGCTGCATGGCCGTCATTACGTTTTCCTGCCACAGTGTCTCTACGCTGGTATCGTCGCTGTCCAACGCATCCGTGGGCAGGAACTGCCGCGATGCGTTCACCAAAACATCGACCTCGTCAAACGCGTCAATCGTCGCCGATACAAGGTTTGCGATGGTCAGACGCTGCCGTAGGTCACCGGCGAAAAAACGGATATTCCCTTCATCTCTGGCGTCACCCAGCTCATCGGCAAGCGCCTTTTCGTCCATGTCGGCGCACATGACGTTCGCACCTTTATCCGCAAATTGCCGCGCAATAGCCAGGCCGATCCCATTGGCCGCCCCCGTGATGATCACGCTTTTGCCGGAAATGGAAAATGACATTACTCGTTCCTTTTATCACACAACCTAGCGTCGTTTTCGCAAGGGTCGCGCCGCATGAAACAGTTTGAACCGTGCATCGCCGCCGATTTCCTCGACATGGACAAACCGGGTCTTCAACTCTGCCTCATAGGGCAAATGACGGTTCGCCACCATCCACAACTTGCCTTGCGGTGACAGGATACGCGCAGCGGCGGCCACAAACGCTTGCCCTATCTGCGGTTCCGCGGCGCGGCCAATATGAAACGGCGGGTTCATGATTACCGCGTCCATACGATGCGGAGGCTCCCAGGTGGTCGCATCCTCCCACAAAAATTCGGCACGCTCGTCGGTCACGTTTCGACGGGCGCATTCCAATGCCATGTGTCCTGCTTCGACAAGGTATATCTTCTTGATGGTTTCACGGGTCAACGCATGTGCTGACAAAAAGCCCCAGCCCGCGCCAAGATCCGCGACCTCTGCGCCCAGGTTTTCAGGTAATGCATCGACCAACAGCGCCGACGCCAAATCCACACCATCGGCTGAAAAGACACCCGGTGCGGTCCAGAACCCGCCATCCGTCAACGACGGGCCTTGCTTCCAATCCGCAAAGAATTCCGCTGCGGGTTCAGATATCCAGAACATCTTGCCGTGCGCTTTGGAAATCGGGCCGCGCACCGTTACCCGCGTACGCATCTCGCGCAGGATGCTATCCACGCCATCGGTCTTCTGTCCGTCAACAACCACAATGCCGTCGCAGACTTCGCACGCATCGGCGATCAAGGCGCGGGCTTCGTTTTTGGCGCGCGGCAGGCAGACAATGCAGGCCGCGTACCTGTCCTTGACGTTACGCACGACGTCATAGCCCCGTGCCGTCCACGCATCGTAATCCGGCTTGAATCCCTGAATGATTTGGATGCGATCTTTATCAATTCCCGGCAAATCCGCATCGAGGGGGGGGTGAAAGACAGCAATTATTCCTTCGGGGGGTAGGTCCAAACCGTCGCCGTCAAGCGCCAGCAGCAATCGTGCATCTATCACGTATTATTCTTCTTTTTCCATTGTGCATTGAAGCGGGTGCTGATGTCGCCGGGCGAAATCCATAACCTGCGCGACTTTGGTCTCGGCGATCTCGTGACTGAACACACCGACCACAGCCAGCCCCTTCTTGTGAACAGTGAGCATGATTTCAAAGGCCTGCGCGTGATTCAGACCAAAAAAGCGCTCAAGCACCAGTACCACGAACTCCATCGGCGTGAAGTCGTCATTCAGCAGCAGCACCTTGTATAAAGGTGGCCGCTTGGTTTTTGGTTTGGTCTTGGTCAACAGATCGGTTTCGTCGTCATCCCGATCTTTGCCAGCCATCATCTGATCATCAAGGCGCATCGCTGCTCCTGTGTGAGAAGTCGTTTCAAGTGAATCGTATAGCGGTCTATATAACCTGAAAGCGTAATTAGAAAAGAGGCAGTGCCAAAGATGACACGGCAGATCACCACGATCGGCTTTGATGCCGATGACACTCTTTGGCATAACGAACGCTTTTTTACGTTAACTCAGGCCAAGTTGGCCGATTTGCTGCGCGATTATTCCGACCCTGAAAACCTCATGGAAAGGTTGCTCGCCGCAGAACAAAGGAACCTTCCGCATTATGGCTATGGCATCAAGGGGTTTACCCTGTCGATGGTCGAAACCGCGGTCGAGGTGACCGACGGACAGGTCCCTGCGAGGGTCATCGCCGAAATACTGAGCGCCGGACGCGAGATGCTGGCCCATCCGGTTGAACTGTTGCCATATGTTCAGCCGACGCTCGACGCGCTGCGGGAAAACTACAAACTGGTCATGATCACCAAAGGGGATCTACTGGATCAGGAACGAAAGCTTGCGGAATCGGGGTTACGCCAGATGTTTGATGCGGTCGAGATTGTTTCGGATAAAACCGCTGACGTCTACGCGCGCGTATTCAATCAGCATGGGGACGGACCCGAGCGCGGCATGATGGTAGGGGACTCGATGAAGTCAGATATTGTTCCGATGATTTCGGCGGGCGGCTGGGGGGTGCACATTTCGAATGGAACCCCATGGGCACTTGAATTTGCACCCGCACCCGGCCCTGAAACCAGATATGAACAAATCGAAGCGTTGAACGATTTGCCGCCGATTTTAGACAAGCTCATCTAGAGGATTCGTCAGACCGGTATGCCACAACTGCGGCAACTTGCCGCCACATTCCTGCCACATTCGCTTCTATAGTGGTTAAGCGGTAAGCACCCCCTAGATGTGCCGCTGACAATTTTTATCTTTTCGACTGTTGATTGATATCAACGGGTTTATCGAAAATTCGACCTATGGTAAGCTAGCCTTAATAAACAGAGGCCAGTCGAAAAATCGGCGGTCCGAGGCAGAGCAAAGGCAGTTATAATGAGAGCGCGGCGTGTACAGCCAGCCCGGTATGGGCTATTTATCCTTGCGGCTATATGGGTCTTGTTGATCCTTCCGCTTAGCGCCATGGCAGCCCCCTATGCTGCTTATGTGATAGACGCCCGCACGGGCGAGGTTTTACACTCCAACAACGCTGACACGCGATTACACCCGGCATCGCTGACAAAGATGATGACACTTTACATCGCTTTCGAGGCTATCAAGCGTCGCGAGATTTCGATCGACAGCAAAGTCAAGATCAGCAGCAATGCGGCGTCAGAACCTCCTAGCAAACTGGGTTTGAAAAGCGGTCAGACCATCGCATTGCGCTATTTGATCCGGGCCGCCGCTGTGAAGTCGGCAAACGACGCCGCAACAGCAATTGGAGAGGCCATCGAAGGGTCGGAAGCAAAGTTCGCACGCCGGATGAACCGTACTGCCAAAGCGCTTGGGATGAAAAATACCACGTTCAAGAACGCCCATGGCCTGACCGAGCCGGGGCATATGTCTACCGCCCATGACATGACCATTTTGGGTCGCCACCTGCTTTACGATTTTCCGGAATACTATAACCTGTTTTCGCGTATCACAGCGGATGCGGGTGTGCGCAAGGTAAGCCACACAAACCGCCGGTTTCTTACGTCCTACAAAGGTGCGGACGGTATCAAGACCGGCTATACCCGTGCCGCAGGATTTAATCTGGTGGCGTCGGCTGAGCGTGGCAACGAGCGTGTGATCGTGACCGTGTTTGGCGGAACATCCACATCGGCGCGTAACGCGAAAGTCGCAGAGCTGATGGATCTGGGCTTCCGTCGTGCTCCATCCAAGGCACCACTCCACAAGCCTGCGAAACCGTCGTACGTGGATGTCGAAGACATACCGATGGCATCTAACGGCGCTGCTGGCAAAACCATCCGAGTGGTGGGCGCGGTTACTTCGTCGAAGCGCCCCAACCTGCGCCCAGGTTCAACTGTCGAAGTGGTTGTTGCGACCGCCGAAAAGCCACAGGCCACCTCGCCGATCTTCAAAGCTGACATTACCGCCGCCTTGCAGGAAGCGCAAAAAACAGTTCCGGTACAGGCAGTTGCACCTGTCCCACGACCGTCCGCGCCAGAGGCTGAGGCGGTAAAGGTCGCCGCTGTTTCGATGCGCCCTATCCAACGTCCGGCAGAGCCAGAGCCAAAGCCAGCCGCGGAAGTGATAAAGGTCGCGCAAGTCGCCAAGATCAAAAAGGTCCCCGCGGCCCCCGAAGTTATCACCCGCGTTTCGACGTCGGGTGGTCGGCACTGGGGCGTCAACGTCGGTCGCTATCCAAGCCGGTATGCAGCCGAGAAAGTATTGCTCAAGACCGCCCTGTCAGAGATTTCGACGCTGGATGGCACATTGCGCAAGGTTGTACAGCGCCCACAGGGGTTTGACGCAAACTTTCTGGGTATGACCCGCGAAACCGCAGACCTCGCCTGTCGCAGGCTGGTTGCGCGCAATGTCAATTGTTTCATGATTGGGCCAAGCTGAAAACCAGCCTTGCTTCAGGTCGTCGCCTGAAGCAAGGTCCGGGTATATTCGGATTTCGGATTATCATATAGCGCGTCAACATCGCCATATTCCACCACATCCCCACGCTTCATGACCATCACTTTGTGAGACATCGCCCGAACAACCTTGAGGTCGTGGCTGATGAACAAATACGCCAGCCCATACTTGCGTTGTAGATTGCGCAACAGATCGACGATTTGCACCTGCACCGTCATGTCCAGCGCCGACGTAGGTTCATCCAACACCAGCAACCGCGGTCGCAGCACCATCGCGCGGGCAATCGCGATACGTTGACGCTGCCCCCCTGAAAACTCGTGCGGATACCGATCCATTGTCACTGGGTCGAGCCCGACTTCGATCATCACATCCCGGACGAGTTCACGAGGGTTACGGTCAGGATCAACCTTGTGAATGGCCAGCCCTTCGGAGATGATCTGCATGCACGTCATTCGCGGCGAAAGACTGCCAAAAGGGTCCTGAAACACGATCTGCATGTCTTTTCTCAGACGGCGCAGCTCTCGGGTGGACCAGCTTCGCACGTCCTGGCCCATAAAGTCGATTCCGCCTTCGGACGAAATCAGCCGCATGATCGCCAGCGCCAATGTGGTCTTGCCCGAACCGGATTCCCCGACGATGCCGACGGTCTCGCCCGCGCGTACGGATAACGAAGCCCCATTGACCGCCTTAACGTGGTCAACCGTCCGGCGCAGAAATCCCTTTTGAATAGGGAACCACACCTTAAGCTGATCAGTGCTGGCAATCAGCTCTGCATCTGCGGGCACTGGATCAGGGCGACCCGAGGGCTCAGCCCCCAACAGCTTGACGGTATAGGGGTGTTGAGGGTTCTCAAAGACGTCGCGCGCCGGTCCCTGTTCAACAATTTCACCCTGCTGCATGACGCATACCCGGTCGGCAATACGGCGCACGATGCCCAAGTCATGAGTGATGAACAACAGGCCCATGCCTTCGCTGTCCTTCAGCTCTTTCAAGAGATCAAGGATCTGGGCCTGAATGGTCACGTCAAGCGCTGTGGTGGGTTCGTCCGCGATCAATACGTCGGGCTTGTTCGCAAGGGCCATGGCGATCATGACCCGCTGGCGTTGGCCACCAGACAACTGGTGCGGATACGCCCCCAGTCGGCTTTCCGCATCGACGATTCCGACCTTCTCAAGCAGATCAAGAATGCGCGCGCGCGCCTCTGCGCCAACGACGCCCTGGTGCAAGGCCAGCGATTCCCCGAGCTGCTTTTCGATCGTGTGCAGCGGGTTCAATGATGTCATCGGTTCTTGGAAAATAAAGCTGATGTCATTGCCACGCACCTTGCGCAGCAGTTTATCATTCGCTCCGACCATCTGCTGCCCGTCGTACAGCACCGAGCCCGATACTTCGGCACTGTCACCCAGCAGCGAAACCGTGCTGAGCGCCGACACCGATTTTCCCGAACCGGATTCACCGACCAGCGCCACCGTTTCCCCACGCTTGAGACTGAAGCTGACGCCCCTTACCGCATGGGTTAACGTGCCCTCTTGGCGGAACGATACGTGCAAATCAGCCACATCGAGAATTGGCTTGTCAGTTGTCTGGTTCATAGCGTGGTAAACTGCATCAAAGCGAAAGCGCCCCATACCGCCATCGGGACACAAAGCAACTGTAACCAGATCGGCGGCCATTTGAGGTATGCCAGGCTCCACATACCGATAAGAGTGGTGAGTGTCGAAGGAAGAAACCGGGTTTCCATCAAGCCGAACATGAAGCCAAGCGTATCACCCGGTTCGATGAAAATCGTCAGCACCAGTTCCAGCGTGACAACGAGCGCAACAAGGACCGCGGCGATATACAGCAGTTTTGCCACTACGGATCCGACTGAGCGGCGCGACGAACCGATCATGAAAACGTCTTTCTGGGATCAAACGCATCGCGCACCCCTTCAAAGATAAAGATAAGCAGTGACAGCATCAGCGCGAAGGTGAAGAACGCTGTAAAGGCCAGCCATGGCGCTTGCAAGTTCTGCTTGGCCTGCAATGTCAGTTCGCCCAGCGAAGGAGCCGAGGACGGCAAACCAAAGCCGAGAAAGTCAAGTATCGCGAGCGTGCTGATCGTTCCGGTGATGATAAAGGGCAGCATCGTCAGCATCGCCACCATCGCATTGGGAAGCATGTGGCGGAACATGATCGTGAGATTGCCCACACCAAGCGCACGCGCGGCGCGAACGTATTCCAGGTTGCGGGCCCGCAGAAATTCTGCGCGCACGACGCCCACCAATGCGGTCCAGCTAAACAATACCAACAAGAAGACCAACAGCCAAAAACTGCGCCCCAGAATTGCGAACATGATGATGATGACATAGAGCGAAGGGGTCGATGACCAGATTTCGATCACACGCTGAAAGATCAGGTCTGTCCAGCCGCCAAAGAAACCCTGCACCGCACCCGCGATAATCCCTATCAAGGACGCCGCCCCGGTGACGATCAACGTAAAGATGATCGACAAGCGGAACCCGTGAATGACACGTGCCAAAACGTCACGCTTGGTGCCATCGGTCCCCAGAAGGTTTTGGCGGTTGGGCGGAAGCGGTGCCGCCCCGGGACGGTCGACAGCGGTATTGAATGAATAAGGGATCGGGGGCCAGATCGACCACCCTCTTTCGATCTGCGTTCCAGCGACCTCACCGTCCTGCGCATCTGCCATAAGGCGATCGGGATCATCGAGACAGTCAACCACCCCGCCAGTGGCGATCAGACATTGAACTTCGGGATCACGGTACACCGCTTCGGTCTGGAAATCGCCTCCGAAGGCGGTTTCAGGGTAAAAGTTGAAGATCGGCATATAAAATTCGCCGCGATAGCTGACCAATATCGGCTTGTCGTTGGCCACAAATTCCGCGAACAGCGAAATACCGAATAGAACAGCGAATATCCAAAGGCTCCAATATGCCCGGCGATTTCGGACAAAGTTACGCCAGCGACGCTGGTTAAGCGGGGAAAGCGCCACTGTTCAACCCTCTCGCTTTTCGAAGTCGATCCGCGGGTCTACGACAACATACATCAGATCCGACAGGATACCGACGAGCAATCCAATCAGCCCGAAGATGAACAGTGTACCGAACACAATAGGATAATCCCGCGCGACCGCGGCCTCGAACCCCAGACGGCCCAAACCATCAAGGCTGAAGATTGTCTCGATGATCAGCGACCCGCCGAAGAACACACCGATAAACACCGCTGGAAAGCCCGCGATCACGATCAGCATGGCATTGCGGAAAACGTGCCCATACAGCACCGTGCGTTCAGAAACTCCTTTGGCGCGGGCAGTGATGACATATTGTTTCTTGATCTCATCCAGAAAGCTGTTTTTGGTCAACAAGGTCAACGTCGCAAAGGCCGAGATGGTCGAGGCAAGAACCGGCAACGTGATGTGCCAAAAATAATCTCCCACCTTGCCGATAGGACTAAGCTGATCAAAGTTATCCGAAGTCAGCCCGCGAAGAGGAAAAATCTGCCAGTACGACCCGCCTGCGAACAGGACCAGCAGAAGGATCGCAAACAAAAATCCCGGGATCGCATAGGCGGCGATAATCGCGCCTGATGTCCAGGTATCAAACGCGGTCCCGTCCTTGACCGCCTTGCGGATGCCCAAGGGGATAGAGACCAGATAAGCGATCACCGTTGACCACAAACCAAGCGTGATCGACACCGGCAGCTTTTCCTTGATCAGCTCGATGACGCTGATGGATCGAAAGTAGCTTTCTCCGAAATCGAAGCGCATGTAGTTCCACATCATGTTCACGAAACGCTCGAGCGGCGGTTTATCAAATCCGAACTCTTTCTCCAGCTCAGCGATGAATTCAGGCGGTAGCCCACGCGCGCCCACATAATTTTCATTGGCCGTCGCCGCGCCAGTGTTGCCAGCATCGTTGCCGCTACCCGAAAATCCCTCAAAGACGTTGCCGCCGCCTTGGATACGCGCAATAGCCTGCTCGACCGGCCCGCCGGGCACGAACTGTACCAATGCGAAGTTGATCAACATAATCCCCAACAACGTCGGGATGATCAGCAACAGCCGTCTAAGAATATATGCGCCCATGTTCGGCGTTTACCTTAGAGCACCGGCGGCACGCAAGGCGGCAGCTTTGTCTTCGTTGTACCACCAGAAATCCAGATACCCCAAAGCATAGGCTGGCTGGGTTTCGGGGTGTTCATACTGATCATAATAGGCTGTCCAGAAACTGTCGTTATACCACGCCGGAATCATGAAGAACTCATACCGTAATGCACGATCCAGCGCGGTCAAGCTTGCATCCTCTTGTTCTTTTGTCTCGGCGTTCAAGGAAGCCTCGATGATTGCGTCTACCAGCGGGCTGGCCAGCCCGGCAGGGTTGAACAGCGAATAGGCCGCAGCCTCTGACCCATAGCGCTGCGCCAGACCGGTCCCGGTGCCCAGGAAGGCTGCATAGCTATCAAAGACCATATCGTAATCGCGGTCACGTTCGCGGGCGGTATATTGCGAGCTGTCTACCTTCTCGAGCACCGCATCAATGCCCATGTTTTGAAGATTGGCGGTGAAATTTTCAATCACAGCGGCAAGAGTCGCGGACCCGGATGAGTTCAGCAAAAAGTTAAGGCGCAGCGGTTTGCCGTTGGCATCATAACGCTTGCCATCATCACCAACGGCCCAACCTGCGTCATCCAGTAATTTCATTGCACGGCGCAGGTTGCGACGGTCCAGCAACCGCGACGCATCGGATACATGCGGCACGATAGCATCTTCAGTCAGCATTGCTGGCGGCACGACATCGCCCAATGACTCGAGAAACGCGAGCTCGGCCCCTTGCGGTGCGCCCTTGGCCATCAACGGCGTATCCTGGGTGAAGGAGGATCTCGGCTTGAACAGTCCATATTGCAGGGACTCGTTGGTCCATTCAAAGTTGAAGCCCAACGCTACCGCTTCCCGTACCCGCTTGTCCTGCAACACTTCGCGGCCAAGGTTGAAAACAATCCCCGACGGCGTCGGTGGCGATCCATCCGGGATGTCTTCCTTCACGACGTAACCTGCGTCTACTTTCGGAAAGTCATACGCGGATGCCCATTGCTTGGAGCTCCCTTCCGTACGAAAGGTATATTCGCCTGCCTTGAAGGCTTCGAACGCAGAGTTTTCGTCGCCGAAATATTCGACGCGGATCGTGTCAAAGTTGTTGCGACCTGCGTTAAATGGCAGATCAGCCCCCCAGTAGTCGGGATTACGTTTATAGACGATACGGCGATTCACGTCGACGCTGTCTATGACATAAGGGCCAGAACCAGGCGAGACGTTCAAGCGCGATTCATCCAGGCGCGCACCCGATTCCTCGTACCACTTCTTGGACCAAGCGGGGACACCGCCGACCTGATCAATCAGGCTGCGGCGAGAAATGCCGGGGGTGAAGTAAAATTTTATCGTGTAATCGTCAATCACCTCTACCTTGGGAATACGCTGTCGCACAGCATCAGCATAGGATTTCAAACCTTGGTCCAACAGCAAATTATGGCTGAACGCTATGTCATGAGCCGTCACCGGGTCGCCGGTCGAAAACTTGGCGTCCTTGCGCATGTGAAATATCACCCAATCCTTGCTTTCGGGATATTCAAGGCTTTCACACAGCAAACAATAAGATTCACCATAGACATCCGCCGGAGCAGGTTCATTACCCGTACCTTCACCAAGCAGGCTTTCGTACATGATCGTACTTAATGCGCCGCCACGGCCCTTGCGCGAATAGGGGTTCATTGAATCAAAAGACCCCAACGCAGAAATAGAGATCTCCCCCCCCTTTGGAGCTTGGGGATTCACATAGTCAAAATGTGTGTAATCAGCCGGGTATTTCAGATCACCATAGAACGAATAACCATGAGACTTGATTATCGTGTCGCCTTCGGCCTGTTCTGCGGCCGCAGCGATTGCAAGGCCAAACACCAGACATGTCGCCCATCCCGCTTGCACAAACAGGTTTAGCGGGTAGGTTCTAACGCGAGTATTTGTCCGGGGCATCGGTGTCTCCAATACAACAAGCAACGTTTCAAGGCGGTTCATCGTCATGCGCAAGCTAACGGGCCTCTGGCCCAAGTTACAAGTTGCGAATATGTTATCTGGCTGAAATCCGGACGTTAAACAGCAAAAGACCGCCCACAACGGGGCGGTCCAATACCACAGATTTAGTAAAGATTAATTACCAAGGCTTTCAAGATATGCGATAACATTGGCACGATCTTCGATCTTGCTTAAACCGGCAAAGCCCATCTTGGTGCCAGGCGCAAATGCAGCAGGCTTTTCTAGGAAGTGGCTAAGGTTCTCGGGTGTCCAGACATCGACGACTTTTTCAAGAGCGCCGGAATAGTTATAGCCTACCGCCGCGTCGACTTTCCGACCAACAACCCCATGCAGATAAGGGCCAACAGCGTTTTCACCATCAACGATTTTGTGGCACGCCGAACATTTACGGAATACCTTTTCACCTGCGGCAGGGTCAGCCGACGCCATTACCTCGGTAAAATCGACCGCATTTTCTGCCGGGGCACTGGCTTCCGCGCTGGCGACCTCGACAACATAGCCCGGTTCACCATGCGCACCGCGCTGATAAACCTCTTCGGCGGCAAACTTGCCAAGCAGCAGGATAAGCCATGCGCCAAACAGGCCGGCGGCGATTTTGGTAACAGTCATTGTATCGAACATGCGTGAAGGTCCATCGTTGGTATTCGGGCATCGTATTGCAGGCGTATCTATTGCTTTCCCTTCGTCGGGGCAAGGTGTAGTTAGCGCGACCAAACGCCGTACTTGGAAAATGCCCAGCAAAGGACGCCCAAAATGAGCCAGCAGACCGCCCCTCGCATCGCTTTTCAGGGCGCATTGGGTGCCTATAGCCACGAAGCGTGTCTTCAGGCCCGACCAAATATGATTCCGGTTCCCTGCACCACCTTCGAAGGGGTCATACATGCGGTGCGCGATGGCCGCGCCGATCTGGCGATGCTGCCTGTCGAAAATTCGACATACGGCCGTGTCGCGGATATTCATCGCCTGTTGCCCCACAGCGGGCTTCGGATCATTGCGGAAGCGTTCGTGCGGGTGCGGATCAGCCTGATGGCGCAGCCCGGTGTAAAGCTGAGCGACGTCAAACATGTCCGCGCGCATATGGTACTTATCCCTCAGGCGCGCAGCTGGCTGGATGCTCACGGCATTACCTCGGAAGCGGCGGTAGACAGCGCTGGTGCAGCGGCAGATCTTGCGGTGTCCGACGAACGTACCGTCGGTGTTTTGGCCAGCGAAGTGGCCGCTGACATTCACGGGCTCGATGTGCTGGCGCGCGATATCGAGGATCTTGATCACAACACCACCCGCTTTTTGCTGATGTCTCCGGACCTGGACGCCTCCCACCGTGCGGAAAAAATGCTGACCACCTTTGTTTTTGAAGTCCGCAACATTCCTGCCGCACTATACAAGGCGATGGGTGGGTTTGCCACCAATGGCGTCAATATGACCAAACTGGAAAGTTATATGGCGGGGGGATCATTTACCGCAACCCAGTTTTATGCAGATATCGAAGGCCATCCGGACGACCCAGCAGTCAAGCGGGCACTTGATGAATTGGATTACTTTACCAATATGCTGGAAATTTTGGGGGTTTATCCGGCGCATCCAGACCGCTACGGCCGATAACCCGTCCTGATCACGGGAAGCGGATTATCGAGGCGCTTGGTAGCGTGCTTCCATGCCCTTGGCGTAATCCGCCACACGCGCTTTGAACTTTTTTGTCAGCGAGGTTTTCGCCAGTTTTAACGACTGGACCAACAAGCGTGCCGACAAATTATGCGGTTTGATCTCAAGAGCGACCGTGATTCGCGTTCTGCTCCGGGACAGAGCCAGAAGATCCAGTTCCATATCACCGGTTAATCCGGGCGAAGTAGTTATCAGCTTCATTTCGGTTGGACGAACGAACTTGACCATTTCCACACAAACTTCACGGCGTTTTCCGCGCATATCGAACGCGGCGTCCCATGTCATCCCCGACGCGGGTCGATGCAATGCGTCCACGCGTTGAACATCCGCACCGCGATGCATTGCCGCCCGTTCGAATTGTTCAAATTCACTCAGCATTTCAAACGCCGCGTCTATAGGGACGTCTATATCTTCTTTGGTCGAAAATTTCATTCTGTGAACTGCCTTTGTGAAAGCAAGAAGGATCGCTTTAATCCAGCGTATCTGCAAGCCAATTTTCAAGGAGAAAATGCGCGATTGCCCCTTTACGTGCGGGCAATATGGTCGGGTGTTGCCCCGCAAATACCTCCATCATTTCCTCTTTGCTCACCCACATGGCTGCTTCGATTTCTTTGGGGTCGATGGTAATGTCGCGGCTTGTTGCGATACCGGCACAGCCAAGCATCAATGACGCGGGAAACGGCCAGGGCTGGCTCGCCAGATAGCTGACTTCGCCAACTTCGATCCCGGCTTCTTCAAAAACTTCACGCCGCACCGCGGCCTCGAGCGTTTCTCCCGGTTCGACAAAACCCGCCAGCAGCGAAAACATCCCCGCAGGCCAGCCCGGCGACCGCCCCATCAGAACAGAATTACCATTTGTAATCAACATGATAACTACGGGGTCGGTGCGCGGAAAGTGAGAGGCATGGCAGGCCGGGCAATTGCGTTGCCACCCGGCCTCGTTCATCACGGTTTCAAACCCGCACCGTGCGCAATACCCGTGGTTTTCGTGCCATGACAATAAGGCTTTGCCAGTGGCGGCCAATTCGGCATCGCGCGGGGACAGCCACGTCATCACCCGGCGCATCTCAAGGAAAGCAAACTCTTGAGGCAGTTGGGGGTGGCGCTGCTCGCTCGGGTCAAGGAACGACCCAAGTTGTTGCGGATCGATGTATTCCGGTGTCCACGCGGATAGATCGAATGCAAAACGTGCCTCTCCATCTTCGAGCCCCAGCAATACAGCGTCCCCAGACGCGTCTTGCAGCGCAGGGTGATCCAGCGGCAAACGCACCAACGAAGCGGGCCGTGCCGGCTCGACCAGTATTTTGCCGCGCCAGAACAAGATGGCCCGCGCAGCGCTGTCAGTTTTCAAGGCGGCCACGGCCTCCCGGTCGCCACGCACCTCGCCTGCGCGATCCAGCCCCGACCCGCCAAATGTAACCGTTTCTGCGTGCTTCATCATCCACCCCGTGGTTTGCTGCCCCCCTGAGTATTCACCCTTGTTGAGCTTGCCAAGGGCACAGAGTTTTCGGCCCGCATTTATCTTCGAACTAAATTGTTGGCATGATTAACACATTCGCGCAGAAATTGTGGCAAGAGTGGATTAGATGATACCTTTGAGCACGCATAATATAAATAAGTTTCCAACCATCCTTCTGGCTGCGTGGGCGTTATGATGTCAAACTGCACCTCGTCATTGCGTATCCTCGCGACGACCGACCTGCACATGAATATCACCGGGTTCAATTACGCAACCAATACCCCCGGCCCCCTTTCAACCACACCCAGCCTTGCGGGGCTCGCACCGCAAATAGCCAAGGCTCGCGCCGAAGCAGAAGCTGACGACCGCTTGTGCCTTTTGGTTGATAACGGCGATTTTCTACAGGGGACACCGCTCGCGGATTGGCTAAGCATGACCAATCATCAACACGCGCACCCAATGGCGTTGATTTTCAACACCTTGCGATATGATGCAATCGGCCTGGGCAACCACGACCTTGATTACCGCATGGATTACCTGAACAACTTTGCGGCGCAGATCACTGCCCCGTTGATTTGCAGCAATTTGCGCGGCACGGGGATGACCAACCTGTTGTCCGCACACACCATGACAAGAAGGATAAACTCTTCGGACGGCATGCAGGATATCAAAATCGGCGTTCTGTCAGTATTGCCACCCGAGACTGTTATCTGGAATATCGAAGAACTTCCCGAGGGCGCACAGATAGATGACCCTGTCACCTGCATCACTCAGAAAGCCAAGGATCTGCGGGCACAGGGGGCCGATCTGGTTATTGTGCTGGCGCACATGGGGTTGGGTGAGCAGGATGGCAAAACCGGCATAGGTGACTGGGGGGCGACCGCCCTGGCGCGGCTGCCATGTATCGACGTCATCGTTGCAGGTCACACCCATTACCGCCATCCCAGCGACTGGCCCGCCGCACGTAGTCTCGACCCAAGTGTTCCGGTCATCATGCCAGGCAGTTCCGCTTCGCATCTGGGGGTGCTTGACCTGGAGCTGAAACAACAACGCAATGGACAGTGGCGGGTTGAAGACCACGTGGCGCGTCTGCGGTTGCAAACCAACCATAGCGAACCGAAAATACATAGCCTCGCAGCACCGGCACATCAGTTGGCATGTACATACCTGGAGGAAAGCATCGGTCACACCGCCGAGCGTTTGCACAGCTACTTCGCCCTGTTGCGCCCTTCAAAGATCATGGCCCTTACCGCCCGTGCCAAAACAATCGCAGTCCATCAAGCAATACAGGGCAGTGATCTCGAACACCTGCCAATTCTGGCGACCGCTACTGCGCGTTCACTTCGGGGTGCTGAAGGCCCAAGCAATTTCATCGACATCCCCGCCGGGCCGGTCCTGCGTCGACACCTTGCCGGCATGGTGCCGTTTACCAACAAGGTATGCGCCTTGATCTTGACATCCGACAAGCTGGCGGAGTGGCTAGAACAATCAGCTTCGGCATATGGCTTGCAAAGCCCCCGCGCACATCGTCAACCGTTGTTGAACCCCGACGTGCCAATGTTCGTGTTCGATGCAATATTTGGGTTGTCCTATGTGTTCGATTTAAGCAAGCCGGTGGGCACACGCGTATCCGACCTGCGGCACAACGGCCTCCCGCTTGCGGACACACAACGTTTCATACTGGCAACCAATCATTTCCGCGCGGCAGGCGGTGGCGGTTACGACAAGATAACCTTGCCTGCTCCGTTCGTAAAATGCACCACAACCATAACCGACGCGCTCGAGACCGCGCTACATTCCGATACGTGCCTCGAATGGATGGGGCATTCGCCGTGGCAACTGAAACGGATAGGCACAACAGCAACGTTCGACACCAGTGCGGCAGCGCATTCCTGTTTCGATGAAATCGCGACATTCGCGCCGAAAATACGTGAAAAAACCGACGTCGGGTTGAACCGGATCGAGATTGAACTCTGAACCTTGCACTTCGCGAAATGCCGTACTATATCACTCTCGAGAGGTTGGTGCGGGCAGGTGCCTCGCCAACCCGGTCAGATCCGGAAGGAAGCAGCCGTAACGAGCCCCACTTGGGTCGTTATCAGCCTCTCACCACATCGCCACGCCGAGCCGACTAATATCGGCGTTCCAACGGGAACGCCTTCACCGGCTCGGAAACGATCACAGCGCGTGATTACAGCTTTTCCGTAGCGAATGTATCGCACTGATCAACCTGACCACTATCGAACCCCCGCTGAAACCATCCGGACCGTTGCGCCGAAGTTCCATGGGTGAATGTATGTGGCTGCGGCACGCGCCCTGCCTGTTTTTGCAGGTAATCATCGCCGATCTTTCGCGCGGCGTTCAATGCTTCATCCAGATCGCCACGCTCCATCAGACCTTGCACGTTTGCGGCCCAAATCCCCGAAAAGCAATCGGCCATCAGTTCCAACCGCACGGTCAGTGCATTGGCTTCGACGTCAGACGACTTTTGGCGCAAGGCATTGACTTGGGGCAAGATGCCAAGCTGATTTTGGACATGGTGCGCGACCTCGTGGGCAATCACATAAGCCGCGGCGAAATCGCCCCCTGCCCCCATCCGCTGGGACATCATAGCGAAAAACTGGGTATCCAGATATGCCTTTTGATCGGATGGACAGTAGAATGGGCCGGTCGCCCCTGACGCTCCGCCGCATGCACTTTGCGTCACGTCCGAAAACACCACTACACGCGGGGGCACATAGTCACGCCCAAGCTGCTGTTGGAATACCTCCGCCCAGACGTTTTCTGTAGTGGTCAGAACCTGCGCGACAAATTGAGTTTGCTCACTGTCGGTCTGGGTAACAGGTGTCCCTTGCTGCACCTGTCTGTCCCCACCCACCAAGAGCGGAGAGACATCTATACCGGTAAAATATCCGATCGCGAGAACAGCCAATACACCGACCAGCCCGAGACCGCCCGCGCGTGCTCCGCGCCCGCCACCCCTGCGCACCTCGACATTGCTACTCCGCCTTATCCCTTTCAGTCGCATTCCGTCCCTCACAATTAATTGTTATTGTCAGTGAAACCCATAAGCCGCACAATAGTTCAATGAACGATAAAAATAGCACCGAACTGGCTGAAGACCGGACCAATTGGGCCGAGGATCGGACAATTCTAGCCAATGAACGCACCTTCGCAGGCTGGATGCGGACAGGGATGGCGTCGCTTGCAGTCGCGATCGGGCTCAAGGCGGTTTTTGGCGATTTCCACCCAACCTGGGCCGCAAAAGGTGTGGCGAGCATTTTTGTTGTGGCCGCAGTCTATATCTTCTGGGCCGCCCACGATGCGGCCTCCCAGACACTTGAACGGCTGACCGACCATCATGCGAATGCCCAGCCCAATGCTCGGATGAAGACCCTCGCGGTGATTTTCAGCTTTGCCTCGGTTGCGGTTGGCGGCATCCTCTGGATGCTCTAGGTTCTAGCCTCAAGAGAATCCTGCAGGACCGTTATGACAGCACCCTCCGCCTATCGCGTGTTGGCACGCAAATACCGCCCAGAAACCTTTGCCGATCTTGTCGGTCAGGATGCGATGGTGCGTACATTGAAAAACGCTTTTGCGGCCGACCGGATCGCACAGGCATTTATCATGACGGGCATCCGCGGTACCGGCAAGACCACCACTGCCCGTATTATCGCCAAGGGTATGAATTGCATCGGCCCGGACGGCAACGGCGGCCCGACGACCGAACCCTGCGGACAGTGCGAACACTGCGTGGCCATCATGGAAGGGCGTCACGTAGACGTAATGGAAATGGACGCCGCCTCCAATACCGGGGTGGGGAATATCCGCGAAATCATCGATTCCGTCCACTACCGCGCGGCATCTGCGCGCTACAAAGTGTATATCATCGATGAGGTTCACATGCTTTCGACAGGCGCGTTCAACGCGCTGCTCAAGACCCTCGAAGAGCCACCCGAACACGTCAAATTCATCTTCGCCACCACCGAAATTCGCAAGGTTCCCGTAACGGTATTAAGCCGGTGCCAAAGATTTGACCTGCGTCGCATCGAACCGGAGATCATGATTGGCTTGATGCGGAAAATCGCATCGGCTGAAAGCGCGGAAATCACCGACGACGCCTTGGCTCTGATCACCCGTGCCGCCGAAGGTTCCGCCCGTGACGCAACCTCCCTGCTAGACCAAGCAATCAGCCACGGCGCAGGCGAAACCACTGCTGACCAGGTGCGCGCGATGCTTGGCCTGGCCGACCGTGGCCGCGTGCTTGATTTGTTCGATCTTGTACTGCGCGGCGATGCCGCAGGCGCGCTCCATGAACTGAGCAGCCAATATTCCGACGGCGCGGATCCGATGGCGGTACTGCGTGACCTGGCTGAAATCACGCATTGGGTCTCGGTGGTAAAAATCACGCCCGATGCGGCCGAAGACCCGACAGTATCTCCTCAAGAACGTGCCCGCGGCCTCACTATGGCAGAGGCGTTGCCGATGCGTGTGCTGACCCGCCTCTGGCAGATGCTGCTCAAGTCGCTGGATGAGGTCGCCGCGGCCCCTAATGCAATGATGGCCGCAGAGATGGCGATCATCCGTTTGACACACGTGGCCGACCTGCCCAGCCCGGAAGAACTCGTTCGAAAACTTGGCACGACACCGCCCCCCCCCGCGACCCCGCGCAGCCCCCCCACACCCGGCCCATCCGGCAGCGGACCCTCCACCACCGCGTCGCATCATGCGCAACCCGTCGTTCAATCCGGTGCCACGATGGCCGCTGCTGCTCCTGCTGTGGATCAAGCCTTGGCGCGTTACCCAAGCTTTGAACATGTCGTCGAATTGATCCGCAGCCACCGCGATGTCAAATTGCTGGTCGAAGTTGAAAACACGTTGCGCTTGGCCGCCTATCGCCCTGGCCGCATCGAATTCACCCCCACTGACGACGCGCCGCGTGACCTGGCGCAACGTCTGGGCACTCGGTTACAACTCTGGACGGGCAACCGATGGGCAGTGACGATCGTCGGCGACAGCGCCACGCAAACCATCGCCGAAATCCGCGATGCCAAGGAAAACGCACTTAAATCCAAGGCGGAAAGCCACCCCCTCATGCAAGCGGTGATGGCGACCTTCCCTGATGCGAAAATCCTGTCCATCCGCACACCAGAGGATATCGCCGCACAAGCTGTTGCAGAAGCATTGCCAGAGGTCGAGGACGAATGGGACCCGTTCGAAGACGACTGATCGGCGTACGCACTGCCTCTTGTCGGATCCGCCGCGAGATCGCATATACCGATTAACAAAAATCTACAGGAGAGACAGAGATGCTCAAAGGTCTGGGTGCCATGGGAGACATGGCCAAAATGATGAAAGCCGCGCAGGAAATGCAAGGCAAAATGGCGCAGATGCAAGAAGATATGCACAAGATCATCGTCGAAGGTGAATCCGGTGCCGGGCTGGTAAAGGCAACCTGCACGGCCAAAGGCGAACTCAAGACGCTCGACATCGATCCGTCGATCTTTAACGGGGACGAGAAGGAAGTCGTCGAAGATCTGATTCTCGCCGCGATCAAGGACGCTCAATCAAAGGCCACCGATCGCGCCCAATCCGAGATGAGCAAGTTGACTGAAGGCATGGGACTGCCCGCCGACATGAAACTTCCGTTCTGATTTTCCAAATGGGTCAAAATCCTCGCCGAAGGCATAAAATCTGTTTTGACCCGCTTGCAGGGGGGGCGCACGGTTGAGCAGCACGCGCGATATCGACGCCCTTATCGACCTGATGGCGCGGCTGCCGGGTCTCGGCCCCCGGTCGGCCCGCCGGGCAGTCCTGCACCTCATTCGCAAACGTGCGTTTTTGCTCATCCCGCTCGCCGACATGATGCAGCGCGTCGCGGCGACCGCTAGGGAGTGTGTTAATTGCGCGAACATCGGCACCACGGATGTTTGCGATATATGCGCGTCGGAAAAACGCGCCAACGGAGAGCTTTGCGTGGTCGAAGACGTGGCCGACCTCTGGGCGATGGAGCGGTCGGGGGTGTTCAAGGGCCGCTACCATGTGCTTGGCGGGACACTTTCAGCGTTGGATGCCATCGGCCCACAAGAACTCCGCATTCCGCGTCTGATTGAACGCGTGGATGCCGAAGAAATTACCGAAGTGATCCTCGCTTTGAATGCGACCATCGACGGGCAAACCACCGCCCACTATATTGCTGATCAACTGGATGGCCGCGTGCGGCTGACGTCCCTTGCCCAGGGCGTTCCGATCGGGGGAGAGTTGGATTACCTCGACGATGGTACAATCACCGCGGCCATGCAGTCGCGCAAATCACTTCTGTAATTTACGCAACTTCGCCAGTGCGATAAGGGCCGCATCGCGTTCGGCCTCAAGCTCCGGGATGCTGCGTCCCGCGGCTTCGGTCTCAACACCCAAGATGAGCTGGCTGCGGACACCGGATGTGAGGCTTGGGGTTCCCAAATCGGCCCATCGCTTTTCCTGGCTAGGCCCAAGGTGTTCCAAATAACTTGTCATACCGCCAGGACCGCCACCTAGGTGGTACGCCATATGTGCACCCAGTACAGACCAGCGCAACCCCGGCCCATTCACCAGCGCAATATCCACCGCTTCGACGTCGGCGATACCTTCCGCCACAAGATGCACCGCTTCGCGCCACAGGGCGGACGCCAACCGGTTGGCGATATGCCCCACCGCCTCCTTTTTCAATCGGACGGGGACCGAACCCAACCCCCGATAAACCTGCTCCGCAACCGACAAGATCGCATCATCGGGTCCAAACAATTCGACCAATGGGACCAGGTGTGGCGGGTTGAAGGGATGGGCGGTGATCAGCCGCTGGGGATGCCGCATTTGCACCGACAGATGTGACCAGGGATGCGCCGACGTGCTGGACGCGATGATGACATCACTTTCTACGATTGCTTCGATCTGGGCAAACAAATCTTGCTTGAGCGGTACATTTTCAGGTGCGTTTTCCTGAATCATATGCACCCCCACGACGGCTGCTTGCAAGGTTTCACAAATCGTCAACCTACCGCTGTTCAGGGCTCCGCCCCTGATTTCGCATAACTGCTGGCGCGGCTTTGCGACACGTTCACCAAAGCTTTCGCGGGTGCCTTCTGCCGGGTCCCATGCCTGCACGTCATGCCCTGCTTCCAAAAACAGCGCTGTCCAACTGGCCCCGATCAAGCCGCAACCAATTACAGCCACAGGGATCGGTTTTTCCGAGGGTATATTATCCATCAAGCTCAAGCACCGTTTCCACGCCATCTTCTATTACATAGACACACCCCTGCCGGTTGGTCAGCTTGCCTAGGTCTGACCGGGTAAGTCCGCACAGCTCACCGCGCAACAACTGACCGCTCAACCCATGAGCGACAATCACCGTAGGTTCGTTGAGCGTTGAGACAAAATCCCTGACGCGGGCCTGAAACGCATCAAACCCTTCGCCCCCGGGTGCTGCGGCGTAGAATTCCATATGGGGTGTTGCAGGTGTAATCCCCTCGGGAAGGTTATTGAAGATATCCGTGCGGAGCTGCCCTTCCCACTCTCCCGCGAAAACTTCTTTCAAGCGGTCGTCCACCTCGTATTTTCGCCCGCCCAGCGCTATATCGGCAGTCTGTCTTGTTCTACGCAACGGCGAAACGATGCAGGGCGGGTTGGTCTCAAGAATGGGGGCCATCAGACGGTACTGTTGCTTCGCGTGTTCAACGCCCCGGGCGGACAAAACGGATTCCGTCTGCCCTTGCACCCGACCCTCGGCGTTCCATTCGGTTTCACCATGTCGCATGAACCAGATTTTCGGATATGTCTTCATTTGACGCGCGCCCTTCGCAAAACTTCAGTTCGCGCTATTTAGGCTCAAGTGCTCGCAGAATGCTACCTGTACAAAAATCTATTAACACGTCTTTATACGCCAAGGGCAGATCGGATGCCGCCGTATCCGAAAGACCCGCAATGCGGGCCTGGCTCGCTACAATTGAAATCATCGCTGAAACCGTCAATGTCAGACTGGTTGCCAAAAGTTGAGGATCGGCGTCGGGGCGCAATTTTGCCAGTTCAGCCAGATATACCCGCGCCACCGGATCATAAAGCGGTGCCATCTCAAGATAATAGCGGTCATCAGAGACAATACGTGCAACCAGCATCGCATAGGCGCGCCATTGCGGGTCACCACGTGACGCGATCTCGAGATAGGGCGTGATATACGCCGAGATGAGGCTCTCTATCGTTGGTTCGCTCTGGGCCTTTAATTCCTCAAGCCGCTCGAGCCGTAAGGTATTGAGGGTTTCAACACGGCGTTTGAGCACGGTGAGAAAAAGCGTCTCCTTGTTACCGCCGTGAAAACCCACGACGCCAAGGGTCACCTTCGCTTCTCGGGCGATCTGGCGTACTGTCACGGCATCAAACCCGGTCATCGCAAAGCAGCGTTCCGCAGCATCCAAGACTTTTTCCCTGGTGATTTCACCTCTGGCAATACGGCCATCGTTGGACGGTATGAAACCTGTCTGATCATCAGATTCAATCATTTTGATTGCAGACCTTTTTTCTCTCTGCTCATATCGAGCAGCGTATTTGTTGACATTTTATACAATCGTACAGACAGTTACTTCCGACCATCATGCCAAATTTTAGGTTTTGGCACAATCGCGAGGACAATATGATGCAATCCATGACCTTCACCGCCGTCGCACTGATGACCCTGCTTGCCCTCCCGTTTAAAGCTCATGCTGAATCCTTGAATGTGACTGTCGTAGCGGGACACCCGCCGGTGTTCTTATGGGTCAAAACAATGTCGGAAACGTTTATACCGGCCGTTGACATGGCGCTCGAGGGTAGCGGTACCGAAATCGAGTGGACCGAAGCCTACGGCGGCACCTTGGCCAAGGTGGGAGGCGAACTGGAGGCTATTGAGGACGGACTCGCTCAGGTCGGCATCGTGTCGTCCCTTTTTGAACCGTCCTTGCTGAGCCTGCAAAACATCACCTACGTCACGCCGTTTGGGCCGTCGGACGTAAAACTGGTGTTGGAAACAGTTGATGCCATGACCAACGAAATCCCCGGTATGCGCAAAATGTGGGAGGATCTGGACCTGGAATATTTGGGCGGTGGCTTCGGACTCGAAGATTATCTCTTAATGACAAAATTTCCGGTCAAGTCTCTGGATGACCTGAAGGGGCGAAAGATCAACGCCCCCGGCGCTGCGGTAAACTGGCTCAAAGACACGGGGGCCGTCGGGGTTTCCGGTAATTTGACCACGTATTACAACGATATAAAATCCGGAGTGGCAGAAGGCGTTATCGTGTTTCCGACCGCTGCGGCGGCGGCCAAGCTTCACGAGGTCGCCCCCTACGTGACCAAAGTCCATTTCGGTGCCCAATACGCAGGAGGGATCGTCGCCAAGAAAAGCTGGTACGATGAACAGTCACCCGACGTGCAGGCTGCTCTTCAAGCGGGGGCCCACGCATTTGCAAGATCATACGAAGCCAACCTGGCGCTGCGGGTCACCAAGGCATTTAGCGATTTTGAGGCCGGTAACGCCCATGTCACTGAATTACCCGAGGACGTGCGCCGGGAATGGGCCAACAAATTGCCCAATCTTGCGCAGGATTGGGCGGCCGAGCAGGATGCAAAAGGACTTGAGGGTACGCGTGTTCTAGAGGCGTATGTCACACATCTAAAGGACGCAGGGGTTCATCTGCCGCGTGACTGGTCGGCAAAATGACACGCACAGGCCCATCGGGCCACGTGCCGTTTCTAAACCGTGCCGCTGTCGCGATGATGCGGATTGCGAACATAGTGGCGACGCTATGGATACTTTTGCTGATGTTACTTATCGTCGCTGACATCTTGGGGCGGGAATTGTTCGGCAGCCCGATCGCCGGCGTGCCGGAATTGGTAAAGCTTTCCATCGTCGGCATCGTCTTCCTACAGATATCGCACACTCATCATTCCGGTGAGATGATTAGGTCTGACGGCATTCTGGGGATGGTTCGCCGCCGCCGACCTGCCCTGGCCACCGGAATAGATGTTTTCGCGCAACTCTGCGGGGCCATTTTTGCGGCGGTTCTGGCCTGGACAGTCTGGCCCAAGATGATCCGCGCCTATGACCGCGCCGAGATGGAGGGTATTTCCGGACATTTCACCGTGCCCGTCTGGCCCTTCTTGGGGTTGATAGTACTTGGGTCGGCGTTGCTTGCCGTATCTTTTACAATCGCGGCCACAAATGGAATGAACAGCCTACGCGAGCAAACTTGATGGAGCCGATCTTTATTGGTTATCTATCGCTCGCTGCGATCACCGTGGCCATATACATCGGGGTGCATGTCGCCATCGCCCTTGCCGGGGTGTCACTGTTCGGGGTCTGGGCAATAACCGGCAAGATCAAGCTGGCGATGAATTTCGTCGCACTGGCCGCCACTGACAGCATCGCTGACTACACGTTTGGTGTCGTGCCTTTATTCGTGTTGATGGGATTGACCGTTTCGGAAACCGGGTTGGGTCGCGATACATTTGCCGTCATCGCCACAAGACTTCAGCAGTGGCGCGGCGGGCTTGGTGTCGCCACAGTTCTGTCAAATGCGGTTTTCGCCGCGATCACAGGCGTATCAATAGCATCCGCTGCTGTGTTCTCAAAAGTCGCAGTACCCGAGATGATCCGTGCCGGGACGGCACGAAGTGTTGCGGTGGGCGTCGTGGCCGGTTCATCAGTTCTAGGCATGTTGATCCCGCCGTCGTTGCTGTTGATACTGTTTGCGATCCTGACCGACACCTCGGTCGGCGATCTGTTCATCGGGGGTATCGGTCCCGGCCTTCTGCTTACTTTCGCCTACATCGGGTATCTTTCGTTTTTGGGCTACTTCAGGCCCGATCTGTTCACCCTTCCCTCGGATATGCCCAGCGGCGATGATGTTCCGACCCACGCGATATTTCCGGTGGTCGGTTTGGCGGGGTTGGTGTTATCGGGTATCTATATGGGGTTTTTCACTCCTACCGAGGCTGGGGCCGTGGGGGCCGCCGCCGCCCTGATCATCGGATTTGCGATGCGCCGCATCGGTACCAGAGCCGCTTGGCGTATCTCCGTACAAACCGGACACATCACCGCCGCAGTTTGCTTCATGATCATCGGGGCATCGATCTATAGTCGAATGCTGGCATTCTCTGGTGTGCCGGCCTCGATCACGCAGATTGCGCTGAACTCGGGCATCGGGCCGACCGAATTTCTGCTGCTGTTTGCGGCGCTCTTGATCATCCTGGGCACCGTGCTGGATTCATCTTCCATTATGCTTGTTACGGTACCGCTTGCTTTTCCTATCACGCAGCAAATGGGTGTCGATACCGTTCATTTCGGCTTGATAACCGTACTGGCAGTCGAGATAGGGCTGCTTACACCGCCGCTGGGTCTATCGGTTTTTGTCGTTCAAAGCAGTTTGCGCGAACTTGGGGTGACATTGGGCGAAGTTTTTCGCGGCGCGGCCCCGTTTGCGATTATTATGGCAGCGACTCTGGTGGCGCTTGTTTTTATACCGCAAATTGCAACTGGCCTTCTGGGCCGATGAAACGACAAGGTGACGACATGCAACTGATTGATCTCTCTCGCCCACTGGAAAACACCGAATTCGCCGACCCGCCCGGACTGGCCCCGAAGATCACCTATTTTTCCCATGCCGAAACCGCCGATCAGATGTTGCAATTTTTCCCGTCTGTGCAGGCTGACCAGCTCCCCGGCGGAGAAGGCTGGGCTGTCGAACAGATTACTTTGTCCACCCATAATGGCACACACCTAGATGCACCCTATCATTTTCATTCGACCATGAACGGCGGGGAACGGGCAATTACAATCGATGAAGTTCCTTTGGAATGGTGCATCGGTCGCGGCGTCAAATTGGATTTTCGCCACTTCCCTGACGGTCATGTCGTGACGGCCACAGAGATGGCAGCCGAATTTGATCGGATCGGGCATGACCTGAGCCCCGGCGACATCGTCTTGGTCAACACCGCCGCAGCCGAAAAATACGGCACGCCCGAGTATGTGCCAACGGGCTGCGGGATTGGACGAGCGGCCACCAATTGGCTGACCGAACGCGGCATGCGGGTTTGTGGAACCGATGCATGGAGCTGGGACGCCCCATTTATCCACACCGCAAAAAAAGTTAGCGAAACCGGGGATGCCGGGCTGATCTGGGAAGGCCATCGCGCCGGGATGGATCGCGGATACTGCCACATGGAAAAGCTCGCAAACCTTGATCAACTGCCGGACACAGGTTTCGAGGTGCAGTGCTTTCCGGTCAAGATCAAGGCCGCATCCGCAGGGTGGTGTCGCCCAGTAGCGATCATTCGGGACGCCGCCGTTTGACTGGAGCGGCGCATGGTAAGCCCCGTTCCCGAAAACGCGCCCCGCTCCGGCCAAGCCAGACCGGGGCAGCACCGTCAGGCGTCATAGCCTGGATTGGTCCGCTTTAGTTTGCGCATCAAACCCGGCCAAACCAGGTTGTCACCTGATCCCGGTGTAAATACCCCCGAGGCTTGGCTCGCTACCAGATCCGCCATCTCTTGGGTTTCTTCATGCAGATGCTCTTCTCCGCCAGCAGCCTGAGCGAAAATTTGTGTCTTGCAAGCGTTCTCCAGGAAGTACATGCGCAGGAATGCCAAGGCACAATTCGGCCCCACGGTCAGGGTGCCATGATTGCGCAGCATCAACAGGCTCTTGTCGCCGATGTCATCGACGATCCTTTCCCGCTCATCCAGGTTCAGCGCGATCCCCTCGTAGTCGTGATAGGCAAGGTCGTTATTCACGATCATCGAAAACTGTGTGTAGCGTCGCAACCCGCCCTTTTGCACGGATACCGCCACTCCGTAAGGGCTATGAACGTGGATCACGCACCCCGCATCGTGACGTGCCGCGTGAATGGCAGAATGGATGGTAAAACCTGCCGGGTTGATGAAATACGGGGTTTCTTGACAAATGTTGCCGTCCAGATCGATTTTCACCAAGGCAGACGCGGTCATTTCGTCAAACATCAACCCATAAGGGTTGATCAAAAAGCGTTCCTGCCCGTTCTCATTCGGCAGCCGGGCGGATATGTGGGTAAACACAAGGTCGGTCCAGCCATGCATGGCGCACAACCGATACGTTGCGGCAAGTTCGCAGCGCAACTTCCACTCTTCGGCTGACACCTTATCCTTAAGGCTTGGCAGGTCTACAGGATCAGGGATATCAAACCCTGTCGCCCGCTGCATTGCAGATTGATCATTCATTAAATTTACCCTCCCTAGGTTGCAGGCACTATAGCGCGAGATAACCTTGTGCTGGCAACCCGGAATAGACCGCATAGTTTAAACGAAACTGTAAATTCTAGCCGCCTTCGATGCGCGAGAGGTGGATATTTCAAATTAAGTGTACTATCGCATACCAAACTTCAGGAAAGGCTTGAAACCATGTCTGACACGACCACTCCCGACATCATCTACACGCAGGTTGATGAGGCCCCCGAGTTGGCGACATATTCGCTGCTGCCGATTATCCGCAGCTTTGCTGGCGCCGCCGGCGTTTCTGTCGGCACCCGCGACATTTCATTGGCGGGACGGATCTTAGCTGCCTTCCCCGAAGCGCTGACAGATGAGCAAAAGCAGTCGGATGATCTGGCTATTTTGGGACAACTGGTAAAGTCTGCGGATGCCAACATCATCAAGCTTCCCAACATTTCCGCCTCTGTGCCGCAGTTGGTAGCCGCGATCAAGGAATTGCAATCCCAGGGGTATGCCCTGCCCGATTACCCCGAAGCACCCAGCAACGACGCAGAAAAGAAGACCCGCGCAGCCTATGACGCGATCAAAGGGTCGGCTGTGAACCCCGTTCTGCGCGAAGGCAACTCTGACCGCCGCGCGGCAAATGCAGTTAAAAAATATGCGATGGCAAACCCACATTCGATGGGGACATGGTCAAAGGATAGTAAAACCAAGGTGTCTTCGATGTCGGGCGGTGATTTCTTCTCGAACGAGAAATCCGTGACGTTGACCGATACCCAGGCAGGTGCGGCCAAGATCGTTCACATCGCAGACGATGGCGCTGAAACTGTGCTAAAGGATGGCGTGACCCTTCCTGCCGGGACCGTGGTCGATACGACATTCATGTCAGCCAAGGCGCTCGACACGTTTTTGGCCAAGCAGATCGAAGAAACCGAAGCCGAAGGCACGCTGTTCTCGCTGCATATGAAGGCGACGATGATGAAGGTCTCTGATCCGATCATCTTTGGCCACGCAGTACGCGAATTTCTCAAACCGGTGTTCGAGAAATACGGCGAGGAGCTTGAAGCCGCTGGCGTGAATCCAAACGCCGGGATCGGTGACATGATGGAGCGGATCAAGGACAACGCCGAGATCAAGGACGCGGTCAAAGCGGCAATGGATGAACGCCCGCCGATGTATATGGTGAATTCGGACAAAGGGATCACCAACCTGCACGTGCCATCCGACGTGATCATCGACGCATCGATGCCCGCGCTGATCCGTGCCGGTGGCAAAGGCTGGGGCCCCGACAACAAGGAACACGACACCAACTGCGTGATCCCCGACAACTCATATGCTCCGGTCTATGACGAAACCATCAAATACTTCAAGGAAACTGGCGCGCTGGACCCAACCACCTCGGGCACTGTGCAGAACATCGGTTTGATGGCGCAAAAGGCCGAGGAATACGGGTCGCACCCCACCACATTCGAGATCCCCGCTGACGGCACCGTGAAAATGATCGCCGCCAATGGCGACGTGATTTCCGAGCACAGCGTCGAGGCGAACGACATCTGGCGCGCGGCCTCGGCCCGCAAGGCCCCGATCGAGGACTGGGTGCAGCTGGCCATCGACCGTCAGAAAGCCGAAGGCTGCGAGGCGATCTTCTGGCTGGACGAGAACCGCGCCCACGACGCAGAGCTGATCTCCTATGTGAAGCCGATCCTTGAAGCCAAGGGCGTGGCCGACAAGTTCCAGATCATGTCCCCCGCCAAGGCCACGCGCCAAACGCTTGAGACGATCCGCAAGGGCGAAAACTCCATCGCGATTACCGGCAACGTGCTGCGCGACTATCTGACCGACCTGTTCCCCATTCTCGAACTGGGCACCTCGGCCAAGATGCTGTCGATCGTGAAACTGATGCAGGGCGGCGGCCTGTTCGAGACCGGTGCAGGCGGGTCTGCCCCCAAGCACGTGCAGCAGCTGGTCGAGGAAAATCATCTGCGGTGGGATTCCTTGGGCGAATTCAGCGCATTGGGTGAAAGCCTGAAATTCCTTGCTGATCAGAAAAACAACGAAAAGGCCCGTATTCTGGGCAAGGCCGTGGATGCAGCCACGCAAGGTATTCTCGACAATAATAAATCACCCTCGCGCAAGGTAGGCGAACCCGACAACCGCGCCAGCCATTATTATTTCGCGCTGTACTGGGCCGAAGCTTTGGCGTCTCAGACCGACGATGCCGCGATGGCGAAGCATTTCGCGCCCATCGCAGAAAAGCTGGCGACCAATGAAAGCAAGATCTTGGAAGAACTTGCCGCGGTACAAGGCAAACCGGTGGATCTTGGTGGATATTATCACTCCGACCCAGCCAAAACCGAAGCGGTGATGCGCCCCTCGGCGACGCTGAACGCGATAATCGATTAAGCGGACCGGCTCCGCCCCCTGATGAAACGGGGCGGGGCCATTACACATCAAACCGCGATCGGGAACCGCCCGGCGAAGTTACCCGGGTCAAGTAACCTCTTGGTTGATACTTACCCCCAGACATTCTATCGAGATTACATCGCTATAAAATCCATTTCGATTAGGACGTTCCGATGACCAAGCCGCTTTCCAAAGTTACCCCAAACACGTGGGAGTTTCTGCGCGACCCGATGATCACACCGACCGGATTTCGCGAATACGACGCGCGCTGGCAATATCCAGAGGCGATCAATCTTCCCGGTATGACCGCACTGGGTCTTGGCTTGGGAACGCAGATGCAGCAACGCGGGATAGAACCCGTAATTGCGGTTGGAAACGATTACAGGGATTACTCCCTGTCGATAAAAAACGCCCTGATACTTGGCCTTATCCAGGCTGGCATCCATGTCAAGGACATCGGTCCCTGCCTTTCGCCCATGGCTTATTTCGCGCAATTTCACCTGGATGCGCCTGCGGTTGCGATGGTCACGGCGTCGCATAACCCCAATGGCTGGACCGGCGTCAAGATGGGCTTTGAACGCCCGCTGACCCACGGGCCGGATGAAATGTCCGAACTGCGTGACATCGTCCTTGAGGGGCGTGGTACACCGCGTGAGGGGGGCAAGTATGAATTCGTCGAAGGTGTGCGCGAAGCGTATCTGGATGACCTGATCGGTGACTTCAAAATGACCCGCAAGCTCAAGGTAGTGTGCGCCACGGGCAACGGCACCGCATCGGCCTTCGCACCCGAACTATTCCGTCGCTTGGGGGTAGAGGTGGTCGATAGCCACAATACGCTGGATTACACTTTCCCGCATTACAATCCGAACCCCGAAGCGATGGAAATGCTGCACGACATGTCGGCGTCCGTGAAAGCGTCGGGCGCGGATTTCGCGTTGGGCTTTGATGGCGACGGTGACCGCTGCGGTGTGGTCGATGACGAAGGCGAAGAGATTTTCGCCGACAAGATGGGTGTGATTATGGCACGAGACCTTTCGGGCATCTACCCCAACAGCACCTTTGTGGCCGACGTGAAATCAACCGGGTTGTTTGCTTCCGATCCGGTCTTGCGCGCCAATGGTGTGACCGCAGACTACTGGAAAACTGGTCACAGTCACATGAAACGCCGGGTCAAGGAATTGGGCGCGTTGGCGGGTTTTGAAAAGTCCGGGCACTACTTTCTGGCGGAACCGATCGGGCGCGGCTATGACTGCGGCATGCGTGTCGCGGTCGAGGTCTGCAAACTGATGGACCGCAACCCCGACATGAAAATGTCGGACCTGCGTCGTGCCCTGCCGCATACGTTTTCGACGCCTACCATGTCACCCTATGCGTCGGACGAAGATAAATACCACATTCTCGACCGGATCGTTGCCAAGTTGAAAGACGTGACCGAACTGGGCGGCCGCCCGGTGAAAGAGGTCGTGGCGGTTAACGGCGCGCGGGTGATATTGGACAACGGCAGCTGGGGGCTGGTGCGTGCTTCGTCGAACACTCCGAACCTGGTGGTGGTCTGCGAAAGCGCGGACTCAGAGGCCGAATTAAGAGCGATATTTGCCGATCTCGACGCGGTCATCAGAACAGAACCGGATGTTGGTGAATACGATCAAACCTTCTGATCTGGTGCGCGGCTGCCCCAACGCCGTGTTCCGTTCTGACATGCTCGTTAAACGGTACGTGCCGCGGTTGTAACTGGCTCGAGGCACGTAAACTCTATGACAATAATGCCGGGAATATCTATGACCAAACGCGCCCTCATCACCGGCATCACCGGCCAGGACGGGTCCTATCTGGCGGAATTCCTGCTGGAAAAGGGATATGAGGTTCACGGGATCAAGCGGCGGTCTTCGTCGCTTAACACCCAACGGATCGACCACATTTATCAGGATCCGCACGAGGCCAATCCAAAGCTGCGCTTGCATTACGGCGACCTGACCGACAGTTCGAACCTGACGCGGATCATCAGCGAAGTGCAGCCGGACGAGGTCTATAACCTTGGTGCACAAAGCCATGTCGCGGTAAGCTTCGAGTCACCGGAATATACCGCTGACGTCGATGCCAACGGGACTTTGCGCCTGCTCGAAGCAATCCGTTTTCTGGGGCTGGAAAAAAAGACCCGCTTTTACCAAGCATCAACTTCTGAGCTTTATGGCGTGGTGCAGGAGACACCACAGACCGAAACGACACCCTTCCACCCGCGCAGCCCCTATGCCGTGGCCAAGATGTACGCCTACTGGATCACGGTAAACTACCGCGAGGCGTATGACATGTACGCCTGCAATGGCATTTTGTTTAATCACGAATCCCCGCGCCGGGGTGAAACCTTTGTGACGCGCAAAATCACGCGCGGGCTGGCGAATATCGCCCAAGGCTTGGAAAACTGCCTGTATATGGGCAATATCGACGCGCTGCGCGATTGGGGGCACGCCAAGGATTACGTGCGCATGCAGTGGATGATGCTGCAACAGGATGTGCCCGATGATTTCGTAATCGCGACCGGTGTTCAATATTCTGTGCGCCAGTTCATCACCTGGTCGGCAGCCGAACTGGGGATCACGCTGCGGTTCGAGGGCAAAGGTATCGATGAACGCGCGATCGTGGATAGCGTAGACGGTGACAATGCCCCCGCCGTCAAACCAGGCGATGTGGTGATGCGCATTGATCCGCAGTATTTTCGCCCCGCCGAGGTGGAAACCCTGCTTGGGTCGCCTGCGAAGGCCAAGGAGAAGCTGGGCTGGGAGCCGCAGATCACCACGCAGGAAATGTGCGCAGAGATGGTGGCCAATGACCTCAAGATCGCGCGACGTCATGCGCTGTTGAAAGAACACGGGCTGGATCTGCCGATCGCGCTTGAGAATGGATAAGCCTATGGGCAAGATTTATATCGCGGGGCATCGCGGCATGGTCGGCAGTGCGATTTTGCGTCAACTCCAGGCACGCCACAACGCAGGCGGGGCGCTGACCCTGATCACCCGCACCCATGCCGAACTGGACCTGACCGATCAAGCGGCCGTACGCGACTTTATGGCCGCTGAAGCACCCGACGTGGTGATCCTGGCCGCTGCGCGTGTAGGTGGCATCATGGCCAACAACACCTACCCCGCTGATTTCATTTACGATAACCTGATGATTGAATGCAATGTGATCCATCAGGCCTTTGCCGCCGGGGTGAAGCGGCTATTGCAATTGGGCAGCTCGTGCATCTATCCGCGGAACGCACCCCAACCCATGGCGGAAGACGCGCTGCTGACCGGCGTGCTGGAACCGACCAATGAACCCTATGCCATCGCAAAAATCGCCGGCATAAAGCTTTGCGAAAGCTATAATCGGCAATATGGTGTCGATTACCGATCGGTGATGCCGGCGAACCTGTATGGGCCTGGCGATAATTTTCATCCGCAGAACAGCCATGTCCTGCCCGCCTTGATCCGGCGCTTTCACGAAGCCGCGCGGGATGATCTGGACGAGGTCGTGATCTGGGGCACCGGGACCCCTAAACGGGAATTCCTGCATGTGGACGATATGGCACGAGCCTCATTGTTCGTGCTCGACTTGCCAAAGGACATCTATGCGGCCAACACCCAGCCCATGCTGAGCCATATCAACGTAGGTACCGGTCGCGACGTAAGTATTGGAGCCTTGGCGCAGATGGTCGCCGACGTTACGGGTTTCAAAGGCAAACTGGTGTTCGACACCTCAAAGCCCGATGGGACGATGCGCAAGCTGATGGATGTGTCCCGTCTAACCGATATGGGGTGGCGCGCGCGGATCGACCTGAAGGAAGGGTTGCAGGAAACCTACAACTGGTTCATGCGCCAAGAAACCATTCGATCCTAGGGCGATACATTTTCGTTAGTATAAAATTAGAATAATTTAGACTAAGGTCCTTTTCATGATCCATCCCATTCTCCTCTGCGGTGGTTCCGGTACACGTCTGTGGCCGCTGTCGCGCAAATCCTATCCCAAGCAGTTCGCCAAACTTATGGGGGATGAAAGTCTGTTCCAAGCCTCTGCCCGCCGCCTGTCCGGTGACGGGTTTGCGGCCCCGGTCGTGGTCACGGGCGATTCGTTTCGCTTTATTGTGACAGAGCAATTGGCGCAAATTGAACTGGCCGCCCAGGGGATCCTAATTGAACCCGAGGGACGCAATACCGCGCCGGCGATCCTTGCCGCTGCGATGTGGGTCGCCAAATCCGATCCGCAGGCACTGATGCTCGTGGCACCCTCGGATCATGTCATTCCCGATACCGACGCGTTTGCGCAGACTGTTCAAGCCGCCGTGCCGCGTGCACAAGCAGGCGATCTGGTGACCTTTGGCATCACACCGACGCGCGCCGAAACGGGATATGGCTACCTGGAACTCGCTGCAGATGCCGATGCGGGCGCAAAGACGCCCCAAACGCTGGCGCGGTTTGTTGAAAAACCTGATTCCAGCCGCGCCGCGGATATGCTCATTGCAGGAAATTTTCTTTGGAATGCCGGAATTTTCCTGTTCACGGCCCAAGCGATCATCGCTGCCTACCAGACCCACGCGCCTAATCTGATCGATGCCGTGACCGCCGCGTTGGGCGGGGCAAATTCCGACCTTGGCTTTACCCGGCTGGATGCAACGGCATGGGAAAAAGCGGATGATATTTCCGTCGATTATGCGATCATGGAAAAGGCCGACAATCTGGCCGTGATGCCGTTTGGCGCGGGATGGTCCGATCTGGGCGGGTGGGACGCGGTGTGGCTGGAAACCGGCCCCGATGCGCAAGGTAACGTATGCTCTGACAACGCCACAGCAATCGATTGCGCCGATACCTTGCTGCGGTCAGAGACCGAAGGAGTGCAGCTGGTCGGAATCGGGCTTGATAACATCATCGCTATCGCGATGGGCGACGCTGTCTTGGTCGCTGACAAATCCCAAGCGCAACGCGTCAAAGAAGCTGTCGATGCTCTCAAGGCACACGGTGCCTCGCAAGCGGTTCAACTGCCTCGGGATTATCGCCCGTGGGGCTGGTATGAAAGCTTGGTCATCGGCGCGCGGTTTCAGGTGAAACGGATCGTGGTGAACCCTGGTGCGGCGCTGAGCTTGCAAAGCCATCACCACCGGTCGGAACATTGGATCGTGGTCGAAGGCACCGCGAAAGTTACCGTGGATGATGAAGTAAAGCTCGTCGGTGAAAATCAGTCCGTCTATATCCCGCTTGGGGCTATTCACCGGATGGAAAACCCCGGAAAAGTTCCCATGGTCTTGATCGAAGTGCAAACCGGCAGCTATTTTGGTGAGGATGACATTATCCGCTATGAAGATATTTACGCCCGCACGTAGAAACCTCTGGTCAAAGGCGCTGCGATACCGCAGCGTCAACGCCAGGTTTACCTGTTGGTGCAATGGCTTGTGGACGCGCCTCACGCGCCCCCACCTAACGGCGGGGAATATCGCCAATTTTTAACCTGCGATGTCAGCCTGATTTTCTGCAAGGCGTGAATGCCACGCGGTGTGTGTGTCCTTCCAGATGTCTGGAAGGTCACTTACGCATTCGTGTACCCTGCTCAGGTCCCCGTTTTTACAGCCCGCCTCAATGTCTCTGAGCTGCGAGTGTAGACGTACCGCGCCAAACATCCCAGAAACCCCTGCCATATCATGCGCCTTTGCCTGTATATCGGCAGTCTCGCGTGTTTTCATCAGTTCGGGCAGAGCATCTTCAATTCGGGCTACCAATGTAGCAATTCTATCTGTCAGCTTTGCATGGCCCAACACCTCAAAAAGTTCGTTCACCTGGCTTTCGTTCAGCAATGGCACGGCTGCTTCGTGATCCTTTGTGATCGATTGGTCGCCAAGCTGGCTTTCGTCACGAGCGGCCAAAATCAACGTTTCAAGAGCGTTACTCAGCTTCTTGGTGTTAAGAGGTTTTTGTAAAAATCCTCTCATCCCTGCTGAAATGAAATCCTCTTTTTCCGTCGGAAGAGCATGCGCAGTCACTGCCATGATGGGTGTGTCAACGTTGGGGCCGGCACCCGCCAAGATTGCTCTGGTCGCTTGGAGCCCGTTGACGCCTGGCATTGATATATCCATCAGGATAGCGTCAAACTTTTGGTCTGTCGCAATGTTGATGGCCTCCTGGCCACCAATGGCTAACGTGACGGTATGCCCAAGCCTTTGCAGCATTGCCTTTATCAGGTCGCGATTGATTTCATTGTCATCCACGGCCAATAGGTTCATAGGCGGCAACCGATGTAGGTGCGGGTCGCGTGATGTAGGGGTATCAGTCTTTATTGGTGCCACGGTTGTCACCGGCAGACGAACCACAAAACGTGCTCCTCTAGAGGGTTCGGAATGGCACGTTACATCACCGCCAAGGCGAAGGACCAAGCGGCGAACGATTCCCAACCCAAGCCCCGTCCCCCCCGTGTGCCGCTCGTATCTGCTATCCAACGATACATAATCTTCAAAGATACGTTGAATATCGTGCTGTGATATTCCCGGCCCATTATCCGCAACCTCTAGCTGTAATATCGTATCGTCACCGGAGCTTTTCTTATACGTGGCATGCAGGGTGACATCATCGTCCGGGCCAAACTTTATCGCATTGCTGATCAAATTGACCAAAATCTGTTGAATCGCGCGTGGGTCGGTTAAGATCAGGCGATCGTTCAACCCTGTTTTCTTTAATCGCAACCGGGTCCCTGACATCTTGGCGAGCGGTTTCATCGTTTCGAGAATGCCCATGGCCAGCGCAGAAATATCGCAGGCTTGCAGCTCCAGATCACTGGTATCCGCTTCACTCCGCTCAATCGCTAGTACGTCATCAATATGACCCAAAAGTATGTCACCTGATGTCAATGCTGCGTCGATGAAACGTTGCTGCTCCGCATCAAGGCGGCCATCATTCAGCAAGTGTATGGCTGACAGGACACCGTTCAATGGCGTTCGCATTTCATGACTCATCATGGCGAAGAAACGTGATTTTTCCCGATACGCAACCAGTGCGTCATCGCGGGCCCGGATGATCTCCTCCTCTTTTTGACGTTTATCTGTTATATCACGGATATAAGTGACAAAAACCGGTGCATCGTCCGACTGCGTCAAAGAAACTGAGATTTCTACTGGAAAAATTTGACCGGCGCCGTTCATCATCTCAAATTCGTGCCTGCTTGTACCCGTAACACGGGCAAGACCGATCTCGCGAAATGTGTCAAGGTCAAGGCTGTGTGGCGTTCCAGATTCCGGCGGCAGCAAAAGCTCTATGAAGTTTTTCCCTAACGCAATCTCCCGCGAGATCCCGAAAATTGCCTCTGCCGATCCGTTGAAATCAAGAATTTCACCTTCATCCGAAACCACGACAACGGCGTCCAATGACGCCCTTAACGTTGTCGCCAATCGCAGATGGTTTTCTTCTGCTGCACGGGACGTTCTGTTTAAAACAATCGCCTGACGCGATAATCGAATGGTCATCGCGATCAAAGCGCTTATGACGATCAGTGCCAGCAAAAGCAGCATCTCGATCAGTTGAACAATCTGCTCCCGTTCCGCCTCGGACGCCGCGGCGGCGAACGAAATTGACGCAAGACCGATTTGCCGGGGGAGCCGTTCAATGGTCTGGAGAGCGAATTGTAATTCGCTCAGTCTACTGAACAGCTGCGCATCGGGGCTGTCTATGATCGGGACTTGAGCGTCAAGAACACGACGTAACCTTTCGGTTTCGGCGCTTAGCTCGCCAACATCCTGTACGCGGGCGGCAACTTGGGCCCGACTGTAAAAGATGTCAAAGCGCTTCCTCAGATTGGTAAGCGCCGGTGTGGTACCTGATCGCGCATCATCCAAAGCCCTCTCCAGCTTTAGGAAGTCGGTTTCAAGCTGTGAATACACCCACTCTGCATGATCTTGATGGGCGCTTCCCAACGCACCTACCCGGTTCCACACACTAAAAGCAAGGTAACTGGCCACAGCGAGGCCGGCAAACAACGCCAATGCAAGGGTGCGCCTGACCCACAGGCGCTGCAGGCGATGCAATGTGCGATTTGCCATCAAAGTTCCTGTGCCATAGGTTTATTTGACCGCAATCCGATCCATCTGCCATATCGACCGGCTGTAGATTGTTTCGGTTTTATACGACGGGTTGCTATCATAGGGGTAAACGATCCAAAGTGGGCCTTTACCGCGGCGCGACATTAAGGACCCGTTCAAAAGGTAAGCAACAATTGGGCCATCGACGGTTGCGTCCGATACGGGCAAGGTCACAGAATAGTCGTTAATCGCAGTTGCTTCAATCTCACCCTCGGTTACGTCCAGTTTACCCAAAAGCTCTTTTAATAAAACCCCCTCGAAAACCTGCTGGCCATCTGTCCAGATCGTGGTGGTGGCGAATTCCGTGCTCGGCAGCGCCTGAAGATCTTCCAGGGTATATTTGTGTTGTTGATCACCTATCGAAACATCCAGAAGTGTCTCGCCTGCATTGGCTGCGGACGCTATCGCCAGTGCTCCGACCAGAGCGTAGATTGTGTTTGAAATCCTATGAAATTTCATGATCGATCATCCTTCACATCCAATTAACATCTTCAGCTTAGGCTAGTTTCGCGACTGGAACGAATGCGATAAAGGTTAATCAATCTATACCAAAGTATAGGCGAGAGATATTCAATCTATGGTCACTATACACCTACTAGCTGTTATTCGCCTTTAAGTTGGTTTAACTATATTTCGAGGCGCTGAATTATAGTGATGCAGGAAGAGATACCCGATGCCTTTGAACATTCTAATCGCAGACGATCACGATATGGTACGCGATACGATTGCCATGTTCCTTGATACCGATGGATCAACTCAGACGGTTGCAGCGAGCGACCTCCACGAGGCTTTAGAAAAAATCAGATCGGAAGGACCGTTTGATCTCGTGCTTCTAGACTATACAATGCCTGGGATGAACGGGCTTGAAGGGTTGAAAGTCGCCATTGGAGCAAATGAAGGAAAGCCCGTCGGTATAATTTCCGGAACCGCTACCCGCCTTATTGCGGAGCAAGCGCTTGCTGAAGGTGCAATCGGTTTCCTTCCAAAAACCCTACCGGCAAAATCTTTGGTGAACGCCGTCCGCTTCATGGCTGCCGGCGAAACCTATGCACCAGTGAATTTCATGTCCGGTAAAGATGATCCCGGGGAAACGGATTTTGAAAAGGGGCTGTCCGACCGCGAAAGGCAAGTTCTAAGGGGCGTAATGAACGCAAAGTCCAATAAGGAAATCGCAAGAGATCTTGAGTTACAAGAAGTGACAATAAAGCTTCATGTAAAGACTCTTTGCCGAAAGCTGGACGCAAGAAACCGCACGGATGCAGCGATGATCGCGCGCAATGCCGGATTTGTCTGATTACACCTGCCTGACGCACAGTATTGGTATTTTCCATACGGGCTTCAGAAGAGTTTCTGGTGGTTGATCAAACATCAACGCACCCATGTCGGCACAACTTAGTCGCACGCCGGTATGAGTGCCGTGCACGTAATGCTCTATTTCGTAGATTTTTATGATTATGTATATTTATCGTTGAGAGATACGTTGTTGATGAACTTATTAGGTTTGGCGGTGACCTACTCTCCCACGTCTTAAGACGCAGTACCATTGGCGCAGTAGCACTTAACTGCCGAGTTCGGGATGGGAT
>NZ_JBSXOD010000037.1:0-174707 GCF_056859255.1 Sulfitobacter sp. L-8
ACCGCAAGCGAAACGCGGCCAGCAAAGCCAGCCAGGGCTGCGATAATTGAGGTCTCCGCCCTGTCAGGCTTTGCTCCCCTCAGCGCATTTGGTGACACTTCTGCTTTGCAGACCGGGTGACATTTCTACTTGGTTGCAACAATGCCACCGTCAGGCGTACACCCCCTTGAAGTACGACCCCTATTAGTAACCAACGGGATATCTAATGAGAATGTTGTGCCAAGGAAACTGTTTACACGCGGCTAAGCCTGACAAAACGCTGCAGGATCGAGGATTGGCACCATGCACGCGTCCCATCCGTGAGATAGCGCGCGTTCTGCGGCGGTCAAAACGACCATCCTCCGCGAGATCAGACGCAATTTTTGTGCCTGCGGTGCCCTACCGAAGAAATAGGTGGGCTGCTTCGGATCGGCTGCTCAGAGAACACAAATCGACGCCATCAATGGTGGATGCCCGCAAACGCGACATCCGGCAATGCACAGATAACGATATGAAGGTGATCTGCGATCGCCTCAACAACACTCCACGCAAGTGCCTTGGATGGAAAACGCCAGACGAGGTTGTTCGCGAAAGGATACTGGAGGAAATGCGATGATACCCCTACCCTGAGCTCGACAAAAGCCGCGGCGCAGGTATTGCTCCCCGGGTTTGCCAGAAACGAACCGATTTTAACCAGGCAGGAAATTGTGCACATTTGCGCCCGTTTGAGGGCGCTAGTCGATCTGTACTGCCAAAGCGGTCCCCCGGTTGGTAGCGAACAGACGATCCGTTGCAACGCCTTGTATGAAAATCACGTCACCGTCGGCGCGATTTTCAGTTTTGGTCTGCTATGCACAATCTTGGGCGGAGATGTGGGATGAGGTGTGGCCAGCCTGTCTTGGACACCTTCAATGAAGGCGAACCGCAATGTCGTGTAGAGTCTTGGTAATTTGGCTGGTGGCATACGGTTTGGGGAAGAACGCAGACCCCTCGGGGAGCGACGTTCTTTCGAGTTCAACGACGCCGGATGCAATAATAATCGCCACGGGTGGCCACCTGTTCCGAACATACGCCGCCAGCTTAAGGCCGTCCATTGTCCCCGGCATATCAATGTCGGTGAACAAGATACCGATATCGTCGTGAAGCTCCATCATGGCGATGGCCCTATCGGCCGACCCTGCCTCGTAAGTCTTGAAACCGGCGTCCATTATCATGTCTACGGCTTCCATGCGGATCAGGGGTTCATCCTCGACAATAAGGACTGCGGGTTTACTTTTATCTTCGCTAGCCATTTCTGACCTTTCTGTTTCTCTTCATATCGTCAAATCATTTTCAGTCGGTCAGACCTTTTGAAAGTGACTTGAGGACAAAACTCAAACCTTCCGTCTTATAAGAAAGTTCCGCCGAGCCGTTAAAATATCCCGCAAGTGCTTGTTCGATCATTCTGCTGCCGAACCCACGGCGGGAAGGTTGCTCGACTTTGGGCCCATTACTTTCGACCCAGTTAAATTCAAAGACCGCGTTTTCACCTTGATCAATGATATCCCAATAGATGTGAATTTTTCCTGCCTCGATGGACAAGGCCCCGTATTTGGCAGCGTTGGTTGCCAGTTCGTGCAAGGCCATGGTCAACGCCAGCGCCTGTTTGGAGCCAATAGGCAGATCCGGCCCTTCGAGCTTGAAATGCCCCTGCCCCGACCGATGCGGCACCAACGCGGCTTCGACCACTTCATCGATCTTTGTCTCGGTCCAGGTCGATTGAATAAGCCGGTCATGCGCCTGCGCCATCATACCGATCCGTGACTGAATGGAAGCCTGGGCGTCTTGCAGGCTGTCTGCCTGTCTCAGCGTCTGAGAAACGATTGCATGAACCATGGCCAGCGTGTTTTTCACCCTGTGGTTCATTTCCGCCAGCATCAGCTGACGCTGCTCTTCGGCGATCTTGATCTTGTGAATATCGGTGCAGCTACCATACCAGCGAATGATTTCACCTGTTGAGCTGCGAACGGGTTGGGCACGTCCCAGCACCCACCTGTAGTCGCCGCTTCGGTGTTTGAGGCGATATTCAATTTCGTACGGATCACCGGTCGCAAGGCTGTGGCGCCATTTGCTCCACGCGCGTTCCTGATCATCCGGATGAAACATGCCATTCCACGCTTCACCGTCGGTTGAACCGTCGGGCACGCCAGTGAATTCGTACCAGCGGCGGTTATAATAGTCGTGATATCCGTCAGGCAACGTAGACCAGATCATCTGGTCAACGGAGTCTGCAATGGCATGAAACTTTGCTTCGCTCTCGTACAGCTGTTGCTCACGAAATTCGAGCTTTACCATGCGTTCGCGTGCTTCGTACTGGCGCGTGCGTGCATTTAAAGCGGAGCGTATGGCCCGAACAAGTTCTTCGGCGTGCAATGGTCGCGAAAGCAGGACGGCATTTCGTAAAGCGTCCATGCGCAACTTGGCTGCGGCGGAACGGCTGCTGGCCGTGCCATTTGCCAATACGATAAAAGGCACATCGGACCAGGGAGGCTGCATCTGCAGACTATGCTGCAGGGCTTCGATTTCAGTACCAATCAAAGCCTCTTCGGCTACCAGCACTGCTCCGATCTGGTTCTGGACGTAATGCGTTAATTTTTCGATCGATGGTGCCACGACGCTCGCTATATTTTCCTTATCCAACAATTGGCGCGCGACTTCAGCGTCGCGTCCCCGGGGCGCGAGGATGGCGACTGACATTGTCAAATTTAGGGCAGATTTCTGTTTTTGTGGCAAAACAGCCTGTGGGTCATTCACTTTGATGAATCCCCTGCGCCAGTTCCCAACGGCATTAGTGTTTCGTTCGACGATGTGAGCACCGGGGTACCGGACAGTATTCCAGAAAAGCTGCGAATGGGGTCGCCGATCGAGACGCCGTTTTTGTTAATGGTGAACTCGCGCACAGTACGTTCGTGATCGGACGTCCGCGTTTTGATGACTGCTACGGATTTTCGAACCACACCGCCTACTTCAAAAAATCTAAGCATCATGACCGTGTCGGCCAGATAGCTTACGTCGATATCCGAGCGCAGTTCGCCTGTAATACCGTGCTGCCCGAGGATCATCAGAGACACCACCCCTTGCTGCGCAAGGTAGCTTAACAGTTCGTGCATTTGCAGGATGAGAAAATTATCGCTCGGCATCGCGTGCAGATAAGCATTGAGGCTGTCAATCACGATGACGCTCGCGCCGTCCTGTTCGACGGCTTGGCGAACCTCGCTCGCGAACTGACCGGGTGAAAGCTCGGCAGGGTCAATCTGGCGGATTTGTAACTGACCGCTGTCAATGTAAGGCTGGAGGTCCATGTCCAGAGCCTTCGAGCGCGTCAGCAGAGTTGCCAACCGCTCATCAAACAAGAAGTACGCAGCGGTCTCGCCCCGTTTGAGCGCCGCCAGCATACACAGGACCGCCGTGGTGGTTTTACCGACACCCGCGGGGCCGGAAAGAAGCGTATTTGTCCCCGGGAAAAGCCCGTCGCCAAGCAAGCCATCCAACCCGGCAAGCCCGGTCGTGACCGGTTCAGCTGAAAATTCGCGATGATGGTCCGATGCGATGAGCCGGGGATAGACGCGGACACCACCCTTTTCGATCGTAAAGTCGTGATAGCCGCCGCTGTATTTGACGCCGCGCAACTTAACCACCCGTAACCGACGCCGTTCGGATCCAAAGTCGTTGGCTTCTTGCTCGAGAGAGATCACCCCATGCGCAATCGAATGCAGCTGCATATCGCTGGGTTCGGCGGTGCGGTCATCGAGCATAAGCACGGTACATTTGCGCCGAGCGAAAAAATGCTTGAGCGCTAAAATCTGCCGCCGATATCTCAGGGAATTCTGCGCAAGCAATCTCAGCTCAGAGAGGCTGTCCAGAACCACGCAAGCCGGATTGATTTCTTCGACCAATTCAATAACGTGGCGAACAGTCTCGCCCAATTCGACTTCACTGGGGTGTAGTAATGATTGCTCGTGGTCGGAACCAAATTCGTACTCATCGACCATCTCGCATAAATCTATCCCCTCAAGCGACCAACCATGCGACCGGGAAGACGCGCGCAGTTCCTCTTCGGTTTCGGACAGGGTGATATAGAGGCCTCGCTTACCCTGCTCTCGGCCGTCCAACAGAAACTTGAGTGCCAGTGTGGTTTTGCCCGATCCCGGGGTCCCTTCGACGAGGTAGAGCCGGTTAGGAGTAAGCCCCCCGTGTAAAACTATATCCAGACCTGCTGTGCCGGTCTTGAGCCTCGTATCAATCTCGCTTCTACTGGTACCGTGCATATCACTGCTTTCCAAACTATTCGCCCGATGGGTACTACACATTAAATGACCGATTATTCGTACAGGCGAGTACATATCACAATTAAAATGGTCACTTCAATTCCTTGATATCGGTTCCGTCAACGCTAGGGCGATTACCTGGGCAGGGTTACATTTTCGGCGAACCGCGTAGAAAATACTTTTTAAAACCAACCCACTGCAGGGAAAGCTGCAGTCAATTCATGCTGTCGCAACAGACCCGTTTAAGGCGAAGTCGCAATCGCGTCCAAATCCCGTCTTGTGCGACTCTGCGGGTTTGGATTAGCCTCTTGAAATATGATCAAAAGAATTTTCCGGTTTAACGTGGCTTTAGCGAAACGGAACGGCGAATGATTGAAATCTCCGAGGTCAGCAAAGCCTATGGCGCGGGCAAAGCGCGGTTCATGGCTCTGAACAATGTCAGCGTATCCGTCGCCCAAAATGAATTTTTCACGCTTCTCGGTCCCTCTGGGTGTGGCAAGACAACCTTGCTGCGGGTGATTGCCGGATTTGTCGACCCGACCGAGGGGACGGTGACCATGGATGGCGACAATCTGTTGGCCCTGCCGCCGCACCGACGCCCGGTCAACACGGTGTTTCAGAACTATGCACTGTTTCCGCATCTGACAGTGCGTCAGAACATCGCCTTCGGGCTGGAAATGCTGGGCAAGCCGAAAACAGAAATCACCGACACAGTCAAAGAAATGATGGCGCTGGTCCAGATGGAAGGAATGGCTGACCGGCAGACGAGCCAGATTTCAGGAGGTCAGCAGCAGCGGGTCGCGCTTGCGCGTGCCTTGGCACCCAAACCAAAGGTGCTGTTGCTGGACGAACCGCTTTCGGCGCTTGATTTCAAACTGCGAAAGAGCATGCAGATAGAACTGAAGCGGCTGCAAACCGAAACCGGCATCACCTTTATCTTTGTCACCCACGATCAGGAAGAGGCCCTGACGATGTCTGACCGCATCGCGGTGATGCACGCAGGTTCGATCCGCCAGATCGGACCCCCGCGCGAAATATATGACCATCCGGCAGAACGTTTCGTGGCCGATTTTATCGGCGACACCAATTTTCTTCCGGTCAAGATCGTCACGGCCCAAGGGTCGGAAGCGCAGGTCGAGCTTGGCTCGGGCAACCGTGTCGCGGCAAGGCTCAACAACGCGCATAACGGTGGGGATGTCACTACACTTGCGGTACGCCCCGAACATGCCCGCGTTGTGCCGGAAGCAGACGGGTTAATGACGGGCCGGCTCTCCAATCTTGTCTATTTCGGCACCGATACGCATTACCATGTGGATCTGGACGATGGAATCCGGTTCGTCGTGCGGGTGCAAAACAATACGGACATGGCCCGCGTCGCGGCCCAAGGCGACCGCATCGGCGTCACGTTTCCAGCCGGTGTCGGTCAGGTTCTGAGGGACTGACCGATGAATAACCTGGCCCGCATCCGTGAACGTCGTGAGAACCGCAACCGCTGGCTCTTGTTGACACCGGCGCTGGTGATCTTGATCTTTGCGGCAAGCGGGCCATTGCTGATTACGCTGGTATATTCGTTTCTGACCGCCGGTGATTACGGTGGCGTAAAATGGGAATTTTCGACCGATGCGTGGTTCAACGTCTTTTTTCAACGAGACATCTTTGACGACACCCTGAGCTTTGCCGACGCACATTTGTCGATATTCTGGCGTTCCGTCAAACTGTCACTACTGACAACGCTGGGGGCCGTCGTCCTGGGCTTTCCCACAGCCTATTTCATTGCCACCCGGCCCAAGCATCACCGTGATTTCTGGATGCTGCTGATCATGATCCCGTTCTGGACCAACCTGCTGATCCGTACGTTCGCGGTGATGGAATTGATCCGCAACGAAGGCACCTTGAACACCTTCCTCATGACCATCGGTGTGATCGACGCGCCGTTACAGATCCTCTTTACCGAGACAGCGATCATCATTGGCATGCTCTATGTCTACCTGCCGCTGATGGTATTGCCGCTGTACGCCAGCATGGAACGGCTGGATTTCAGCCTGATCGAAGCGGGTTATGACCTTTATGCAAGTCGCGTATCGGTGTTGCGCCGCATCATCCTGCCCTTGGTCAAACCGGGGTTGATCGCGGGGTCGATCCTTGTGTTCGTGCCCTCGCTCGGTGCCTATGTCACGCCCCGTGTGATGGGCGGCGGCAAGCAGCTGATGCTGGGCAACCTGATCGAATTGCAGTTCGGTCAAGGGCGCAACTGGCCGCTTGGTGCTGCCTTGTCGATCACGCTGCTGGCGATCGTGATGGTGGCGTTGCTGTTCTACGTCCGCATTGCAGGCCGCGAAGGGGGGGGACATGGCTAGCGACACCGGGTTCGACGTCAAGCGGCAGTACGGCTTTTCCACCATCGCCGTGATCTGCTTTGTCTCGCTTTACCTGCCGGTGATCCTGCTGGTCGTCTACTCGTTTAACGCCGGAAGTTCCGTGGCGATCTGGGAAGGGTTTTCGTTGCAGTGGTATCGCAGTGCCTGGGCGAACGACCAGGTTCAAGACGCGACCATCCGTAGTTTGGTCATCGCGTTCTGGGCCGCGCTGATCAGTACAAGCGTCGCTGTACTCGCCGCATTGGCCACGACACGGGTGCGCCGTTTCCGGGGATACTCCGCCGTGTTCGCCGCGATCAATCAACCGCTGATGGTCCCCGAGATCGTGACCGCCGTGGCGCTGTTGATCTTCTTTGCTGGGATCAAGGTACAGACCGGCTATACCGGGCTTGGCTATCTGATATTAGCGCATTCAGCGTTCTGCATACCCTTTGCCTATTTGCCGATACGCGCCCGGTTGCAAGGCATGGACCTTACCTTGGAACAGGCCGCTGCCGATCTTTATGCTTCGTCCTTTCAGGTGTTTCGCCGCATCACATTGCCACAGCTTTGGCCGGGTATCCTGGCCGGCGCGATGCTGGCTTTCGTCATCAGTCTCGACGATGTGGTCATCACAGAGTTTGTCAAATCCGCGGGTCAGGATACGTTGCCCACCTATATGCTGGGCCAACTAAGGCGGGTGGTGACGCCCGAGGTGAATGCGATTTCGACCGTGTTGCTAGCCCTATCGGTGACCATGGTCATCGCGTTTTTCTTTGTCACCCGCATTCGCAAATAACCAAACCGCAACCAACGAAAACAGGGAGTACTGGAATGAAAAAGACATTTACCGCCGTGGTCGCCGCAACTTTCGTCGCTGCACCAGCCTTCGCCGAAGGCACGTTGAACATCTACAACTGGGGAAACTACACAAGCCCCGAGATGATCGAGAAATTCGAAAAAGAATACGACATCGACGTGACCATCACCGATTACGACAGCAACGATACAGCGTTGGCAAAGATCAAGGCGGGCGGACACGGTTACGACATCGTTGTGCCGTCAGGGACGTATATCCCGATCTTCGTCGGAGAGGGCCTGCTGATGGAGCTGGATCCGGCTGAGTTCAAGAACTTTGGCAACATTGACGCGCGATGGATGGACGTGGCCTTTGACCCCGGCCGGAAGTATTCGGTGCCATGGCAATGGGGCACCGTCGGCGTGACAGTGAATACGTCGGTGTATGGCGGGGATATCAACGACGCCGCTTTGGTCTTCGACCCGCCAGAGGAACTCAAGGGCAAGATCAACGTCGTACCCGAAATGAACGACGTGATGGGCATGGCAATTCACTACGTCGGTGGAAAAACCTGTACGGGCGACAAGGACGTTCTGAAAAAGGTCCGGGATGTGCTGGTGAACGCCAAAAAGAACTGGCTGTCGATGGATTACGGCAACATCGAGAAATACGCCAAGGGCGATCTTGCCGCCGGCGTTAACTGGAATGGGGCTTCGATGCGGGCGCGGTTACAGAACAAGGACATCGCCTTTGGCTATCCAAAAACCGGCTATCCGGTCTGGATGGATAATGCGGCCATCCTTGCGGATGCGGAGAACGTCGAAAATGCCAAGCTGTTTCTCGACTTTATCATGGTGCCCGAGAATGCTGCAATGCTGTCGAAATTTGCCCGATACGCAAACGGCATTTCGGGGTCCGAGGAATTCATGCCAGAAGACATGAAATCCGCGCCCGAGATCGTTGTCCCGGCCGAGGTGAAGGACGCCGCCTATATCGCGGAAACCTGCCCGCCAGAGGTTTCCAAGATCTATACGCAGATCTGGACAGAACTGCAAAAATGATCCCGTTGCGCGGTGCCTTCGGGTGCCGCGCCCGACCCCACCCCGATCTGACAGCCTCGTGCGCGACAACCGGCCGTCGCAGCACCTATTCACAGGTGAAAGCCTATGTCCTCATACCCCGAAATCATCATTCTGAATGGCACCCTGATAACCTTTGATGACGCCACGCCCGACGACGCGACCGCGCTGGCCATGGCGGAGGGTGTCATCACAGCAGTCGGACCGAACGCAGCGATGCGCGACCTCGCCGGACCCGACACGCATGTCATAGACGCCCAGGGTGGAACGGTAATGCCGGGGTTCATCGACAGTCATGTCCACCTGTTCGGCGGCTCTGTCGAACTGACTTGTCTGGATCTTTTTGGCATTCAAGGGGGCGATGCGCTGAAGGCCGCAATCGCGCCTTTCGCTGCGGCCAATCCCGATGACCGGATCGTCTTTGCGGTGCAGGCCGACTACGCGATCTTGGACGACACACGTACGCCGACCCGGCAGGACCTGGACCAAGCATGCCCTGACCGGCCCTTCGCGATGTTCGCCCCCGACCATCATACCATTTGGGCCAACACCGCTGCGCTAGAGCTCGCCGGTCTGTTGCACGGGGGCGAAACCGATGCCGGTAGCCAGATTGTCATGGGCGACGATGGGCGCGCCACCGGAGAGCTGCGCGAGCCCGGGGCCTATGCGGCGATCCTCAAGCTGACGCGCCACGGAGGGCGCGACATGGCCGGGCTGGTCACCGGGGCCGATCCGGTACCGGCACCGACCCGCGCAGAGCGCGAAAAGGATAAGGCGGCCATTGCCAGGGGCATGAAGCACTGTGCCGCGCAAGGCATTACCGGGCTGCATTGCATGGACGGCAACCGCTATCAGCTTGAGCTATTAAGCGAGATGGAGGCCGAGGGTACCTTGCTTTGCCGCACGGCAGTGCCCTTTCATCTCAAGAGCTATGACTCGCTTGATCGGCTGGAACAGGCGGATACGATGCGGCGCGATTTTAGCGGAGATATGGTGTGGTGCAATCATGTAAAGATGTTCATTGATGGCGTGGTTGAAGGTCGCACCGCGCACATGTTGGCACCGTATCCGGGCACTGACGACAACTATGGCGACCCGGTCTTTGAGGTGGATCATTTCAACGAGGCCTGCCGACGCATTGATGCGATGGGAATGCAGATCGCGGTACACGCCATCGGGGATGCTGGCATCCGCCATACGATCGATGGCTACGAAGCTGCGCGCAAGGCTAACGGGGCGCGCGACAGCCGGCACAGGATCGAACACCTTGAGGTGATGCACCCAGACGACATTCCGCGGCTTGCCGAACTTGATATCGTAGCCTCCATTCAACCCGGTCACGCGCCTTTTGGCGGGATCTTCCCCCCCGGCGGGGTCGGCAAGTACCTGCACGATTACCAGATCGAAGGAGCCTATCCGTGGCGCGAAATACGCGACAGCGGTGCCAAGGTCGTGTTCTCGACCGATTGGCCGGTGATCGGGGTAGAAGTGATGACAAATGTCAAAGCAGCCATCGCGCCGTTGGATCTTGGGCCGCAATGGCACGACCAAACCCAAACCCTGATGGAAACTCTTTCCAGCTATACCCGCGACAACGCATGGGTAGAGTTCAACGAAGACCGCAAGGGCAAGCTTGCCAAAGGGATGATGGCTGACGTGGTCATCATGAGCCACGACCTTGCCACGCTGCCACCGGCGCGGATTACCGACGCGTTTGCCAAGGTCACGATCTGCGGCGGGCGCGTGACGCACGAGGCAGGCTGATCGCCCGCAGAGCGCCAGATACGTCTGAGGCTTCATCCGGTCGGGCCCTCGGCGTCGGGTGCCAAAATCGGCACGTCGACTGTCAGATCGTCACCGTCATAGAACTTTAGCCGCAGCGGCAGGACTTTTCCCTCGATCAGAGGCGTTTCCAAATCCAGCAACATCACATGTATGCTGCCAGGTTCAAGCACGACGGTCTGGCCCGGTTCAACCCGCAATTCGGCTGTGGCGCTCATCCGGGTGGTCCCTTGCGGGTCGTTGACTGTCTTGTGCAAAGTCTCGATCGACGCCCTGTCGGCGCGCACGCCGATCAGGTCGATCCGGGATTGTCCCGTATTGCGCAGGGTGAAATAGACAGCCCCGGTTTTGCTATCGGGTGCCGTGGCGCGGGCCCACGCCGCTTCGACCGCTACGTCGCGATCCCCTGTCGTTTGCTGAGACACGGCCACCACCGGCCACAGCGCCACGTTCAGGATCACTATACCTAGTGCAAACCACCTTCTCATCTTGGTATCTCTTTCATTTCAATTTCTCGCGGGCCTCGCCGAAAGCCGCATGCGTCACGTGCTTACAATCTCCACCCGCCAGAGGTTCAAGAACAATTCCGCAGGCAGGAACAGACACAGCGAGTTTCCGCCTCCGCGAGCCGTTTCCAGCACGAAATGGCGTGAGGTCGCGAAGTCGTCGAGGCATTTACGAGGTAGCGAGAACTGAGAGCTCGGCATATGCCGCAAAACTACAGGATACGTTTGCGCAGATACATCGACACGATTTCGCCCAGAATGACAAACGCCAGAATCGTCAGCAGCACGGTCGACACTTCCGGCCAGTTGAACGTGTCGATCGCACCTTGAAGAATGATCCCAATCCCCCCTGCCCCCACCAGACCAAGCACCGCAGAGGCGCGCAGATTGCTGTCCAGTTGATAGATCGACAGACCGATCTGGCGCGCCAATATCTGCGGGGCTATCGCATAGATCAGTGTGCTGAGGTAGGGTGCTCCGGCGGCCCGCATCGCTTCGACCTGACCAAAGTCGATTTCTTCGATCCGTTCGGCCAGCAGCTTGGCGACAAAGCCGACAGAATAAACCGTCAGCGTCAATACACCGGCGAAAGGGCCAAAGCCTACAGCCTTCACAAAGATAATGGCGACAATAACAGGGTGAAAACTGCGCGCGATGATGATGACGGCACGGCCCATGTAATATACCGGCACCGGCGCGATGTTGCGTGCGGCACAAAACGCGATCGGGATCGACAGCCCCACCCCCGCGACAGTAGCCAGCAGCGCGATCTTGAGGCTTTCCATGAACCCGTCAATCAACAGATCGGCGCGGGCAAAGCTGGGGGGAAGGCACCGCCGAAAATCTTGGCCGCCCGGCCCATGCCAGCTGCGAGGCGGTCCCAGTCAATGGGCAGCGTCGCCATCGTAAAGACCACATAGGCCGATATCGCAACCCATAACCCACGCCGAAGTACCGAGTTGCGGATAAACGGCGGCTTGCGCCATGTGTCGGGGTAATCGGTCATGCCGCGGCCTCCTGTGCCCGACGATCGGCTGCAGGCACGCCTGCATAGATTTCCTCCATCGCGTCAGCGTTCAGCGCATCGGGAACATCGTCAAAGATGATCCGGCCATAACGCATTCCGACTATGCGGTCGGTGTATTGTCTGGCCTCGGTGACGTTGTGGATGTTGATGATGACCGGCAGTTCAAGTTCATTCGCAAAATCCCGCAGCAGGGTCATGATCTGTTCCGACGTCTTGGGGTCCAGCGAGGCGGTCGGTTCGTCAGCCAGCAGTATCTCGGGTTGCTGCATCAGCGCGCGCGCCACGCCGACGCGCTGGCGTTCGCCGCCCGACAGCTCGTCAGCACGTTTATTCGCATAATGTGCAATGCCCACACGCTCCATCAGCTCGTAAGCGCGGCGAATGTCGGCCTTGGGATAACGGCGCGTCAGAGCGGTCCATGTCGAAATATATCCAACCGCGCGGACTGGACGTTTTCCATGACCGTCAAACGGTCCACCAGATTAAAGCCCTGAAACACCATACCGATGCGACGACGGGCAAGGCGCAACTCAGACTTTTCAGTTGGGTCAGATCGGTACCATTCAGTGTAATCGACCCCCAAGGTGGGTTCGACAAGACGGTTGATGCAGCGTAACAGCTTACTTTTGCCAGCACCGGTCGACCCGATGATCGACACGATTTCTGGCCCCCGATTTCCAGATCAAGATTCTTGAGGACAGGATCACCCCCGTTGTACCGTTTTACCAGTTTTTCGATTTTCAGCATTTTGGCCTCTCGCGGGCTAAGGGACGGGTGCAAGGAACCACGGGCCAATTGCGAATACACGGCCCGCGATCTTATATCGCCTCAGTTGGTGGCCAGCCCTTGGGGGGGTGTATTCAACGCCGTTGTTGGATTGAATTTCCCGAATAGCCGCCCACTGATCCTTGTACGTGATCGGGATGAATTTGCTCACGCCCTGAAACTCGTCACCCAACTTCGTGCCCTCGAACTTGAAGCGGAAAAAGCTTGCTTGATCTTTTCGGCCAGCTTGGGTTCAAGGTCATGCGCGACGGTGAACGAGGTTGTCGGAAACGGATCACTTTCCCATATCATCCGCACGTCTGCGGGGTCGTATAGCCCGCGCTCTGCCATGCGTTCGACCACTTCGAAAGCGACGGGAGCGGCGTCATAATCGCCTGCGTCCACACCCAGCATGGATTGTCATGCGAACCGGAATACGTCACTTCATAATCGGTGTCAGGGGTGACGCCCATGCCGGGGAACAAGGCGCGCGGTGCCTGGTTGCCGGAATTCGGCGTAGGCGATGTAAGCGCGACGCGCTTGCCCTTGAGATCGGACATTTGCTTGATGTCGGAATCTTCTTGCGTGAACACTTGCAGCTTGTAGCCGAATTGCCCGTCGTCGCCCCCCATGATCGCGAAGGGAACTGCACCGGCCAGATTCACCGCGAAGGGTGTAGGACCAGTCGAGAAACCGGCGATGTGCAGACGGCCTGAACGCATGGCCTCGACCTCGGCCGAATTGGACTGAACGGCAAAGAACTGCACGTCGCGGCCTGTCACATCTTCGAGATGCGCGATAAACGGTGCCCAGATATCGGCATATACGGCCGGGTCCTCTACCGGTGTATAGGAAAACACCAAAGTTGACGGATCGTTCAGCTTGGCCGGATCGGTGGGCGCATCTGCGACCAGATCGCCGTTGGCGTCGCAATAGATGACATCAAGTGCGCCGCGTTCGGCACAATCGTCTTGGGCAAACGCAGCGGTGCCGCTCAGGACCAGCGCAAGGGCAGTGCCCCACAGGGATTTCGTGATATGCATTTTGTTCCTCCCATAAATACATCTGCCGAACAGCAGACCAAAACCAGCCCCTCCGCTGGTCTTTGATGGTCTCGGCGTGGGCAGATGCTAGTCGTCTATGCCCTGAACACGCTACTGTTCATCTGACTAACAGAGTTACCAAATGCCGCTGCAATGTTAACAGTGTTACAGGTCGGGGGCGTTTGGCCCCTTTTTCGTCGTGCTGACGTCCTGGATGCTTGGCGAGCGTGTTATTGTCATGACATAGATTTGATATGATCCGCACCAAACCACAGCCCGTGATCGCCATCATTGACGACGATGCGCAGGTCCGCCAGACCCTTTCGTCCCTGCTTGAGCAAAGCGGATATCGTGCGGTTCCCTGTGCCGACAGTGCAGAGTTTCATGCGCTTGGCGACCCGCCGGCCATTGATCTTGCCCTTATTGATCTGCGTCTGCGCGGAGAAAGCGGGCTGATGCTGGCGATTCACATCCGAGAGAAATATAACCTGCCCATCGTTATGTTGACGGGCATAGGCGATGAGATCGACAAGATCATTGGACTGGAGACAGGCGCTGATGATTATCTGATCAAACCGTTCAACCCGCGCGAACTCGTGGCCCGTATCCGCGCGGTGATGCGTCGTTATGGTCACTGGACAACGACATCCGCCCCCACCGGCAGTGAAATCGGATTTGGCAGCAAACGGGTGGATTTGCAAAAGCGCGAGTTGCAGGATGCAGACGGTAACGAAATCCCGCTGACCAACGCCGAGTACCGATTGCTGGAGTATTTTGTGCGCAACCCCGGCCGGGTCATCCCGCGCCCCGAATTGCTTGATGAATTGGGCAGTGACACAGAGCGTTACCTGGACCGCACCATCGACGTGCTGATTTTGCGCCTGCGCCGCAAGATAGAACCGATCCCGTCAAAGCCAGTGCATCTGCAAACCCGCAGATCGCAGGGCTATATCTTTGTGCTGACCGGGCCCGGCGCTTGATGGCCCGGAGCCTCTCTGGGTTGAGCATCCGCACGCGATTGTTTTGTGCGATCGGTCTGCTGTCAGTTGTGGCCATGGCTATCGGTGTCATCGCGTTCACGACACTGTCGCGTGCCGACCGGCAGATTGAGCTGCTTCACAGCGTGTCGCTGGCCGAAGTATCGCGCGCGCTGGAACTGTCGCAGAACGTTGCCACCTTGTTAAAATCCGCGCCATTTTTGCTGTCCCTGAACCCGCCGTTTGGCATAACCTCCGAAACTGACGAGATTTACGCAGCGATCGCACGGCTTGAGAGTTTTTCGCAGGATGATGCCGAACTGGGGCGATCGGTGGCGCGTATGCGTGCAGCCGTAGATGATCTGGTAAGCATCATTCCGCAGCAAAACCGCATCAGCCGCAAAATAGATGATATAGACGCAGCACTCGAACTTTTATCGCGTCGGTACCGGCAATGGACCTCGACGCGCACCGCCACGTCCTATCAGTGGCAGGCATGGTCAGCGCTCCAGCAGCTTGCCATGGAGGCAGTGGGGACCGCGCGCACCACCACACTGATCTCGATCGGGGAATTCCGGCAACGCTATCGAAAAATCCGGGCGGATATACTGGCCGTCGCGACGCCCCAGATTGCCGACAATGTGCACGAAATCGATCGCACCATCACCCGTGACGATACACTGTTCAATCTGGTGTACCGCAAGCTGGCTATGTCGCTGGATGCCGAAAACGCGCTGTTCCGCGTCCGTACAGAGGCCGAACGCATAAATCAACTTGCCGCACGGAGCGTCACCGCTGCACGTCAGCGATTGCAGGTCTCGCAGGTCGAAACCCGGGGGCGGCTGGCGGTGGCGCAATGGGTGATGCTGGCGCTGATGGCGGTCAGTCTGGTTGTGGCCGTAGCGACCGCGCTGTTTGTATCGCGCTATGTGGTCATGAACCTGCACCGCATCGCGCAAGCGATGAGACGGCTGGCTGCGGGAGATCGGGCCACGCGACTGGAACGCCGGCTCGAAAGCGACGACGAAATCGGCCAGCTGTTTTCAGCTTTTCGCATTTTTCGCGCCAACGCTCTGCGACTGGACCGTAATTCACGGCTGATCCGGCGACAGAACACATTGTTTTCAAGGGTGTTTGAAAATATCACCGACGGTGTAGTAATCACCGCCGCGTCAGGCCGGATCCTGGCGCGCAATCCGCGCACCCACGATCTTTTGCGCCTGCCCTATGGTGCCGAAACACCCGAGACTGTCGAGCACCTTCTGGCACGATCGTCCTTTGTTCTGCGAAACACCGCCGTGACCGTGGCGGGCTATAGCGAATACGAAAGCGCTGCGGGTCATGTCATTGAACTGCGACGCTCGCCTTTTCCCGACGGGGGCGCGGTTTGGTTGTTCTCAGAGGTGACGGAACGGCGGCTTGTCGATGCGCGGCTGGCCGAAATTCAACGGGTCGAAACGCTGGGCAAGGTCACCGGTGAAGTCGCTCATGACTTTGGCAACATACTTTCCACGATATCGGGGAACCTACACCTGCTGGAAAGTGCAGAGCCGGATTCCGCCAAAAAGTTGCGCACGCGGATCGAAGACGCCGTGGATCTGGGAGTGACCCTGACCGAACGGCTGCTTGCCTTTGCGCGCAAGCAACACCTTGAACCGCAGCGGACCGATATCGTCGATCTGCTGAACGCCATGCACGACCTGTTGGAGATCGCCTTGCCCGATACTGCGGCATTGACCGTGGTCACCCCACAGGATGCGATCTGGGCGATGATCGACCCTGGTCAGCTGGAAAGCGCTATTCTAAACCTTTGCATCAACGCGGGGCAGGCAATTAACCGCACCGGCCATATCACCATTTCCGTCTCTGAAGCTGCCGATGGGCAAATTGCGCTGGTCGTGTCAGATGACGGTGAGGGGATGACGGCCGAAGCTCTGCGGTTTGCAACCGAGCCGTTCTTTACAGCGCGTCGGGGGGGTGGCGGTACGGGGTTGGGACTATCCATGGTCGATGGGTTTGTGCACCAATCCGGTGGGAGCCTTAGCATAACCTCTACTCCAGGCGCTGGTACCACCGTGACCCTGCTGTTCCCTCCTATCGAACAGCCAGCGAGCGTTCCGGCTACCCGCCATGCCGGCGAGGCCTTGGTGATAGACGATGACCCAAAGGCGTTGGCCGCCGTCGCTGGCGTATTGACCGCCTTCGGCTTCACGGTGACGACCGTTGCGGACTATGCCGGTGGGCGCGCCCGTCTTGTCGGGCAACCGTCGCCCGACCTGGTGGTCAGTGATTTGAAATTGGACGCACAACACAGCGGCTGGGATCTTATCCGTCTTGCGCTGGACGGCGGGCCGAAAACGCGGGCGATCGCGATGTCCACGCATTTGCCAGCCACCGAACGTATCAATCCCGGGGACACGGGACGTTTTGCGCAGCTGGAAAAACCCATCAGCATCCCAGAGCTGGCGCAGGTATTGAGAAGGTTTTCGTTTCGGGTCGCGGAACCGATTTCAGACGGGGCCGAGGCTTGATTGGCGCCCTGCCCCATTGGCCTTTCATGCCGCAACCCGATTGTACCCGCCTCGCCCGGGAAACGTTTGAACCGTGCCAAAGTCGGATCATCATTGTCGATCTGCCAGCGATTGAGCCGAAACCTAGCAACAGTGTCTGGATAATCCTGCGATTCGCATTCCTATCTAGTGACAAATGGATGTGGATGTTCCAGTTGACGTCGCAATGTCGTGTGATAGAGCGACAAACTTATGATAAAGTCAATTTTATCAGTGTGTTATGGTTTAATGTTCGGGCTGCGCATTAGGTGTTGGATATTTGCGCAAGCGTGCAGAACACAAAAAATTGTTGCTTGGGGATAACTTGCGTGCCATGAGTTCAATTATCGCAAGCTGACGCAAATCACGCGGTTTAGCGACGAAACAAAGACGGCCCACCAAGAGGTCGCAAGAGCAGAATGAATTCGGGCATGAAAACTACAGAATCTAATTCCATTGCCGCATCAATTGCGTCGAACGCTGCCCGCCTGTCGGAAGCGCTTAACAATCATATGCGCAATAGCTTCCAGCCCGACAGTAGAAAAGCGCTGCGCAAGTTTCATCCTGCTGAAGTATCGGAGCTTACCGGAATCAGCATGTCCAATCTCAGGACGCGTCATCAAGAAGGGGATTTCCCGGATGTCGAAACCGATTCCCGAGGCCGCCGTCTTTATACTGCGCAAGAGATCGACCAGATACGCCACGTGATGGCGAAAACAGGCCGAAACGGAGATACCTATCTTCCCGGACGTCGAGAAAACGACGCGCTTCAGGTTATTTCCATCGTCAATTTCAAAGGCGGGTCTAGCAAAACCACCAGCGCGATCCACCTGGCCCAACGCTATGCCTTGCGTGGCTATCGGGTCCTTGCCATCGATATGGACCCGCAGGCCAGCCTGACCACGATGTTCGGATACCGCCCTGAAATCGAATTTGCCCAAAGCGGCACGATTTACGATGCGCTTAAATATGAAGACCCGGTTCCGTTGAGCCAGGTCATCAGAAAGACCTATTTTCACAATCTTGACCTTGCTCCCGCGGGGCTGCTGTTGTCGGAGTACGAGACCGAAACCGCCTATGCGCTTCAGCACAAGATTGACCCGCCCTTTACACAGCGCCTTGCTATCGCACTGGACGAGATCGAAGCGAGCTATGATTTGGTAATCATTGATTGCCCGCCTCAGCTTGGGTTCACAACAATGACGGCATTGCTGGCATCTACCGGTCTGCTGATCACGGTGGTTCCAAGCATGTTGGATGTCGCCTCAATGGCGCAATTCCTCGAAATGGCAGGAGAAACTGTCCAGACGCTTGAAGATGCCGCTGGTCCTATCGACTGGAATTTCCTCAAGTTCCTGATTGCCCGTTATGAACCGACAGACGTCCCCCAGTCCCAAATGGCGGGTTTCCTACGGTCCATTCTACTTGACCAAGTTTTGACCACTCCGATGCTCAAGTCCACGGCTATTTCGGATGCTGGGATGACACAGCAAACCATATATGAACTCGACCCGTCGCAAGTCGTGAAGAAAACGCTGGGACGAATCCTAGAGAGCGTGAACGGCGTCGCCGACGAGTTTGAGAAGACAATCCAACATGCATGGGGAAGGGAAACTGACTGATGGCCCGTAGAAATCTGTTCCAGCCCCCTCCCCTGCCCGGCGCCGACACCACAGTCGCGGAACCAATAGAGCAAAAGTCGCGGTTCCCTAATACCGGCGCGATGAGCGGGGTGAAATCCACCTTGAAGGATGTTGCCAGCAATGCAGTAAGGGAAATCTCTGTTGATGTCATCGAAGAGAAGGGCCCCAAGGATCGGCTCACTTTTTCAGATGCCGATGTAACGGCGCTGGCTGAAAGCATTAAAGCCCATGGCCAACAAGTGCCGATTATGGTGCGCCCGATCGCGGATAAACCCGGTCATTACAAGATTGTCTATGGGCGCCGCAGATTGCGGGCCTTGCGGTCGCTTGGCATTCCCGCAAAGGCGCTTGTCCGGTCGCTCTCTGACCAAGAGGCAATTCTTGCCCAGGGACAAGAGAACACCCAGCGATTGGACCCCAGCTTTATCGAGAAAGCCTTGTTCGCGGCCGAGCTTGCCGCGAGCGGCTATGAACAGTCGATCATTCTGGATGCTCTGGCCGTCGACAAACCGATGCTATCGCGGATGACCAAAGTCGCGCGGTCGATTCCCCAATCCGTGATTGAACAAATCGGTTCCGCTCACGGTATTGGGCGGCGGCGTTGGGAAGATCTTGCCGACCAATCACGCAGCGGCGACATCAATCTTGAACAGATCGCGGCTGCCCTCAAGCTTGATGGTGCCAAAAGCTCTGACGACCGATTTGGGATGATCAGCGATGCGGTGACACGCGCGCAAGCGCCAAGGGCCACAGACAAGCCAGCGCGGGCCCCTGCCCTCATGATCAAACTTGAGGATGGAACAGCCTTGGCCGAGATAAAGGAAACTCCTCGAGCTTTGACACTTAAGCTGTCCAAGTCGGATACCCCGGAATTTGCTCAGTGGATGCATGATAACGCAGAAGCCGAGCTTACGCGCCTCTATGAGGCGTGGCGGTCGGAGCAAAAGCCCGACTGAACACCAACCGAGCAGCAACACAAAAAAAGGAGCACGACCAACAACCCAAAAAAGAAAGAGCCCCCCAAGGTATTCCCCGGAGAGCCCAATCTGTTCTTTGCACTTTCAGATTTATCAGTTTCTCCGCGCTAGTCAACAACAACCGATTCGGTTGCTGGATATTTGCGGCCTTTTTTCTGGTATTCAGAGGTATCGGTGCCTTTCCCATCAGGTTGTCGTGAATAAAACATGGCATTTACCCAAGCAACTGCACCCACTGGGTTGCGGACCAATAGAGAATTGTCCGCGGACAATTCCATTCCTGAGCGACATATCGTTGTGGCAACGATTCGAACGGCGGCACCACGGCTTGGCTTGACCGCGTCGGTAATCTCCACCCTGGAGGCGATGCTTTCTTGTCTTGCTCCCGAACGCAATCACCACACGGTGTTTGCATCCAACGTCACCCTGTCGTTTCGGCGTAACGGTATTTCAGACAGAACGATCCGGCGGCACGCAGCTACCTTGCAAGAGGTCGGCCTATTGGTCAGACATGACAGTCCCAACCGAAAGCGTTTCACCAGGCACAGCGGCGACGGAGGCAAAGCTCTTCGGTTTGGTTTTGACCTTTCACCAGTGTTCGACCGACTTCACGAGATTGCAGCGCTGGCAGCAGAAGTGATGCGAGAGAAAGAGCAGATCGGATACCTACGGACGAAAATCCGTGCAGTCGCTAATGCCCGTCTCTTGGATAACCCAGATGACGGCACCGCCTTTACCGTCCTGCGCACACTTCGTCGCAAACTGACGGTGCAAGACTGTGAACAGATTCTGGCCGAGCTTGAAGTGTGCACCGTGCAGGCAGAGGCCATCGGCGACCAAGGATCTGTCGAACCGACAACTATGACCGACACAGACGGCCATTTTGTCCGACACCATCATAAGTCAACTATAGAACATATTGATAAAGAGAAGCGTCCGCAAAAAAACGAAACGACAGTTCCTGTAGCCGATGCACCAATCACCATCGCCGAACTGCTAACTACTTGCCCACAAGCCGCCGTTCTTTCACTGAAAAGGATCGAGACCCCCCATGACGTAATTGCCCATGCCAGAACCCTTGCCCCAATGATGGGTATAAGCCTCAACAGTTACGATGCCGCGCATCAACGTCTTGGGCCCATAAGAGCTGCGGCGACGGTCTGGGCGATCATGCAGTTCCACGAAAAGATCAAAGCAGTGGGTGCTTATTTTCGTGCAATCACGACCGGATCAAAAAGTGCAGAGTTCAGCCCTGAAAAGCTGATCCGGCGACTTGCAGCAGCCCAACGTCAAGCCGCCTGAGCCACGAATTGTCCGCGGACAATTTCCAAGCCGGTACGCATCAGGCTGCCGTGATAAACCACCTTTGGACGAGTTGCGATGTGTGCCGTCAGCCAGTCAGAGGCAATTTACGCGGCCCAAGCACGAAACGTACTAGCAAAGACCGAAGGGCAGGGGGGCCGAAAGCATTTCAGCACCGATTTGCAGAGAATCCATGTGTTATTCCTTTATTTTCAAATGCTTAGATTGAATATTTGGTGGTAACGTGAAACTACCAAATTTCTGCGGCCATCTGAGTCGTTATCGGACTGCAGCGCCGGCTCGCGTCGTTATTCATACCTTGGCGTCGAGCCGTATTGACGTCCGAATCATCGCCATAGAAATTCGCCTGTCGCTCTAGAGACGGACGGCGACACAAAACGGCAATCGGTCAGATCTGGAAGTTACGCTCCTACATCAGAAGGTGGCCGATTTTGACACATGACCGCCCTATATCCACTGCGACACGCTGTAGACAAAGCGCGCCGTCCAACAGGTAAGCATCTGTCACCGACAGCGAATTTTAAAAAATTGCTATGATTGTTGTACAAGTTCCTGCATATTGCGGAATATTATGCCCGCTTAATTTACGATTTCGACCGTTGATCTGCCCTTCGGTCTCCCCCCTTGTTCCGAGTTTTATGGCTGCATTGATTCCTTTGGGATAACGAAATGCTCGCGTATTCGCTGCTGAAACGGATTTTGGGAAGGGACAGTGCTCGCACTGATTCGACTCGATTCCATTCGCAGGGAATTATACGTGATTCGTCCCACGACAGCCTCAACAGGCTCGAATCATTCCGAGTTGAAGCCCTGGAACCTAGGATACTGTTGTCCGCCGATCCGGTGCTGGGAGAGATGGCGCGGGTCGCGGATAAGGCCGGATGGGACGACCCACTTGCGAATGTCGCGGCAATCGTAGAAGTCATTGATGCGGTCGCCACCCAAGACGCGAAAGCCGCTGATATCGAGGTCGCGATCGCCGTCGAACCCGAGTGACCTGAGACCTGTTTCCCCTCCGGTTTGAGGTAGAGTCCGTTCCAATAAAGGAGACGGACGGAATGAAAGGTCACGGTTCAGCAAAGAGCGGATCATCGCGATCCTGAAGCCGCAGGAGAGTGTCGGGGCGACGGCAGAGGTTTCCCGGGAGCACGGGATCAGCTCGGCTACGTTTTACAGATAGAAGGCGAAATTCGGCGGCCGGCGACAACGCCAAGATTACCCTGAATGAAACCGGTATCTTCCAGGGCGTTTCGGACGCTGACCCGACAGGTCAGCAATACGGCATCGTCAGCTTTAACTTTGGTAAAGATCATGGTCACGACGACACCATCGTTGATGGTGCGGCGGGCGCAGGTGTCTCGGCGTCCGACAAGCCTGCACCGCGCTCTGGCGGCTGGATCGAACTGGACGATGACCAGCGCGTCTTTGGCGACGACGAGGCCGAATTCGTACGCGATGACAGCGGTGCGATCCTGCCGGGCGTGACCCTAAGCTGGATCGTGCGTGACGACAAAGGCCGGGTACGTGACGCAAAAGGCGATAGCCATAGCGATATCCGCTATCCAAACACGCCAGACCAACGTTTGTTCGAAGGGTATCTATACGCCGAGCACGAAGACACACTGGTTCTGACGCTGCGCGGTCTGGATCGGTTCTATGAGAGCTTCGATATCTATGTTTACCTAGACGGCGACGATGGCAAGACCAGCCGCCGCTACGGTACGGTGCGTCAGGTGACCATCGGGTCCGAAAGTTATTTCGTCAGCGATCCGTACGGCGTGAACTTTGGCGGCGAGTACATCCGCGTTTCATCGCAAAATGCTTCAGCACCCGGGCTAGGTAACTATGTTGTCGCCACCGGCCTGTCGGGTGGCGAAATCACCATCGAAATTTCCGTCCCTGCGGGCTTCCGTTATGGCGATCCGGTTGTCTCTGGGCTTCAGATCGTGGGCCGGTCGTACAAGATTGATACCTTTGAAACAGTTGCGGACAGCATTGGTGGGAACGATGTCATCCTGACCGGCGGCGGCGATGATATCATTCTTGGCGGCGCCGGTGGCGACATGATCAACAGTGCCGGCGATGCCGACATGGGCCGGTTCGATGCCGATACCGTTTTGGGCGACGGCGGTTTGTTGACCTTCCTGCGCACCGGGCCTGTCGGGCTCGCCGAATTTGGGGAACTGCGCGAGATCATCAGCCGCAACGGGTCCGCTGCTCCGAACTACGATGACGTGATCTTTACCGGTAACGGTACTGATCGGGTGATCGGGGGTCAGGGGAACGACATGATCAACACCGGCGATATCTTTGAACATAACGGTGTCGATGATGCGGTGTCGGGTACAGATGTCATTGCACGTGGCATCAACTTTGGCGCACTTGTTCACGAAGGCTGGGTCGACGGGATGCCAGGATACGTGGCGGCGGGCAGCTGGGTGAACTTTGTCGATCAAGGCAACCTGCCTGACAACCATGGTTGGGGTAACCACTACAACAGCAAATACTACAAGAAGTATGCGGAAACGATGCTGACCGCCGACGGTATTCGCATCACAATTGGTCAGGACCTTGATGGCAAGAAAGTACGCAGGGTAGATGTTGAAGAGCACGACCAGATTAACCCAGACACCCAGAATGGTCGTCTGTACAACGGATATATCTACGCAAAATCCAAGAGCGAGCTGGGTGTGGACGTCTCTGGTCTGGCCAACGTTTACGGGAACGGCCGCTATGATGTGTATCTCTACGTCGATGCCGAAGATCGTGATGCGGCGCGCAATGGTGGATACCGTCTGGTGTCGATCAACGGCGATGACATCAGCCTGAACGATCCACGCGGCACCAACTTTACCGGAGAGTTCGTCGAATACGATCCGCTGAACCCCACGGTTCCTGCCAATGTGGTGATTTTCCGCAATGTCAGTGGGGATGCCTTTGAGCTGCGCATAAATTCCGGCGGATACCTCAAGAACGGCAAATGGTACCTGTACGATCGCGACACGCCCAGCCTTGCAGGCATCCAGATTGTCGGCGGTGCTGACAAGGACAACGTCGTGCGGCAGGGTGACCTCGACACCGATCTGGTCTTGGGCGATCAGGGCTTTATGCGGGTATTCGACAATGCAGTGTTCGAATTTGGATCACTCACCGGTGCCCCCGGCACAGCGAACGATACAATCTTGGGCGGTGACGACGGTGATGTCCTGATCGGCGGTGACGGTAGCGATACGATAAATGGTCAGGACGGCGATGACCGTATCGTCGGAGATAACGCGCATGTCATCATCATTCGCGGTAACATTGTCGGCCTTGACCGCTTCAAGGGTGACAACGACGCGAAGGACGACCACAAGAAGTCGCTGGACAAGATCGACCCCTTTACCATCGTTGGCCTACAGTTGACGGATGTCACTGTCGGCGGTGACGACGTCATCGAAGGCGGTCGGGGCGACGATTGGTCGTGGGGCGGCAAGGGTAACGATACCTATGTATTCGCCGGCGGCGACCTGGGTGCAGACCGCCTGGTGGAAAGCGATGTCAATGAAAATGACCGCTCTCGCAAAGATTATGGGAAATACGACACCACGCCCGAAGGGTTGTTTAACGATGCCGGAGATTCACTCGATTTCAGCAATTTCATCGGATCGGTTGATGTTGATCTGCGTGATGGCAGCCGCCAGATCATCAATGGCAGCCACCACCATGGCAAGGACGACGACCGCCACGATGACGACAAGCATGGTCGCCACACCATCAACCTATCGCTGATGCTTTCAGCGCCCGGCGGCTTCGAGGATGTATCAGGCTCAGCCTTCGATGACACAATCAAAGGCAATGACCGCAACAACGCCATCGTCGGCAACGACGGGAACGACCAGATTTATGGTGTGTCGGGATCCAACTTCCTGGATGGTGGGGCCGGTGATGACTGGATCAACGGCGGCTCTGGTCGGTTCGAAGATGGACGCGACCTTCGTTATCGCAGCTACGCCAGCCAGGTGATCCTGGGCGGCGCGGGGAATGACAAGCTTTACGGTACCCAAGGTAAGGATCTGATCAGCGGCGAAGACGGCGATGATGTCATCTATAGCGAGGGTGGGGCCGACATCGTATTTGGCGGGCGCGGCAATGACCGTATCAAAACATCCGGCTATAACAATATTGTCGTCGGTGGCGAGGGCGACGATGATTTGTATGGCAAGCATAAATCCCGCGACGAATACGTGTTTGATGATTACGGATCATCGCAGGGCGACTTTGCCAGCCATGGCAACTATTCCGAGTGGTCAAAGAAATCCAATACCTATGTCGGGGGCGATCTGGACGAAGCTCTTCGCATATGGGTGACTGAGCAATTCCTGGCCACTTTCGCCCAGGATTTCGCGCGTATCGACCTGACGTATGACGTGGCCGGCACCAGTTCGTTGCGCTTTGCAATGGCTGCTTTCATCTTGTCGATTTCAGCACCTTGAAATCCAAAGCAAAGTGCTACTAAGATACCCTTATTATTTGTTTTTTTACCCGCTGAGGAAATAGGCAGGCCATTTCCTTGTGCGTTTGTGCTAAGTATCTTTCGATATAAATTTTAGTGCGAGGAACGACGCTTTGGGTGAGTACAGCACGGCGGCGGGAGAAGGCTCCGGGCAGGACCCGTTTCTGAACGCGGATACCCTGGAGAAACTGCGCAACGGCACGGACATGATGCAGGTCGCTGCGGCATGGTTAGCGGCGTTCGCCAAACAGACATCGGGTATTCAGCAGGGGCTGGTCGTGATGGCGGGCACCGGCAAGGCGAAATTTGAACCCGTTGCGATGTGGCCGGACGGTGCCAGCCCCGCCCCCGAGCTAATGCGTGCGGTTGACGGATGCCTTAAAGGCAAGCGCATGTTGGTTGAAACCGGCAGTCAGGAAAACGCCGCCATTGCAGTTCCGATGATGATCGGCGGACAGTTGCGCGGTGCCCTTGCGGTGCTTGCTGACAATTCCGCAGATACCGATCTCCGGCGCGTAGTCGACCAGTTGCAATGGGCCTCTGGCTGGATCGAAGCCGTGGTGCGGCGTCAGCGGCTTAGCGGTAACGACAATCTTGTCACTGTCATAGAACTGTTGGCGACCAGCCTGCATTACACCCGTTTTTCGGAAGCGGCCACGGCAGTGGCGACCGAACTTGCCGGTGCTTTGGGGTGCGAACTGGTCGCGATTGGCATGATGCGCGGCAGGCACGTGCGGCTGCGGGCCCTGTCGAATTCGGCGACCTTTGGCAAACGCGCTACATTGGTGCGGTTGATCGAAGCGGCGATGGACGAAGCCGTGGATCAGCAGGCCGTCATTTCCCATCCGCCGCTTGAGGGGTCACCGGCCCGAGTCCGGCGTGCGCACACCGCGCTCGCGGATCACGAGGGCGGTACCGGGCTGTGTACCGTCCCCCTGACAGAGCAGGGAAAAACCATTGGTGCCATGTTGTTGCAGCGCAGTACCAAGGAAGGTTTTGATGCAGGGGGCGTGCAGATAGCCGAACAAGCGGCGGTGTTGGTTGGCCCGGTATTGGATATCAAACGGCGCGAAGATCGCTGGTTGCCCACCAAAACCTAGGAGGCGACCAAGAACTTTTTCAAGGCACTTTTCGGCCCGCGTCACGCTTTGTTAAAGCTGGGTGTCATCGCGCTGATCGCGATTGCCGCGTTTTGCTGGTATGCCACGGGCACCTACAGGATCACGGCCACAACGACCGTCGAAGGCAAGGTCCAGCGCGTCGTGACTGCGCCGATAGCCGGGTTTCTGGTGCAGGCCGAAGTACGCGCGGGGGACCTTGTCACGCAGGGGGCGGTCATGGCGCGGTTGGAAGACCGCGATATCCGGCTGGAGCGGCTCAAGTGGTTGGGCGACCGCACGAAACAGCAGCAGGAATACAGCCAGGCCATGGCGCAGCGTGAAAGGACACAAGCGCGGATCCTGGCGTCGCAGATCGAACAATCGAACGCGCAGATTGATCTGCTGGACCAGCAGCTTGAACGCATGACCATTCGCGCCCCATTCAGCGGGTTGGTGGTTTCGGGGGATCTGAGCCAAGCGCTTGGTGCGCCGTTGGAACGCGGCGATGTTTTGTTCCAGGTCGCGCCGTTGGACGAATACCGGGTGACCATGCGCGTTGACGAGCGTGACATTCGCGAGATCACAGTGGGTGACAGTGGCCCGCTGGTACTGAGCGCGTTGCCCGACACGGCCTACCGCGTTGCCGTGCAACGTATCACTCCGATCTCAAGTGCGTTGAACGGGGCGAATGTCTTTGACGTAGAGGCATCTATCGAAGAAGGGCCGATCGCGGCGCTGCGACCGGGCATGGAGGGCGTGGCCAAGATCGAGATCGACGAGCGCCGCTTGGTGGAAATCTGGACCCGCCGACTGGTGCTTTGGGCGCGCATGACCCTGTGGTCCTGGAGACCGTAAGCCAGTGGCCGGTTCACTCTTTTCGCCATCTTGGTACCGGGTCAAGGACCTGAAGCCACGATTGCGCCGACATGTGAACATCTATCGTCACGACTACCGGGGTCGGATCTGGTTCATCCTTCAGGATCTGGCCACGGGTCGGTCGCATCGGTTTTCGCCCGCGGCATATCGCTTGGTCGGGATGCTGGACGGAGAACGTACGTTGGGCGAAGTCTGGGATATTGCGAACGAACAGCTTGGCGAACGCGCGCCCACCCAGGATGAGGCCATCCGCCTGCTGGGACAACTGCATGCAGCGGATGCGCTTGTCGCCGATGTGTCGCCCGACAGCCGCGAACTGTTTCGCCGCCACCAGCGACATAACCGCATGGAGATCAAGCAAAAGATATGGTCGCCGCTGGCTGTGCGGATTCCGATATGGGACCCTGACCGTTTCTTGACGAAAACGCTGCCTGTGGTGCGCCCCTTGCTGACCAGGGCCTTCGCGCTGATCTGGCTTGTCCTGGTACTGACGGCAGGTGTGTTTGCGGCAATGAACCTGGGCGCGCTGACATCGAACATAAGCGACCGCGTTCTGAACCCGGGAAATCTGGCGATCTTGTGGCTGGTCTATCCCGTGGTCAAAGCATTTCACGAATTGGGCCACGGCTATGCGGTCAAGAAGTTCGGCGGCGAGGTACATGAAATTGGAATCATGTTCCTGGTGCTGATCCCTGTGCCCTATGTCGACGCCTCTGCCGCCAATGCCTTTCGGGACAAGCGCAAGCGCATGCTGGTGGGCGGCATCGGCATCATGATCGAATTGCTGCTTGCATCGATCGCGCTGTTTGTCTGGCTTAATGCGCAATCGGGCGCGGTAACCGCCGTGGCGTTCAATGTCATGTTGATCGGCGGCATTTCCACCCTGCTGTTCAACGGCAACCCGCTATTGCGGTTTGATGGCTATTACGTCTTGGCAGATTTTATCGAAATACCCAACCTGAGTGGGCGTTCCACGAATTATCTGTCATACTTGGTGCAACGCTATCTGTATGGCGTGCGTGACGCAGATCAGATCACATCGCTTTGGTCTGAACGCATCTGGTTCGTTCTCTACGGTGTCGCGGCCTTTATCTATCGCATGTTCATCATGTTCGCGATCATCGCCTATATTGCGGGCCGTTTTTTTATCATCGGGGTGGTGCTTGCCATTTGGGCTGCGTCCACGCAGCTTTTGATCCCCATTGGAAAAGGGATGAGTTTCTTGTCAGGAAGCCCGAAGCTGCGCACCAACCGGCCCCGCGCCATAATGACCACAACCGCTATTGTTGCGGCGCTCCTGGCGTTGCTGTTTCTGGTCCCGTTCCCATCCTACAGCATCGTTGACGGGGTCATCTGGCCCAGTCAACAGGCACAGGTAAGGGCAGGGACCAACGGGTTCGTCACCAAGGTTGCGATCGGGTCGGAACAGAAAAAGGTGCGTACCGACGATTTGCTGTTGCAGCTGGACGACCCTTTCATGCGCGCCCGGCTTGAACTGATTGACACGCAACTTGCAGCGCTGGAAATCCAACGCAGCGCGTTGATCAGGACTGACCGGGTACAATCGGCGTTGATCGCCGAGGAGATGGATGTGGTATTGAATGACCGGGCACGGCTGATTGAAGAACTGGACGCACTGGATATCCGGGCCCCGCGCAACGGGGTTGCGGTTCTGCCCAATGCTTCTGACCTTGTGGGAAGCTTTATCGCAAAAGGCTCTGTTGTGGGCTATGTTGTGGCGCAGCGCGATACCCAAACCGTGCGGGTTGTGGTGAGCCAGAACCAGGTTGACCTGGTACGCAACGACACGCTTTCGGTAAGTGTCCTTCCCGTCGAATGGGAGGCCGCACCGGTGCGCGCCGTGGTATTGCGTGAGGTCCCCGGTGCCACCCAACAATTGCCGACCCCTGCCTTGGGCACCGCCGGCGGTGGCAAGGTCCCGGTTGATCCCGCCGATCCCCAGGGCGTTCAGACGCTTGGCCGGTTTTTCGAGTTCGAGATCTTGATGCAGTATCCTTCGGAAGACATTCTGCTGGGTCGCAGGGTTCGGGTCCGGTTTGATCACGGCTACACCCCGATGGGGTTTCAAGCCTATCGCTCGCTGCGTCAGCTGTTTTTACGGCTCTACAATGTCTGACCGGATGATCCTCAGGCCGGGGTTGCTGGGCGGGTTCTATCCCGAACGCAGTGACGAGATACTGAGCACGCCCGACCGGATCATGGCCAGCGCCTATGGGCGCATTCAGCAACTTGTCGCGCGCAGGCCTGTATCAAAACGCCTGTTTCTGCGCCGCGTCCGGCGCGAGGGGCGGGCGTTGCAGACCCTTGGCAATGACGAACTGATGGCCGCGCGGATCGCATTGGGCGAAGATCTGCGGGTGCGCGGGTTGGGGCGGCGCAACACTGCGCGCGCGTTTGCACTCGTGCGCGAAGCATCGGGCCGGGTTCTGGGGATGCGGCATTTTGATGTGCAACTGGTCGGCGGTCTGATCATGCTGCAAGGTAAAGTCGTCGAGATGGCAACCGGAGAGGGCAAAACCCCGACCGCCACATTGACGGCCGCAGTCATGGCCCTGTCAGGTGTTCCTGTACATGTAGTGACGGTGAATGATTTCCTTGCCGCGCGTGACGCCGAATGGATGACCCCGTTGTTTGAGTTTCTCGGTCTGAGCGTCGGCGTGATCCTTGAAGATATGGACGTCGATGCGCGTCGAAACGCATATGCCTGCGACATCACCTATTGTACCAACAAGCAGCTCGCCTTTGATTACCTGAAGGACCGTTTGATACTGGAGGCCGAAACACGGCCCTTGCACATGGCGCTGGAGGGGTTGCTGCATGAGCGTCCGCGCCGCGAGCAGGTGATGATGCGCGGGCTGTGTTTTGCAATCGTCGACGAAGCGGATTCCGTCTTGGTCGACGAGGCGCGAACGCCGCTGATCATCGCGCAAAAAGGCGACACGACGGAGATGGAAGCGATCTATCGTCAAGCGATCAATACTGCGCGGTCGATGCAGACCCCCCGCGATTTTACTGTTTCAGAGCGTGACTTTCGTATCGATATTACCGATTTGGGCAAGGCCCAGCTTCGGCGGTCTACCCAGCAGCTCGGCGGTGTCTGGGCAACGGAATCGCACCGTGAAGAATTGGCCAAGCAGGCGCTTTCAGCGTTGTGGTTGTACAAACGCGGCAAACACTATCTGGTTCAGGAAGAAAGCATCCAGATCGTTGACGAATACACCGGTCGCGTCATGGCTGACAGCTCCTGGGAACGCGGATTGCATCAGATGATCGAAGTCAAAGAGGGCTTGAACATCTCGATGCGGCAAGAGACACTGATAAGGATCAGTTACCCAAAATTCTTTCGCCGGTACATCCGACTTTCCGGGATGTCGGGCACGGCCCAGGAAGTAGCGGGAGAGTTGAGTGGTGATTGCGGTAGACCAGGTATTTGATGCGGCGAGCGATACATTCGGGGTACGTCTTAAAATGGACAATCCCGAAGGAAAACTGGTTGCGGGCATCGATTGCAAAATCGAGATCGCCGACTAAAGAACCTTAACAGGCGCGCATAATTACCCGCTTTCAGAAGACAGCCAAGGGAACCATGCCATGGGACCATGCGTTGCTAGAGCAAGACATGGGGTTCGTTCAGGACCTGCCCGACGTGTTGCCCTTGGTACATGGTTTCCATGTGTCCCATCTGGAAAAAGAGAGTGTCGCCATGACAATGCCCCGGACTCAAATCTTGCTCGCTACAGCGGTTTCACTGGTTGCCGCTACTTCTTCTTACGCGGCCAATAATCTTTCCCCTTCGACCCTGTGGCAGTCAGGCATCCAAATGCCCGAATTTGGCTTCGACGATAGCCTGGTTCGTATCAAGGACGACAAAGGTGGCGGTAAGGAGAAGGACCATGGGAAAAAAGAGAAAGACCATGGCAAGAAGGTAAAAAAGCATGAAAAGAAGCATGACAAGGAGCTGAAGAAGGCTGCCAAACGTCATGAAAAGCAGCTTAAAAAGCTAAAGAAAGATGAACATAAAGACGACAAGAAGCACGCGAAGGTCGACCGTGACATCACACACGAAGACGTCAAACATGCAAATGAGCATTTCATTCAAAGAACCAAGCGGTCAGAACATGATCGCGTCACGGCATCGCAACATGTGATGAATGTTCCGGCCCCTCAGGGCAGGGATATGAAAGCGCTGTTGTCTGCGGTGCCTCTGGCCCTGCTGGGGCAAAATCTTTCCATAGATGATGTACAGAACGAACAATTGCTTACCTATCGCAACTGTCCTCCGGGTCTTGCAAAGCAAAACCCGCCATGCGTGCCCCCCGGATTGGCCGCAAAGGGCGTGACCTATGACGAATGGGTGTCCTACGATGACCACGAACTGCAAAAATTGTATGCGGACCGTCGAGATGACTATTTGCAGACAGAAGACGTCGACGTTCATGATATCGAACAGGTCGACGATACCGGCCTATTGTTGAACTCTGATCAGGTCGCGCAGTTGTATGGCTTGTCCGCGGCCCCGGTCGGACAGCGCTATGCATTGATCGATGGCATGCCGGTATTGCTGGAAAATCGCAACTATGCGGCGCTCGCGCGGATCAACGATATGGCACGGGTCCCTGTGCTTGGCCAAGGGATCCAGGTCGCCCCGACCGCTGCGCTGACACAATCCGAGCTTATGCAGACCTACCGCCTGCCGCCGCTGGACAATGGTTACAGCTATACGGTGCTAAACGGCGAAGTTCTGGCACTGGAGCAAAAAGCATTTGAAACGCTGCAACTGATCAGGATCGCACGGGCCGTATTTTGATAATTCAGTAACGTCGTGTATGAGGCGAACTGACGAAGAAATGATTAATTTTCGCTGGGGCTTGCGCTACAAACGCGAGCCCCAGTTTTGTTTTTTAGGGGGTTGATCCATCCGCCGGCGGGGGTTCGTACAGCGCGCGGTGCAGATAGGTCACTCGCCCACAGGTGACCTGAGCGGTCGGCTATCATCAATCGTATACGGAAGGATATAACGGTTATTCCTCAGCTCCGAAGCAATGCTAATCAAGATTTAATATGATGAATGCATTGTTCTGCACAATCGGTTCGGGGCTAAGGCAGGTAAATGGCATTGAAGATACATCAGGTTGGCAATGGCCCAATCTCTGAATGGTCGCGCACTTGCAAAGCGATCACGCGGATTCTGCGGCGCTTTGTGCCGTCGCTCTATCCGTTAGCCAGTTTCAATCCGATGGGGACGGCGGTGGTTTTTATCAGCCTCCTTCTAGGGCATAGCGCCTATGCCCAGCAACTTGTACTGACCCCAACCGGCAACCCCTCGGTCGTGGGTAACGGGGTGGGAAAGCGGGCAATTTGGTTCAATTCTGGTACTGTTGGCGGTACCCCGGTGGATATTGTCGGGAAATTAACCAGTACCAGCCTAGACCATATATTCGCGACCGGGAATGGCCAGATACAGATCACGTCGATTAACCAGGACCCTCATTTCATTGAATTCAATATATTCCAGGCGGGGACCTATGACATTGACTCTGATAGTGGCGGGATACCAGTTGTCGCGGATGTGAACATTCAAATCAACGACATCGACGGCCCTGCAAACGAACAAGTCTATGCAAACATTTGCGACGGTTCGATAGAATACGTGCGCATCGATAGATCCGCGACCACCTATCGCGGGTATATCGAAGGGCCAGACGCCGATTTGGGCACCGAGGTGTTCTTTCTTGCCGGTGATCGAAATTACAGCAATCAACCGATTTCGGGGCTTGAAATTCTCTATCCTCAAACCTCGACCTTCAGCTTCGGTCGTACAGCCAACCCTGGGTTTCTCGTCCGCCTCGCAAACCCAACTTATGACGAAACCCAGACCTATGATTTGAAATGTGCCGACTTCAAAACACCGATTTTGCAAGATGATGTAAAAGAACAGGTGTTGAGCGAGCCGGTTGTTCAAAACATCTTGTTCAATGACAGCGTGTCCACAGAGAATAACAATCCACCGGCAAATAACAGCGGTCAACCGAGCGAGTACGCCAAGCATGCAGTAGATCTGATCGCCCCCGCCGGTGCCATCAATCAGGTATACGGACCGGAAGGTCACTTGAGGTCCTTCGACGTCATCGGCGAAGGGACGTGGAGCTATGGCCACTTGAGCGGAGAGCTTACATTCACGCCCTTTGCGGGCTTCTTCGCCGCTCCGACCCCGATCGACTACCGGTTCGTTTCCCCTGTCATCCTGCCTGGGGAACCCCAGGCATATTCCGCGCCGGCCACGGTGTCTGTCGACGTCGGTTCGGTCGGGTTGCTCAAGCTGGCACAGCTCGTTGATACCAACCTCAACGGGTATGCCGACGCAGGGGAGATTATCGCCTATGTGTTCACCGCAGAGAATTTCGGGAATGTCGATCTCACCAACGTGACGCTTGCCGAAACCGAATTCAGCGGCAAGGGTGTCCCCCCTGTCATCACGTTTCAGGCGGCGACTTCGCTGTCGCCGGAGGGCACGCTGCTGGTCGGAGAAAAGGCAGTCTATACCGCCAGCTATACACTTGTGCCCGAAGACCTGGATACAACCATCAGCAATCAGGCACGCGTCAGCGCCCAGACCCCCGGCGGTACGGCTGTGTCAGATTATTCGGATTCGGAAAATCCCGGTGACGGCGATGGGGTGCCGAGCAATGGACCGGGTGAAGGCCGGGACGACAAGACGACAATATATGTAGGATCGGGCCCTGATAGGGGCGATGCGCCTGTGACTTACGGTGACCCGCAACATGGCGACACATCAAGCTACTGGATCGGAACCGGAAACGGCGACGGGGATTCATCGACGCAGCATTCGGTTGACGCCAGCGCGGATGATCTCGATGGAACCGATGACGAAAGTGATGAAGATTTTCCCCAGCTTTACGGCGACCTGACGCGTCCTGTTACAGTTAGGGTAAACGAACCCGTACCTGGTACCGGATATCTACAGGCATTTGTGGATTTCGGCGGTGACGGGACTTTTCTTTCGTTGGGAGATCAGATTGCGACAGATATCCGTGACGGAGGACCCCAAGACGTGGACGGTGCAGTCAACGGAAGCATAACTTTCCCTGTCACAGTACCTGTCACCGCAGTTTTGACGCCGACTTTCGCGCGTCTTCGTTGGTCTTCGGCTAGCGGCGTCGACGCAGTATCGACAGCAATTGATGGGGAGGTCGAGGATTATGGCATCACCATAAAAACGCCTCCCGATGCTGACCGGGGCGACGCCCCTGCCAGCTATGGCGACCCGCAACACATTGTCGAGGGACCGGGCGCGCCTGAGATATACCTAGGCAGCATACCGCCCGATGTTGATTTGTTGTCTCAGTCAAACGCGAATGCTTCGGGCGATGATATCGACGGGGTAGACGATGAAGACGGGGTGAGTTTGCCGACATTATATAGAGGTGGTTTCGCGGATATCACCGTGGCTGTAAATGATCTCGGCAACCTGCCGCAGAGGTCGTCGTATCTCCAGGCATTCATTGACTTTGACGGGGACGGCACTTTTTCACAACCGGGTGAACAGGTCGCTTTGAACCTTCAGGACGGGGGGCCATTGGACAAAGACGCTACCACCAATGGGTCCATCACGTTTGAAGTATCAGTCCCATCGGGAGCGACAACAAACCAAACATTCGCGCGGTTTCGCTGGTCAACAGATAATTCAGGTCTGGCGATAAGTTTCGACGGCGAAGTAGAAGACTATGCGGTGTCATTTTCAAGTGATCCACCGCCGTTCATCTGCGACGCAAGCCTTTATCGCTACGACAGTGGTTCACGCGTTTTCCAACGTCTGAACATTAGCTCGGGCGGGAATACCTATGACGTTGGCTTCCAGAACTCCGGGACAGCGCCACGAAATTTGAATGCGAATTGGGGCTATAACGACCTGGATGGTTATTTCTATACGTTGCGCCCCGGACGGCGTGATCTGTATCGGTTGGATGCGTCCGGCAACTTCGTGGATCTAGCCAATCTGCCCAATAGCGCTGCGGTGGGCTCCATTGCCGGTGACATCTTGCCCAATGGAACGATGATATACGTAGATGAGGAAGACAGTCTTCAGCTGGTCAGTCTTGCCACACCTGCTTCTCCCACGGCTTTGGGTACGCTTCAATTATCCCAGGCCGTCGACGTGCAGGATTTGGCGTATAACCCGACGGACGGGTTCTTGTATGGGATCAATCAAAATTCGGGCCGTGCATTTCGCGTCGATGCAAATAACGGCCTTCCGGGTTCAGTAACGGTCACAGAATTTGGCCCAGCCATATATGGGGGTACTTTCGGATCAATGTGGTTTGACGAGGATGGGAGGTTGTATGGATACAGCAATACCACAAATAATTTCTATCTCATCGACACGGTTACAGGAAACGCGACACTGATCGCAACAGGGTCGTTGGATGAGGGCGGCGATAGTGATGCCGCATCCTGTCGGGGCAGGGCACCGCTCAAGTTTGGGTCCATCACAGGGAACGTGTATGAAGATTTGAATAATTCAGACGTCAAGGAAGCCAATGAACCCAATCTTGGTGCCGGGATCCGCATAGAGTTGTACCTCGATAATGGCACACCCGCAGATTTCAGCGACGATCTTTTGATCAAGACCGATGATACATCTGCCGACGGTACCTATGTATTTGACGATTTGATGATCAACCAGACCTATCGGATCGAATTGGACGAAACCGACCCCGATATCGGTGCCGGCAAGCTGATTGGCACCTCAAATCCGATAATTGGCGTCAGCGTTTCTGCGGATGCCCCGACGACCGGGCGGAACTTTGGCTTTGACCCGTCTGGTGCCGATTTAGAGATTACCACCTATGCGGCGGCAGCGGGCACCACGACACCGATCACATCGGCGGTGCCCGGCGATACTGTAGATTGGGTCGTGTCAGTCACCAATACGGGTACCGGTTCACCTTCCGGGGTCAAGGTGATCGATCTGATCCCAAGCGGGTATAGCTATGTCGCAGACAGCGCTCCGGCGACCGGCGATACCTATGATTTCACTACCGGCCTGTGGTTTGTTGACGAAATATTGAGCAATACCACCGAAGTGTTGATCATCACCACCACCGTGCTTGCCACGGGGGAGCATACCAACAACGCAGAGATTATCTATAGCTCCCTGCCTGATCCTGATAGCGACCCGAACACCGGCGCTTTGACAGATGACCTGAATGACCAGATTTCAGACGACGATGAAGCCGCCTATGCGCTTCAGATAAATACCGGAGACCGGCGCTTGTCTGGTCGCGTATTCGTGGACAACGGCGCAAACGGGGGGGTGGCACATGACGCTATAATAAATGAGGGTAACGCCGGACATCGCTTGTCAAACGTGGACATTCTCGACAGCGCCGGAGCGATTTTGGCGACGCCCCCGATTGCGCCCGATGGAACGTGGAGCTATCTTCTCTCGTCTTCCTATACCGAGGCCATAACCCTCGTTGTCACGCCGGTTGCAGGCTACCTCGCTATTTCGGAAAATACCGCCGATTTACCTGATCTGGTGGCCGGTGATCCTCATGACGGCCAGTTTACCTTCACGCCCGAGATGTCGGGAACGCAGACAGGACTGGATTTCGGCGTGGTGCAGGTACCCGGTCTGACGAAAGACAGAACAACAACTGTCGGTCGTGGTCAGGTCGTGACGCTCAGCCATATTTACACGGCAACATCCGATGGGGCCGCCAATGTTTCGATTGCCGAAATCGCGTCGAACCCCACGGATGCGTTTGTGGCCGTGCCGTATCTTGATGCGGCCTGTGATGGGTCGGCGCTGACACCCATCAATGCACCCATAGCGGTCACGGCTGGGCAACAACTCTGTATCGTCGCCCGAGTATCCGCTGGCTCTGGCGCGGGAGCGGGCAGTAACTTTGACTTTCAGCTCAATGTAACGACTGAGTTTGACAATACACCCGTCACAAGCACCACAAGCAACACCGATGAGGTGGTCGTCGCGGCGGAGCTTGGGCAGGTCACGCTTTCAAAAACCGTCACCAACGAGACCCAGGGTCTGACCGAGGGAACGTCCAACCAGGGGAAGGCGGGAGATGTTTTGCTGTATCGGATTTATCTGGAGAATTCATCTGACGCCCCGGTCAACAACCTCAATATATATGATCGGACGCCGCCCTATACGCGTTTGACAGAACCGGTTCCAGATCCCGTAGTGGTAACGCCAAACCTGACATGCAACGTCGTTTCACCGCTCCCGAATACCGCAAATTACCAAGGGTCGCTGGAATGGAACTGCACGGGATCGTTGTTCCCCAATGAATCAGGTTCAGTCTATTTCCGGACGGAAATTTCACCATGAAGCTGACTATTGTTGACCAATTCTTTCCGGAGTGACACGAAGACCTGACAAATGACACGAGGGTCCGAATGCCAGCCAACGCACTCATGATACAGGGAACGGGGTCGAACGTGGGCAAGTCAATGTTGGTGGCTGGCCTGTGTCGCGCGGCACTGCGGCGGGGTATATCGGTCGCGCCGTTCAAGCCCCAGAATATGTCAAATAATGCAGCCGTTACCGATGACGGGGGCGAAATCGGTCGGGCCCAAGCATTGCAAGCGATCGCTTGCGGTCGCGCCCTTTCGGTGCACATGAACCCGGTCTTGTTAAAGCCCGAAAGCGATACCGGGTCTCAGGTTATTGTACAGGGGCAAGTGCGGGGGCGTTTGAATGCCCGCGAGTTTGGCGGCGCGCGCGCGTCGTTGCTGACCGCGGTGTTGGAGAGCTTCGCGATACTGAGCAAGACGGCCGACCTGATTATTGTCGAAGGCGCGGGAAGCCCGGCGGAAACCAATCTGCGGCGGGGCGATATCGCAAACATGGGGTTTGCCCGTGCGGCAGGGGTGCCGGTGATCCTGGCGGGCGATATCGACAGGGGCGGGGTCATTGCGCAAATTGTCGGAACCCAAGCAGTGATCGATCGCGAAGACGCCGCCATGGTCGCGGGGTTTGTCGTCAACAAGTTTCGCGGCGACGTAAGGCTTTTTGACGACGGCTATGAGGATATCATACGCCACACCGGATGGGCCGGTTTCGGGGTTCTCCCTTGGTTCAACGCGGCGCATCGATTGCCGTCCGAGGATGCGGTGGATCTGGCCCGGCCGTCCATGGCGGGGGGTTTTCACATTGTGTGCCCGATGCTGTCACGTATCGCGAATTTCGATGACCTTGACCCGCTCGCTGCTGAGCCTTCTGTGCGGTTGTCTATGATACCGCCCGGCTCGCCCTTGCCTGCCGACGCCGATATGGTGGTTTTGCCGGGTACCAAGTCAACGCGGGGTGATCTTGCCTTTCTACGTGCGCAGGGTTGGGACGTTGATTTGCATGCCCATGTGCGCCGGGGCGGCAAGGTTCTGGGAATTTGCGGCGGATATCAGATGCTTGGCCACACCGTTGATGATCGCGGCGGGCTTGATGGCGCTAGCGGGCGTGATCGGGGGCTTGGGCTTTTGAACGTTGAAACGCGTATGGCCAGCGATAAAACCTTGTCGAAAGTTACCGCCGTCCATTGCGCGTCGGGGGCGCAGATCGACGGGTATGAAATACATATCGGCCAAACCGCAGGGCCCGATTGCACATACCCATTTTCGACAGTGAACGGTATCGCCGATGGGGCCCAGACGAAAGATGGTCAAATCGCCGGAACCTACCTGCACGGGTTGTTCTCGAACGACGTTTTTCGCGCGGCTTGGTTGAAAAGCATCGGGGTCAGCAGTGGGGGAGCCGGGTATAGCCAGCTTGTCGAGGATACGTTGGATCAATTGGCCGACCACATGGAGAAATTCCTTGACGTGCCAGCGATCCTCGCCTGCGCTGCCCCGGTGGGTAAATAATTCCAGCGGCCCCTATCGCCCTTCTTGTCTTTGGCGGCATTCAGTAACATACAGAGCGGTGAACTTAATGATAAGGACGTTAAATGGAACGTAACCTCACCCTTGTGGCCCTGTTTGCTGCCCTGATTGCGGCGTTGGCGTTGATCCCGAAGTTTTCACTTGGGTTTGGAGTACCCATCACGGCACAGACCCTCGGCGTCATGCTATGCGGTACCGTGCTTGGTGCGAAACGCGGTGCCCTTGCCGTACTGTTGTTCTTGGCATTGGTCGCTATTGGCCTTCCGCTGTTGGCAGGTGGGCGTGGCGGCCTTGGGTCATTCATGCTGCCGTCATCGGGCTTTCTGATCGGCTGGCCCGTCGCGGCGTTTGTGACCGGCTGGATCGTCGAAAGATGGCGCGGACCGTCATTGACGGTTGTCGCCGGCGTCGCATCAGTTATTGGCGGCATTCTCGTCTTGTATGTCTTCGGCATCATCGGCCTGTCCATTGCACTGGACAAATCGCTGGTGGAATCGACAATTCTGGTCGCGATCTTCATTCCCGGAGATTTGATAAAAGCGGTCCTGGCAGGATTCATCACCAGTGGACTGGCCAAGGCTCGCCCAGCCAGTGTGCTTTCCCGCAGTTGATCGGCGCGTTCCTGTAACGGCGATCAAGAGCGACACACATTCAAGCAACGCTGGTGAAATCAGCGTTGCTTTACGCGTTGATGAGTTCAGAATTCTCTTCGATCAGCGCTTGTGAGATTTTCAAAAAATCATCCATACCAAAAATCAATTCGGATGGGCACGTCGCCACCTCGGCCTGCGCACTTTCCAGATGTTTGTCTATCGTGATCTCACAAGCGCGTGCTTCTTCTCCCAATTCTTCGAAACCCAAAGAACCGGCGGTGCCCGCTATTTGGTGAAAAAGTGTCCGGGCAGAGGTAAGATTGCTGTTAATACCATCGACCGTATCGCTTTCCCAAGCGGCCAATGCATGTTCAGCGATGGCGAACTGACGGTCGCATAGCATTTGCAGAAAGCGTAAGCGTATTCGATCAATGCCTGGAAGTTCCAGTTTTTGCTGTATCATGCTGTACGCCCTACATACCAAAAGTCTTTTTGGGCGCGCGCATAATCGGCGGCGGCCATCTCTGCCGAGGCATGTGCCTCTGATATGGCGTCCATCACAGAATTGCTGTTCTTCCACATCAAGCGCACTGCCGACCCCGCGCATACGCGCGGTTTGATCTGCTTGCCGTTATTGTCGAATAGCTCCGTGCGTGCCAAGCTAAGGTTAACGTTGTTGGCCAACATATTGGGTTGGGGGCGCCAGCCGCTTTCGGCGACGCAGACAAATGTGCCGTTTCCAGCATAGGCCATCAGGAACTGGCAGCCCTGCAAGGTATCCGAAACGGTTTCGCCTACATCGCTTAGCATACTACAGAATTCGAACGGCGACATCGTGTTGTGAAACCCTTCGATGTCCCGGATCGTGAACGCAAATGCGGTCGAACCGAACAGATCGCTCCGCGATAGTTGCTGCATGTAGTTTTCCAACGCCATGAATTCGATCAGGTTATTCACGTCATAGATCGAAACCGGCTCGTGGAGCTGCACCGGGCCCACTGCCTTGTTGCCGTGCGGGTTGATTGCCTGGGCGGCAAAGATCTTGCCGGTCTTGCGAGAGGGCGCATCTACGGCGCGTTCGACCAGCGCAAGCCTTGCCTTGAGTTCCGTCATCTCAAAAGGTTTGGTGACATAATCGGTCGCACCGGCCGAGAACGCGGCATCAATGTACGACTTTTCGGACATTGCGGTCAGCATCAGGATAGGGGCATCAATGTAGCTGTCCATTGACCGGATTTGCCGTGCCAAAGTCACACCGTCGGTACCGGGCATCTGAATATCCAATAAAAAGCTGTCAAAGGGCGCGCGCGCGTTTTGCTGCATTACCTTCGTTGCATCGTCAGCGCCGGATGCTGTGACAAGTTTATGATCCGTCATCGACTCTACAAAATGCGAAAGAAGCTCTAGGATAATAGGATCGTCATCAACCGCCAGAATTTTCATTTTAAAGCCTTACTTTTTACCCTTTACGGGACGAGCTGTCGTTTCTGTTGTATTCAATCTGGTGGGGAAAATTGTCAATAATTGGGCAATAACCGTGAAATTTGTAGAAATGTATAAATTCCACAATTTCTGCACAACAAGTTTCAGGGAGCCCGTGACGCAAAGATGGTTAATTACTTCGGCAAAGACCCTAATGGGCGTAATGTAACGCGCTGCGAGATCAGCAATGGCGGTACCCGGGTTTCGGTGCTTGCGTGGGGCGCAACGGTTCAGGAGCTTCGCACAGACGGCATGGAACATTCGCTGATTCTTGGCGGTCGTTCCATGGCGGCATATCTTGGACCTATGCGATATTTCGGGGCGATTGTCGGGCCGGTTGCCAACCGGATCGCCGGGGGCGAAATGAAAGTTGCGGGCAGATCTTTCGCCCTAGATAAAAACGAGGCGGGTCGAACCACTTTGCACGGTGGTCTGGCGGGGTTTGATCAACAGCTTTGGACGTTCAGCGACATCGCTGCATCGTCTTGCCGCCTGACGTTGACCCATGCTGATGGGTTCGGCGGATTTCCCGGCAATATATCGGTAGCCACAACCTATAGTTTGGACGCACAAGGTGCCTTGAACATTGAAATCACTGGGGAAACCGACAAGCCGACCTACTTCAGCCCAGCATTTCATGGGTATTGGAATTTGTCCGGGCAGCCGGACCTGGCCGATCATCGTATATATATTCCCGCGACCAGCTATCTCCCTGTTGATGCAGCACAAATTCCGCTCGGCGAACCGGCCCCCGTTGCGGGTACAACGTTCGACTATCGTCACCCGCGTAACATCGGATCGGAGCTGGATCATACCTTTTGTCTGGCACCTCCACAGGCTGAGATGGTGACCGCTTGCCACGTTAGTGCCGCCGGTGTCGGACTGGAGGTGACCACCGATCAGCCGGGCGTCCAGCTTTATAATGGGCGGCACATCCATACCGGGCAGATGCCTGGCCACGGCGGCGCTGCGTATGGTTCTTGCGCGGGGTTGGCGATTGAACCGCAATTCTGGCCCAACACGCCGCATCAACCGAATTTCCCTTCTAGTCTGCTGACGCCGGGGCGGGTCGCTTTGCATCGCTCGCGCTTTGGGATTTCACGAGTTGCTGACGAGAAATAATGGCTAGATCCAAGGCAATTACCGAGTGTTTTGACAAAGAAGCCGATGTTTTTCCTTAGCGGTGATTGACAATAGATATTGCATCTGCAACTCCACCATATAATAAGGCAGGCATATTAATTTTCGGTGGTGAGATGCAAAGCAAGATTAATCCGGACAGCTTCGGCTTTTTGATCAACGACATAGCACGAATGAGCCGTACAGTCTTTGAACAAGAGATCGAGGCGGCAAAGCTGGGCATCACAGCCGCCGAGGCCCGGGTGCTTGCCCACATGGGGCGTTGCGGTGCGATCCGGCAGCATTTGCTGGCCGAAAGCCTGGGGATGACCCCGATGAGCCTGACCGGTTTTCTCGATCGCCTCGAAGCTGCGGGGCTTATCTTGAGAAACGTTGATCCAAACGACCGCCGTGCCAAGATCGCATCCCTCACAGAACCTGCGTCTGATATCCTGTCGCAGATTGCGCAGGCGGGCAAACGGGTGGAACAAAAGATATCCGCGCATCTGAGCGATGAGGATTGGCAGACCTTTCAGCAGACGGCCTTGCGCATCCGGAAAAACCTGACTGACCTGCGCGCCGCAGGCCAACCGTCGGAAAATGAGGCGTCGAGATGACCGCGACCCCCATCATGAGCGAACGCCGCGTCAGTATCATTGGGGCGCTTTTGGTAGCCATCGGGCCGGTGTCGATGGCGCTGTATACACCTGCGATGACTGAACTGGTCCGGGCATTCGGATCAACGGAGTCGGTCATCAAACTGACGCTGACGCTATATTTCGGGGGCTTTGCCTGCGCCCAATTGATAGCGGGGCCGCTGTCAGACGCGTTGGGCCGCCGCCCGGTCACCATTGCTTTCATGGCGATTTACTGCGTGGCCAGCATTGTGGCGGTGTTGGCCCCTTCGGTCGAAGTGTTGATGGGCGCGCGATTTGTACAAGGCATCGGTGCGTCGGTCGGCGTTGCAATCTCGCGCGCTTTGGTCCGTGATCTGTTCACGGATGACCAGTCGTCCCGCATTATGAACCTGATCGGTATCATACTCGCGCTTGGGCCCGCTCTGGCCCCGACGATTGGAGGGCTGATGCTGCCTCTTTTGGGGTGGCGGTCCATATTCATTCTGATGGCGCTGCTGGGTTTGGGTGTTATCTGGATCGTTCTATTCGCCATGAAAGAGACCGTAATACCCGACCGATCCCGGCTGAATTTGCCTGCACTGGGGCGGACTTACCGGATGTTGTTGACCAATCCGCACTTTCTGGGTGCGTCTTTGGTAATGGGCGGGGCCTTGGGCGCGCTCTATGCGCAAGCGACGTTTTTGCCTTTCATCCTGATGGATGATGTCGGACTCAGCCCGGCACAGTTCGGCTTGTCGATGCTGGCGCAATCCGGCACCTTCTTCTTTGCGTCGCTTCTGGTGCGAAGGTTGATGAAGATCTATGGTGCAAACCGGTTGGTCGGGCCCGGGCTTGTCGCGATCGCATTGGGAAGCCTTGGGACATTGACCCTGCTGGTCTGGCCGCCAAGCTTTCTGCACGTCATGATCCCCGTCGCGACCTATTCTTTTGGCATCGCCTTTGTCATGCCTGCCATGTCGACCGCGGCGCTGGCACCGTTCGGAAAGGCCGCGGGTGTGGCTGCTTCGATGATGGGCTTTATCCAGATGGGCACGGGCCTGGTAATGGGGACACTCGGGGCGCTGATGGGGAATGCGTTGCTGGCCATGGGGATATTGATTCCGTTATTGGGTGCGATGGCCTGCGCTGCATTTCTGGTTTATCGTCGATTGGGCCCCGCCGTGGCGACCGCGCTGCCCGATACCCCTGCCACAGGGCCGGCCCCGATCCTTGCGTCCACCGGTCAGGTGTCGGGATGTGAAAGATAAACGCACCGAAGCGGACCTGATCCGCGTCACGTGATTTCAGATCGAAAAGAGTTTCGAATTGACAGGATTTTACGAAATGTTTCATGCGAGCTACCGACGTCGCGCCGTTGCCACCTTTATCGCGTTGCTGACTGTTGTCACGTCGGCATTGGCGCAGCAACCCGGTGGGCGCCCCCCTGCGGCAGTAACCGTAGTCACCATGCAGCCTCGGGATGTGCCGTTGAACACAACTTTGCCGGGGCGCGTCGTTGCGTCAGCCGAGGCCGAAGTGCGCCCGCAGGTCAACGGTATCATTACGGAACGCAGTTTCATCGAAGGCGAGCCGGTCCAGGAGGGCGACGTCCTGTTCCACATCGACCCCGCGATATACGCGGCTGCGGTCGCCCAGGCACAAGCTGCGGTCGCGCAGGCCGAGGCCCAGGCCAACGCCGCAGTCAGAGAAGCCGACAGGCTAAAGGAGCTGGCATCGCGCAACGTTGCCAGTGATCAGGCGTTGGATGCAGCGGTCGCGGCCCGGGACAGTGCCGAGGCTTCGGTTCAAGCCGCAAGGGCCGCGTTGCAAACAGCCCAGATCCAACTCGATTACACCAAGGTCCGGGCGCGTCTGTCCGGCGAAATCGGGCGCGCCCTGACCAGTGCAGGCGCTTTGGTGACCAATAGCCAGGCCAGCCCGCTGGCGGTTATCCGTAACATCGACCCCGTTTATGTCGATGTGACCCAATCCGCCGCCGAGCTTTTGGACTGGCGCAGGGGAAACACCGAAAAACGACTTGGCGATACCCCGCGCGAGGTCAAGCTGACGCTGGCTGATGGCAGTGATTACAACCATACCGGCACCCTGACCGCCGCCGAGCCCGACGTTGATCAGCAAACCGGCGTCGTGGTGTTGAGAATGAAATTCGCCAACCCCGAAAAACTGTTGTTGCCGGGTATGTACGTGCGGGTGGTGATGCCCACCGGTGTGGCGAAAGGGGCATTTTTGGTCCCTCAGGAAGCGGTCAGCCGGAACCGGCGTGGCCAGCCGGTGGCACTGGTTGTCAATGCGGATAACATCGTCGAACAGCGCGACCTTTCAGTGTTGCAGGACCGGGGTTCCGACTGGATCGTCGACAGCGGTCTGGCCGCCGGCGACCGCGTTATCGTGAAGGGGGTACAAAAAGCACCTGTTGGCGCGACTGTCGCCCCGCAAGAGCTAGGTGTCGACACCGACGCCAAATCCCCGACCACAGATTAACAAAAAGCCGGAGCACTCTTGCATGGCCCGTTTCTTCATCGACCGCCCGATCTTTGCGTGGGTAATCTCCATCTTTATCATGGGTGTCGGCATCTTGTCGATTTTGACGCTTCCGGTGGCGCAGTATCCGCAGATCGCCCCGCCGTCCGTTTCGGTTCAGGCCTCGTATCCCGGCGCGTCGGCACAGACCGTCGCCAATACGGTCACCCAGGTCATCGAACAGCAGATGACCGGGCTTGACGGGCTGCGCTATATATCTTCTTCGTCGACCAGCGCGGGCGGTGCCAGCATCACATTGACCTTCGAAACCGGCACAGACGTGGATATCGCGCAGGTTCAGGTTCAGAACAAGCTGTCGCAGGCTTCGGCGTTGCTTCCCGGTCCGGTCCAGAGACAGGGGATCACGGTTCAAAAGTCGTCGGCCGGGTTTTTGATGGTGATCGCGCTGATCGCCAAGAGTGGGCAGTATGACGCCACTGACCTTGGCGACTACATGAACACCAATCTGGTCAATGAAATCAGCCGGGTAGAGGGCGTCGGCAGCGTGCGCGTGTTCGGGGCGCAATACGCGATGCGGATCTGGCTGGACCCTTTCAAACTGGCCGCGTTCGAGCTGACGCCAGCAGATGTGGTTGCTGCGGTATCGGCTGAAAATGCCCAGATTTCTGCGGGGTCTTTCGGGGCACGGCCCGCCATGGACGGGCAGGCGCTGAACGCCACCATCACTGCGCAATCGCTGCTGACCACGCCCGAAGACTTTCGCCAGATCGTCTTGCGTGCCGAAACAGACGGTGGTCTTGTTCTGTTGAATGACGTAGCGCGGGTCGAGATCGGGTCAGAAAGCTATGCAACCATCTCCAGGTTCGATCGCAATCCGTCGTCTGGGATGGCGATCAGCCTGGCACCGGGGGCCAATGCGCTGGACACGGCAAACTTGGTCGAACAACGGATCCAGGAGCTGTCGAGCTTTTTCCCCGAAGGGGTCGACTATGTCATCCCCTACGACACGACGCCATTTGTGAAAATCTCTATCGAAGAAGTTATCAAGACGCTGGTCGAGGCCATCGCGCTTGTGTTTGTCGTGATGTATCTGTTCTTGCAGAACATCCGCGCGACGCTGATCCCGACGCTTGCGGTCCCTGTGGTGTTGCTGGGCACCTTCGGCGTGTTGGCCGCCTTCGGATTTTCGATCAACACCCTGACCATGCTGGCAATGGTTTTGGCGATCGGTCTGCTTGTCGATGACGCGATCGTGGTTGTCGAAAATGTGGAAAGGATCATGCAGCAGGAAAAGATCGGCCCGGTGGCGGCAACGCGCAAATCCATGGATCAGATCACCGGTGCATTGATCGGTATTGCGGTTGTCCTGTCGGCGGTGTTTGTGCCGATGGCGTTCTTTCCCGGATCTACAGGCGTGATTTATAAACAGTTCTCGATCACCATCATTTCGGCGATGACGCTGTCAGTGGTTGTGGCTTTGACGCTGACGCCTGCGCTATGTGCGTCGTTGTTAAAGCAGGGCGACCATGCAAATCGGCGTGGCTTTTTCGGGCTGTTCAATCGGGGTTTTGACAAGACGCTGGATGGCTACACTACCAGCGTGTCGTGGCTGGTCCGTCGGCCTGTGCGGGTGGGGCTGGTCTATCTGTTGATCATCGCCGCGATGGTGATGCTGTTTCTGCGCACGCCGGGGGGATTTTTGCCGGCGGAAGACCAAGGCACAATGTTCACATTGATACAGGCACCGACCGGGGCTACGGCAGAACGCACTCTTGAAGTGATCAAGCAGGTCGAAAGCTACTATCTCGACAATGAAAGTGATGTCGTTGAATCTGTATTCGGCGTCGCGGGGTTCAGTTTTGCGGGGCAGGGGCAGAACCTGGGGCTGGTGTTTGTTCGTCTCAAGGACTGGAGCGAAAGGACATCGGCATCGCAAAGCGTTCAGGCGCTCGCCGGGCGTGCATTTGGTGCGTTCAGTCAGATTCAGGACGCGCAGGTGTTTCCCATTGTGCCGCCGTCGGTCAGCCAGCTCGGCAACGTTTCGGGGTTCGACTTCTTCCTTCAGGGCCGGTCGGGCCAGTCCCATGATCAATTGCTCGAGGCGCGCAATCAATTGCTTGGCCTTGCCGCGCAAAGTCCGCTTATCGCTTCGGCCCGCCCCAGCGGACTGGAGGATGCGGCCCAGTTCAACCTTGATATTGACTGGCGTCGCGCCGGGGCGATGGGGGTTACGGCGACCGATGTCGGCAATTTGCTGACGATCGCCTGGGCGGGGCAGTATGTGAATGACTTTGTCGACGAAGGGCGGATCAAACGGGTCTATGTACAGGGAGAGGCCTCGGCCCGGTCTACCCCGTCCGATCTGGAAAAGTGGCGGGTGCGCAATGCCAGCGGCGGGCTGGTGCCGTTTTCCAACTTTGCCGAAGGAAACTGGGCCTACGGGCCGCAAGGCGTAAACCGGTATGACGGCATATCCGCAATGCAGATACAGGGGTCTCCCGCACCGGGTGTCAGCACCGGCGAAGCGATCGCCGAGCTTGAGCGTCTGGTCACGCAATTGCCGCCTGGATATCGGATCGCCTGGACCGGTCTGTCGCTGGAGGAAAAGGTCAGTGGCAATCAGGCACCACTGCTGTATGCCCTGTCGCTGGCTGCGATTTTCCTTGCCTTGGCGGCTTTGTATGAAAGCTGGGCGATCCCATTTGCGGTCATGCTCGCGATGCCGATCGGAATTTTGGGGACCTTAACCGGTGCCTATCTTGGCGGTTTTGAAAATGGCGTGTTCTTTCAGGTCGGTTTGCTGACCGTGGTCGGATTGACCGGCAAGAACGCGATTTTGATCGTGGAATTCGCTCGTGACCGTCGGCAGGAAGGCGAAACCATCTTCGAGGCTGCGGTAGATGCCGCGCGGCAGCGGTTTCGCCCGATCATCATGACATCCATGGCATTTTCTCTGGGGGTTCTGCCCTTGGTGCTAAGCACCGGTGCAGGATCCGGCGGACGTACCGCAATCGGCTCGGGCGTTCTGGCAGGGACCATCGCCGCGACCGTTCTGGGTGTCCTGTTCGTGCCGTACTTCTTCGCGACCGTGGCACGGTTCACGCGTAACCCGACCCCGGACAAGACCGAAACCTAAGAACATCAGGCCCTCGCGCCGAAGCGCGGGGGCCCGAGAGCGTCGGGACATTGAACCCGAGACAACCGGCGCGGTGTCCGGTTGGGCCGCAGTATTGGACGCGTTCCTAGTCCTTGAACACCGCAAGCCCCAGCCATTCCGCGACAAGAGCGGGGGTTTCCGTGCCTTCGATCTCAATGGTCAACAGGTTTTCGCGCAGCATGTCGGTGGCGTTGCGGGCCGTGACCTTTTGCAGCGTGAACCGCCCGCGCAGGCGCGACCCCGCCTTGACCGGTGTCAGAAACCGCAGCTTGTTCATGCCATAGTTGATCCCCATCACCTGTCCGGGCATCATCGAAAAGCAATCATAGGCAAAGCGGCTTGCCAGCGACAGCGTCAGAAAGCCGTGGGCAATGGTGCCGCCAAACGGCGTTTCTTTCGCGGCTCTCTCGGGGTCAACGTGGATCCATTGCAGATCGTGTGTCGTCTTGGCAAAGTCGTCGATCATCGTTTGGTCGACGGTAATCCAGTTGGATACGCCGACTTCGGTGCCGATCAGAGTTTCACTGTGGGCTACGGCGTCTTTCAGTGCGGACATTACAATATCTCCTTCAGGACGGGTCGGCAGCGACACGTACCATGCGCTTGCCTTTGTTATCGCCGGCCAACAGACCAATTAACGCTTGCGGAGCGTTTTCGAGCCCATCGACGACATCTTCAGTTACCTTGACCTGGGCCGACGCCACCCACGTTTGCAGCGCTCGCAATGCCTTGGCGTCATTATGCGCCCAGTCCATCACTATAAAGCCTTCCATGCGCAGCCGCTTGACCACCACCAAACCGGGCAGGTTGCGCGGGCCGGCGGGTGTTTCGGTGTCATATTGGCTGATCGCGCCGCAGCATATGATCCGGCCTTTTTCGTTCATTGCGAACAGGGCAGTCTCCAGAACCGTGCCGCCGACATTGTCGAAATACACATCGACCCCGTCAGGGCAAGCGGCCCGCAATGCCTTGGACATGCCCGGCGCGCGGTAATCGATGCAGTCGTCGAAACCCAGTTCATCCTTGACCCACCGACACTTATCGACCCCGCCCGCGATGCCGACAACACGGCAACCAAGCGCCTTGGCGATCTGGCCGACATAGCCGCCGACCGACCCTGCGGCTGCCGACACCAGCACGGTTTCGCCAGCTATCGGCTGGCCCACCGAGATCAGCCCGTGATATGCCGTCTTGCCGGCAATGCCGTAAACCGACATCAAGTTCGAAAGCTGCGGTACCTTTGGCAGTTTTTCGAGACGGCGTGCGTCTGCGACGACAAAATCAGACCATGTTGCCTCGGCGGCGACAATGTCACCAACGGCGACACGGTCGCTTTTGGTTTCGACGACCTCGCAAATCGCATAGGTCGGCATCGCATCGCCAGCGTTGACCGCAGCACGGTATGTGGCGCCTTTCATCCACGACCTGTTGGCCGCGTCGATGGACATCAGGACCACCTTCAGCACGACTTGCCCGTCGCCCGCCTTGGGCATGTCTGCCGTGGTTTGTTTGAAATGATCGGCGGTCAGCGCGTCTTTGGGCAACTCGGCAATCACGATTTGGCGGTTTGTCATTTGGGCTTCCTTTCGACGTCAGTCGACATCAAGAACAACTTTGCCCAGAACCTTGCGGTCCTGCATCAGGTTCAGCGCATCGGCGGCTTTCTCAAGCGGAAAGCGGGCAGAGATACGCGGTTTGATCTGTCCGTCAGCATACATGCGGAACAGGTCGGCCATGTTTTCGCCGTGGATTGCGGGCTCGCGGACCGTGTGAGCACCCCAAAACACGCCGACGATCTGGCAGCCTTTCAGCAGCGTGAGGTTCAGCGGGATCTTGGGAATACCCGCAGGAAACCCAACAACCAGATAGCGCCCTTTCCACGCCAGGGCACGCACCGCAGGTTCGGCATAGGCCCCCCCAACGGCGTCATACACAACATCGATGCCTTCGCCGCCCGACAGTTTCTTGATTTCGTCGGAAAACGCCTTTTGCGTGGCGCGGTCATCCATGTCCCGGCTGTAGATGATCGTTTCATCCGCTCCCAGATCGCGGCAGAACTGCGCCTTGTCCTCCGAAGAAACGGCGGCAATGACATGTGCGCCAGCGGCTTTGCCAAGCTCGATCGCGGCAGCACCGACGCCGCCGGCCGCCCCCAGAATCAGCAGCGATTCCCCGGGTTGGATTTCAGCGCGGTTTTTCAGCGCGTGGTGCGAAGTGCCGTAGGTCAAGACCAGACATGACGCTTCGTCATATGGCATCGTATCGGGGATTTTCATGACGCGAGCGGAATCAACGATGATGTCAGTCGCAAACCCGCCAAAGCCGGTCATGGCGAGAACGCGGTCCCCGACGCTCAGGTTTGTCACACCTTCGCCAAGCGCTGCAACTTCGCCCGCGACCTCACCACCAGGGGCAAAGGGGCGGGGCGGCTTTATCTGGTAAAGATCCTTGATAATCAAAGTATCAGGAAAGTTCAGACCCGCTGCGCGTATCCGAATGCGCACCTGCCCTTTCTTGGGTTCGGGTTGCGGCAGTTCGGTCAGTTCCAGCGTTTCCGGCCCACCGGGGGCAGTGCTAAGCATGGCTTTCATCGGGTCAATCCTCCTTTATAACTTGCAAAGCAATAGGCGCGTTCAGAAACTGTCTTGTCAATCGAATTTCGAAATGCAATTTTGCACTGCGGAATTGTTATCCGCAAACACGAGGGGGGAGACAAGATGCAGTCCGATCAGGAACTGAAGCATTTCCGTGCGGAGCTGCGCGAGTGGCTAGAGGCGAACTGCCCTGCTGAAATGCGCGGTGGCGAGCCTAGTGAAGCATCTGTATGTTGGGGTGGCAAGAGCTTTGAGTTCGAATCCGACGCGCAGCGCGTCTGGATGGAGCGCGCCGCGTCCAAGGGATACACCGTACCCACATGGCCCGTCGAATACGGCGGGGCGGGGATGAACCGCGCGCAAGAAAAGATCTTTATAGAAGAGATGGACCGGATCGAGGCGCGTTCGCCCTTGCAAAGTTTTGGCATCTGGATGCTTGGGCCCGCCTTGCTGCACTTTGGCACGCATGAACAGAAACTGCATTACTTGCCCCCGATCGCCCGCGGTGAAATCCGCTGGTGTCAGGGCTATTCCGAGCCGGGGGCCGGGTCGGATCTGGCCAGCGTCCAGACCAAAGGCGAGGACAAGGGCGATCATTGGCTGGTGAACGGTCAGAAGATCTGGACCTCCTACGCCGATAAAGCCGACTGGATTTTTGCGCTGATCCGTACGGATCGTGATGCGCCCAAGCACAAGGGTATCTCCTTTCTGCTTATCGACATGGAAGACGAAGGCGTCGAGACCCGCCCGATCAAGCTGATTTCAGGCGCATCGGTCTTCTGCGAGACGTTCTTTACCAATGTGCAGGTGCCGAAAGAGCAGATCGTCGGCGATGAGAACCGTGGCTGGGACGTGGCGAAATACCTGCTGACCCACGAGCGCGAGATGATCTCGGGCGGGGGGCAGGGCCTGTCGGGCGGTCGTGCGCTTGGGGCTGTGCTGAATGAATCTCTGGCCGAGGGGCAAGAGATGGACACCGTGCTGCGCGCCGACGTGATGCGCTGCGAGGTGGACGCGCTTGCCATTGGCCTCACGCTGGAACGCTACAAGGATCAGGCCGAGGCCGGCACCGGCGCGGGGGATGCGTCGGCGATGCTGAAATACATGGGCACAGAGCTGAACATGCAGCGCCACGAATTGCTGATGGCCGCTGGCGGCAGCGACGCGCTGGAATGGGACGGGCCTTTGGGCAACCGTCCCGCGGACTGGTTGCGCACAAAGGCCAATTCAATCGAAGGCGGCACAAGCGAGGTGATGTTGAGCATTATCTCTCGCCGCGTGCTTGGGCTCCCGGGGTAAGATCATGGTTAAACTAGTATTAACGGAAGACGAAACCATGTTGGCCGACGCGGCGCGAGGTTTCCTGGATAAATCCGCACCGGTCAAGGCGTTCCGGGACTTGCGCGATGCCGGGCAGACCCATGACGCCAAGATGTGGAAAGAGATGGCCGCGATGGGATGGGCCGGTGTGCTGGTTCCTGAAAGTGCGGGTGGCGTTGATATGGGCCATGCCGCTGCGGGTGTTCTGGCGCATGAAATGGGCAAGACGCTGGTCGTCAGCCCGTTCCTTTCGACGGCAGTAATCGCCGCGACAGCCCTGCGCCACGTCAGCGATGCGCGCGCCGAGGCCGCGCTGGCCAAGATTGCCAGCGGCGACGCGACCTATGCGTTGGCGGTGGATGAGACCTCCAAGTTCAACCCGGATGCCACGGCAATGACCGCAACGGCGGAAGGCAACGGTTTTCGCCTGACCGGCAAGAAGACCTTTGTCGTCGATGGTGCTTTGGCGGACCGTTTGCTGGTGCTTGCCAAGACAGACAACGGGCTGACCCTGTTCGACATCCCCGCAGACCGCGCAGGCATCACACGCAACGCGCAGAACATGATCGATGCACGCGATTCCGCGCGGATCGATTTTGATAACGTCGAAGCGACGGGCGATGATGTTCTGGGCCAGGTCGATGACGCCATGACCGTGCTGAAACCCGCGATTGAGGCAGGGCAGGCCGCCCTCGCCGCCGAGATGGCAGGCGTTGCTGCGGGAGCCTTTGGCATGACCGTGGGCTATCTGAAAGAACGCAAGCAGTTCGGCACGTTGATCGGCACCTTCCAAGCGCTGCAACACCGCGCCGCCCATCTGTGGTGCGAGATCGAAGTCACCGCTTCAGCCGTTTTGCATGCAGGCCGCAAATTGGACGAAGATCCCGAAAATGCGACCATGGCGGTCTCGCTCGCCAAGGCGCGTGCCACATCGACGGCGCAACTTGCTGTGCAAGAGGGTGTTCAGATGCATGGCGGCATCGGTATGACCGACGCATTCGATATCGGATTTTATATGAAACGCGCCCGTGTCGGCGCTGAATGGTTGGGTGATTACGGGTATCACGCGAACCAGGTTGCCAAGCACAGAGGATTTTAAGCCATGGATATTCAAACACTGTTCGGCCTTGAGGGGAAAACCGCGCTTGTCACTGGCGGTGCCACAGGCATTGGTCGCATGGCCGCCGAGGCGCTGGTGCGTGCCGGTGCTCGCGTGCTGATCGCAAGCCGCAAGGGAGAAGCCTGCGAGGCCGTCGCGAAAGAGCTGAACGCCATGGGCGCGTCGGGGTCAGCCGAGGGTTTTGCGGGCGATGTCGGCACCGAAGACGGCGTTGATGCGATTGTCGCCGCGGTCAAGGAACGCACCGACAGGCTTGATATCCTGATGAACAACGCGGGCATCACCTGGGGTGCCCCTCTGGGCGACTTTCCGTTCAAGGCATGGGACAAGGTGATGAACGTGAACGTCGCGGGTTTGTTTGACTTGACGCAAAAGCTGTTGCCGCTTCTCAGGGCAAACGCGACGATCGAAGACCCCGCGCGGGTGGTGAACGTCGGATCGGTGATGGGGGAACGCGAGATGGGCGATGGCGCCTACAGCTACTCTGCCTCGAAGGCCGCTGTTATTCATCTCAGCAAGATTTTGGCCAAGGAACTGGCCGGTGACGCGATCACCGTGAACGCCTTGGCACCGGGGCCATTCGTTTCGCGGATGACCGCCTTTGCGACCCACGACGAGGAGATGCGCAACAAGGTGGGCCAAGACGTGCCCCTGCGCCGCGTCGGGACCGACACGGACATCGCGGGCTGCATGTTGTTCCTCTGCGGCAAGGGCGGTGCCTATGTCACGGGCGCGGTCGTTCCGGTCAGCGGCGGCATCAATGTGATGAGCGGGCCGAACATTTTTGAACAAGCACTGCACTGAGGGGCGATGATGGATATTCGTTTTGACAACCGCGTCGCTATTGTCACCGGCGCGGGCACGGGTCTGGGGCGCAGCCATGCGCTTGGCCTCGCGGCGCGCGGTGCACGCGTTATGGTCAATGATCTGGGCGTAACAACCGACGGGCAGGGGTCTTCGTCGGCGGCTGCCGAAGCCGTCGCGCAGGAAATCCGCGACGCGGGCGGCGAGGCGATGGCGCATGGCTGCGACGTGTCGGATGAAGCCGGTGTGAAAGATATGGTCGCTCAGGTCATGGACGCCTGGGGCCGCATCGACATTCTGGTGAACAACGCGGGCATCCTGCGGGACAAGACGTTTTCCAAGATGGAGATGTCGGATTTCCGCAAGGTCGTCGACGTGCATCTGATCGGGTCGGCGAATGTGACCCACGCCTGCTGGCCGATCATGCGCGAACAGAAATACGGGCGCATTGTGCTGACCTCCTCGGCCTCGGGCCTGTATGGCAACTTTGGTCAATCCAATTACGGTGCGGCCAAAGCGGCGATGATGGGGCTGATGAACGTGCTGCATCTGGAAGGCGCGCGTGACAATATCCGCGTCAACACGCTGGCCCCCACAGCGGCCACGCGGATGACCGCCGATCTGCTGCCTGAACAGGCTCAGGCGCTGCTGGCCCCCGAAACGATCACACCCGGCCTGCTGTACCTCGTCAGCGAGGACGGCCCCAGCCGCGTGATCCTTGGGGCAGGGGCGGGCGGCTTTGCCCAGACCCGTATTTACGAAACGGAAGGCGTGACCTTGACCGGCGACGAGAATACCCCTGAAGGTGTCGCATCCGCTTTCGACAAGATCACCGACGCGGCAGGCCAGCAAGAGCTGACCGATGCCTTTAGTCAAACGAAGAAATACGCGCTCAATGCAGCCAAGGCCCAGGGTCTTGATCTGGATTGGGGCTAACAGACGAAATTTCAAAGGGAGATCACCATGCGTGACGCAGTAATCGTATCCACCGCCCGTACCCCGATCGGCAAAGCCTATCGCGGTGCGTTCAACGCCACCACACCACAGGCACTTGCCGCTCACGCCATCGAAAACGCCGTGAAGCGTGCCGGTCTTGACGGGTCGGAAATCTCCGACTGTGTCATCGGGTCCGCCTTGCAGCAGGGGCATCAGGCGGGCAACATCGCGCGTCAGGCCGCCATCCGCGCAGGCCTGCCCGTGACCGTTGCAGGCATGTCGCTGGACCGTCAGTGTGCATCCGGCATGATGGCAATTGCCACCGCGGCCAAGCAGGTGATCACCGATGGGATGGACATTGTCATCGGCGGCGGTGTCGACAGCATTTCCCTCGTGCAAACGCCAGAGATGCGCGTCAGCGCCGACCCGTGGCTCAAGCAGAACAAGCCCGAAATCTACATGACCATGCTGGAAACAGCGGAAAACGTGGCAGAGCGCTATAACGTCAGCCGCGAAGCGCAGGACGAATACGCGGCGCGCAGCCAAGAGCTGACGCACCAAGCGCAACAGGCCGGCCGCTTTGACGACGAGATCGTCGCGATGACCACCACGATGATGGTTCAGGACAAAGAGACCAAAGAGATTTCCAAGCACGAAGTCACCTTGGAAAAAGACGAGGGCAACCGCCCCGGCACCACGGCGGAAAGCCTTGCCGGTCTGAAGCCCGTGTTCAAGGACGGCATCCACCTGCCCGAAGGCAAGTTCATCACCGCGGGGAACGCCTCGCAGTTGTCCGATGGTGCCTCTGCCGCTGTGGTCATGGAAGCGAAAGAAGCCGAACGTCGCGGTCTTCAGCCACTGGGTCGCTACGTTGGCGTGATGGCCGCAGGCTGCGAGCCCGATGAGATGGGTATCGGCCCGATCTATGCCGTGCCAAAGCTGCTGGAAGCGCACGGGCTCAAGATGGATGACATCGGCCTGTGGGAACTGAACGAAGCCTTCGCCTGCCAGGTGATCGCATCGCGCGACAAGCTGGGCATCCCGGACGAGCTGTTGAACGTGGACGGCGGTGCGATCTCTATCGGTCACCCCTACGGCATGTCCGGCGCACGCATGGTTGGCCACGCGCTGATCGAAGGCAAACGTCGCGGTGTCAAATACGTTGTCTGCACCATGTGTGTCGGCGGAGGCATGGGTGCTGCTGGCCTGTTCGAGGTCCTGTAAACCATCATGGGAGAGCTACTGGTCATCCGCCACGGTCAGGCGTCTTTTGGGGCTGACAACTATGACAAGTTGTCGGACCTCGGGCACCGGCAATCCGAGGCCGTCGGCCAGTTGCTGCGCGATACCGGCTGGGTGCCGGACCGGACAATCACCGGCACCCTGACCCGCCAGAAAGAAACGCTTGCCTCGATGGGATTCGAGGCAGGCAACACTCACCCCGGCCTGAATGAATATGATTTTCAGAACCTGCTGGACGCGCGCTATAGAGGGGCGGTTCCGGAACTGGTCAAGGGCGACCGCAAGGTGCATTTCCGCACCCTGCGCGAAACCGTATTTCAGTGGCAGGCAGACGAGATCGAAGGCCCCGCCGAGACATGGGGCAATTTCACCGACCGCGTGGAAGCCGCCCGTCTGATCGCCTGTGCCGAAGGGGCGGAGCGCGTGCTTGCCGTAAGCTCCGGCGGGGTGATCGGGCAACTGACGGCCGCGTCTCTTGGCGCACCGCATAAAATGATGATGACGCTGAACCTCCAGATCAAGAACACGTCAATCACCAAGTTTGTATTCACCAAAACGGCGTTTTTTCTGCATGAATTCAACGCCACGCCCCATTTGATGTCAGCCGAAACCGCTGGCATGCTGACCTATAGTTAAGGAACGGTAGCCATGAGCACAGACACCCAGACACTCGATATTCCAAAGGTCAGCGCTTATCTGGAAAAGCACCTTGAGGGCTTTGAAGGTCCGCTTGAGGTCTCCAAGTTTCAGGCAGGGCAGTCGAACCCGACGTTCCTGCTGAAAACCCCATCGCGCAACTATGTGCTGCGTCGCAAACCGCCGGGGGTTCTGTTGAAATCCGCCCACGCCGTGGACCGCGAATATCGCGTGCAACGCGCGTTGGCGGATACGGATGTGCCCGTCGCCAAGATGCACCTGCTGTGCGAAGATGATGATGTGATCGGGTCGGCCTTTTACATCATGGATCACGTGAATGGCCGCAACTTCATGGACCCGCGCATGCCCGAACTGGACAACGCGGCGCGCGCAGGTGTCATAGACGAGATGAACCGGGTGCTGGCGGCCTTGCATGACGTCGACATTGATGCGGTAGGCCTGTCGGATTACGGCCCTCCAGGCAATTACTATGAACGTCAGGTCGCGCGGTGGACCAAGCAGTACCGGGCGTCTGAGACAGAAGTCTTGCCCGATATGGACCGCTTGATTGAAAAGCTGACGCAGAGCATTCCTGCCGATGACGGCCAGCGCACCTTGGTGCACGGTGATTACCGGATCGACAACATGATGTTTGAAAAAGACGGCACCAAGTGTCTGGCAATTCTGGATTGGGAGCTTTCAACCATCGGGCATCCCTATGCGGATTTGGCCGCGGTGATCATGCAATGGCAGATGCCGGCAGGCACCGAGGGACGCGGGTTTGGCGGTGTGGACCGCCAAGAGCTTGGCTTGCCAAGCGACGAGGAGTTCATCGCCAGGTATTGCGAACGCCGGGGTCTGAAGGGAATTGACAACTTTGGTTTTTACCTGGCTTTTTGCTTCTTCCGCATGGCCGGCATTATTCAGGGGGTGTTGAAGCGGGCTCTGGACGGAAACGCCTCCAACCCAGAGCGTGCAATGAAAGTGGGTGCCTATGTGCCGGTATTCGCTGCTAACGGGCTAAAGGCACTTGAAAGAAAATAGTATGGCCCCGAACGAGTTTGCCACCGATCCGATAGAAACCAAGGACCGCAATTTCGTCACGGCTCTGGCGCGTGGGCTCGATGTTCTACGTTGCTTTCGCGAAAACGAAGCGGCGCTGACCAATACGGATTTTGCGGAACGTACGGGGTTGCCAAAAGCGACGGTTTCAAGATTGACCCATACGCTATGCGAACTGGATTACCTGGTCGCAGATACCCGCACCGGCACGTACCGGCTGGGGGCCGGGGTCTTGCAGCTTGGCTTTGGCGTCCTGACGAGCATGGAAATCGGTGACCGCGCGGAAGATGAAATGCGCCGCCTGCGCGACGGTCCGAATTCGTATATCACCGTGGCCCTGGGTGAGGCACATCGGCTGGACGTGGTATACATTGCCACCAAACGTTCGCGCGAGGACGTCGCGCTTCAGATCCGGGTGGGGTCACGGTTACCGCTGTTCGATTCCGCCATAGGGCGCGCGATCATGGTCGGAATGGACGATATCGCGCGCGAGAAGGCGTTCGCCTTTGCCGGGGAAATTGACCAGGCGACCGAAGCTCGCGGTCGCGCGAGCTGCGCCGCTGCGGTCGAGGAATATGCTCTGCGCGGCTACTGTTCGAGCTATGGGGACTGGCGCCCCGACGTGAACGGCATTGCCGTCCCTGTCTTTTCCCCGAACGGGTCGCAGGTCTATGGTTTGAACATCGGCGGCCCGTCTTTCCACGTCAAACGGAAGCAGTTGGAAACTGTCTATGCCAAACGATTGATCAAGGCGGCAGAGTCGATCAGCATCCGGTTCTAGCGCCATTTTCCGCATAGATGCCTGTCAGAACAGACCCACAAGAATCATAAAATTTCAGCGGATTCGAGTTCCGCATAGCGGAACAAGTCCAGCTTTTGCGGGGCTGGAAAGTCGACGGTTTGCCCGCGAAAATCCCACTGTGAAAAATTGGGAACGGTGGCTCAAAATTCTTGGTTGAAGCTAAATCCGGACAGGTGTCAGGTTAGGGCGAAATATTCAGCAAAGCCACGAAAAATTCACGTCTGATTAAATCCAGAGATAACAATCAGTTAAGTTTTCCCCCGCACAATTGTTACGCAAAGATGCCACGCAGCAGGCTCTGGATGCTTGCGATCCACCACGCAAGAAATGAGATAACTCACGGTAATGTCTCGCAACTTTTATAAAGATGCGCTTGACAATAAGCCCCATTGTGCAAGGCTCCACCCAAGGTCTGGCAATCCCAAAACGCATCAAAGCGCCGGGCCGTCCTTGGGAGGATAAAAATGAAAAGTATCACTAAGCTGGGCGCGGTATCTGCGCTTTCACTGATCATTGGCGCAAGCGCTGCCTTTGCCGAAAACATCAAGATCGCTTTTATTGATCCACTGTCCGGTCCGTTTGCAAGCACTGGCACTAATGGATTGCACCAGTTCGAATTCGCCGCCGATTACATGGTAAACGAAAAGGGCGGGCTGCTTGACGGTCAGAAAATGGAAATTGTCGCTTTCGACAACAAGATCAGCCCGAAAGAGTCGCTGATTCAGCTTCAGGTCGCGATTGACCAAGGCATTCGCTATATCGCACAGGGTAACTCCTCGGGTGTTGCCAACGCGCTGACCGAAGCCATCGACAAGCATAACAAGCGTAATCCGGACACCCGCGTTTTGTTTTTGAACTACGCTGCGGTTGACCCTGCATTGACCAATGACAAATGTAACTTCTGGCACTTCCGCTTTGATGCGAACGCCGACATCAAGATGGACGCGCTGACAGATGTCATCGCGAAAGACGAAAGCATCAAGAAAGTTTACCTGATCGGTCAGGACTATTCCTTCGGGAAAGCCGTGGCAGCCGCTGCAAACGACATGCTGGGTAAAAAGCGCCCCGACATCGAAATCGTCGGTGACGAATTGCACCCGATCGGCAAGGTGAAAGACTTTACCCCCTACGCGCGCAAGATCGTATCTTCAGGTGCCGATGCGGTTATCACGGGCAACTGGGGTGCCGACATGCTGGGCCTTGGTAAGGCAATCATCGATAACGGATTTACCGGCCCAATCTATACCTATTATGCCGCCGGTTCCGGCATCACGGGTGCATTCGGTGAAAGCGGCAAAGGCAAAATCCGCTTGATCTCGCAAGGCGGTATCAACCCGATCGCCACCGAAGAAGCCCGCGCCACCTATGAGGCGTTCAAGGTGAAGTATCCAGAAGACAATATCGACCAGAGCCGGATATTCAACGTGATCGGCATGCTGGCCGAGGCGATTACCGAAGCAGGTACAGCCACCGATGTGGTTGCGGTCGCCTCCAAGTTGGAAAACATGGAATACGAAAGCATGTGGGGCGGTAAAGTGTTCATGCGCCCACAGGATCACCAGTTGATCCAGGACATGAATGTTGGCGTTCACACGAACGAAAACATCGACTTTGACTATGACAACTCGGGCTTTGGTGTCTTCACTGAATCGACTGTCAAGATGGCGTCGATGGACATCCCAACAACCTGCGAGATGAAGCGCCCGTAAAGCGTTATTTTTTGATCCGCCTGCCGTTCGCGCAGGCGGATCTGCATCTTGCACCTTGTCACCACTCTACTGGAGGGGCCTCATGGACCTCATTCTCGTCAACATCATCGACGGGCTGGTTACTGGATTGCTGTTATTCATGCTGTCCGCCGGTCTGACCCTAATTTTCTCGATGATGGGTGTTTTGAACTTTGCCCACGCCAGCTTTTATATGCTTGGTGCCTATTTCGCGTATCAGATCAGCATTGCCCTCGGCTTTTGGATGGGGTTGCTCATCGCGCCGCTGATCGTTGGCGTTCTCGGCGCAGGCGTCGAAAGATACGGGCTGAGGCGCGTGCACCAGTACGGCCACGTGCCAGAGCTGATTTTCACCTTTGGTCTGGCGCTGCTTATTGAAGAGTTGGTGCAATTCATCTGGGGTAAAAACCAGATGCCATATTCGGTCCCTGAAGTTCTCGACTTCACGGCTTTCGCGATTTCGGGCAATTCTATCCCTGCCTATAAGGTCTTCATGATCTTCACGTCGGTCGCCATTTTTATCGGGTTGCTATATGTCCTGACCAAAACGCGCGTTGGTATGATCATTCAGGCCGCACTAAGCTATCCGCGCACGGTCGAGGCATTGGGCCATAACGTGCCCTTGATCTTCATGGGCGTCTTCGGAGTTGGTACCGCTCTTGCGGGTGTCGCCGGTGTGATCGCGGGCCCGGTTCTGGGCACATTCCCGGGCATGGCCTTTGTACTCGGCTCCATCGTTTTTGTTACGATTGTCATTGGCGGTCTTGGGTCGCTGTGGGGGGCGCTGGCAGCGTCTTTGTTGATCGGCTGGATCACCACATTCGCAAAATCCTACAATATCGAAATGAAAAGCGTCCTGAATGGAATAGGTATTTCGACACCCGACAATCTTGATGAAAGCATTTTCCGTGACTTGTGGAGCATTACAAGCCCGCAGATCGCAGACATCCTGCCCTATATCCTGATGGTGTTGATCCTTATCTTCCGCCCCGCAGGTCTTTTCGGAAAGCGCAGCTCATGACAGTTTCAGATCCTAGAATTGACCCCAGAATTGACCCTAAAGGGGCTCGCGAAGACGAGCAGATCACCACGGATCCGTCCAAACCGGTTGAACGCATGCGGTCAGGGTCAATGACCCTTTCACTGGCACCTTGGGTGATCGCTGCGGTAGTGCTTGCGTTCCTGCCGCTGGTTTTTACCAATAACTCGGCGCTGACGATCATGAACCAGATGTCGATCACCATCGTGTTCGCGCTGGCCTATAACATGTTGCTGGGGCAAGGCGGGATGCTGTCGTTTGGCCATGCGGTTTATGCAGGTGTCGGCGGTTTCGCAGCAATGCATATCATGAACATGTCGGACTTTTTCTCGACCATCCCGCTGGTGGTCCTGCCCGTATTTGCCGGTTTGTTCGGCATGGGTCTGGCGCTGATCGTGGGGTCTTTCTCCACTCGTTCGGCGGGTACGGTTTTTGCAATGATCTCACTTGGTGTGGGTGAATTGATCGCCGCGTCGTCGGTCATTATCGTTGCGTTTTTCGGCGGCGAAGAAGGCATCAGCGGCGATCGCACCTATGCGCAACCTTTCTTTGGCGTGGAGTTTCTTCAGCAGATCGAAGTGTATTACCTGACAGCGGCCTGGGTGGTGATCGCTGCCGCACTTATGTATCTGTGGAGCCGGACGCCGGTCGGCCGCATGGCTAACGCCGTGCGTGATAACCCCGAACGCGCCGAATTCCTGGGGTATTCCGCACGCTGGGTCCGCTATTACAGCTTTGTCGCATCTGGCTTTTTCGCAGGTGTGTCGGGGGGGTTGTTCGCGATCAACTATGAAATCTTGACCGAGGAGAACCTGAATACCGCCTCTTCTGGGGTGATCCTTCTGGTGACATTCCTGGGCGGCGTCGGTTTCTTCTTTGGGCCGATTATCGGGGCAATCGCGTTCACGTTGTTGCAAACCGTTCTCAGCCTGTCGACCGAGCTGTGGGCGTTCTACGCAGGTGTTCTGTTCGTGGCGACAGTGATGTTTTTCCCAGGAGGCCTGGCCGGGTTGATCATGATGCACGTGCCCGTGTTCAAACTGGGCAAAGCCGGTACGCTGATCAAACCCTATCTCTATACGTTGCTTCCGGCCGCGCTCGGGCTGGCGGGGCTGGCTGCACTGGTCGAGATGACCTTCCATTACCGCCATGCGATCCCGGGCGACAACGAAATGACGGTATTCTGGATGACCTTTGACACTCATACGCTGCTGCCATGGCTGATCGCGATCGCTGTGACGGCGATCGGGCTTGGCATTGCCAAAGTCACCGCGTCTGATCTCAGGGACGCCTGGAGCGCGGCGAACACGGCAGGAGGCAAGTCATGAGCACACCCGCACTCGAACTCACAGGGCTAAAGAAAAGTTTTGGCAAAGCCGAAATTATCCGCGGCATCAACCTTAGCATCGGCAAGGCTGAACGGCATGCGATCATTGGCCCGAACGGTGCCGGTAAATCCACGCTGTTCAACCTGATCACCGCCCGGTTCGCGCCGACCGCGGGGACGGTCAAGCTGCACGGCGAAGACCTGGCTGGGTTGGAACCTTACCAGATCAACCGCAAAGGGCTTAGCAGGTCGTTTCAGATCACCAATATCTTTCCGGCCATGTCGGTGTTTGAGAACGTGCGCTGCGCATTGCTCTGGTCGCAGGGGTATAAATACAGCTTTTGGCATCTGGTAAACCGCAAGCACGATCTGACGGACGAGGCTGAAAAGATCCTGGATCAGATCAACCTGTTGGGTCGACGGAACTTGCCTGCCGGTACCCTGTCTTATGCCGAACAACGCGCGCTTGAGATCGGGATCACCATAGCAGGTGGCGCGGATGTCATCATGCTGGACGAACCCACCGCCGGGATGAGTAATACCGAAACAGATTACATCACCGACCTCATCCTCAAGGTCACAGCAGGAAAAACCCTGATCATGGTCGAACACGACATGAGCGTTGTCTTTGGTCTGGCTGACCGGATTTCGGTCTTGGTATACGGCGAAATCATCGCCACCGGCAAACCCGAAGAGGTGCGTGCGAATGCCCGCGTCCAAGAAGCCTATCTGGGCGCCGCATTGGAGGCAGAACACTAATGATGCTCGAAGTCACAGATATGCATGCCTATTATGGCAAGTCTCACATCCTTCAAGGTGTGAACATCAACGTCAAAGAGGGCGAGATCGTCGCACTTTTGGGCCGCAACGGGGTGGGGCGGTCCACCACCTGCAAGGCGATTATGGGCGAGGTCGAACCCAAGGGGTCGGTCAAGTTCCAGGGCCAGGAAATTGCCGGTAAGAAGGCGTTTCAAATCGCCAACATGGGCATCGGCTATGTACCGGAAAACAGAGACATTTTTCCCGGATTGACAACGCGGCAGAACCTCACCCTGGGGTTGAAGCCCGGCCAGGTTGATGGTGCGGGCCGTTGGTCGATGCAAGCGATGTTCGACATGTTCGAAAACCTCGACCGCAGGGCCGACGTCGAAGCGTCGGTGCTGTCTGGGGGTGAACAGCAGATGTTGACGATGTGCCGGACCCTGATGGGTGACCCGGACTTGGTGATGATCGACGAACCGACCGAGGGACTGTCGCCGCAAATGGTCCAGAAGGTCGCCGAAGTGCTCAAGGAAATCGCAAATCGCGGGATCTCGACGCTGTTGGTTGAACAAAAGCTGTCAATTGCGATGGATATTGCCGATCGGGTCTATGTCATGGGGCACGGTCAGGTGGTATTCGAAGGGACCCCCGCCGATCTGAAAGCCCGTGACGATGTGCGCAAGGAATGGCTCGAAGTCTGATCCGCGGCAACATCACCCCGCATCCGTTTTTGTATGGTAATTACGTCGCTTCCTGCGGCCTCTTCCTCCTGAGGCGCAGGTGCGTTTCGAGAGGAAAAGTTCTTGGCATTCGATAAAGATAGACTGAACCGCATCGGTGAGTGGATGCAATCCTATGTGGATCGCGATCGCTTTGCCGGTTGTTCGGTACTGGTCGCACAACAAGGGCAGGAGGTGTATTTCAACGCCACCGGCAAACGCGATCTTGAGACCGGGAAACCGTTCGAAAGAGACACCATCGCGCGGATCTATTCCATGACAAAGCCGATCACGTCAGTCGCGATCATGATGTTGGCCGAACGGGGGCTTTTCCATCTTGATGCGCCGGTATCGGATTTCATTCCGGGCTTTTCCAACATGGAATGTCTTGTGCCCGGTGCGACCGACATCTCGCAGACCGAAGCCTGTAAAACTCCGACATTGCATCACTTGCTGACGCATACCTCGGGCCTCAGCTATCCTTTCAACCCCGGCGTGACCGCCAAGGCGATGGAAGAGGCCGATATTCTGTTCCGGGCCGACCAGGGGTCGTTGGCCGACATGACAGACCGGGTGGCCCGGTTGCCCTTGGCCTTTCCGCCCGGCACCCGCTGGGAATATTCCGTCAGCATCGATGTGTTGGGACGTGTCGTCGAAATCGTGTCAGGCCAGACGCTGGAAGACTTTTTGGTCAGCGAAATTCTTGGCCCGCTGGGGATGGATGACACCCGGTTTTCGGTCCCACAGGCCGGCACCGACCGTTTCGCGGCGCTCTACACTCCGCTTGCCGGCAGTGCTTATGCGCTGAACGATGCCAAACCGGCCGAACCGGTATTGCGCTGTGTGGATCGCCCCGAAAAGTCACCGTTTCTGAAAGCGCAGATGCATTCGGGCGGCGGCGGGTTGGTCGGCACCATTGACGATTACCTGAAGTTTACCGAAATGCTGCGCACCGGCGGTGCCGGTCTTGTTTCACCCAAGACGCTCGACTTTATGATGCGCAATCATTTACCGGGCGACATTGCGTCGATGGGTCCGGCCAGCTTTGCCGAGCAACCGATGGAGGGCATGGGCTTTGGCCTTGGCGGGGCGGTTGTGATGAACCCCGGCCGGGTGCGCGTCCCCAGCAGCATCGGTGATTTCAGTTGGGGTGGCATGGCATCGACATTCTTCTGGGTTGATCCGGTGCTGGATTTATCTGTGGTGTTCTTTACCCAACTGGCCCCTTCCAGCTCTTATCCGGCACGCCCGCAATTGAAAGCGCTTATCCATGGAGCAATGAAATGACCACGGTTTTATGGACCCCGGCACCCGAACGGGTAGAGGCCTCGACAATGGCAGCCTTTGAAAGGTTTCTGCGCGACAAGCGCGGTCTAACCTTTGCCGATTACAACGAAATGTGGAACTGGAGCGTGACCGACCTGAACGGCTTTTGGTCGGCGATCTGGGAGTTTTTCAACGTCAAGGCCAGTGCGCCCTTTACCACCGTCATGGCCAAGCGTCAGATGCCGGGGGCGCAATGGTGTCCCGGTGCGATGTTGAATTTCACCGACCAGATCATGAAACATGTGGATCAACAGCCGGGCGGTGATGCGCTTATCGTGCAATCGGAAACCTTTGGCCGCAAAAGCCTCACTTGGGCGCAACTGCGCCAGCAGGTGTCAAGTGTGGCGTCGCATCTGCGTGAAATGGGGGTGGCAAAAGGTGACCGGGTCGTCGCGGTCTTGCCCAACACCGAAACCGCAATGATTGCGTTTCTTGCGACGGCAAGCATCGGGGCGATCTGGTCGCTGTGCGCCCCGGATATGGGCCATGTCGCCATCCTTGATCGGTTCAAGCAGATCGAACCCAAGGTGTTGATTGCACAAGACGGATATGTGCACGCAGGCAAGACCGTGGACCGTCGCGAAATTCTGGCCGGGCTCGAAGCTGAGCTGCCCAGCCTGGTTCAATGCATCACCGTGCCCTTTGTCGGCGATCTGCCCGAGGGCCACGTCGCATGGGATACGTTGCTGGGGCGTGACGTGGCATATGAAAGCGTGCAGGTCCCTTTCGACCACCCGCTGTGGATCGTGTATTCATCGGGCACAACCGGCAACCCGAAGCCGATCGTCCACGGTCACGGCGGCATCATACTGGAATCGGCCAAACAATCTTTGCATCATGATTTCAAACCCGGCGGGCGCTATTGCTGGTTGACCTCGTCCGGCTGGATCATGTGGAATTCGCAGTTCACCGCTTTGGGCCAGGGCACCACAGTGGCGATGTTCGACGGGGCACCCAATTATCCCGATATGGGCGTGATCTGGCGATTTGTCGCGGATGAAAAGCTTGACTTCTTCGGGGCCGGTGCCGCGTTTTTCAGCGGGTGCATGAAAGCGGGCATTACCCCACGGGAGCAGGTGGACCTTTCGGCGCTCAAGTCGCTGGGGTCTACCGGGTCGCCTCTCAGCTCGGACGCCTATGACTGGATCTACAGGGACGTGAAGCAAGACGTCTGGCTGGCCCCTATCTCGGGCGGGACCGACCTTGCCGGGGCTTTCGTACTTGGTCACCCCGGTATGCCGGTGCGGGCGGGCGAAATGCAGTGTCGCGCGCTTGGCAACGCGGTGCGCGCCTATGACGAAGACGGAAAAGAGCTGATCGGTACGGTGGGTGAACTGGTCTGCACCGAACCGCTTCCGTCGATGCCGTTGTATTTCTGGGGCGATGACGACGGCAGTCGCCTGCACGACAGCTATTTCGATACCTACCCCGGCATCTGGCGCCACGGCGACTGGATCGAGATCAATGAAAACGGCGGGTCGGTCATTTACGGCCGGTCAGACGCCACGATCAACCGCAAGGGTCTGCGCCTTGGCAGTGCGGAAATCTATCAGGCCGTCGAAGGGCTGGACGAGGTGATGGACAGCCTTGTTGTCGACCTCGAATTTCTGGGGCGCGAAAGCTTTATGCCGCTGTTCGTGGTGCCGGCCAAGGGCGTGACGGTTGATGATGCTCTCAAGGACAAGATCAACGCCGCGATCCGCAAAAATGTCTCGGCCCGGTTCATTCCCAACGAAATCGTCGAAGTTGCTGAAATCCCCCGGACACTATCGGGTAAAAAGCTTGAGGTTCCCGTCAAAAAACTATTGCTTGGACAAGATCCTGCAAAGGTGGTCAACCTTGATTCAATGGCCAATCCGGGCAGTTTCGATTTCTTCGTTGCCTATGCCGGGCGACGGGCGACCTGAAAGGACGGAACCGTGATGACTGACGTGGCTCGCCAACTGCTCGAACTGCTTGATATTGAACAGTTGGAAGTCGATTTGTTTCGCGGCATCGGATCGGGGGGTGAAACCACCACCCGGATTTTCGGCGGACATGTGATTGCACAGGCGCTGATGGCCGCCTATCGCACGGTCCCCGACCGCACCTGCCATTCACTGCACGCCTATTTCATGCGGCCGGGTGATCCGTCCATCCCGGTCATCTATCAGGTGGACCGCGCCCGCGATGGGGGCAGCTTTACCACGCGTAGCGTTATCGCGATCCAGCACGGCAAGCAGATCCTCAACCTATCGGCGTCGTTTCACGTGGAAGAGGATGGCTGGGACTATCAGCACGATATGCCCGACGTGAAAGGCCCCGAGCATTGGCTGGACCGCCCTGATTTGCGTGAACCCTATATTGACCGGATCCCCGAAAAGCACCGTGCCGATTTCGTGCGCGAACGCCCTATCGAGATCCGCGAAGTCGAACCACGTGATCTGTTTAATCCCGAAAAGGCAGCGGACAGGAACTATCTGTGGTTCCGGATGCAAGCCGCCCAAGGACAATCGCCTGTAATGCAGCACTGCCTGTTGGCCTATGCCTCTGACATGAACCTGCTTGGATCTTCGCTGCGTCCGCATGGGCTGACGTGGTTCCAGCGCGGGGTGATGTCCGCCAGCCTGGATCATGCCATGTGGTTTCACGCACCGATCGATTTTTCAGAATGGCATCTCTATGATCTGGACGCGCCGTACACCGGTGGGGCACGCGGATTTAACCGCGGGCTGATTTATACCCAAAGCGGCAAGCTTGTCGCTAGTGTCGCCCAAGAAGGGTTGATGCGTCCCTACAAACCGAAAGGCGATGCAAGTGACGGATAAAGGTGGCCGCTATCCCGGATGGGAACCCGGGATCGAACTGCGCGACGACTGGCTGGGGCTGGTGGTCGAAGACATCATCGACCCCGACCGAGAGATCGTGGACCCGCATCATCATCTTTGGCGTCACGGTACATCCGAAAATCCCGCCGTATATGAAATGGAAGCGTTGCGGCGTGATACCGAAGCGGGTCATAACGTGGTGCAGACCATGTTCATCGAATGCCGTTCGTATTGGGATCAGGACGCGCCCGACCACCTTAAATCCATCGGAGAGACCCGGACCGTCGCGGAAATGGCATCTTCGGTGCCGCTTGACCGTGCCCAGATTGCCGGGATTATCGGACAAACCGAACTTGTGCTTGACCCGACCTTGCTGAACGAGGCACTGGATGCGCATCAAGAGGCGGGAAAGGGACTGTTCAAAGGGATCCGCAATTCCGGTGCCCGTGACCCCGAACCGCAGCACCTTGCCATCCCCGGGCGCGGTGTGCCGAACCAATATGGCAACCCCGATTTCGTCCGCGGGGCTGCGATCTTGGGCGAACGGGGGCTGACCCTGGACAGTTGGCATTACCATCATCAACACCAAGAGTTTCTGGACCTTGCCCGCGCGGTGCCGCACACCACGCTGATCCTTGACCATTTCGGCACGCCGCTTGGAGTCGGCCGGTTTGAAGGCAGGCGCGATGAAATTTTCGCTGCGTGGAAGGATCATATGGCGGAGCTGGCAGAATGCCCCAATGTGATGGCCAAGCTGGGCGGCCTGTGTATGCCGGACAACGGTTTTGGCTATATGCACCGTGATTTGCCGCCATCTTCGGATGAAATCGTTGAAACTCAGGGCAAATGGTATGCGCACATGTTGGATGCGTTCGGCCCGAACCGCTGCATGTTCGAGAGCAATTTTCCCGTCGACCGCACGGCGGTCAGCTATCAGGTCATCTGGAACGCGTTCAAGAAGATGGCTGCGGACCTGAATGAAACTGCCAAAGAGGCGTTGTTTTCAGGCACAGCGCGTCGCGTCTATAGTCTGCCGCCCGCGTAACGCGGACGGCAGCGCTTTTTATCAGGCGAACTTGAAAAAGCACAGCTTGTTGCCGTCGAAATCGCGCACATAAGCGCCATAGAAACGGTCCGGCACCCGTTGGCCGGGGGGGCCATCGCAGGTCGCCCCCAGCTCGATTGCCCGTGCATAGAATTCATCCACTTCGGGCTTGGTCTCGGCAGTGAACGCCACCATCACCCCGTTTCCGGGGGTAGGGGCCTCTTTGTTGTACGGTGCGCAAACGGCAATCATCGGCGTGCCCCGGCCTGTGCCGATCATTGCAATGCGCCCCGCATCGACCAATACCTTGGCCCCCTTGCTTTCGAAAAGATCGCAATAGAACTTTTTGGCGCGGTCCATGTCAGCGGTGCCGACAGTTGTATATCCGATCATGACGATGCTTTCTTGGGGTTGCGAACATGGCCGTAGGCACGGTTCAGCTTGCGCATCCCCCCGATCCAGCGGTCATAATTGTCGGTTTTCTTGCGCATGTAATCCAATACCTGAGGGTGCGGCAAAACAAGAAACGTTTCGTTGCGAATGGTTTCGATGCAAGCGTCCGCGACGGGCTCGGGTTCAAGCAGACCGTCGATAGCGGCAACGGAATCCTCGTGGCCGCGGGTCATTTCGCTGCGTACCGCTTGCGGGCAAAGCACCGAAACCTTGATGCCGTCGTCGCCGTGGGTCAGCGCCAGCCACTCGGCTAGGGCGACGGCCGCGTGTTTGGTGACGCCGTAAGGTGCACACCCGACTTGATTCAGCAGACCCGCCGCCGACGCGGTGTTCAGCAGATAGCCACCGCCGCGTTCGATCATTTTCGGTACCAGATGGCGTGCCGCCCAGACATGGGCCATCACGTTGATATCCCAGATCCGCTGCCAGTCGTCATTGGGCACTTCCATCCCGCCGGCCACCAGAATGCCAGCATTCGAACAGAACAGATCAATCGGCCCGATGTCGTTTTCGACCGTTTCGATCATATCGGCAATCTCTTGCTCGACCCCGACATTCACGCCGAAAGCCACACCGTCGATCTCGTCGGCGACGGCCTGCGCGCCGTCCTTGTTCAGATCAACGCAAACAACCTTTTTGGCCCCTTCCGCTGCAAACTTGAGAGCGAGCGCCTTGCCGATGCCGCTCGCGGCACCGGTGACGACAATAATTTTATCCTTCAGTTCCATAGCAGCCCCTTACGTCCACATGTTCGACCCGCCACAAACGGTCAGCGCCTGACCGGTCATGTAGCGGCTTGCATCAGAGGCGAGGAACACGGCGAGCCCCGCGAAATCTTCCGCCTCGCCAAGACGGCGCAGCGGAATTTCATTCTTGATGCGTTTCTCGACATCAGGATTGTCCCACAGCTCGCGCGCGAATTCGGTTTTCACCAAACCCGGACAGATTGCGTTGAACCGCAGTCCCTTGGGCCCGAATTCGGCGGCAAGGTTGCGCACAAGGCCGATCAGCGCCAGCTTGGACATCCCATAAGTGCCCAGCATGACCGATGGTTTGAACGCCCCGATGGACGAGGTGAACGCCATCGAACCGGCCCCTTTTTCGATCATGTCGGGTGCCACCATCTGTGCCAGCCAAAGATTGGACAGCACATTTGCGTTCATGGTTTTCTGATAGGCATCATCGGGGATCTCGGACGTGGGCCCATAGTAGGGGTTCACGCCCGCATTGCCGATCACGATGTCGATCTTGCCCGCCAGCTTGTGGGTCTCGTCGACCAGCGCTTGCAGCTGCTCTTTATAACCAACGTTGCAGGGGACGCCGTAAGCCTTGCCCTTGCCAATCGCGTTGATCTCGGCGGCGGCGGCGTCCAGCTGGTCTTGCTTGCGAGCCGAGATGACGACGGTCGCGCCATGCTCGGCAAGGGCCTTGGCCATCGCCAGCCCCATGCCCTTGGAGGCACCGGTCAACAGCGCCACCTTTCCGGTCAGATCGAACAGGGTCATACGCCACCCCGCGAGCGGCCTGTCGCGATCTCCTCGCGCGCCCGCGATGTGCGCAGATTGGATTCCTGGTAATCCTTGACCTCGGCACGGGCGATCACATGGTGGTGCACCTCATCGGGGCCGTCGGCAAAGCGCAGCGTGCGCTGCGACGTGTACATGCCCGACAGCGGCGACCACTGCGAAATACCTGTCGCACCATGCACCTGCATCGCCTGATCGATGATGTTGCAGACTTTTTCCGGCACCATCGCCTTGATCATGCTGACCCAGATGCGGGCCTCTTTGTTGCCCAGAACGTCCATCGCCTTGGCGGCTTTCAGAACCATCAGGCGCATGGCTTCAATCTCGATCTTGGCGCGAGAGATCGTTTCCATGTTCTTGCCCAGATCAATGATCTTCTTGCCAAAGGCTTCACGGCTGAGGCCCCGTTCGATCATCAGGTCCAGCGCCTTTTCCGCCGCCCCGATGGAGCGCATGCAGTGGTGGATGCGGCCTGGCCCCAAACGGACCTGGGAAATCTCAAAGCCCTTGCCTTCGCCCCAGAGGATGTTTTCCTCGGGCACACGCACGTTGGTGAACTTGATGTGCATGTGACCGTGCGGCGCGTCGTCGTGACCAAAGACATGCATCGGGCCGACAATTTCAACGCCGGGGGTGTCGATGGGCACAAGGATCTGCGACTGCTGACGGAATGGTTCGGCGTTTGGTGACGTCTTTACCATGGTAATCATGATCTTGCAGCGCGGATCACCGGCACCGGAGATATAGTATTTCTCGCCGTTGATGACCCATTCACCGTTTTCCAGCACGGCAGAGGTAGAGATATTCTTGGCATCCGAGGACGCCATATCGGGTTCAGTCATCGCGAAGGCAGAGCGGATTTCACCGGCCAGCAGCGGCTTGAGCCATGTGTCTTTTTGTTCCTGCGTGCCGATCCGTTCCAACACTTCCATGTTGCCGGTGTCAGGCGCGGAACAATTCAGCGTTTCAGAGGCCAGCGGGCTCTTGCCAAGCTCTGCCGCGATATAGGCATAATCCAGGTTTGAAAGCCCTTCGCCAGTTTCGGCATTGGGCAGAAAAAAGTTCCAGAGACCGCTTTCGCGCGCCTTTTTCTTTGCAGTTTCAAGAAGTTCCAGCTGGCCCGGCGCATGTGACCACCGATCGGTGCGCCCTTCACCCAAGCGGTAGTATTCATCAGTAATCGGGTCAACGTTCTCGCGGATGTGTTTGATCACGGCGGCCAGAAGCGGCTTGGCCTTTTCCGACATCTCCAGGTTATTCATTCCCGCCATTGCTTCGTTATGTGACATTAAGTGCCTCCCGGCTGTTAAATTCGATTTATTATTTATTGACCCAATTGGGTTTGCGTTTTTCGACAAAGGCGTTCACGCCTTCCTTGAAGTCTTCGGTCTTGCTAAGATCCGCGATCACTTCACGAGAGTAGGCGATGCTGTCCTGCATTCCGTCGCGGGCATACATATCGTTGAGTACGCGTTTGGTCGCCTTGACCGCCGACGGCGACACGCTGCACAGTTCTTCCGCTTTCTCCATGGCTTTCGCCATCAGTTGATCCGCCGGATGCACCGCGTTGACGCAGCCCAGCGACAATGCTTCGTCGGCCATGATGGTGCGCCCGGTGAACATCAGCTCTTGCGCGGCAAGCCGTCCGATATAGCGCGACAGGCGCTGCACGCCGGATGCGGCCGCGAAGAAGCCTACCTTGACCTCGGGCAGGGCGAACTTTGCCTGATCTGAGGCGAGGATGATGTCGCAGGACAGCGCGGTTTCAAATCCGCCGCCCATGGCGAAACCGTTGACGGCCGCAACGATGGGCTTTTCCAGATCAAAACGCGAGGACAGACCGGCGAAGCCGCTGGCGGGCATTGTCGCCTTTGACCCGCCCGCAGCGGTGGCTTTCAGGTCGTTCCCCGCAGAGAACGCCTTGTCCCCCGCGCCGGTCAGAACCGCGACCCAAAGATCCTGATCCGCTGCAAAAGCGTCCCAGCAATCGGCCATTTCATTATGCATGTCGACGTGCACGGCATTGTACACCTCGGGGCGGTTCATGGTCACAACAAGGATGTGACCCTTCTTTTCGGTGGTGATATATTGATAGCTCATACCTTCAGCCCTCCGGTGTCGATTTCAGTGAATTTCCCGCCATTCTTGGCCAGATCGCGCAGCAGATCAGCGGGCGCGAATTCGGGGTCCTCGGCGCCCAGCTTTTCCATCACGTCCAGCACGGACTGCGCACCGACCATATCGCCATAGAACATCGGGCCGCCCTTATCGGCGGGCCAGCCATAGCCGTTCAGCCAGACCACATCGATGTCAGAGGGGCGCTGCGCCTTGTTCTCCTCAAGGATTTTGACCGCTTCGTTGATCATCGGGTAGATGCAGATCTCGATGATCTGTTCCTGCGACATCTGGTTGGCTTCGGCGCCGGTGATGTCCTTGATCACACCGGCAACCACATCCGACGGGATCGGACGACGGGATTCATCATAGTCGTAGAAACCCGCTTGGGTCTTCTGGCCACGTCGGTCCATTTCACACAGCGCATCGCGGATCGGGTTCTCGGTCTTGGCCCCTTTGGACCAGCCGATATCCAGACCGGCCAGATCGGACATCTGGAACGGCCCCATCTTGAAGCCAAAGGCGTTCAGTGCGGCGTCCACATCCCACGGCATCAAGCCCTGTTGCAGCAGCTTGTTGGCCTGTTTCTGGCGCGCGAACAAAATGCGGTTGCCGACAAAACCGGGGCAAACGCCGACGAGCACGGCGATCTTGTTGATCTTGGCCGCCAGATCCATGGAGGTCGCGACCACATCATCGGCAGTATGTCTCGCGCGCACGATTTCGAGCAGTTTCATCACGTTGGCGGGCGAGAAAAAGTGCAGCCCGATCACGTCTTCGGGGCGCTTGGTCATCGCCGCGATTTCGTCGATGTTCAACGCGGAGGTGTTCGTCGCCAGGATCGCGCCCGGTTTCATCACGCGGTCCAGCTCGGTGAAAATCTTGCGCTTGAGCTCCATGTCTTCGAACACGGCTTCGATCACCAGATCACAATCGGCCAAGGCCGCCAGTTCCAGCTTGCCGTCAAAGCGATCCATCCGCGCTTCGACTTCTTCTTGCGGGAAGCGGCCCTTGTCGGCGCTGCGCTGATAGTTGCCGCGCACGACCTTCAAACCGCGGTCCAGCGCTTCTTGAGTTGTCTCGACAATGGTGACGGGGATGCCTGCGGTGGCAAAGTTCATCGCGATGCCGCCGCCCATCGTGCCCGCGCCGATGATACCGACCGATTTGATGTCACGAAGTGGGGTGTCGTCAGGCAGGTCCGGGACCTGCCACGCAGCTTTGCCGGCGGCACCGATATAAGCGCCAATCTGTTCGTCGGAGGGGGTGTTCATAGTATTCCTTTCTTCGAAGCCCAAGAACGGGCCTTACTTTTCAAGACACTCAGTGCGGATTGCACGGCGGTCTATTTTATCAGTGGCACCGCGCGTCAGCGGCGTGTCCTGACACCACAGCGTTACGGGAATCTTGAACTTCGCGAGCCGTTGTTCGAGATGCTTTGCCATGTCGGTCTGCGTGATTTCCTTGCCGTTGCGGGTCTGGACGGCGGCACCTACGACCTCTCCCAGGCGGCTGTCGGGCAGGGAAAACGCGCAAGCCTCGATCACATCGGGGTGCGTGTGCAGCGCCCCTTCGACATCCAGACAAGCGATGTTTTCGCCGCCTCGGATGATGATATTCTTCTTGCGATCAAGGATGGTGATATAGCCTTCGGCGTCGATCACCCCCAGATCACCAGTACGCAGCCAGCCGTCTTGCATGGTTTCCGCTGTCGCGTCCGGCTTGTTCAGGTAACACCGCATGTTGGCGGGGCTTTTGACGGTGATTTCACCGAGCTCACCTTGCGGCACATCGTTACCGGCATCGTCCAGAAACCGCACATCCTGTAACGGCGGGTGCAGTTTTCCCGCGGCGTTCGGGCGCTTGTTGTATTCGGCCCCGACCACCCCGATGCCAAGCGCGTTGGTTTCGGTCATCCCCCATCCCGTAGCGATTTCGGCGGTGGGAAACTGGTCTTGCAGCTGCGCGACCTGCGCGGCGGGCCGTTTGGCCCCCCCAGCACCAAGCCAGCTTAGCGTCGGAAGCGTTTCACCCATGCGCTTGGCGGCTTGCAGCAGGTCGGCGGATTGGGTCGGAACACCAAGAAAGCGCGTCACACCTTCGCGTTTGATAACCCGAACCGCTTCTTCGGGATCCCATTTGTGTAACAACGATATCTTGGCCCCTGCGGGCAAACTGAGCAAAAACAGCGGATGCGTCGCAGTGACATGGAAAAGCGGTGTGACAATCAACCCAGACGGTCTGGGTGCCGGAGGTGCCCCCGGCTCGGGCGGATTTACCAGCGGGGCGCAAACCGCCTGGATCAGCCATGTGAACACAGCCGATAACGCACCCCGGTGTGTCTGCACCACGCCCTTGGGCTTGCCGGTGGTGCCGGACGAATACATCACCGCAAAGTCATCGTCGGTCTCAAGCGTCACTCCCTCGACCGGGGTCGTGGGCTTGGGGTTCATCAATGCTGTAAGTGTTTGATCTGAATCCGCTTCACCGTCTCGTACACCAACGACATTCAGCCCCAGCGGTTCAATAAGCGGGGATATCCGTTCAAGCCGTGGCGCATCGGCAAAGACCGTTGTGGCGGCACTGTCCTTGAATGCATAATCCAGTTCTTCGGTGGTCCACCACGCGTTCACAAACACCACGACCGCACCGACAGAAGCGATCGCAAGGGTCAACATTAACAATTCCGGGTAATTGCGCATCGCAATCGCCACGCGGTCACCAGGCTTGACCCCCAGATCATCGCGAAGTGCGTGTGAAATCTGGTGAACGGCGTCGCAAAAACCGTCATATGTCCATCGCTCGTCCTGATAGACCAGAAATTCAGCGCGGCCTTGATCGTGAATTTCGCGGCTGGCGAGCATGAGTTGGCCGATGGTGGCGGGGATATTCTTGAAGGTACGATACGTGACCCCGCGAATATCTGCGTGAGACATCTCAAATGTCGGGTTAGTTTGAGTCGTATGCCGAATGGCCTCTTCCATGGTCATAGCTGGCATCAGCAGTCACCCGTCCGCGGCATCGCCTGATAAGTTTTAGCCATTTGTTTCCTCCCCAATAGAGCCGGGGTTCGGACATTCCTCCACGATTGTCCGCGACTCTGATTTGCGTAGCCTAAGCGCTAAAATTCAAACTGCCAATACCGCTTGATGGAACGATGTTCCGCAAACTGGCATTCGACAGGCTTCAGGCGTGCCAAATCGCTACGCAATACGCGGCGCGCACGTATTGGCGAAAATTGAACATGAATATAAAGGTAATGAAAGCCCTTCTTTCCGGGAGCCGGAGGAAAGAAGCCGTTTGCTTTGATCAAGCTGTGGAAACCACCGGCTGCGGGACGCGGGGGCGCGGGCCCATCGCGCCGATCCAGCGCGGGTCTTCAGGCACCCAACGTGCCTGTGACCAGTTCGGGAAGACGGGTGGCGGGCGGCGTATTGCGGCTGCGCAAACTGCGCACCACCCCGTCAATCACCGTCATGCCGACGCCTGGCAGATTGCCAAGCTGCACCGATTCCAGCAAGTTGTTACCGGGCGCATGCTGTGCCTGATCCATCAGGACAAAATCCGCGCATTTGCCGACCTCGATCAAGCCGGTGTCCAGCTTGCGTTGCCGCGCTGTGTTGCCGTTGGCAAAGCAAAAGGCGATCTCGGCAGGCACATCGCCAAGCGACGACAGCATCGCGACCATGCGCATGATCCCCAAAGGCTGCACGCCGGACCCAGCCGGACCATCGGTGCCCAGGATCAACTGATCAAGCTTGCCCAACTCGCGCGCGGTGTTCAGCGTCAGCAAGGCGGCGCGTTCATTGCCGTTGTGCACGATCTCGAGCGCGGCCTTACAGCCTTCGCACAGGCAGATGATTTGGTCGTCTGGAAGGGCAGAATGCCCTCCGTTGATATGTCCGACTACATCCGTGCCTGTCTCAAGCACCATATCCGCGTCGATCAACCCTGACCCGGGGATCGACGGGCCGCCGGTGTGGATCGTGCTTTGCATCCCGTATTTGCGCGCCCATCCCACCATCTGCGCGGCAGTCTTGCCGTCCTTGACCGTGCCCAGTCCGACCTCGCCCAGCAGGGTCACCCCGGCCTTGGCCATCTCGGCAAAGTCTTCCTCGACCATGCCCTGTTCGATCACCGGCGCACCCGCGTGGACCTTGACGCCCGAGGGGCGGAAGTTTTCGTACCAACGCTGCGACGCGATCGCCATCGCCTTGAGGCCGACGATATCTTTCGGGCGCCCCGGCATATGCACTTCGCCGGCAGAGATCAGTGTGGTCACCCCGCCGTGCAAGGTCGAATCGATCCACCCCAATTGTTGCTGGCGCGGCGTATAGTCTCCGACGACCGGGTGAACATGACTGTCGATCAATCCGGGCGCAAGGGTGGCGCCATGGGCGTCAACTTCGGTTGCGGCCGCTTCGCAATCGAGATCTTTTTCATATCCCCAAGCGCTGATCTTGCCATTGATGGCGATCACGCAGTCACCATCGAAAATCGGCTCCTCCATCTTGCCGGACAGGATCATACCAATGTTTCGGATGACAAGTTTCGCTGAGGTGTCTGACATCGGTCCGCCTTTCAAGCAGCATGGTTTCATTTGAACGCTAACATAAAAATGGGCTGGATCAAGACGAAATGCTTGACTAAATGTCGTTAGTGTACAAATGATATTGCATGATAATTAATTTCGTGAGGTCGAACATGGATGCCGCGCCGATGTTGCAGGATGCCGAAATCGGGTTCCCCATTCCCCCCGGTGTATATGCCGAGACTGTGACCGAGGTTCAGCACTACAGTGATAGTCTGTTCAGGTTTCGCATCACCCGCGACCCGGCATTTCGCTTTCGGTCCGGTGAATTCGTGATGATCGGTCTACCCAATGCGGACAGACCGGTGTTCAGGGCGTATTCGATCGCCTCACCGTCTTGGGATGAACAGATCGAGTTTTATTCGATCAAGGTGCCTGACGGGCCTTTGACCAGATATCTGCAACGGCTCAGGGTCGGCGATACGGTGCTGATGCGCCGCAAGCCCACCGGCACGCTTGTCAATGACGCGCTGTTGCCCGGCAAGCGGTTGTGGATGTTTGCCACCGGTACCGGCATCGCCCCGTTTGCGTCGATCATCCGGGATCCGGAAACATACGAAAAATTCGATGAAATGATTGTGTGCCACACCTGCCGAACCTCTCAAGAGCTGACGTTCGGGCGTAATCTGCTGAACGACCTCAAGAATGATCCCCTGGTTGGGGAACTCAGCCCACGACTGACGCTTTACGACACGCTTACCCGCGAAGATTGGCCGCGTGTGGGGCGGCAGACCGATCTGATGGCGTCGGGGAAGATGTTCAGCGACCTGGGGGTGCCGCCGATTGATCCCGATACCGACCGTGCGATGATTTGCGGGTCGATGGCCATGTTGAACGACACCAAGGCCGCGCTTGAAAGCTTTGGTCTGGAAGAAGGTGCCAATAGTCGTCCTGCCACTTTTGTAGTCGAAAAAGCGTTCGTGGGCTGACTCGTGTCGATTTGATTTGACAGAACCGCTTTTGTCTAATTTCTATTAGTATACCAACAAGTTCAAACCCGGATGGGAGGCGCAGCCATGAGCTATATCACCGCGACGACACTTGAGGATGCACTGAACACGCTGGCGGCCGGGCCGGCGTCGGTTATCGCGGGTGGTACTGACTGGTTCCCGGCGCAGGCCGACAGGCAATTTCGCGGCACCTTGCTGGATATCTCACGTCTGTCGGAACTGCGCGGCATAACCCGCACCGACAACGGGTGGACAATCGGCGCGGCGACCACCTGGACGGATATCGTGAACGCCGAGCTTCCCGCGGCGTTCAACGGGCTGAAACAGGCCGCCCGCGAAGTCGGGTCTGTCCAGATACAGAATGTCGGTACGGTTGCGGGCAACCTGTGCAATGCTTCGCCTGCCGCCGATGGGGTGCCGCCTTTGCTGACGCTTGGGGCCGAGGTCGAACTGGCCACCGCCCGGATGACGCGGCGGCTGCCTCTGGGCGAATTCTTGCTCGGGGTACGCAGAACCGACCGCGCCGAAGATGAACTGGTGACGGCAATACATATACCTGCGATCTCCCCGAACAGCCGGGGCAGTTTCCTCAAGCTTGGGGCGCGCAAGTATCTGGTCATCTCAATCTGCATGGTCGCCGTCTTGGCCACGGTCGAGCAGGAAAAGCTGTCTGAGATCGCAATAGCAATCGGTGCGGCGTCGCCCGTGGCCCTGCGATTGACGGCACTCGAAGACCACCTGCGCAACCGGCCTGTCACCGGCATGATGCGCCACGTGACCGCCGACATGATCGCCGGTCTGTCACCGATTGCCGATATCCGTGCCAGTGCCGAATACCGCGATGCAGCCAGCGCCGAGGTGATCCGCCGCGCCCTGTCTCTTGCTCTGGAAGGGAACGCCTGATGGATCAACGCACCGCCACGACCCCCACTTCATTCACCCTGAACGGCACGATATCTCAGGTTGACGTCGCCGCGGGCGAGCGTTTGTCTTATTCCTTGCGCGAACGCTTGGGGCACCGGGATGTAAAGATCGGCTGCAACGCGGGCGACTGCGGGGCCTGTACCATCCTGGTTGACGGTGCCCCGGTTTGCGCGTGCCTGATGCCAACGCAACAAGCTGCGGGACGGTCGGTTGAAACCCTGTCCGGTCTGGTCAAGGCAGACAGCGATGCCCAAGCCTTGATGGAAAGTTTTCAACATCACCAAGCCGCGCAATGCGGAATTTGTACGCCGGGGATGATGGTGTCGGCGGTGGCGCTGCTGCGCAAAACGCCGCAACCTGATCAAACGCAGGTCCAAGACGCGCTTGGGGGTGTGCTATGTCGCTGTACCGGCTATCGCAAGATCATTGATGCCGTCCTCGGTGCGCATACCGCGGATGAACTGATCGAGGCTCCGCAAGATCTGGGGCAGCATACGCGTCGGCTGGATGGCCGTCCCAAGGTCGACGGAACGGAAAAGTTTGGTGATGACGTGGCACCCGTCGATGCACTGGTCGCGCGGGTGATAAGATCGCCCCACGCCTCGGCATCGTTCACATTGGGCGATATTTCACAGTGGCAGGCGACCCTGCCGGGCGTTGCCGCCGTGCTGACGGCCCAGGACGTGCCGGGACGCAATGCCTTTGGCGTGATCCCCGGGTTCATCGACCAACCGGTTTTCGCTGTCAGCCATGTGCGGTTCCGCGGCGAGGCTGTCGCCTGTGTGGTGGGCGACGCCGATGCGGTAAATGCCATCGACATGTCCAGCTTTCCGATCGAATGGAGTGTTCAACCGGCATTGTCCGACATCGACGAAGCGCTGGAACCGAATGCGCCGCAGTTGTTTGACGACCGACCCGGCAATATCATGTGCGGTGGTTTCGTGCAGTGTGGCGACGCCGACGCCGCGCTGAAAAACGCGGATTTCAGCGTCGAAGCGGTGCACAAGACCAGCTTCGTGGAACATGGCTATATCGAACCCGAGGCAGGGTTTGCCGAAGTTGTGCAGGGCCGCCTTCATGTGCACGCCTGCACCCAAGCCCCGGCGATGGACCGCGAGGCACTGGCATATATTCTGGACCTTCCGCCTGCTGATATCCGTATCGTTCCGACTGCCGTCGGCGGCGGGTTCGGATCAAAAATAGACCTTTCCCTGCAGCCGTTCATTGCCTTGGCCGCGCTGAAAACCGGCAAACCGGTGCGCATGACCTACAGCCGTAACGAAACCATGCAATCGACGACCAAACGCCACCCGGCCCAGATCAGGATCAAGGTTGGCGCAAACGCCGACGGAACCTTGTCGGGGCTGCGGTTCGACGGTAATTTCAACACAGGTGCCTATGCGAGCTGGGGACCGACGGTGGCCAACCGTGTGCCGGTTCACGCCTCTGGCCCGTATTACGTTCCCGATTACCGTGCCCAAAGCCGCGCCGTGCACACGCACTGCCCGCCGTCGGGGGCCTTTCGCGGGTTCGGGGTGCCGCAATCTGCAATTGCACAGGAAACCGCCTTTGACCTGCTGGCGGAAAAGCTGGGTATGGACGCGTTGGAGTTTCGCGTAAAGAACGCTCTTGGCGACTGGGTGCGCACCGTCTGCGGACAGGTGTTTTCCCAAGGAGTCGGGATCAGGCAGTGCCTCGAGGCTCTGCGCCCCGCGTGGAACGCGGCCAAGGCTGAATGCGCAGCGTTCAATGACCAAAACAGCGCGGTGAAACGCGGGGTCGGGCTAGCAAGCGCGTGGTATGGCTGCGGCAACACGTCGTTGCCCAACCCGTCAACCATCAAGGCAGGTCTGCGACGGGACGGCACAATCGTGCTGCACCAAGGGGCGATGGATATCGGGCAAGGGTCCAACACGGTGATCCCGCAGATCTTTGCCAAGGCGCTTGGAGTGCCAGTATCCGACATTACCGTAGTGGGGGCCGACACCGATATCACCCCGGACGCCGGCAAAACCTCCGCCTCGCGGCAGACCTTTGTGTCGGGCAACGCCGCACTCAGGGCAGGCGAGGCGCTTCGTGCCGATATCCTGCGTCAGGTCAATGCGGGGCCGACCGCGCAAATCATCGCAAAGGATCACCGGATTAACGTCAGTGACGGCCCCCACAGCCAAACCCTGGATCTAGAGCGTCTTTCGCCAGATGATCAAGGATATGTTCTGATGGCACAGGAAACCTATGACCCGCCGGTCAAGCCGCTGGACGAAAACGGGCAAGGCGAACCCTATGCGCAATTTGGTTATGCAGCACAGCTTGCGGTTGTCGAAGTCGATATAGCCTTGGGCCTGTGTAAGCCGTTGCGTTTCGTGGCGGCGCATGACGTCGGGCGCGCGATCAACCCGCTTTTGGTCGAAGGACAGGTGCAGGGTGGCATTGCCCAAGGGTTGGGCATGGCGCTGATGGAGGAATACATACCCGGACGCACCGAAAACCTGCACGATTATCTTATCCCCACCATCGGTGACATCCCACCCATTGAAACCCTGATACTGGAAATAGCGGATGCACACGGCCCCTATGGTGCCAAGGGATTGGGCGAACACGTGTTGATCCCCACGGCACCTGCGATATTCAACGCGATATATCACGCCACCGGTGCGCGTATCACCCACACTCCGGCCACCCCCACGCGCCTGCGTACAGCCCTGAAGGAGGCGGGACATGCCTGACGACCTGCGCGACCCAAAACCCGCGAAAATCCGCTGCGACGCGTGCCCCGTCATGTGTTTTATCGCCGATGGTAAATCAGGGGCGTGTGACCGATATGCCAATCACGCGGGCGAATTGGTGCGGCTTGACCCGCTGACGGTCATTCAATCGGGCGCAAAAGCCGTCGCGTTTCTGGATCAGGGTAACAACGCCCAAGATTGGGATGGCGATGTGATTCAAGGCGGGCGCGATTTCGTGACGGCGGTCGGCGCGGGCACGACATACCCAGATTACAAACCCGCCCCCTTTATCGTCAGCCAAGAGGTCGACGGCGTTGATATGGTCACTGTCGTGACCGAAGGCATATTTTCTTATTGCGGCGTCAAGGTGAAGATCGACACCGATCGCCACATCGGCGAAGAGCGCGCCGTGGTGCGGGCCGAGGGCGAAGCGATCGGTCACGTGATGACGTCGGAATATGGCTCCAAGATGCTATCGCTGGGCGGCGTCGAACACCTGACCGGTGGGTCCAAGAAAGAAGGGCGTGCAACCTGTGACGCGCTGTTGCGGCTATGTAACCGTGAACCGGTCGAGGTGACGATTGACGGTGGTGTGACCATGGTGATCGAGGCCGGCAAGGCACCGATCATCAACGGCACACCCGAAAAGCTGATGCGTGTCGGCTGTGGCTCTGCCACCATCGGGATGTTTGCGAAACAGTGGCACGGCCATGTCGACGAGGTCGTGGTTGTCGATGACCACATCACCGGCGTCCTGAGCGAGCACGAGGCTGGAAAAGGTCTGAACATGACCCCATCGGGCATTCGCATCAACGGGCGCCGATCGACGCCAGGGCGCTATTTTCAGGTCGCAGATCCCGGCACCGGTTGGGGCGGTACCGACGTCGAAGATCCTCTGACCATTCTGCGCGATGCCGACGCGAAACGCGCCTGGCCGGGACTGCGGCTGCTGATGATATCGACCACGGGCGAACAATGGGCATATTTCACGCTCGACGATGACCTGGTGCCTCGGCCTGCCGAAATTACCCCAGAACTGCTGACGGTGGCGGAACGCATCGCCGAAAACTGCGAACCATCGCTGTGTTCGGTGTTGTTCATGGGCGGTGCCGGTGGCAGCCTGCGCGCCGGGGTCACTGAAAATCCGGTGCGGTTGACGCGGTCGGTCAAGGAATCGCTGACCCACGTGTCTTGTGGCGGGGCCGAAGCCTATGTCTGGCCCGGCGGCGGCATCACGGTGATGGTAGATGTGATGAACATGCCGACAAATTCTTTTGGATACGTTCCGACGCCCGCTCTGGTGGCCCCGATTGAATTTACCTTGCGGCGCGAAGATTACGGTGCGCTTGGCGGACATGTTCAGCATATCCAGCCCCTGGCCAAAGTTGTCACCCCGGACGTGCGCCGCGTGACCCAGACCGGGCTTCAGACCAACCCCAATGACCGGGAAAACTACGGGTGGGGGAAATCAAGGGAATGATGCCGCAGGCTTCTCTTTTAAGCGGTGACAGGCTGCATCTGTCACATGGGCCGATCGATTTGATCATCGGGTCCGACGGGGCGCGCAGTGTGGCCTTTCGCGCGGCTTTCGCAAGGTTCGAGTCTGTTTTGGACGAGCTTGCGGCAGAGTTACCGCTGCTGCGTCAACCTGTCGAACGCCGTCCGGAAGGCAAGATCGCCCGGCGCATGTATCGCGCGGCGCTGCCCTATGCGGATGGTGTCACCACGCCGATGATTGCGGTTGCGGGGGCAGTTGCGCAGGAAATTCTGGCCGCGATGACCGAAGCCACCGCATTGACCCGCGCCTATGTGAACAATGGTGGCGATATCGCATTGCACCTGACCGGGGCCGCGACATTTCGCGTGGCCATCGCGTCGCCGGACAACGGAAATCTCGGCGTTGTTGACATCGGCAGTACCGACGCCATTCGCGGGATCGCGACCAGCGGGCAACGCGGCCGCAGCCTTAGCCTGGGTATCGCGGATGCGGTGACGGTTCTGGCACGTTCGGCGTCCATGGCCGACGCCGCCGCGACGCAACTTGGCAACGCTGTGGATCTGCAAGACAACGCCAGCATAACACGCGCGCCCGCCAATGTGGTGCGCGACGATTCTGATCTGGGGTCGACAACCGTTGTCACGCATGTGGGGCGTCTTGCCCAATCCGACGTCGCGCGGGCGCTTTGTGCAGGTGAAACGGCGGCCAACGCGCTGCGTCAAGCGTGTTTGATCGACGGCGCTGCTCTTTTCCTGCAAGGTCAGAATGCGGTTGTGGGTTTGCCCGCCACCTTGAAGTTCCAACAGAAAGCACCCGAACATGCCTGAAATCGTCATCCGCAAAATCGTCACCAGCATCGAAGAGATATTCCACGAAGGCGGCCCCCGCGCCAACACGCCGTTAAAACGCGGGGCGGTGATGGCTGTGATCCAAAACCCCTATGCAGGGTCGTATGTCGAAGACATTCAGCCATTCATGGAAGACCTCAAACCGCTTGGGGTGCAAATGGCGCACAAGCTGCTGGCTGCTCTGGGTGGCGAGGCCAAACAGGTCGAAGGTTACGGAAAGGGTGCGATCATCGGCACCGCCGGAGAGCTGGAGCATGGCGCGCTATGGCACGCACCGGGCGGCTATGCGATGCGCGACGTATTGGGCGGGGCCAAGGCGATTGTGCCGTCCACCAAAAAGGTCGGTGCGGCCGGTACCCGATTGGATGTGCCCGTTACACATGTGGATGCATCCTATGTGCGCAGCCATTTCGATTCCATCGAAGTCGGTCTGAACGACAGCCCGCGCGCTGACGAAATGGCGGTGATATTGGTGATGACCACGGGGGCACGGGTGCATAACCGGGCAGGGGGCCTGGCCGCAAAGGACATCATCGGAGAGGATGGATTGAGATGAGCGCAGAGATCCGCAAGATTGCCGTCTGGGTCGAAGAAACCCACCGTGAAATTGGCCAAACCATTTCGCCGCCCACACGTAAAGCAGTCGCCATCGCTGTGATCCAAAACCCGTTTGCGGGGTCTTATTCACAGGATCTGACCCCGCTTATGGACATCGGAGAGGAACTTGGCGGGCTTTTGGGTGATAAATGCGTTTCCGCGCTTGGCATTACCCCGGCCCAGGCCGAAAGCTACGGCAAGGCGGCGATGGTCGGGGAAGGCGGAGAGCTGGAACACGCCGCCGCCATCTTGCACCCAAAGCTTGGCGCGCCATTGCGCAAGGCCGTCGAAAAAGGGGCCGCACTGGTGCCGTCTTCGAAAAAGATGGGCGGACCGGGGCAGGTGCTTGACGTGCCTTTGGGGCACAAGGACGCCGCCTATGTGCGCAGCCATTTCGACGGGATCGAGGTACGGCTGAACGACGCGCCACGCGGGCGCGAGATACTGGTGGCCGTCGCCGTTACCGACAGCGGGCGTCCATTGCCCCGTGTCGGCGGGCTGACCCATGCCGAGGCCGAAGGCAAAGACGGCCTGCGTTAGAGCCTAAAGTTTCTCGAGCAAGGCTAGCAGGCGGTCAACCTCGCGCGGGGTCAGGTTGTTTACGGTCTCGGCAGAGATCTGCTGCGCCGTCACGACGGCCTCGGCGGTCAGGCTGACGCCCGCGTCGGTCAGCGAGATTTCCAGCCGCCGCATGTCGGTTTTGGACGGGGCGCTTTGCACCAGCCCCTTTTTGCGCAAGCGGTCCACGACACCCTTGGTCGTGGCCGCATCCATGCCGACCAGACGCCCCAGATGGTTCTGGCTAATGCAAATTTCATCGCGCAACTTTGCCAATACGGCAAATTGGGTTGGCGTGATATCCGGCATCTGGCGATTGAATATTTCCAGATGCTTTTGGTTGGCCAAACGCAGCTTGAAACCGATCTGCTCTTCGAGCGTATAGCGCGCCTCGGCGGGCGTCTTTTTCAGCGGTTCAGCCAAGTATCTATCCAGTGCATTCCAGCAGGTGATTAGTTTTTATGCAGTATCTTCCCACGGTTTTAATCTGAGGTCTACATAAGAACAGATGCAAAATATTGTTTGACAGCTAACAATTTTTTAGGCCTTCATAAGAAAGTCGAAAGCTGGGAGAGATGCAATGCCCTTCGTCAGAAACGCTTGGTATGTCGCAGGTTGGTCACGCGACTTTGGCGCAGAAATGGTTGCTTTGACAATGCTTGCCCAAAACCTCGTACTCTATCGCGCCAGTGATGGCCATATCTACGCGCTCGAAGATCGCTGCCCGCACCGGCTTCTTCCCTTGTCCAAGGGAAAGAGGATCGGCGACACGATCCAATGCGGGTATCACGGGATGACCTTTGGCACCGACGGCAGATGCGTGCGCGTGCCCGGGCAGTCCAATTTGCCCAAATCGGCGTATGTGGACAGCTTTCCCGTGCTGGAGCGGCTCGGCATTGTTTTTGTCTGGATGGGAGACCCCGACAAGGCAGACCCCGCACTGGCATTCGATATGCCGGAACTGGCCCAGGATGGCTGGCACCTGCATCACGGCGACAAGCTGCACATCCGCGCGAACTACCTCAATGTCGCCGAAAACCTGGTTGATCCGGCCCATGTCAGTTTCGTCCACCCGACGACGCTTGGCAACGCGGCATCCGAAAATGTGCCGGTTCACGTGAAAACCTCGGGCGAGGTGATCGTCGCATGGCGCTGGATCAGAGATGCCGAACCTATCGGTTTTTTCAAGAAGTTCGGTGGCTTTGACGGTAACGTGGACCGCTGGCATTATTACTATCTGCATATGCCTTCGACGGCCGTGATAGATTTCGGATCCGCCGACGCCAAACTTGCGCTTCCCGAAGATCAACGCGACAACGGGGTGCGCATCTTTGCGCTGCATTTCGTCACGCCCGTGACAGAGGATTATACGATCGACCATTGGTTACACCTACGCAACACTGCCTTGGGTGATGAAAGCGCATCAGACCAGATGGATGCCATGTTTCGGGTGGCATTCGCCGAGGACAAGGCGATTTTGGAAGCCGTCCATCAAGAGGAGCAGCGCCCGCAAAAGCGCAAGCCGATCAGAATTGCGATCGACAAAGCCCCGAACGTGTACCGCAAACGCATCCGAGACACGATCGAGGCCGAAGCCACCGATGATCTGGGTGAACCGGTTTCGCCGGTTTTCGTACAGCATGATTAGCCACTGACAAGAGCCGCAAAAGACGGCAGATCCTAACACGAGAGGACCACCAGATGACCAGAACGACCCTTTTCGCAACACTAGCCGGGGCTGTCGCACTTGGCCTCACCGGATTAAGTGCAGCAGCCCAGTCGGGCGAGCCTATCAAGGTAGGAGAGATCAACCACTACAAGCGCCTTGCCGCGTTTGCAGAGCCTTACAAGAAGGGCATTGAGCTTGCCCTGGAAGAGATCAACGCCGAAGGAGGCGTGATGGGCCGACCGCTGGAATTCATCTTTCGCGACGATCAGGGCGACCCCGGCGAGGCGATCAAGATCGCCGAAGAACTGATGACCAGCGAAGGCACGGTGATGATTACCGGATCCATCCTGTCCAATGTCGGTTTGGCAATTTCATCCGTGGCCGCCGAAAAGGGGTGGGTCTATCTTGCCGCCGAACCCTTGGCCGACGCCCTGACTTGGAGCCAGGGCAACCCATGGACCTTCCGTCTGCGCACCTCGACCTATATGCAGGCCGCGATGCTTGCTGAACAGGCGGCCAAGACAGATGCGGTGAAATATGCAACGATCGCGCCAAACTACGCCTACGGCAAAGATGCGGTCGCTGCGTTCAAGGAAGTGTTGACCAAACTGAAGCCGGAGGTCGAATTTGTCGGCGAACAGTGGCCCGCCTTGTTCAAGATCGACGCTGGTGCCGAGGTTCAGGCGCTGGAACGCTCCAAGCCCGATGCGATCTATAACGTGACCTTTGGTCCTGACCTGGCGAAATTTGTCCGCGAAGGCACGACGCGCGGATTGTTTGAAGGTCGTACCGTGTATGGTCTTTTGTCGGGTGAACCCGAATACCTTGAACCGCTGGCCGACGAAGCCCCCGAAGGCTGGGTCGTGACCGGATACCCCTGGTATGATTTCACCGATAAAGACGGGGCCAACAAACCTTTTGTCGATGCCTATCAGGCGAGATTCAAGGAAAGCCCCAAGCTTGGGTCGCTGGTCGGTTATATGACCGCCGAAACAGTTGCCGCGGCGATAGAGAAAGCCGGATCAACCGAAAGCGATGCGATCCGCATGGCGTTTGAAGGTCTGAATGTCTCGACCCCCGTAGGAGAGATCACGTTTCGCGAAATTGACAACCAAGCGACCATGGGCGCGTTTGTAGGTAAAACCATGCTCAAGGACGGCGCAGGTGTAATGACCGACTGGTCATATCTGAATGGTGCCGACTACCTGCCATCGGACGAAGAAGTGTCAAAGCTGCGTCCCGCAGAATAACCATCGTATCACTGCGGACACAGGGGTCTCTTTCCGCAGTGTTCGATCCCACCCCCGGAATATCACGAGGTGGCCATGGGCCTATTTATCGCGCAGATTCTCACTGGGCTTGCCAATGCAGGTGCGCTTTTCATGGTGGCGTCGGGCCTTTCACTGATCTTTGGAGTGACCCGCGTGGTGAACTTTGCCCATGGGTCGTTCTATATGCTGGGGGCGTATGTCGGGTATTCTCTTATGCAGGCATTGCCGGGTGTCGCGGGGTTTTGGGGGGCTATCCTGCTTGCTGGTCTGATTGTGGGCGTGATCGGGGTGATCGTTGAAATATGTGTGCTGCGCCCGGTGTACCGGGCCCCTGAACTGTTTCAACTGGTCGCCACATTCGGGGTGATCCTTGTCATTCAGGACCTGACGCTGATGATATGGGGCCCGCAAGATCTGCTTGGGCCACGCGCACCGGGCCTCAAGGGTATTATCCGCATCATGGGCGAACCGGTGCCCCAGTACGATATCGCGCTGATCGCGATCACGCCGTTTGTGGCGATCGGGTTGTGGTATCTCATCACCAGGACGCGGGTCGGGACCTTGGTAAGGGCCGCAACCCAGGACCGCGAGATGGTCGGTGCGTTGGGGGTGAACCAGTCATGGCTGTTTACCGGCGTGTTTTTTCTCGGGTGCGCATTGGCGGGTCTGGGTGGCGCCTTGCAACTGCCCAAGGGCGGTGCCGATCTGCTGATGGATTTCAGCATTCTCGGGGCTGTGTTTGTCGTGGTGGTGATCGGGGGCATGGGGTCGCTGCCCGGTGCCTATCTTGCGGCGGTGATTATCTCGATTCTCAATGTGTTCGGCGTAACCTATGCGCCGCAATCGACATTGGTGTTGATGTTTGTAGTGATGGTGGTGGTTCTGATGATCCGCCCGTTCGGCCTGCTGGGAAAAGAGGAAGTTGCGGGCGAACATGGGCAGACCGGCGAACCGGAACGGCCGATCAAACCTGCCGGCCCGCGCATACGTCTTCTGGTGACTACATTACTGGTGATCCTCGCGTTGCTGCCGCTCTATTCGGGCAACTTCGCCGTTGTGCTGGTTACTGACATCATGATCTTTTGCCTGTTCGCCGCATCGCTTCACTTTATGCTGGGCCAAGGCGGGTTGGTCAGCTTTGGCCATGCCGCGTTCTTTGGCGGCGGGGCATATGCCGCTGCCTTGCTGGTTACTTATGCCAGTACCCCGATGGAGCTTGCGTTGGTGCTGGCTCCGGTCAGCGCGGGGCTTGCGGCAATTGTCATCGGATGGGTTTGCCTGCGCTCAACCGGCGTCTATTTCGCGATGCTGACCCTTGCCTTCGGGCAGCTTCTGTGGAGCCTGGCTTTCCAATGGGGTGATGTGACCGGGGGCGATGACGGACTGGTCAACATCTGGCCATCGGCCTGGGCATCTGACAATACCGTGTATTATTATCTTGCCTTCACGCTGTGTGTCGGGGGGATATTGTTGTTGCGACAAGCGGCTCACGCCCCGTTTGGCTATGCGCTTCGCGCTGCGCGTGACAGTACGCGCCAAGCCGAAGCAACCGGGATAAACACCAAACGCGTCCAGTGGGTTGCCTTTACCTTTGCCGGCACCATGGCCGGACTGGCAGGCGGTTTATTCGTCTTCTCCAAAGGCAGTATCTTCCCCAATGAACTTGAAACCGCCCGAAGCTTCGATGCATTGATCGTTGTGTTTCTGGGCGGGGTAAAAACCTTGTCCGGGGGGTGGGTCGGCGGTGCATTCTTTGAGGGTGCAAAAGATTACCTGACCCGCTTTGAATACTGGCGTCTGACCTTGGGCCTGCTGATTATCTTTGTCGTGATCCTTGGCCCTGAAGGGATCGTTGGATCGCTGCGCAAAGCCGGTGAACGCATTGGACTGCTGAAAACTCCGGAGGACGCGACATGAGCCCGATCCTCTCTGTACGAAACCTGTCGCGGAACTTCGGCGCGATCAAGGCGGTTGATGATGTCAGCTTTGACCTCGCCAAGGGGGAACTTCTGGCACTGATCGGCCCCAACGGTGCGGGTAAAAGCACCTGCTTCAACATGCTGATGGGGCAGCTTAGACCTTCGTCCGGTACGGTGCAGTTGATGGGTAAAAACATAGCAGGGATGCAGCCGCGTAAGATCTGGCGCATGGGGGTGGGGCGCACGTTCCAGATTACCGCCACCTATGTGTCGATGACCGTGGTCGAAAATGTCCAGATGGCGCTGATCTCACATCACCGACGGCTGTATTCACTGACCAGCTTTGCCCACAAACTTTATCGCGACAAGGCGCTGGCGCTGCTCGAGACTGTCGGGATGGCGGATCAGGCAGACCGTCATTGTGCGGTTTTGGCCTATGGCGACCTCAAGCGGCTGGAACTGGCGGTTGCCCTTGCGCATGATCCTGTGTTGCTACTTATGGATGAACCCACCGCCGGAATGGCCCCGCGCGAACGGATCGCGCTCATGCAGCTTACCGCCGATATTCTTGCGCAGCGCGGCATCAGCGTTTTGTTTACCGAACATGACATGGATGTGGTGTTTGCCCATTCGCACCGGATCATGGTGTTGAACCGGGGCCAGTTGATCGCCGAAGGTACCGTAGACGAAATTCGCAACAACCGTCAGGTGCAAGAGGTCTATCTTGGCGGCGGTACCCTGTTCAAAGCCGCCGAGGAAGATGCACATGCTTGAGTTGAAGGGCGTTAATTCATTCTATGGCAAGGCGCATGTGCTGAACGACCTGAACTTTAGTGTCGATCGCGGGCGGGTGGTTGCGCTGTTGGGGCGCAACGGCGCTGGCAAAACGACAACGATGAAATCGATCATGCAATTGGTGCGCCCGCGTACCGGGACCGTGACCTATCAGGGGCAGGATATCACCGGCTGGCCCAGTCACCGCGTCGCGCGCAATGGTTTGGGCTATGTCCCCGAAGAGCGGCGGATATTCACACAGCTGACTGTTGCAGAAAATTTGGAAGTCGGGCGACAGCCGCCTCGGGAGGGATGCACCACCTGGACCGAAGACATGGTGTTTGATCTGTTTCCAAACCTAGCCGAGCGGCGCCAGAACTATGGTAAGGCCTTGTCCGGCGGGGAACAGCAGATGCTGACCATCGCGCGCACGTTGATGGGAAATCCGGCATTTATCCTGCTGGATGAACCGTCAGAAGGGATTGCTCCGGTCATCGTAGAGCAAATGGCGCGCGCGATTTTGCAGCTCAAGCAGGATGGGCTCACTGTCTTGCTGTCTGAACAAAATCTGCATTTTGCCCAAGCCGTAGCCGACGGCGTCGTGATCATCGAACACGGCACTCAGCAATTCGTAGGGAGCCTGGCAGACCTGCAAGCTCATCCCGATATCCGCGATCAACACCTGTCGATTTAATTGCTGAGCTATGGTTGCCGGATAAAAACCCAAGGCTCGGCGATCCGTAAACACTCAATTGGCGTTTGCCGAAATCCGAAAATGTGGCCGTTGACCTTTTGAATGGCCCCAAACGTCTATCCCTAACGGCGGATACCGCGCCTTGCCGACGTTCCCACGCTGCTGCCCGCAAAGCGAAAACACACCGATGCGCCCCCGGCCCGTGCCTTGCGGGGATGCGGAACTGCATCGGTTCGGGCACTTACCGTCATTCGACGTCGAGCGAACGCAGCCAGGCAGCGAAGCTTTCTTCACTCAGCTGGTCTGATGCCAGATCCTCCATCATCCTGACCCCGACTTTAGGATCGGGGCGTATTTCAATGCCGTTGAGCCGCAGAAAGGTAAACGCAGTCACAAAGGCGGTGCGCTTGTTTCCATCAATAAAGGCATGGGCCTTTGCAACGCCGAATGCATACGCTGCCGCAAGTGCATGAACATCCGGATTGCCGTACCCGGCCCGGTTCAGAGGTCGCGCACAGGCCGCTTCCAAAAGCGACGGATCACGGGTGCCCGGTGCGCCGCCGTGTCGGGAAATCTGGCGGTCATGGATGACATGCAATGCGGGCAGCGGCATCCAGACCCATCGGGTCATGCAAGTGCCTGAAGCAGGTCGCGGTTTTCATCCATGACAGCCTCGGCTGCGGCAAGAGCAGCCTGGAGTTCGGGGTTTTGGGTCATCAGTTTCAACCCACCGTCGTCAGTGCGCACCGCATAAAGCGTATCGCCTTCCTTGGCGTCCAGCAGGGCAAGCATCTCGGCGCTCAGGGTCACCACAGCGGAATTACCTACTTTGCGTATTTTGGATTCAATCATGGTGCTCTCCTTGGTGTATACAGATGTATATACTCTGACCGCTCATTTTGTCAACTTTGGTGCGGTGATCCAAGCAGTCTGTCTGTGCTTCAGCTCTCCGGCTGGCTCGTAAAGGGTTGAGGAACCGCCGGCGAAACCCGGCATTACCGCATCTCGCCAAACTGCCAGTCCTTGGACCGGAAAGATCAGGCGTACGTCTGCCGACGGTATCAGTCCCCGAAAGCGGGTCCAGACATGTCGGTCGGTCATTTCCCCCCGATGTTAATGGGTTTCAAGGCCAACCAGAAATATACCGATCACCAGGCAGGCCACACCAGCGATGCCAAAGATACCGATATCTTGCTTGAATACGGTAATTCCGACAACAACGGACCCGACGGACCCGATGCCGGTCCAGATCGGGTACGCAACACCTAAAGGCAAGGAACGCATCGACCAATACAAAGCCCCAAGGCTGGCGAGCATCATAGCCGCTGTCGCAACGACTATGCCAAGTCTGAAGCCTCCGGAAAGCGACTTTAGACCGGCAGCCCATCCTGTTTCCAACAGACCTGCTATGAAAAGTGCAATCCACGCCATTTCGACCTCCAAAGTATCGGGTCGTCCCGGCAAGCCCATATCTGGTCAGGTCGTCCTGACCGGGTGTTTCATAACTCCAACCGCTTTGTCCGCAAAGGCACAACGGGGCGGAAGCGATTGTTACGTACTATAAAGTGCATAACAGCAAGATCCGATCAAGACGCTTACTCCAACAAATTTACGGCACATGAACGAACAGTCGCTCAGCCTCCCATTAGCGCCGCATCAAATGGATACCGGGTCAGGTTCTCGTAACCGTCTTCTGTAATGAGCACCTGGTCTTCAAGTTTGATGGTGAACTTTCCACCAACGGCACCCACGGCCGCTTCGACACACAGTACCATGCCCGCCTCGAGAGGGTGATCAAATGCGCCTGCGTCGGCCTGGTCAGGATAGGCAACCAACGGCCATTCATCGCACAGGCCCACGCCGTGCATCAGACATCCATATTTCTGCGCCTGGAACTGATCGTCCAGGGTGTGGCAGTTCGCAGTCAGTTCGGGGACCGTCACACCGGGGCGCAGCATTTCCATATTGGTCGTGATGTGTTCGAGAGCGTGTTGCATCGCATAGATCATATCGGCCGGCGGTTTTTGGTCGCCAATCCACCACGAACGAGAGATGTCGATGCAAATGCCATAGCTCCCAATAAGGTCTGTGTCGAACGAGATGATTTCGTTTTGCTGACATATCCGGGGGCCACATTCCTGAAACCATGGGTTGGTGCGTTGTCCCGATGAAAGCAGCCTCGTTTCGATCCATTCGCCACCGCGTTTGATGTTCTCTGCGTGCATGACCGCCCAAATGTCATCTTCGCAGGTTTTGCCGTCACCGACATTTGCGCGCGCGAAGTCCTCCATTGCTTTGACAGACGTTTCGCAGGCGTGGCTTGCGCAGCGCATCGCGTGAATTTCGTCGATCGATTTGACCGATCTTGATTTTTCAGTGACTTCTTCGCCGTCCTTGATCTCGAGCCCCTGCGCCTGCAGGGCATGGGCACCGTGCAGCATGATCTTGTCTATGGCGAGGCGCTTGTTCGTGCCTGAATGTTCTTGCAGCACCTGGCGCACTTCGTTGGCAAAGACGTCCGCCTTTGCTGCGGTTTTGTCGCCCGTGGCAAAGTAGAACATGGAGGCCCCGCTGCGCACCTCGCGGACCAGAGGATTGAAAGCGCTCAAAAAAGGTGCATTTTTGTAGTCCCAGATCACCATGTAACCGTCTGCGCAAAGCAGCACCGCGCGAAAGGGATTGTGGGTGTTCCACAACTGCATGTTGGTGCTGTCGGTGGCGTAACGAATGTTGAGCGGGTCAAACATCAGCAAACCGGCATAGTCACGTTCAACGATGTGTCGTGTCAGTCGCCTGTGTCGATAGCTGCGCATATCCGCAAGATTGGGGAGCGTAAGTCCCGCCGCTTCCCACTCGCGCATCGCAAGTTGCGTCGGCCCGATTTCCATTCGGTCTTGGTCATTCGCGGAGCCGTCGCCAAGGGTGGTGCCGCGAGTGGGATCGATTTTGCGCGTGTCGCGATGGTGGCGGTCCATGGCTGCTCTCCTCTATCACCGCCAGCCTCGCGCGGATTTTTTGGGCTTAGTTGCCGTTTTGCGACATGAAATGGCGCAAGGGAAACGAGCGCATTGGTAAGCGCACTAACACCTATCGTGTCTGTATCGCTGAAACTGCCGGTCGTACGCGGCGGGGCAGCAGGTTGGGGCTGATTTCGGCCACTTTGTCCAGATTGCGCCAAGGCAGCTTTAAACCCTTCTGGTGAAACGGTCGAAAATCCCTTAACCGAAGGTACAACCAAGGAGTCTGGTACGGTGAAAAAAATGCCCCTGACCGAGCGGCCCAACTGGCGCGATCATGCACGCGACGTCGGTTTCAGTTTTGCGGATATGCATGGCGAACCCTATTGGGACGAGACTTCGGCCTATGCTTTCACGCTCGACCAGATCGAAATGGACATCGAAGATCCGGCCACCGAACTGCATGCCATGTGCCGCGAAGCGGTCGCCCAGATCATCTCGAGCGAACAGCTGATGGAGCGTCTGGCAATCCCCGAGGAACACCGCGATCTGGTCGCGCAAAGCTGGCGCGATGAGGACCCGGAAATCTATGGCCGCTTCGACTTTTCCTATAACGGGGAGGAGCCTGCAAAGCTTTTGGAATACAACGCTGACACCCCGACGTCGCTGTATGAGAGCGCTGCTTTCCAGTGGCAGTGGCTAGAGGATCAGTTGGCCGCAGGCGTTCTGCCTGAAGGAACAGACCAGTTCAACGGCATCCACGAGGCGCTTGTTGCGCGATTTGCAGAGGTTTTCGAGACAGGTAGCGATCTGCATTTTACCGCCGTGGCTGGAAATCCAGAAGATTACGGTACCGTCGAAGCCATGGGATGGGCAGCGCGTGAGGCCGGTCTGGGCGCACATTACTCTGACCTGGATAAAATCGCACTGAGCGAGGACGGGCACTTTCTGGATGATCAAGATCGCCGGATTGCAGTGCTTTTCAAGCTTTACCCATGGGAAGATCTGCTGCGCGATGAATATGCCGCGCATATTGCCGGTTCGGGCTGCCTGTTTCTGGAGCCCGCGTGGAAGGCAGTGCTTTCAAACAAAGGCCTTCTGCCGGTTTTGTGGCAAATGTTTGAAGGCCACCCAAATCTGCTGCCCGCGTTTTTTGAAAGCGACATCGCCAGTGCTCTATCAGGTCAGGGCAATGCGAAGTCCGAGACCGCGCCGGCGTATGATCGGGCGCAGGCGCAGTTTGCCGCTGGCTATGTACGCAAGCCGATCCTGTCACGCGAAGGCGCGTCGGTCTCGATCCACAAGGGTGGCGAGATCATCGAGCAATCGACCAACACCGACTATGCGGAGCACCCGCGCATCATCCAGGCCTATGCACCGTTACCCGAATTCGACGGCTTTCGCCCCGTAGTGGGTGCTTGGATCGTCGGCCAGACCTGTGCAGGCATCGGGGTCCGCGAAGACCGGTCGCGGATCACCCAGGATCTATCGCGTTTCAAACCACATTATATTATCGCGTGAAATGCATTACACATGACGCTGGCTGAACAGGAAAGTACCTAAACCATGACCAAACGCTCAAAACGGGTTGCCATCGCCATTGTCGGAGCCGCTGCTTTTGCTCTCGCGGGCTGCCGTCACGAACAGGTGGATGCCGCGGCCTTCCCCGATTTGCAAAGCTGCACGGACGCTGCCGCGAAGGGGGGGGCGTTCTCGGCTCAGGATTGCGAGACTTCGTTTGCCGAGGCTGAAACGCTCCATGTGGAAGCGGCGCCGCGCTATGACAGCTTGCAGGTTTGCGAAGAGCAGCACGGCCAGGGTGCATGCGGTTCAGAAGCGGAAGCGACACAGAACGGGTCGGGCAGTATTTTTATGCCGCTACTGGCAGGGTATCTCATCGGCAACATGCTTGGCGGGCGGCAGGGCATGTCGGCGGGACAGCCGCTTTATAAAACCTCGGACGGTAAGTTCACCAATGCCGCACGTTCCAGCACGTTTTCCACAAACAGTGGTGCCGCAAAGTTGAGCACGTCACAGTTTGCGCGCCCGACATCGACCATCGGAAAGAAACCGATGACCAGTGCGACAGCACGCTCGCGCGGCGGGTTTGGCAAGGTGGGTGGCAGAACGGGTTTCGGCGGCTAGCCGATGCTGTGATCAGTTCGCAAAAGACGGTCGCAAGTGGGGCTTCCGCCACCTTTCCCTGCCCTTCGCGGGGTTGTCCGGTTGGCTGATTAGTCGGTGTCGCCGGCCGACCACCTGCTTTCGTGCCACCGCGGTGCGCGTGTTTGATGCTAACTGTCTATATGAGCCGCGGCAAACGCGGGCCAGTTGATCATCAATGCTTGGGTTTTGGGGCGACCGGCACGGTACCTTAGATCACCATAAAGTTTGGGGCCCATGTCGCACCGGACGAAAGAAAAGGGCGAAATCCACACAAGAACAGCGCCGGAGCGGTTCACCAAAGCATTTGTACCGTTGATGTCACGGTCACCTCGAAGTTTTGACCCGGGCGGTTTTCAGCACGTTTCCGGCTGCGTCACAGGTGAACCGCACTTTGGTCTGGTCGTGCCAAAATGTCAGCCGATGCGTGCCTGCGTCCTCTCCTACACCGGTCTCGAACCGGCTGGTAATCTCACCCGCGCGCATAAGCTCTTTGACGCGTTCGGGTGACAGATCAAATACGCGGGCAAGATCGGTGGCATCGACAATCGGTTCGGGTTGGCTGAGATCAATTTTCATGATTTGCATTTGTCCATCAGGGTTCGGATATCGCTGGCAAAGGCCCACGCGGCGTGGGGACTTATCGACGCGCCCGGTCCCCCGGACCATAAAGAGGAAAGCACAGGCAATCCAACCCTGCTTCCGGTAAGGAGCGCACAGAATCCACGCATCAGCATTCTGACAGATCATGAGGCGGGCGCAAATCTCGTCCTCCAGTTGCACGATAGGTCTTGATTGATCCCATCTACGCCTAGATCAATGACCTGGTACCCTTAGGCTTGTCGACGTGCCACCGCCTGGTTGACGACGACTGGCTTGAGGATGAAATATTGAATTAATTTGACGCGAATGCGTATATCGACCGTATGGATTACTGATGCTAGAGCGCTTTGGATCGCGGCAGTCTCTGTTAACCCTTGTTGTTCTGACGGGGGCATTGTTGCTGACCGGCTGCGCCGAGAATTCTGCAACCTTCATGTCACCGCAGGGGGCCATCGCTGCCGCGCAAAAAGCCCATTTGATCCGAGTCACCGCAATTACCATGATTGCGGTTTTTCCTGTTTTGATCTTGGTGCCATGGATGCTGTGGCGTTATCGCTATAAGAACCCCAAGGCACGATATGCGCCAGATTGGGATTTCTCTGGTCCGCTTGATCTTGTGATGTGGGGTGTGCCCCTGATCATCATCGTGGTGCTGTCATTTCAATTGTGGTCTGCGACCAAGACGCTAGACCCTTATCGCCCGATAGATCCGACGGAAGGTGAAATGCGGGTACATGTTATCGGCTTGGATTGGAAATGGCTGTTCGTCTATCCCGATCTGGGCATTGCCACGGTAGGCGAGGTCGCCTTTCCCGCGAACGAGCCTGTCGTGTTTGAGATGACCAGCGACAGCGTCATGCAGTCTTTCGCCATTGGCGCACTCGCGGGTCAGATTTATGTGATGCCCGGCATGACCACTGCATTACATGTAGAGGCAGACCAGACCGGTACATTCGTGGGCAAGAATATGCAGTTTAGCGGGAAGGGTTTTGCCGAACAGAAATTCAACGCAAAAGCCATGTCGCCAGTCGACTTTGATGCGTGGGTTGCACAGGTCCGCCAAGAGGGTCGAATACTGGATGCGGCTTCCTATGCGGTGCTTGCGGAGCCATCGACCAAAGAGCAGGCGCAAAAAGCTTTGGATGTTCCGCAGCGCCCCGGCGGCGTGATCTATTTCAACGCTATTCCGTCTGATCTTCTGTCAAGCGTGCGTGGGCGCTATACATCGGGCAAGCCGGTCGATGCCATGCAACAACCTGGCAGCCCAACCTATCAAACAAGGGGCACACCATGACAGCTTTGCTCGACTGGGGCTGGCCCCTCGGCGTTTTCACTCTTGAACAACTGCCATTTGTGCGGGCCTACAACAACCCCACCACAAGCGAGTTGATCGGGGCGGGCGCGGCTTCTTTGGTGGTGCTGGGTGGGTTAGCCGTGCTGGTAATCTTGACCTGGTTTGGGTGGTGGCGTCCTTTGTGGCGCAATTGGCTGACCAGCACTGACCACAAACGCATCGGAATCATGTATATAGTGCTGTCGCTCGTCATGCTCTCCCGAGGCGTGATCGAAGGTGCGTTGATGCGAACCCAGCAGGCGACAGGTTTAAATAGCGGGTTCTTGACCCCTGATCATTTCTCTCAGTTATTCAGCACCCATGGAACCATCATGATCTTTTTTGTGGCGATGCCGTTTGTCGCTGGGTTGATCAATTACGTCATGCCGCTACAGATCGGTGCGCGTGATATGTCGTTTCCGGTAATGAACCAGATCAGTCTGGGATTGACGGCTGTCGGCGCGGTATTGGTAATGATTTCGCTGGTGCTGGGTCAATTTTCAACAGGTGGTTGGACCGCATATCCACCCTATACCGGAAAGGTGTTCAGCCCCGGTGTCGGGCCGGATTACTGGATCTGGTCAGTAGCGATCGCGGGCATCGGATCCACGCTCACAGGGATTAATTTCGCGGTCACTATCTATAAAGAGCGCGCACCGGGGATGCATCTATTCAGGATGCCGTTGTTCACATGGACGGCACTTTGTGCCGCAATACTTTTGATTTTTGCATTACCGCCTCTCACAGTCTCGACCTTGATGCTGGCGTTGGACCGCTATCTAGGGTTTCACTTTTTCACGAATGACCTGGGCGGGAATTTAATGAATTATGCCAACCTGTTCTGGCTATTCGGACACCCCGAGGTATATCTGCTGGTTCTGCCTGCGTTCGGGGTCTTTTCCGAAGTGATTGCGACCTATAGCGGCAAACGGCTTTATGGTTACGCATCGCTTGTCTATGCAACAATGGCCATCTCGGTGCTTAGTTTCACTGTTTGGTTGCACCACTTTTTCACGATGGGACAGGGGGCCAACGTCAATATCGCCTTTGGCATTGCAACGATGGTCATTGCCATTCCTACAGGGGTCAAGGTTTATGATTGGATGGCCACGATGTTTCGTGGCCGCATCCGTTTCAGCGTACCGATGGTTTACGCCACGGGGTTCCTGATCCTGTTCGTGATCGGCGGCTTGTCAGGTGTTATCCTGGCAAACCCGACCATTGATTATCAGGTCCACAATTCGGTCTTTTTGGTAGCGCACTTCCACAACGTTCTTATTCCGGGCGTTCTGTACGGTATGCTGGCAGGATATCACTATTGGTTTCCCAAGGCCTTTGGCTTCCGATTGAGCGAGGGGTGGGGGTATGTCACCGCAACACTTTGGATCTTCGGTTTCGCTTTCACATTCTTCCCCCTGTACGTCGCCGGGTTATTGGGGATGCCACGCCGGTCGGTCAGTTTCAGCGACCCTTCTCTCCAACCACTTATGTTGATTGCGGTGTTCGGTGCCGTCCTGATAATAGGTGCTTTGGCGGCATTGGTTGTGCAGCTATTTGTCAGCATCCGTAACCGCAAGGTGCTTGCTGTACCGTTGGGTGATCCATGGAACGGACGCACGTTGGAGTGGGCCACTTCATCCCCGCCGCCGGAATACAACTTTGCGATCATTCCCACGGTGACCAGTCGCGACATGTTCGCGTTGGACAAGGCCCACGGGACTGCGTTTGAAGCCTCTCAAAACTACAAGGATATCGTGCTGCCCAAAAACACCGCTATAGGCATGATTGTTTCCATCGGCGGCACGGGACTGGGCCTTGCACTGGTATGGCAGATTTGGTGGCTCGCTCTGGTCTGCGTTACTGGGATGCTGATTGCTCTGATAGGCGATACGTTCCGAAAAGACGTTCACAGGGTCATTCCTGCGGCAGATGTCGCGCGCGAGCATAAAGAGTGGTTGAAGAAGATCGCGGATGCAAAGCCGGCTAATAGGTTAGAGGAAGCAACGCCCCACAATACGGGGTTTGCGGCACAGGAGGATGCACAATGACCGACAAGTGCCATCCGGGTATAAACCTTGGGATCCGTCACGGAGAAGCGCATCAGCATGCCGAAAAAGTAATGTTCGGCTTTTGGGTTTTTCTCATGAGCGATCTTGTCCTATTTGGCGTGATCTTTGCGACCTATGTCACCACGGTAACCCCCATGGGGATTGCCGGCGGTCCGGGACCAGCCGACGTATTTGATCTTAAAAGTGTGTTCATCCAAACGATGCTGCTGCTGACCAGCAGCCTTACCTTTGGTATTGCGACATTGATGCTGCGCCATGAAAAGGGGATCCGCAATATTGTATTGTGGTTGTGTGTCACGTTGGGGCTTGGGCTTGGCTTTCTGACGCTGGAGTTGCGGGATTTCGCCACCATGTTCGCTAGCGGTGCCGTGCCCAGCCGGAGCGGATTTTTATCGGCATTCTTCGCGCTCGTTCCGTTGCACGGTTTACATGTTGCCGCCGGCGCAATCTGGATCGTCGTGATGTTGGCTCAGGTTGCGATTTTCGGACTGATACCAATGGTCAAGACCCGCCTGTTGCGACTGGCGCTGTTCTGGCATTTTCTTGATGTCATCTGGATCGCGATATTTTCGATCGTCTACCTTGGGGGGCTTGCATGATGGGTCACGACACTGAATTGCGCCGCGAGCTGCGCCGATATTTAATCGGGTTTGCCCTTGCGCTGATTTTGACGGTGGTGCCGTTCGCACTGGTCGCGTGGGGGACACTGTCATTCGGAACGGCACTGTCCGTCATTGGCATATCGGCAATCCTTCAGGGCGTCGTCCAACTACGCTTTTTTCTTGATATCGATCTATCGACGCAAAAACGGGAAGACCTCCATTTGATCCTGTTTACGGTTCTTCTACTTTCAATTATGGCCGCTGGCACAATATGGATCATGGCCAGCCTGGCCAACCGGATGATCGCATGACAACCGACGCCGATATTTGAACTGCGTCCGGTGACCAAAGCCGCGCCATCAAACCGTGACAGGTACAATGTCAGTGAACATGACTGTTATAGTTCAGCAAGGCGGATGTGGGATCGACGCCGGAACTGGTTCACAACCGAGACAGACGGCCTTCGTCATCCACAACGTCCAGAGCACAGCTATCGCCTGTCCATTTCCATAATACGATGTTGAGATCGGTCGCGGATGCGCCTTTCGCATAGCTTTGGAACAGAAGGCCTGCAAAGCCGTTCGAGATGAGAGCAACGGCAAAGTCCTGCGTTGGTACGGTTTGGCCATCAAGCATCTTGGACCGCCAGCCTGCATCTGCAAGGGTACTTTCCGACATACCGTGTCGGTGAAGTTCTTTTGCGTCTCTATAATCGAATATTGGTCCCAAATCGGCTTGGTAGGAAACAAGAACGGTTGGCTGGAGACTGCCCGCCTGGTTGGCTTCGCGCAAGGCACCAGTTGGATCAACAGCGAGATAGAGCGCTGGTATTCCTTTGGCGTTGAAACGCCCGCCATAAAGTTCTGCGCCCCGACCGGACAGAGGGTCGCGCGCATAGACCGGATTCAAGGCACGGTAAATCTGCCCCACAAAACGCCCCTCCTTCAAAGGCATCAGGCGAAGACACCAGCATCGACCGCGTCAATATACTCGAGAACCTGCTGCGCCTTGCCTTCCTGCACCAGCTGCATCGCGGTCCGGCCATCAAACCCGGGCAGGGGTTCTGACCGGTACCACGCATATGCCATCAACTCCGACCCGAAACGCGGCTCGACCTTGTTAAGCACTTCGACCAGCTCGCGCAAACGGCGTTGTGTCTTGTCGGAATTGATACGGGTACGGCGCTGTAGAGCATCCTTGGCAAGGCCAACTGTCATCGCGACCTCCTCCGCAGACGTGCGCAATGCGGAAGCGATCTTTCGGGGTTCGAATTGCCCACCTTCAGCGTATGTTTCGATATGCATGGCATCTTCCAATCGGCTGTTGTGACAGTATATAGTGTTAATTTAGCTGAACATCAAGAAGACTGGTGAGGTTATTGGGCTGGCGTTCGTTTCGCGGCGGTTGATCCCGGAATACCAATCCAACTGTGTTGGCGTGTCTGCGTGGAAACCCCTGCGGGCGCAAAGTCATCCAGTCATCGAGCAACGCACAGGTCCCGCTTCAGCGTACGGGACGCCGAAAATCTAGTGGCGACAATAAAAACGAATTGAAAAACGTGATTTGCCACGAGCTGATTTTTCAGGCGGTCGCAAATCTGCCGACGTATCAAAATTCCTGACAACATCGTCGAGTCACAGTTGAATGCCGCCACGGCGACCTAGACAAAAAGCTCAAACCGTCTATGTCATTTTGGAATGCGTCCTTCCAATCACTCAGGAAACACTATGCCGACCAAGTCCACCGACACGATGGCGACGGAAATCTTGCGCCTGCAAGAGGAACTGGCGGCAAAGAATGCTGAAACGGATGCCCGCAGGGTCAAGGCACGGAAAACATCACATCGGATGAGTTTTCTAGAGGCGATGATGGAGACCGTGCCCGTTGGGGTGGTGATGGCCGATGCGGAGGGGAGGATCATCTATGGAAACAGTCATGTGGAAAAGATGGTGCGTCATCCGGTGCTTCATTCGGAAGATGCGGATTCCTACGGTGAATGGGTTTCGTTCCACGAAGATGGCAGCCGGGTGGCAAGCCATGAATATCCTCTTGCTCGGGTGCTTCGAGATAACGAAACCCATTCCAAGATCGATGTGAACTATCAGCGCGGCGATGGCACACGGTTCTGGATGCGTATCATCGGCGAGCCGGTAATGAACGCGGATGGCAAACGTATAGGCGCGACTGTCGCTTTGATCGATATCGACGAAGAACGCAACCTGCGCGAAGCACAGAACATCCTGATTGCTGAACTGAACCATCGGGTAAAGAATGCTTTTAGTGTGGTGAAATCCATTGTCAGCCAGTCCCTGCGCAAGATGAGCATTCAACGCGGTGTGCGCGAGACCATCGACCAACGGCTAAATGCCTATGCGACGGCACATTCCAAATTGGTGGGCACCTCATGGGATCGCACTATGGTCGGGGCTGTGGCGGCTGATGTATTGGAACCGATCGGAAACGGGCGGATCATTCTGTCGGGACCAGAGGTCGAGGTGCCTTCGCGCCAGGCGCTGTCATTCTCAATGGCATTTTATGAGCTGGCGACCAATGCGATGAAGTACGGGGCGCTCTCGGTCCCCGAGGGAAGAGTCCATCTAACCTGGGAACAAACCTCAACCGCCGATGGTTTAACCCTTGCGCTTGATTGGGTAGAAACAGGCGGCCCGGCCGCCGAAAAACCCAGCGAGACCGGATTTGGCAGCTTTATCACGGGGCGCGCCCTAGAGGCGGAAACAGGCGGAAAAATCAGGACGGTCTTTGGGCCGGGCGGATATGAATGGCATCTAGAGATGCCGCAACAGAAGGAAGGCCGGGCAAGATAATGACGCATGCTCCACAGAATATTTTCATTGTAGAAGATGAGGTCGTCGTAGCTTTTGAAATGACCGACCTGCTGGAAGACATTGGTTTCAATGTTGTCGGACCGAGTATCCACCTGGAGGATGCCAAGGTGAAGGCCCGCGAGGGCGAGATCGATATAGCGTTTCTTGATGTGAACTTGGGGCAAAACAAAACCTCCAAACCTGTCGCCGATATCCTGCGCGAAAGGGGAATTCCGTTTGTCTACATTACCGCATATGATCCTGAACAGATCAGCTTTCTTGGTCCGGAAGACCGGGTCGTGAAAAAGCCGGTAAGCAGTGATAAATTGATCGAAACCTTGCGCCGTGTTTACCCCGATCTAGAGACCAAATAATCAGCGGTAGCGTATGACGGTAGGCGTAAACCAGCCCACCGCGACATTGCAGCGCAGGGTGGGGGCATGACATTGGTCAAACGTGAACATATAGTGAACGTATGGCTAAGCAAACTGTTGAACAAAAACTAGCGATTTTAAGCGACGCGGCGAAATACGACGCGTCCTGCGCCTCTTCGGGCTCGACGAAACGCGACTCGCGCGATGGCAAGGGCGTGGGGTCGAACGAGGGGTCGGGCATCTGTCATGCCTACGCGCCGGACGGGCGCTGTATCTCGCTGCTGAAAATCCTGATGACGAATTTCTGCATCTATGATTGCAGCTATTGCATCAACCGCGCTTCGTCCAATGTGACGCGGGCGCGGTTTAGTGTCGATGAAGTGGTGAAGCTGACCATCGAATTCTATCGCCGCAATTATATCGAAGGGCTGTTCCTGTCCTCGGGCGTGATCAAATCGCCCGATGCGACGATGTCTGACATGGTCCAGATCGCGCGCAAGCTGCGGCACGAAGAGAATTTTCGCGGGTATATTCACCTGAAAACCATCCCCGACGCCGCGCCAGAGTTGATTGCCGAAGCAGGGCTGCTGGCAGACCGACTATCTATCAACGTTGAGTTGCCCACCGATGCCGCCGTTCAGCAATATGCGCCCGAAAAAAAGCCTGACCAGATCCGCAAGGCGATGGCCGATTTCCGGCTGCGTAAAGAGGTGTCAAAGGACAAATCCCACACCGGCAAGCGCCCGCCACGGTTTGCGCCTGCGGGTCAATCGACGCAGATGATCATCGGGGCGGACGGGTCGAATGATGCGGCTATTCTGGGCCAGTCCACACGGCTCTACTCCAGCTATAAGCTCAAGCGCGTCTATTATTCAGCTTTCTCGCCGATCCCCGACAGCTCGGCCAAGCTGCCGCTGATCCGGCCGCCCTTGCAACGCGAACACAGGCTCTATCAGGCGGACTGGCTGCTGCGGTTCTATGACTTTCAGCTGGACGAGATTACATCTGTCACCGCGGACGGGAACCTTGATCTTGAGGTCGACCCGAAACTCGCATGGGCGCTGGTGCACCGCGAGGTGTTCCCGCTGGACGTGAACCGCGCCAGCCGCGAGTTACTGCTCCGGGTGCCGGGGTTCGGGGTGAAGACGGTGAACCGCATCCTGTCCACCCGCCGCCACCGTACCCTGCGCTACGAGGATCTGATCCGCATGGGCGCATCCATGAAAAAGGCCCGCAGCTTTGTCACCGCAGGTGGCTGGTCCCCAGGCGGGTTGACCGACAGTATCGACCTGCGCGCGCGGTTCGCGCCGCCGCCCGAACAGCTGACCCTATTCTGATGCACCGCGCGGTCATGCCCAAGATCGGCACGGCACAGGCGTGGCGTGATGCGGCGCGGCAGTTTCTAGCCGCCGGCATCCCGCCCGAGGCGATCCTGTGGGGCGATACCAGCACGGCACCCGATCTTTTTGGTGGTGCCTCCCCGATGCAGACGGGCGGGCAGGTGACCGTGCCGCGTAGCTTCATCAGCATGGCGAGCAGTGTCGTCTGGCACAGTGATCCCGAACGGTTTGCGCGGCTTTATGCTTTTCTCTGGCGGTTGAAGGACGCGCCGCAGTTGATGACGGATCGCGGTGATGCTGATCTGTCGCGCTTGCGCCGGATGGAGAAGAACGTGCATCGCTGCCAGCACAAGATGAAAGCCTTCGTCCGTTTTCGCGAGATTGGCCCGCCCGATGCCCCCCGCCGGTCCTTTGCTGCGTGGTTCGAGCCGACGTATCACACGGTAGAACCCACCGCTGATTTCTTTCTGCGTCGGTTCAGCGACATGGATTGGCGCATTCTTACGCCGGATGTCTGCGCGATTTTCGAGGGGGGCAAACTGACCTTCCGCGAGGGGGAGGAAAAGCCCGCGCTGCCCGAAGACGCGAGCGAACAGCTGTGGATCACCTATTTCCAGAACATCTTTAACCCCGCGCGGCTGATGGTCAAAGCCATGCAGTCGGAGATGCCCAAGAAATACTGGAAGAACATGCCCGAGGCCGCGCATATCCCCCAGATGATCGCCGACGCCCCCGCCCGTGCCCGCGCCATGGCCGAGGCAGCACCGTCCTTGCCGCCCGCCCGCATGGCGCAGGTGCAGGCCCAGCTTGCCGCGCATCAATCCGCGTGGGAGGGTCCGAAGGACTCGCTAGCCAAGGACATCGCCGCCTGCACCCGCTGCCCGCTGCATTGCAACGCGACGCAGGCCGTACCGGGCGAGGGGCCGATGGATGCCGATCTGATGATCGTGGGCGAACAGCCCGGCGATCAAGAGGATTTAAGCGGGCGGCCCTTTGTCGGGCCTGCGGGGCAGCTGTTCGATCAGATTGCGGGGCAGGCAGGGCTGGAGAGGGGCAAGGCGTTTTTGACGAACGCGGTAAAGCATTTCAAATTTACACCGCGGGGTAAACGCCGTTTGCATCAGCGGCCGAATGCCTCTGAAATCCGGCATTGCCGTTGGTGGCTGGATGCTGAAATCGCGCAGGTGCGGCCGAAACTGGTCCTTGCCATGGGGGCTACCGCCGCCGAAGGCCTGACCGGACGTCGCGGTGCGATCCTGTCGCGCCGCGGCAAGATCGAAGAAACGCCATCGGGCACGCCGGCGCTGCTGACCTTGCATCCGTCTTATCTGCTTCGGCTGACTGATCCACAGGCTAAGGCCGACGCAACTGTGCAATTCAGAGACGATTTGTCAGCCGCTGTGCGACTATTGGCCTAAAATTGTCTGAGAGACCTGTGTATCGGTTGCAATCTGGCCTGGGGATGCCATATACCATCCACATGGATGGAGAAACATCATGAGCAATGTCAGGCAACTTCGGGATAAACAGCCCGAGAACGAGAAAATCACCCTTAACCTGGGCTTTGTAGATCTGGGCCGGATTGATCTGCTGGTGCAGGAAGGTTTTTATTCGACTCGCAGCGATTTCATCCGGACCGCGATCCGGAACCAGTTGGACCACCAGTCTGCCACGGTAACGCAATCAATTGAGCGGCACACGATGGAGTTGGGCCTGCGCGACTATACCGTCGCCGATCTGGAAGCCGTGCAAGCCGCAAACGAGGTGCTGCATATCAAAGTCGTCGGCCTCGCGCGTATCGCGCACGATGTGCCGCCGGAACTCGCGCTCGCTACCATTGGTTCTATCAATGTGCTGGGTGCGCTTCAGGCCAGCGCGGATGTGAAGAAAGCCCTCGGTGAGCGGATCAGCTAACCCCGATTTAATCCTTTAAAGGAAGTCAAAATGACCAATAATTTCAACTCGGCCATGCGCCGGGCCAGTGAGCTTGTACGTGCAGGTAACCCCACTGCTGCAACTGAAGCGATCCAGGCTGCATTGGGTGCGGGCGGGGCGGGGCGCTTGTCTAGGCATGGTAAAACACCCTTTGGTAGAGCCAAGATAGGCCGAGGTCTGCGCGCAACGCTCGCTGGACTTGCACAATCGGCCATGTCGGGGGGCGACGGGCCTGAACCATCTCTGCCGGACGGTGCCCGGTTCGACAGCGGAACGTTTTCCTGTGCCGCCGACAGTCGGGACTATCGCCTGTATATCCCGGACCTGAAAGGGGCGCCCCCTGCCGGGCTGGTGATGCTGCTGCACGGCTGCAAACAATCGCCCGTCGACTTTGCCAAGGGTACAGGTATGAACCAGCTTGCCGATGAGCACGGGTTGATCCTAGTCTATCCGGCGCAGTCACGCGGTGCAAATATGCAGTCATGCTGGAACTGGTTCAGACCCACTGACCAGAAGCGCGACGGTGGCGAGCCAGCTATTTTGGCCGGTCTCATGCAGCAGTTGCAACGCGATCACAACATACCCAAAGGTCGAAGTTTTGTTGCCGGTTTGTCTGCTGGTGCTGCCATGGCTGTCGTGTTGGGACAGACCTATGCAGATGTTTTTGACGCGGTCGGCGCTCATTCCGGTCTGCCCTTTAAAGCTGCCCAAGATGTGCCATCGGCCTTTGCGGCGATGGGGCAGGGTGCGACCGGCACTGATACGGGTGAAACCATTCCCACGATTATTTTTCAGGGCAATGCAGACAGCACGGTAAACGCTGCCAATGCTCAAGCCATCGCGGCCACCTCCGCCCCCTCGGGCACCGAGCTTCTGGACGATGGCGCGGTGGCGGGGCGCAGCTATAATCGTCGTACAGTACTGGCACCAGCGGGCCATTCTGTGATGGAGGAATGGATGATCGAGGGTCTCGGCCATGCGTGGTCGGGGGGTGATCAGGCGGGTTCGTATACCGATCCAGCAGGCCCCAACGCCAGCCGTGAAATGCTGCGTTTCTTCCTCGATCTGCCTGTGAAAGGCGCATGATATGACACATTCCCTTACCTTTGACGCGATCAGCGAAGCCGCGCCAGGCCCGAAATGGGCGGCCCGCTGGGGCCGCTCGTGGCCCGCCTACAAGGCATGGTTCATTGCACGCGGCGGCGACAACGGCCCGGACCGTCATGCGTGTGAAGCGGCCTTGCAGCAATACATGCCCGAGTTGGTGCCCGTTCACGCCAAGCTTACCGCGTTGGCTGGCGGCACGGATCGTGCCGCGCGTTTCCTGTCGACATGGTGCCCGCCCAGCTATCTGGGCGGTTGTTCATTGGCCGTGGCAGCATCGCGCGACGACATTCGCCTTGTGCGCAACTATGACCTGTCACCCGACCTGAACGAAGGCCTGTTGTTGCACAGCGCCTGGACCGGCCGCCCGGTCATGGGCATGATTGAATTCATCTGGGGACTGTCCGATGGCATCAACGACGCTGGTCTCAGCGTCGCGCTTGCCTACGGCGGGCGGCAGGAAACCCGCCGTGGCTTTGGTATTACCACGATCCTGCGCTACGTGCTGGAGACCTGTAAAACAGTTTCTGAAGCCCTGCGGGTTCTGCAACGCGTGCCATCCCATATGCCTTATAACGTGGTTGTGGCTGACGCCTCCGGTGCCGCCGCGAGCGTTGAGGTTTACGCCGGTGGCGGCGCAAAGGTGCAACCGCGCCTAGTTGCGACGAACCACCAGACCGACGGCAGTATTCCCGATCGAGCCGCGTTTACCCGCACGTACCAAAGGTCAAAACATCTGGAGAGCGTTTTGATCGAGGGCACCGAACCTGCTGCCTTGGTCGGGCAATTCACGCAAGCGCCATTGAAACAGCATCGTTACGCCGAGGGTTTCGGCACGCTTTTCACTGCTGAATACGAACCCAGATGCCGCAAGATGACGCTGCATTGGGACAACGAGATCTGGGTGCAATCACTGGATGCGTTTGCGGAAGGCACGCGGGAAGTGCGATATGGTTCCGCCGCCGTCGGATCGGTGCCGCAAGGCGATGGTATTGACTGGGTGCAAATTGGAATGGAATACGCCGCAGGACGACAGCCCGATTGGCGCAGGTTCTTGCCAAGAGGGATTGACGTCGCTTGAGCCATGGCGGTTTGCAACGGAGAGCCCTGGCCAGATATCACCATCAGACCAGGGTATGAGCGTTACCTAAGACGCAACGCAATCGTATTTCGGACGGATTGGTACCGTGTCCGCTTTCCCAGTCTTGAAAAATACGGGTTCCTCGTGTGCGCCATTCTCAAGCATCCCTGCGGCCATCGAAAAATTAGGGTTCTGCAACAATATCTTATGACGGCGCTGTATCCGGGTGACATCATAATATTCTGTCATGCCGTCAAATCCGCGAACGCTGAAATCTTTGGCCCGTAAAGGAAGGCTGAGAGGGAAACCGGCGGTGCCGGTGATAAAGACTTCGCCTACAGCGGTAGGATCATGATCACTGTCCGCTTTCGCGTCGGTATCGGAGTTAATTTGTCATTGAAAGCGAGGCGCGTTAGGTAAAATTTGATAACCATTATCGCATCGTACGATTGGCAGTGGCTTTCAAAGGAAACAGTACCGCTTGCTAAATTGATCAAAGTTACGAAAGCTGAACCCGAGAAATCATATAATCCCAGGTATAAGGCCACGTTTTGCCCCTAAAAATAGACCAAACCCCGCTCTCTGGCGTCGTCGTTATCACCCCGGCGCGGTTCGGTGATCATCGGGGGTTTTTCTCGGAAAGTTACAGTGCCAAGGCGCTTGCCGACCATGGGATTTCAATCCCTTTTGTGCAGGACAATCATTCCCTGTCGATGACCCTGGGTACAATTCGCGGGTTGCATTTTCAGGCACCGCCCCATGCGCAGGACAAGCTGGTGCGTTGCGGGCGGGGGGCTTTGTTCGACGTGGCAGTGGACATTCGCAAGGGCTCGCCGACCTATGGGCAATGGTTCGGGGTTGAGCTGAGTTTTGAGAATGGCAAGCAGTTGTTGGTCCCTGCGGGGTTTGCGCATGGCTTCGTGACGCGCGCACCCGAGACCGAGATTATCTATAAATGCTCTGAATATTACGCGCAGCACACCGAAGGTGCTATCGCGTGGGATGATCCAGATATCGGCATTGACTGGGGTCTCGGGGGGGTGTTTCCGGTGTTGTCCGAAAAGGACGCAAATGCGCCTTGTTTGGCTGATATTGACAGCCCGTTCACGTTTGAAGGTGCCTAGATGAAGCTATTGATAACGGGCGGCGCGGGGTTTATTGGCTCTGCCGTGGTACGGCTGGCGGTGGCGCAGGGCCACAGTGTGGTCAATCTTGATGCGCTGACCTATGCGGCCTGTCTCGAGAATGTAGCCAGCGTCGCGGACAGCCCGCTATATACGTTCGAACAGGCAAATATCTGCGACCGCGTGGCGCTTGACCGGATTTTTGCGGATCACCGGCCCGATGCGGTGATGCATTTGGCAGCGGAAAGCCATGTGGACCGATCCATTGACGGGCCCGGTGCGTTTATCCAGACCAATATCACCGGCACCTACACGTTGCTAGAGGCCGCGCGGGCCTATTGGCAAGGGGCTGGGAAACCGGCTGACTTTCGGTTTCACCATATCTCGACCGATGAGGTGTTCGGCTCGCTTGGCCCCGCCGGGCAGTTCACCGAAGATACGCCGTATGCTCCGCGCAGTCCCTATTCCGCCTCAAAAGCAGGGAGCGATCATCTGGTGCGCGCCTGGGGCGAAACCTACGGGTTGCCGATTGTCATGACGAATTGTTCAAATAACTACGGGCCGTTTCACTTCCCCGAAAAGCTGGTGCCTGTGGTGATCCTCAAGGCGCTCGCTGGCCAGCCGATCCCTGTCTACGGCAACGGCGTTCACGTGCGTGATTGGCTGTTTGTCGAAGATCACGCCGATGCCCTGCTGACCGTGCTGACCAAGGGTGAACTGGGTCGGAGCTATAACATTGGCGGAGAGAATGAGGTCAGTAATCTGGAACTGGTCAAGATGATATGCGCCCTGCTGGATGAACGAATTCCCAGTGGCGCGCCCCATGCCGATCTGATTACCTTTGTTAGCGATCGCCCCGGCCATGACCAGCGCTATGCGATCGACCCGACGCGCATTCGCGCTGAATTGGGCTGGAAACCTTCGGTCACCGTGGAAGAAGGGCTGGCCCACACCGTCGATTGGTATCTTGAAAATGAAGATTGGTGGACAGCGTTGCAAAACCGTCAGGGTGTCGGCGACAGGTTGGGCAGGGCATGAATATTCTCGTTTTCGGACATAGCGGCCAGGTTGCCGCAGAACTACGGTCACTGGATAGCGCGGATACCCATATCGTTGCTCTGGCCCGTGCTGATGTTGACCTGACTGACCCCACCGCCTGTGGCGCAGCGATTGCCATGCATGCGCCCGATGCGGTGATCAATGCCGCCGCTTACACGGCAGTCGACAAGGCTGAAGATGATGCTGAAACCGCCGATCTGATCAATGCCCAGGCCCCGGCCGCTATGGCCCGTGCCTGTGCCACACGCGATATCCCGTTCGTCTCTATATCGACAGATTATGTTTTTTCAGGCGCAGGTATCGCACCTTGGCACCCCGGTGACCCCCCCGACCCGCAGGGGGTTTATGGGCGCACCAAACGAGACGGCGAGATTGCCATCGAAGCAGCGGGGGGGCGTTATGCAATATTGCGTACTTCTTGGGTGGTGTCGGCCCATGGCAATAACTTTGTCAAAACCATGCTCCGCCTGGGTGCGGAGCGCAAGGCGCTCACCATTGTCGCCGACCAGATCGGGGGCCCTACGGGTGCCGCCGAGATCGCACAGGCCTGTATCGTAATCGCCCAAACCCTTGTATCAGAGCCTGAAAAATCTGGAATCTATCATTTATCCGGCTCGCCCGATGTCAGCTGGGCCGATTTCGCCCGAGCGATTTTTGATCAAGCGGGGATCACCTGTGCCGTCACCGATATCCCTTCTGGCGATTACTCTACACCCGCCAAACGCCCGCTGAATTCGCGGATGGAGTGCGGCGCGACGCAGGCCAGCTTTGGCATTGCCCGCCCCGATTGGCACGCCAGCCTGACTCAGATTTTGACCCAACTTGATTTGACCAAGGACTGATTTTCCATGACCCAGACGCCCAAACGCAAAGGCATTATCCTCGCCGGTGGGTCCGGCACGCGGCTTTATCCGATCACAATTTCCGTGTCCAAACAGCTATTGCCGATCTACGATAAACCGATGATTTACTACCCGCTGTCGGTACTGATGCTGGGTGGTATCCGCGAAATCGCAATCATCACCACCCCGCAAGATGCCGACCAGTTCAAACGCGCTCTGGGTGACGGCAGCCAGTGGGGGGTGACGCTCAGCTACGTCACGCAACCCAGCCCCGACGGGCTCGCGCAAGCCTATTTGCTGGCCGAAGGTTTTCTTGACGGCGCGCCCTCGGCGATGGTCCTGGGGGACAATATTTTCTTTGGCCACGGTCTTCCTGAAATCCTTGCTGCTGCGGATGCGCAAACCCAAGGCGGCACCGTCTTTGGCTACCGGGTCTCTGATCCCAAACGCTATGGGGTGGTGGATTTTGACAGAGATGGCCAAGCGCGCCAGATCATCGAAAAGCCCGAAGTGCCTCCCTCGAACTATGCCGTTACCGGGCTTTATTTCTTGGACAACACTGCATCTGAACGGGCCAAAACCGTCAAACCCTCGGCCCGGAAAGAGTTGGAGATCACCACTTTGCTCGAAACCTACCTGCATGACGGTCTTCTCAATGTCCAACGCATGGGACGTGGTTATGCTTGGCTGGATACCGGCACCCACGGCAGTCTGCTGGACGCGGGGAACTTTGTGCGGACACTAGAGACTAGGCAGGGGCTGCAAACAGGGAGCCCTGACGAGATTGCGTTCAATCAGGGCTGGATCAGTGCTGCATCGCTCGAGGAACGGGCAAAATTATTCGCCAAGAACGATTACGGGATGTATTTGGAGGGTTTGTTAAAATAGTAATAAGCTTTGGTTCGATAAAGCATTCCGCAGATAAGCTAGCGCTATATTGCCGGACTTTCAAATTCTTGGGCCGCTACCTCCCCAGCAAAATCTTCGCCGCAGGGACTGCCGCCTTTCTCGGTTTCGACCTTGGCGTTTTTGTGGGCTTGGATGCCCCTCTCGCGGGATGATGTTGCGCACGCCGATGCCGGGTGATGGGTAAACCTAGATCTTATTGCTTCCGGCCCGCGCGGAACCGAGTGACCTGCTTATAAGACTTTCCCACTTCGCCTCTAGAATGCATACCTCGCGTTGAAGGCGATCATTCTCTTGGGTTAGGCTTAGCTCCTCTTTGAATACCACATCGGTGCCTCGGTGCGCCGTGATCTATTTGTCCAGCAGTATCAAGCCGCGACAGGTCCAGATTGCTTGGCGAATGGCGACGTCGATTTTACTGCTGGCCTTAGTTTTTTCACAAATGGCTCATGTTTATGGCGCCATGACAAAGTAAACTAGGCCAAGCAAAACAGGTTATGGGATAGATACAGCAAGTCTCACACTCGCCAGTTAGGACGGTTACCTATGATAAAAACTCATACAAAGTTGATCCCAATTTTCCCACTTAGTCTTGAACAAGTTCGCCAGCTGTTAAAAGGCCGCGACCAGAGTAAACTTATGCAGAAGAAACCCTGATAGTGCACTGCGATCTTTGAGAAACTTGTCCCCGAGCGGGGGCCCTTCTGCGCACGGTATAAAATTCAGCGTTGTCGTTGCAAGATGAAGGGCACCGGTCCGGCCGATTACGGATGGTTCCGGCGGTGTCACGACCCGCAGTAATAAACGAGGTTTATGGGCTGATCCATACTTGCAGATGGTGACCCGGCTTGTGTGGGGATCCCGGTTATGGCACCGACAGGTTCGCATGTCCCCGGCCACTCTGGTGCCACCGGGACAATCGACGACAGCAAAGCAAAAGATCCGCGAGACCGAAGCGATCAAGACCGTAAATGTTTGCGCTGCGGCAGTTGTTATCAATTCAGCGGGGCACGTGGCGGCGATAAATCCCTATGCGACAGGTTCGTCGGTTCGAGGGTTTATACCTTCATGTATGAGCTGCTCGAACTGGCTGCTTGGATCGAAGCGCATGGCGTAACCAGGCTCGTCAATTTGCGTTACGCCAAGGTTGTGCCGGATTGGAAGATAGACGACAGTGATCGTTTGTGGTGAGGGCAGACCTATTCCGGTTTCTCGGTTTGGATTTGACAAGCACCCACGGGATGGAGCCGTTCACATCGCTCTAGCCGGTGGGCGATTGTGACACTGTTCAGTGCGCAAAGGCCCAAAGGCAATGTCAACTCGTGGCCCTGTCCGGCACCGGGTAACTAGACAGTGGGGGAGAAGATGCTGTCATCTCTGGCAGTGAGAACATCCATCAACGCAGCAACTACTTTTGCAATTGGCCATTGTCAGGATAGGGCGAGGTGACAAGGCGTTAGGCTGATCCTACCGGCGATGGGTAGCGCCGCGGGTAAGCCAAAGCAGTCACAGCCACCGCACGCAAAATCGCGGTCTTATCCTACAATAGCCTGCACCATGGCGCGACCTGTCACGACCCGGGTGCCTCTCATTTTGAGGGGTGATGCCGCAAACACATGTTCGGCAATCTCAAGCGCCGGGGCCAGTCGTTCGGCCATGATATTCGAGCATTGAGTTGTGATCCGGACATAGCTGCTTCTTTGGAAGGCATACGTGTTCGACGTATGCCTTTCTTGAATTACAGATGATTTCGACACTGTCTTGACCGGGTGCTAAGGAGCGCGGGAAACGCTGGGGAAACGTGCGCCTAGATGATCGCCACTCTCAATCTTTACAGGATCTCTCTGGCGGCGCGTTCTCCGGATTGGATGGCTCCCTCGATGTATCCGGTCCATTGGGGTGATGTTTCGGTGCCGGCCCAGTGCAGCGGTCCGATGGTTGCCCGCAGGGTCTGGCCGTAGGGCGTAAACACGCCCGGTGGCGCATATGCTCCGTAGCAACCGCCCGACCATACCTCGTCGGTCCAATCATGATCAACATAATCCAGAGGCTCTGACGCGTCCGGGCCGAAATGCTCTACGAGCATCTCAAGCACAATTGCGCGCCGTCCCTCAACGGACAAGTCCGCGTTGTTTATGGCGCGATTGGCATCAAAGAAACCGACCAGCAGGCCATTCTTTTGGTCCGGTGGCGAAACATCCATCACCGGGGTTATTGCCGTGTCATCACGCAGTATAGTCCCGTTCAACCCCATTTCACGCCAGAACGGGGTTTTGTAAAGCACCCAAAATTTGATCGAAGAACCCATGAAAAGATGTTCGTGAACCGCGACTTTCGGCTGCGGCAATGTAGGCAAGAAGGTAATACGGTGCATGAGCGTCGGGGAAATGGCAATGATCGCCGAGCGAGCGGAGAACGTACCTACCTCGCTGTGCACTGTTACCCCGCGGTCGTGCCATTCGATCACCATGACAGGTGCGTTAAGGTGCAACCGGTCGCCGATTTCATCAGCCATGAAACGGCTAATCTGGTGGACGCCGCCGTGGAACATGAGGTTCTGGGCACCGCCAGCATCTGCTGAAATCAGAACATCGAGACCGCCGCCCGATTTGACGTAATGCAGAAAGAACAGCAGCGACACCTGCGACGGCTCAGCGCAAAGAAGTGAATTGCAGATGGTTCGGAAGGCGGCCCGTGCCAGCGGATGATACACATTCCGCGCGATCCAGGTTTCCACAGTCGTTGCGTCTAGTTCCTTGGCCTGGGGATGCGCCCATGGTTGATTGGTATCAAGACGTGCCATGGGACGTTCGAGTTTCCACTTGGCAAATAGATAAGCCAATCCGCCCGCGATGCCCAACAGCCGGCTGGGATCCTCGCGTGGACCTTGCCTTTCACGGGTTCCGATCCGAAAGATCGCATTGCCGTCCAGATAGGTCGGATAAGCTTGGACGTTATAATGCGCGGCCAAACTTTTTAGCCGTGTTTGGGTCGGTGCCATCCACATACCGCCCAAATCAACGGAAATGTCACCAATTTTCCCGGCTTTGGTACGCCCGCCCACGCGATCTCGGGCCTCGAGAACTACGAAATTTCCGCGGCCTTCGTTCATCAGGGTTCTCGCTGCCGATAGGCCGGCAAATCCCGCACCAATTATCACTGTATCCAGCACGCATGTATCTCCTGTATCACTGCACCTCAGAAGGGAAATCTATGGAGCCGAACGCTTTTAAAGTGAAGATCAAAAGAGCGCTTGAACTGGTGTTGTCACTTTAACGGCCCACTCTTGCTGGGTTATTAATCGAGGTCATAGACGAGGTCGCGTAAATCGCGGTGCGGTCAGGTATGCTCTGGCGCGCAGCCGACCAACTTGGCCATACCCTCGGTGAAATCCTTTAGTCCGAGTAAGATATCCGGACGTTTGTGATTGCACGGCGATAATGTGGGAAGCTCACTTGGTGCCTACAACTTTGTGTTGTGAAGCCGAATGAGACAAGCCGTCACAGCGGCTTTAAGCATGGAGCTCCTACTCCCATGCTCTCTCGATGTTATTCGGGCAGATAAGGTTGCTCGGACAGCGCCAATCGTTTTTTGTGTCCGGTCGTCTATGCGTGTCAAAAGCCTTTGCGCCAATTCCCCGGGTACGAGCACACAGGAGCTGATATGCCTGACAGGCTGGCAAACACTCATTCCTTGGTTCGGCGAAGCACAGGTAGCTGCTTGGTGGAACGGTCGATTTCATAGCGCGGCTCAAAGCGCTCTCCGTTTGCAACAAAGCCAATAGCTGCCCCGTCTGTGCCACGACGGTCCCAACCCGATATTGCTCCGGTATTGTCGTAGCGGGCTGTATCGGTCCATGGGGCTGACCAGTAGAGCAGAGGGTCGAAATAAGCCCCACGCCCTTCGGCATCATAGTCGATGGACGAGAGGCGCTTCTTCCCATCGCTCAAGACAGTATATTCGCGGTTCTGATGTTGGGGGAAGGCGACCGAAATGAAGGATGGTGCGCCGTCGTGGATGCCGTTATTTGCAAAAACCCCGATATCAACGCGCGACATGCGACGTTCTACCGGACCTTTTTCGCCCGACATCCGTTCTGTCCAGGGATCGTGCCATGCAATACGGATCTTCGCTGTGCGACCAGTCGGCCCCTGTGGTTCGATCGAGACCCGTTCAGGATTGCCGTGCAGTAACCGCCATTCAAAGGTAATGGGCCGGTCATTTGGGGCAGACGTATCTTCAGCGCTCACCACAAGCTCACGCTCCCAAGCATAGCTGCGCCATAAACGCCCGATCGCTGCTGGCGTATCGAGAAGCCGTTCGTCCAGCTTTGCAAGTCCAGCGGCATCGCTGAAATCTTCTTTGACGACACGTAACCGCACAACCGGTGGAATATCTCCCGGGCGCAGGCTGGCAGCTTGTGCAACCATTCGGCCGGTTCGGACAAGCCGGCCAGCGAATGCGGCGGGATGCGCAATACCGGAAAGATAGTCATCGCGGGTGGTAACGGCTTCAAGATTATGGCGCAAAATCATCTGCACTGTCGGCGCGACCAAACCCTTGTCGCGCAGAAATGCAAAAGTATCACGCGGTAGCGCCGCAAGTGTCAGCGCGACTGCATTGAGAAATGGCTGGTCCGATCCTGACGATCCTTGACTGATAATCATGTAGGGCCAATTGATAGGGAAGCGATCCTCAGCATCGTGATCGCGATGTTCAGGATAGATGTAGATATGATTGTTTGCGTAAAGCACGGGCATAACGGCACCCCAACGTGCATTGGTCATCGCCAGCCGAGGCAGACTGCGCGGTGCCCATCCGCGCTCCATCGCCGTTGAGGAATTTCCCAATACCACCGCAGGCATGACAATGCGGCCCCCGAGACCAAAATCTAGCCCATCGGCAATGAGATCAGCACCGTATTTTAGCCGTGTCAGGCCGGGGTACAGGTCTGCACTTAGCGACGAATGGCCGCGGTCCCGGTTATCGTAGAGAATACCCGCGAAACCGTTAACGTCGCCTTGACTGCTATAGATCCTCAAAAGCCGCGCACCGTCTTGCACATTATGCAACCCGACGATCGGTGCCGTGAGGTCCGGCGGTGGCAGTTTTAGCCCGGTAGCGGCCCATAGCGACGGTTGAACCTGTACCAGATCATTTTTTGTCAGCAGCAACTCGTCAGCATGTACCGGACTGCCAAGCAAGAACATCGCAAATGAGAAGCGCAGGAGATGGAGCAAAGCATGCATGGGGAAATTTGTCGCAATCCACGGGTCAGATCTATTGATGGTAGAAAAATGGTATACGGTGTTGTTATTCGAATTCTGTTTGCCGTGTGTCCTTTGTTTCGTTATGCCGAGCCGACAGTATTTTCGAGCGGTTCACACGCTGAATAACTTTGTGAACATAATAACAATGCATACGGATTGACCATCTACCCGCAATGGTGAGATGTCACTAACAAACTATGCCTGATCTATGCAGAGGCACCCAACAGGTGCTAGGACTGAACATCAACCCAGCCTCATAGGGACTTGATAGAACAGAACTTACGTGACCGAGGAAGTTAATAATGTGGCCCTATTGGATTCTCTTCCTGATACCAGCGTTGCCCGCGGTTTTTGCAAATCCAATGCAAGAGCTCAGAGCAGATGGCACACGCAGCGTGAAATTCGGCGCGTCTTGGGTGCTGGTCTTGGTTGCGCTTGCCCTGATGATCGGACTTCGGGATCGCGTTGGCGGTGATTGGTTTGCCTACGTCAGGCATCTGTTCGAGGCGGAAACCCTTACATTTGCAGAGGCAATTTTACTGCCTGACCCCGCATATAACATCATTAATATCATCAGCCTTAAAACGGGGATGGGAATTGTAGGTGTTAACCTTTTTTGCGGATTTGTATTCTCACTAGGTTTGGTTATCTACGCAAGGTCAATGCCACGGCCCTGGCTGGCGCTGGCTGTTTCGATACCTTATATGACCATTGTGGTTTCAATGGGGTATTCGCGCCAAGGGGTCGCTCTGGGATTTGCATTGATCGGGTTGGTTGCTCTTGGCCGACAACGGTTGTTGTGGTTTGTATTTTGGATATTCCTTGCAGCTACCTTCCATCGCTCTGCCGTTGTTTTGATCAGTATACCCTTGCTGACGATGAACTTCCGCAATTTCAGGAATTTGCCTATCCTGTTGATAGTGGCCGTTTTGATGTATACGGCCTTGCTTGAAGGCAAAACGGATCAGTTTGTCGAGCAATACATAGACAACGAGATGCAGTCAGATGGGGCATTTGTCAGGTTACTGATGAACGTGGTCCCCGGCATTCTCCTGGTCCTGTTTCGGAAGCGGTTTGTTGTCGCGAAGGGTGAACGGAAAATCTATCTTGTCATGGCGCTCTTGGCGATCTTCTCTTTCGGCGCACTTGTTGTGGGGGGGCTCCCCTCCACCGCCTTAGACCGAATTGGTCTGTATCTGATCCCGTTGCAGGTGTTCGTATTTTCTCATCTGCCGAACGCATTTGGCCGCTTCGATAGCCAAAAGCAAGCAGTGGCATTCACAGTGGTTCTTTTTTATACAGTTGTTTTATTCGTGTGGCTTAACTACGCAAATTTCTCTCACTGGTGGCAACCGTATCGAATGTTCCCCCCGTTGGATATCGAAGAGGCGTATAATATGACTAGATAAATCGTCGATCTCCATGAGTCGTTATGGAGAGCTTCGGTGAACTAGCGGTATCTTGGATAGCTTGATCAGTTCAAATCGCGAATAAATTTCGCGAACCGCGTAGGTAAGCGACCGTTTTCAGGCTCATCCCGTCTTGGTCATCGTTAAACGAATAATGTTGAAGCGGATTGCACAGCGGATCAAGGACCCGTCCACGTGTTCAAGGAGGACGATGTTCACTTTTAGGTAGAAATATCTATGTCGTTAATCTTGATAAAGAGCGTTGATCCCGTATTTATCGTCGACAAACCCACGGAGTTCGTTCACTGAAAATGCGTATCTTACGAACAGCCCTTGATATTCCCTAGGAGTTTTATCATTATTAATAAATATTTAGCGATTCGCGCCAGTGACATTTTTAAGCTGGCGCAGTTAACTTTTGTTGTCGAAACTAATTTTAAGACGGATTTTCTTCTTCCCGGGGGGGATCGATTGTGAAAAATATTTCCCATGTTAGTGCTGCCAGTTACCCATTTGTCGCCCAAAGCGATTTTTTCAGTGACGTGCCCATTCATGAAGATCGTAGAGGCTTCGCACTTTTGAAGCGCTCGGTCGATCTAGTCTTTGCCCTTTTGGCATTGCCGACCTTAGTGACGCTCGCCGTCATGATTTTTATAGCAAATACCATCTCCAATTCAGGGCCGGTGTTTTTCCGCCAGGTCCGGATGGGGCAGAACGGAAAAGCGTTTACGATCTGGAAATTCCGTACGATGACCGCCGACGCTGCGGTGGTACGTTCGGCCAGCGCACCGCTTGATGAGCACCGTATCACGCCGCTTGGTCGCCTGTTGCGTCGCACCAAGCTTGATGAAGTGCCGAACATACTTAACATCATCGCCGGAGACATGAGCCTTGTCGGCCCACGCCCCGACGCGTTCGAGCATGCCAGTGAATACCTTTTGGGCGTACCTCATTACCGTAAGCGTCTGTCGGTGCGTCCTGGCCTTACAGGGCTTGCACAGGTGCGGGGAGGCTATGCCGATAACCCGCGCGCCGTACAGCGTAAGGTGAAATATGACAGGTTCTACATTCGGAATTCCAGCATTTATCTTGATCTTTACGTGATCGCGCTGACGTTCGGGGTTGTTTTCTCCGGGTTCGGGCAACGCTGAACCATGTCATCCGATCGGTTGTTCTGAATCGTGCATGACGCTTGGTATCTTGCGCAGCTCAAGCCCGGGGGTTTGGACCGGGCTGTTGTCAACCTGGCGCGGCAAGGCTTTGACAGTTTGATGCCGGTCCGTGAAGAAACACGGCGGCGTGCGGGTCGGTGGCGCACGATCGCCAAGCCTCTGTTTCCCGGATACCTGTTTGTCAAAGTTCCCGCCGGCAGGCAGGACTGGCGCGCCATCAATGCAACCTACGGGGTTTCACGTTTAGTAGCACTGGAAGCGGGGCGCCCCACGCCTGTTGCGCCCGAGATCGTTTGCGCGCTGCAAATGCGGGCGCGTCAAACTACCAAGTCACAGCAGCAAGCTGGAATGGAGGTGGGCGATCGGGTCGAGGTGGTCTCTGGGCCTCTTGCAACCAAGTTTGCTGAGATTGAAGCTATTTCTGAGCAGGGACGCATCTATGTCCTGCTTGAACTGATGGGACGCTATACGAGGATAGAACTGCCGGTTGCGGACGTGGAGCACCGTTCTGTGGATGCTGAACCGAGCCTCGCGTGATCCATGCGCTTGTCGCCCATGCAAATTTCGCGATACTGATCATAAAGTTTCCGGGGTGGGTGCGGCAACGGGTTCGCCCTTGTCTCGCTGACGGGCAAGCAGCCTGAGGTTCTCAAAATGCTTTAATACCGCTGCTGGTTTCTGGTCGATGCCCCAGGTTGGTCGCGACCGGGCAGGGGATCAGGCAAGCTGTTTCCGCATATCTGATTTTGCGCCATCACGGCACCGTTACAGGCTCCTCGGGGCCGGATACACTTTTCTAGCGCAATATCGCAGGACTGATTTTTCAGGAGGCCAAATCTTCAGTGTTATAGTTGCTAAAGTTCGATGATAACGCCATAAAACACTTACAATACACATGCGAGGCTGATAGCAGCGCAGAAGCGCACGCATTCTGTCAGACTGGTTTACTCTGCCGGGCCGTTGATGCGAGTGCCGATGCGGTAGCCGTGGGTCGATCTCTTGCAGAAGGTGCCATATTCGCGAATGTCTACACTCATTCCCAACCTGAACAAGGTCAGGTCGGGTCGTTGCCTGGGGCGAACGGGATTGTTTTCCTGCGATCTCTCCGCCGTCTTGGATGGACCACGTCTAAGATAGACTACAATAAAATTGACATCGGATAAGTTACAATGAAGCGTATTTTAATTACAGGGACAGCGGGTTTCATCGGGTTCCACCTGTCAAAGCTTTTGCTGGCCGAAGGGTTCCGCGTGCACGGCTATGACGGGATGACTGACTATTATGATGTCACGCTGAAGCAAAGGCGACACGCGATGCTGTTGCAAAGCAACGCCTTCTCTGCAACCGAAGGTATGCTTGAGGATGAAGCAAAGTTTTGGTCGGTAGCCCAGGATTTCAAGCCGGATGTAATCGTGCATCTCGCTGCTCAGGCCGGCGTCCGATATTCACTCGAGAACCCGCGCGCCTATCTGGACAGCAACGTTATCGGCACCTTCAACGTCATGGAAGCGGCCCGCAAGCTGGAGGTCGAGCACCTGCTGATGGCCTCGACATCATCGGTTTACGGTGCCAACGACGAAATGCCGTTTCAGGAAACAGAGAAAGCCGACACACAGCTCACGATTTACGCGGCTACAAAGAAGGCGAACGAGAGCATGGCCCATGCCTACGCGCACTTGTGGACCTTGCCCACGACGATGTTCCGTTTCTTTACGGTGTATGGACCATGGGGCCGGCCCGACCTGGCGTTGTTCAAATTCGTCGATGCGATTCTGGATGGGCGTCCAATCGATATTTACAACCACGGTGACATGTACCGCGACTTTACTTATGTCGACGATCTGGTTCGCGGCATAAGGCTTTTGATCGACACGCCGCCCGAACGGCCCGCTTCGGCGGATGATATCAAAGCAGGCGACAGCCTGTCGCCCGTGGCCCCTTACCGCATTGTCAATATCGGTAACTCCATCAAGGTCCGGCTTCTGGATTTTGTGGACGCGATCGAGGACGAGCTTGGTGTCAAGGCGCAACGCAACTACATGGACATCCAACCGGGCGATGTTCCTGCGACTTGGGCAAATGCCGAGCTTTTGAAAAGTTTGACCGGCTACCGCCCCCAAACAGATATTAAAGACGGCATCCGGGATTTCGTGACATGGTTCAGGGATTATTATGACAAGTGATTTAACACATTCAGATGAATTAAAGATTGGGATAATTGGACTGGGCTATGTCGGCCTTCCGTTGGCGGTGGAATTCGGAAAGAAGTTCCCGACCGTTGGGTTTGACATCAATCCGAACCGCATAGCGCAAATTCGCGAAGGGCAGGACCACACGCGGGAAGTCTCGGAAGCCGAGCTGCGCGAGTCAGTCAACTTGACGGCGACGGCGGACACCGCCGATCTGAAAGAATGTACTGTATTTATCGTGACAGTACCCACGCCGATAGACAGCTCTAAACGGCCTGACCTAACGCCTTTGGTTCGCGCCTCTGAAACGGTGGGCGGCCTTTTGAAGCCCGGTGACATGGTCATCTATGAGTCAACGGTGTTTCCCGGTGCTACCGAAGAAATATGTGCCCCAATCCTGGAACGCCTCTCGGGCCTGCGTGTAAACGACGATTTTACCGTGGGGTATTCCCCCGAACGCATTAACCCCGGCGACAAGGATCGCCGACTGCCTAATATCGTCAAGGTGACTTCGGGGTCGACGCCAGAGGCAGCAGATCGGATAGACGCGCTCTACAGCTCAATCATTCCAGCCGGGACACACAAGGCAGCGAGCATTCGTGTCGCCGAAGCGGCAAAGGTGATTGAAAATACGCAACGCGATCTGAATATCGGGTTGATGAATGAGCTGGCTATCATCTTTAACAGGTTAGGCATTGATACCGAGGCAGTATTACAAGCTGCGGGGACCAAATGGAATTTTTTGCCGTTCCGACCAGGGCTGGTCGGAGGGCACTGTATTGGGGTCGACCCTTACTACCTCACGCATAAGGCGGAAGAAATCGGCTATCACCCCCAAATCATTCTTGCTGGCCGTCGTCTGAATGACGGAATGGGTGCCTATGTCGCCGAACAACTGGTGAAGGCTCTGATCCACCGCGAGGCTAAGGTCAAGGGGGCCAGGGTTTTGGTGCTCGGACTGACTTTCAAGGAAAATTGCCCTGATCTGCGCAACACGCGCGTCATCGACGCAATACGGAAACTCGAAGAATTCGGGATTAACGTGGATGTGCATGACCCGTGGGTCGATCCGGAGGAGGCACAGGCCGAGCTCGGCGTCAGTATGGTCGACACGCCAGAAGAGAATTCCTACGATGCCATTTTGCTGGCTGTCGCCCACAGCCAGTTTCGGGACAGTGGGGAGCAAGAACTGCGCAAGTACGGCCGAGACGGACACGTCCTATATGACCTCAAATACGTTCTGGCGGTCGATGACAGTGATCTTCGACTGTAACTCCTGGTTCTGCCGGCCAGTTCAGACTGTCATGCTGCGGCTCCGGGCTGCCCTGGAAACTCACCAAACCGCACCTGCGCAGAGGATTTGCGAGTGACGAACGGAGCACATGGGCAAATATGGCTGATCTGAAGGTCAAATTCGGTACAAACCTGCGGTCGGGCGACTTTTTCTGGAGACACCCGGTCGTGGCACATCATGCTCAAACGTGTCTTTGTGCATTCGCATTTCGGTGCCCCCGGTGAAGGTCTTGTTAACCGTCAACGCCGCTTGGAACATCTGGAATTTCCGGCGTCCGCTCGTGGACGCGTTGCTGGCCGATGGGCACACTGTTATCGTCCTTGCGCCATGGGACGATACGGTGCCGAAAATCGAGGCGTTAGGGTGCGAGTTTCATCACCTTGAGATGAGCGTAAAGGGCCTTAATCCGCTAGAGGAGCCAAAAACGCTGGTACGTCTGCGCGGGCACTTCCGCCGATTGAAGCCGGACGTAGTTCTAAGCTTTACCATCAAGAATAACATTTTTGGTGCCATTGCAGCGAAATCGGTTGGGATTCCCTTTATTGCCAATGTCACAGGTCTAGGCACCGCCTTTCTTTCAGGCGGCATGCTGGAACGGGTTGCGGTGGCGCTTTACAAAACAGCATTCCGCAACCTTCCGGTTGTTTTCTTTCAAAACAACGACGACCGAGAGCTGTTTCTCGATCGCGGTTTGGTGGCTGACAGCCAAGCCAGAAGCCTGCCGGGATCAGGCATTGATCTCGAACGGTTCGCAGCGTCCGACTATCCTTCCCAAAGCGAGGCACCGCAATTTTTGATGATTGCCAGGCTGTTGCGTGACAAAGGAGTGTTGGAATACGTCGGCGCAGCGCGGCGCGTAAAGGCGCGTAACCCCGGAGTTCGGTTCCAGCTTCTTGGCGCCACGGGTAGCGAAAACCGGACAGCGATCGACCGGGAGACTGTTCGAGGTTGGGAACAGGAAGGCATCATCGAATATCTTGGAACGGTCGAAGATGTGCGGCCATTGATCAAGGCCGCGCAATGCATAGTTCTGCCGTCTTACCGAGAGGGGGCACCGCGCACGCTCATTGAGGCCGCAGCTATGGCCCGCCCGCTTATCGCTACAGATGTCGCGGGGTGCCGGGCAGTGGTGGATAACAAGCACACCGGCTTTCTCTGCGACGTCCGCAGTGAGGAAAGTTTGGCAGCGGCCTGTGAGACATTTATCGCTTTATCATTGGAGGAGCGCGCGGCGCTCGGCCGTGCCGGTCGCTTGAAAATGGAGCACGAGTACGGCCAGAGTATTGTGATAGATGCCTACCGTACCGCTTTGCGTGACCTGCTACCCACGAAGGTCAACCCCGCTGCATGAGCGTTTTGCAGACATGGTCGCAAACTGCGGGGCAAGGGTGGCGATGAGGAAACTGTCGAAGTCCACGTCGTCCCGTCGCCGTCGTGTGTTTCCTATGGGTCAAGTGCAGCGTGTACTTGACGATAGGCCAGTCCTGCTTTCAAGGCAGGATTGATACGGTTCGGGGCAATGGATACGGTTTTCTTCGTTTTCTCAAAACTGTTCGGCACCGCTCTGAAGCTGGAAACCTGGCTTCTTGTCATTGCCGTACTGACATTTTGGGCTGGCCTGCGTTCCTGGGCTCGCGTGGCAAAAGTCGCCTCCGCCACGCTCGTTTTGGCAATTCTTGGTATCGGGCTTTTACCATTAGGAGACGTACTCATGCGGCCTCTTGAAGCCGATTTTCCTATAAAAAAGGCTTTGGGGCAGGTTGACGGTATTATCGTGCTTGGCGGCGGTGAAGACGTGCCCGCCACTACACGGTCCGGGCAGCCGCAAATTGACGAGGGAGGCGACCGCTACATCGCTGCATCGGCGCTTGCCCACCGTTATCCTGCCGCGCGACTGCTTTTTACCGGTGGCAGTGGCCGCTTGCGCGATGGCGCAGGAAATGAAGTATCCGAGGCTGCGGTCGCCGAACAAATTTTCCTCGCACAGGGTATTGCGCCGGAACGGATGCTACTTGAAAGGCAATCTAGGAATACCGCCGAGAACGCACGCCTGAGCCATTTGCTCGCGGGCCCTAAGGACGGGGAGCAATGGGTCTTGGTGACCAGCGCCTTTCACATGTCGCGCGCGGTAAGCAGCTTTAGGGCTGCGGGCTGGCAAGGAATCATACCCTTCCCGGTCGATTTTCGAACGCGAGGTTGGTCAGACGCGCTTGGTTGGAATTTCCAACGCAACCTGGGATTACTGAACACCGCCCTGCGGGAATGGATTGGGCGCGCTGTGTATTCTATGACTGGGCGGTAAAGGGTTTAGAATGCAAATGTCGGGAAACACATGGAGCAACTTAATGACGTTTTATTCATCAAGCACCAACTGCGCCGCAATTTATGACTGTAGTATGTCGGCTGTCGGACGTGACATATGATGGATAAGACAGAAACGGTTGTGTCGAACAGCTCGAGCCAATCCACACAGGCGCGCGTGCCAACCCACGTGCTGGATTTCATGCGCGGGTTTGCAGCAGTCTATGTAGTTGTAAATCACGTCAGAGGCAACTTTTTCAAAGGAGGCGGTCGCACAATAGCGGAGTCTGCCGATCCGCTTGGCCTGTACGATTATGTGTCTATTTCGCTACTGCAGGCGACCGCCCTTGGCACTGAATTTGTCATCTTGTTCTTCTGCGTCAGCGGTTTTGCAATGGCGCATTCGATACTGTACACTACGTCGCCACCCCAGTTTTATAAACGACGTCTGATACGCATCTGGCCACCCTATCTGGTCGCAATCGCGCTCGCTGCTTTCGTCTGTGTCCTGTATACGATGTACGATCCGGACGGTAACATCACTCAGAGATGCACGGGGCGTCTCTGCACGGCCGAGGGTCTGTTTCTGATGGCGACCTATGTAGAGGTCGCTACGCCCATTACGGCACAGTTCTGGTCGCTGCCCTATGAAGTCATCTTCTATCTTCTATGCCCTCTGCTGCTTTGGTACCGAGCGGCAATTCCTGCGGTCTTCGGCGCGTCGGTGTTGCTTTCAATCATCGGCGTCGTGTTTTGGGGGGTAGAATCAAACCCGTCCTCCTCGGTTCTGGTAAACTTTGCGATCAATGCAGCGTTTTGGTTTATGTCCGGTGTCGTCGCGTATCATTACATCGAACGGGTGCCGGTCTTGCAGGTGCGCACCTTCGTGATGGTTGCCTTGGGGTTGCTGGGGCTCATAGTGGTCGTGAAGACATTCTACGGCGCGCCCAATGCAGTGTCTAATTCGCTAATGATACTTTTCAGTGTCCTGTGCATCCGAAACCTTCCACATGCGTGGACATCGAACCCGCGCTGGAACTGGGGATACTTCAGCTATTCCATTTATATCTTTCATGTGGCATTCATCTTTTTGATCGCGTTGATCCTCGAACAGCAGTTCAACATACGTGCTCAGGATATCGAAAGTTATTGGGCCTGGATCCTTTTCCTGCCTGTAATACTTGCCGCCTGCTGGGGTATGTATTTCTTGGGTGAAAAACAATGCAACGAACTGTTGAGGCGGATGTCAAAATCACGTCAGAAAGCTCCTGTATGAACGAAGTGCCTAAACGCCTGAAGAAGCCGTTCCTTGATCTGACGCTCTGGAAACGGGGTATATCGTTGCTGGACCAACATGAGCGTCGTATGGCTTGGATCGTTCTGGGAATTGTCATTCTGTCGGCACTCAGTGCCGCGGTGATGGTGGGATCAGTCCTGCCGTTTCTGACGGTCTTGTCTGACCCTTCGCGCATCGAAACCACATCGCAGCTCGCTTGGGCATATGAGCGGTTCGGCTTTTCATCGAAATACACATTCATCGTTGCGCTAGGGTTGGCGACGGTCGCGATGATCGTGATCGCCAATGCGATGCAAATGCTGCGCGTGTATGCGCTTTCTCGATTTACCATGATGCGCGTGCACAGTATCAGCCATCGTTTGCTGGCGCGATATCTGCATCAGCCCTATGAATTTTTCCTGACCGCCCATTCAAGCGACATGAGCTCTCGGATTTTAGATGAAAGCAGCAATGTGGTGCAATATTTTCTGCGCCCTGCAACAGAAGTCATTTCGGCAGCGATCACTATGTCGATGGTCATCGTCGTGGTCATCTGGGTCGATCCGGTGATTGCGATCTTTTCCATTCTTGTGGTGGGCGGCGTGTTCGCTGTGGCCTTGCTTGCCAGCAGCCGAAAACTGACCACCTCCGGTGAAATTCGAAAGACCTCGAACAAGGCTCGATTCAGGGTCGCCGGGGAAGCGCTGAGCGGTATCAAGGATATCAAATTACTGGGCAGTGAACGGGTATTCATTTCGCGTTTTGACCGACATTCGTTGAAGATGGCGCATACGAATATTGGCAAGAATGTACTGACCCAACTTCCACCTTATGTGGTTCAGACATTGGTTTTTTCCGGCGTCATTCTGGTTAGCTTTCTCGTACTTGACCCCAACGCCGATGATCCGACCGCAGCTATGGCAGAACTGGTCCCAATTTTGGGCGTCATGGCCCTTGCCGCGCAACGCCTGATGCCGGAACTGAGTCGCTTGTTTTCGAACGTCGGGTTACTGCGATATGGCCGCGCTGCGGTCGATGCCGTTTACGAAGGCATGTTTGTCGGTGAAGGCGGTGTTGATGGAGCCGAAACCGAGGAGCCGGCTTTGCCGCTGCGCAGAGAACTGGTGCTGAACGGAATAAGTTACTGTTATCCCAATACTGATGTTCCTGGTTTGCAAGGGGTCACACTACGAATTCAGGCCGGCGAACGGATCGGAATCGTTGGAACCAGCGGCGCGGGCAAAACGACGCTGGCCGATATCCTGCTGGGCCTTCTGAGACCTCAGGCAGGCGAGATTCTGGCCGACGGCATCCCCGTTACCTCGGGTCGACTTCTATCTTGGCGGCGTTCCGTCGGGTACGTCCCCCAAGAAATCTATCTGCTTGATGCCAGCGTATCCGAGAACATTGCTTTCGGTGTTTCACCCGCCAAGATCGACCGGGCTCGGGTCGAGAAGGCAGGGCAACTCGCCCAGCTTGATACTTTTGTGTGCAATGAACTGCCGCAAGGATATGATACCCCTATCGGCGAGCGCGGCTTGCGATTGTCGGGTGGGCAGCGCCAACGGATCGGGATTGCGCGTGCTCTCTATCGTGATGCTGACTTGATTGTGTTTGACGAAGCGACGTCTGCGCTTGACAATGTGACCGAACGTGAGGTGATGGCGGCCACGGATGCACTGCCTGGGGACAAAACCATCGTTATTATCGCCCATCGGCTCAGTACGGTGCGCCGCTGCGATAGGATTTTGGTCTTGGACAAGGGTAACATTGCGGGCTTCGACACGTGGGACCGGCTGAACGCGCAAAATGCGGTATTCAAGACGCTGACCCGTCTGGATAAAAAAGTTTGAATGGTTACGGACTGTAAAAATGAGTAACATTTTACAAATGATGCAAACTAGATGGTCGCTTGATTGCCGCGTCAATCAGCTGCCAGCGTTTAAAGGATGCATGGATGAATTCCCTTACCTTTGCTAGAGTTCAAGATAAACTAATTCGTTACCAAGAGGAATACAGGCGTCGCAGGATGCCTAATCCGAGCTTTTACGCGAAAATGGCCGAGCGAAAGCGTCTGGCTAAGCGGCTGCGAAACATACGCAAAGTTGGGGATGGACCAATATATTCCATTGAGAGCAAAATTGGTCAGAAAACCGTCGCTGAGAAAGCTAACGTAAAGGCTGCTGGTATACTACAGGGGCCGTTCATGGAACTTAGTGAATTTGATCTCGACTCACTTCCAGACAAGTTTGTAATTAAACCGATCGTTGGGTCCGGTGCGGACGGGGTGTTTCTCATATCGCAACAAAACGGCCAGTTAATTGATCTTTTGAATGGTAAAAACTACTCAAATAAACTTACGAACCTGTATGTGGAAGGCCTATCGAAATTTTCGGGCGTCGGGTTTATAGCGGAGCAACTTGTCGAGTTTAATAATCGCCCTTCACTGAACTGGAAAGTATTCTCTTTCTATGGCGAGGTGGGGCTGATTAGGCAAGGTGACCAAGGCAAGCCAGATAAACCATACAAGCTATGGTCTCCGGACGGTCGAGATCTGGGTCCAATAGATCGATTGGGATTTCGATATGATCCAAGTTTACTAGCGCCTAGAGATATCGATAAGTTGCTAGAGGCAGCGAAGAAAATATCTCTTTGCGTGAAGACGCCATTCGTCCGGGTTGATCTCTATGAGTCAGATGATGACGTGTATCTCGGAGAAGTCACCTTGAGACCGAGCAGTTTGTGGAAGAAAAAACATTTCCAGAAATTTACGCCTGAATGGGACCGAAAGCTCGGGGAAATGTGGGAGGATGCTCAAGCGCGCATTATTCAAGACATCGACGGCTGCTACATGCCGTAAGGAACATATTATAGGCAGAGATCATGAGCGATTTTCTCCGCCGGCATCCCGATATAACGGAGTCTGTTATCGTGACTGGCAGGATAGACCGCGCGGCTATACGACACTTGGCGGAAGCAGCGGACTGCTGCGTCATTTCAAGCGATACCGAAACTTTCGGGCTTCCGATGGTTGAGGCACTTTCTGTCGGCACACCGGTGGTTTCGACAAGATGCGGAGGTCCAGAAGATATTTTAACTGATTCCCGCTTGGGAGAATTGTGTGATAAAGATAATCCCGACGCGCTATCTACTGCGATGCTTCGCGTGATGGGCACATATGCTACTTATCAACCTGACGAAATTTCGCGTATTGCCGATGGGTTGTTTGGTGATGTAGCTATCAAGAAAAAATGGGCGGCTGTATACAGCAACGTCCTGCCTGGCACCGGTAGCAAATCATGAACAAAGTCAACTTCAGCCAAACGACAGCCTCATGGCCCGTGGTGGTAATGGGCATGCACAAGTCCGGTACCACCTTGATTGCAGATACCTTGCACCGCAGCGGTATCGAGATGGTCGGAGCAGACGCCGGCGGCGGTTATGACGATGGCAACAAGATGGAGCGCGCAGAAACCCGGGCGCTGAACATGGCTCTGCTAGGCGATACCGGAACTGAAAGCTTGCGGCTGATCCGCCCTCTCGCTCCGAGTGCCGCAAAAGCGTTGCATCTGGAACAAGCGCAGGAACTTCTTGCCGGGATGCGATCGCGGAGTTGGGGTTTCAAAGACCCCCGTACACTGCTTACGTTCGGTTTCTGGGAGCAGGTTTTGGAAACCCCGATCCTGGTTGGCATTGTCCGGGACCCGGTCGAGGTATTTGGCCATTACCTGCGGCGAGCCGACCGCAAATGGATCAACCGCGACCCTGCTTTTCTGCCCGATGCGCTTCGCGCCTGGTGCGTCTATAACCAGCACCTGTTAGATGTGAAACGCAAACATCCGCGTATGTTATTGCTGAACTATGCCGACTTCATGACAACGGATGCCGGCATGCAGCGTCTATCAACATATGTAGGACGCGAACTGGTCGATTGCCGTAAGCCCGCGATGCGTCGGGCACAGGCGAAACCGTCAGCCGATTATCATCTGGCGCGGCTGATCGTGCGCCTGCGTGACGGGTTGAGCCCCGACCGAATTTACGCGCAATTAATGAAAGACGTTTCAAAGTGAGCCTCGAAAAGTCAGATACACTCGACGGACCTCCGCAGCCCTTGGTGAAATCGGGTGTGGTCTTCGTCGCTACGGGCGCAAAATATATCGCCTGCGCCGAAGCGGCCGCCCGATCTGTACGCCGTCATATGCCCGAGGTCCCGATCGCCCTGTTCACCAACGCCGGGCAACTTGGCGTCACGCTGAGCGAAGTGTTCGATCCGGTTATCGAACTCGAATCCGTTCATCACCGTTCCAAGGTCGATTGTCTGATGAACTCGCCCTTTGAAAAAACGCTGTTCCTTGATGCCGACATACGGGTGCTCGAGGATGTCAGTGAATTGTTCGATCTGCTTGAAAGGTTCGATATGGCGATGGCGCATGCCCACGCCCGCAACCGCGACGCGACGCGGGCTGTTTGGACGAAGGCGCTGCCGGATTCCTTTCCTCAGCTTAACACTGGTGTTGTTGCCGTACGACGGAATGCAAAGACGCAAGCGCTTTTGCAAGATTGGTCAGACAGCTACAAGACAGCAGGTTTCCGCAAGGACCAGGTCACCCTGCGAGAGCTTCTGTGGGCTTCGGATTTGCGTCTTGCTACGCTTCCACCGGAATACAATATTCGGTATCCGAAAAATTTGTGGCTTTGGAGCAAACGAGAAGCCCGGCCCCGAATCTGCCATTTCCGTCGGTATTCGTTCACGAAACGAAGCGACTGGCTGATGTTTCTGGGAAAGCGGATAGTGGGGTGGCCAAGGCGCACCGCCGCGCGATTGCTTCGGCCTCAGCGCAACGGGGATATCTCGTGACCGACGCGCGGCACAGCGTTTGCCTGTTTATCGGGACCCTCAAGGCTGGGGGTGCCGAACGTGTCACCGTTTGGCTGGCCAGCGAATTGCATCGTCGGGGACATGACGTTGTAGTGCTCACGCACTCCGCCCCCGATGCTGACTTTTTCACACTGCCGGACGGGATCAACCGCGAAACCGTCGGGTTCGACGAAGGACGCGACACCCTGCCTGGCAAGTTGCTTGTGAACATACGGCGTTGTTTGCAGGTGCGTCGTGTTTTGCGGCGGCACCGGGTCACTGCAATGGTGGCGATGATGCCGCATGAGTCGGTGATGGCGGTTGTTTCCTCTTTTGGCCGCCGGATGCGGGTAGTTGTTTCCGAACGCAACGCCCCGTGGCATCGCGAGCAGGACAAGATTTGGACTGCGCTGCGCCGCATTGTATATCGATTTTCCGATGCACAGGTCGCCCAAACGCAGCCGATTGCCGATTGGATGCGTCGGGAAACCGGTAGCCGAAGCGTTGCCATCATTCCCAATGCGGTGCAGCCAAGCCTGCCGTCAGGGCCGCCGGTGGTTCGGCCACAATCGTTTATACGGCCCGGGCGCAAGCTTTTGCTGGCTGTTGGTACCAAACCTTATCAAAAGGGGTTCGACTTGCTGATCGCGGCCTTTGCGCAGATTGCAAACGACTACCCGGAATGGGACCTAGCCATTCCTGGACTGCTGCCAAGCCGGCAAGAACAGGGGATTTCCGGACAGGATATTCTGGATACCGCCGCCAGGTCGGGGTTGACCGAAAGAGTGTTTCTGCCCGGCCATCTTGGCAACATGCCCGACTGGTACGCAGCAGCCGATGTGTTCGTGCTCAGTTCTCGGTTCGAAGGTTTTCCGAACGTGCTGGTCGAGGCGATGGGAGCGGGCAAAGCGTGCGTAGCATTTACCTGCGATACTGGCCCGGAAGAGATAATTCAACACAACGTCGACGGGTTTCTCGTCCGTGATCACACTGTCGATTCGCTGGCTGCCTCCCTAGATAAAGTTATGCGCAGTACGGAGCTTCGTTCACGACTTGCGGCAGCGGCACCGGGCGTAATGCAGCGATATGCTCCGGATACGGTCCTGAACGCCTGGTGCCGTGTTCTGGGATTGCCAGAAGAGCAGAAAACGCGATGAGCGGCGGAGAAATCGTTATATCGCTGGATTTCGAGCTGCTTTGGGGGGTCCGGGATCACGCTACGCGCGACAGCTATGGCGCGAACATTCTGGGCGGGCGGGCGGCGATTGCGCCGACGCTCGAGCGGTTTGCTCGGCACGGCATTCAGGCAACCTGGGCGACGGTCGGCGCGGCGTTCTGCGGCTCTCGCGAGGAACTGCTCGAGGTACTCCCTCACAAAGACCTGTGGCCGCGCTACCAGAACCCAGCCTTGTCGAACTATCGCTACCTTGATGAACTGGGCGCGGACGAAGCCCACGATCCGTATTACTTCGGTGCCTCGCTGGTCGATCAGATAGCCGATTGTCCCGGACAGGAAATTGCCACGCATACCATGTCGCATTATTACTGCCTGGAGCCGGGTGCAGATATCGCAAGCTTTGCCGCCGATCTGGACGCGGCGTGTCAGGTGGCCAAACAGCGCAACATTACGCTTCAGTCGATAGTGTTTCCGCGCAATCAGTATTCACCATTGCATCTCGACACGATTGAACAAAGGGGTATCCGACGCTATCGGGGCAATCCCGGTGCGTGGGCCTATCGGTCGGTAGCCGGTGCCGGGCAAACGCTGCCCCGCCGTCTGATGCGATTGACCGATGCCCATACAGGTGTGCTTGGGCCGCATCTTTTCCGGCCGGGGGGCAACAACGTGCCGGCCAGCCATTTCCTGCGACCCCGCGCCGGGCGCTTGACAGCGCTGCATCCCTACCATCTGGCGGTGATAGAACGGGCGATGACGCGAGCGGCCCAGACCGAAACCGGATTTCACCTGTGGTGGCATCCGCATAATTTCGGCCTCGATACAGAAGCCAACTTGGCTGGCTTGGACCGGATCATTGCGCATTTTACCCGCTTGCGCGAAGAATACGGAATGGTGTCGCGAACAATGGCAACCAGCGGAGAGCGTCAATGAAAGTAGTCGTTCTGGCTTCGGGCGGTACGCCGACGAATATTCTGGTCAACTATCTGGATGATGCCGGCATCCCTCCTGTTGCCGTATTGATCGAACCGTCGCAGTCCCGCCGGGCATTATTGCGGGGCCGGGCGCGGCGATTGGGCAGGCGCGCGGTTTTCGGTCAGGCGCTGTTCATGGCGCTGGTTTTACCCGTTCTCCGGCGGCGCGGTGCCAGTCGACTGAGCTACCTTCGCAAGGTCCATCGCTTGCGCGCCGATCCTTTGTTGCCGAACCGAGTGACGTCTATCCGCACCGTAAACGCGCCTGAAACGCGCGAGCTCTTGAAAAAGCTTGCTCCGGATGCGGTAGTGCTGAGCGGCACGCGCATCGTCAAACCCGACACGTTGCTGGCGGCAGGGGCCCCAGTTTTGAATATCCATGCAGGGATAACGCCGCAATTTCGCGGGGTACATGGCGGTTATTGGGCACTGTGGTCGGGGCAACCACAGGATTTCGGAGCCACGGTGCATGTGGTTGACCACGGCGTCGATACCGGGGCAGTGCTGCAGCACGTTCGGACGGCGCCGGAATCTGATGACAGTTTCGTGACGTATCCGCTTGTTCAGCTTGCCGAAGCATTGCCCGTTCTGGTCGATACCCTGAACACTCTCGATCGCGTGGGCACGCTGCCGGAACCGGTACCGACAGAAGGGCCGGGCCAGCAATGGTATCATCCGACGCTTGGTCAGTATCTGGCCGGAATACGGCGCGGGGTGCGGTGATGCAGCTATCGCCCACTATACGTTCCAAAGATGACTTTCGCGCGTGGCGAAAAGCCGATCTGGAGGGTGCCGGACTGTCCCGGTGGAGACTGGGGATGGGGCTGCGTTATCCTACGATACATTTCCTGCGCGTCCTCAGGCGCGTTGAATACCTCACAAACCGCCGCCAGAACTCGATCATTCGGGTCCACCGGGCGATCGTGGTGGTTTATTTCCGCCTTTTGTCGATTTACCTTGGCTTCACCATACCACCCAATACCTGCGGGCCTGGGTTGCGGCTGAACCACTGGGGCACTATCGTGATCAGCCCAGAGGCGCGCATCGGCGCGCGGGCGCGGATAAACATTTGCGTCAACCTCGGGCTGAAAGACGGGCAGGCTCCGCACCTTGGCGATGACGTCTATATCGGACCGGGGGCAAAGCTGTTCGGCGGAATCCGTCTTGGCAATGGTGTCCGGATCGGTGCAAATGCCGTCGTGAATCGCAGCTTTCCCGATAACTCCATATTGGCCGGTGTGCCTGCGCGCCTCATTGGACAAAAGACCAACAAGGATACGCCCCCCGATGAGCCTGTTTAATGACTGATCGCCTTCTATCCGGCAAACGCATTCTGCTTTTGGGAAGCAACGAACGCGCCGCGCTATCGGTCTGCCGGTCGCTCGGCCGGCAGGGTGCCATTGTCGAGATCGTCGCCTTTGATCCGGTACGTCAGCCTGCGGAAATGTCCCGGTATTGTCGTAGACGGTTCTATTTCGGGTCACCGGTTACCGACGCGATCAAGGTGCTTGACCGTTTGACCGCTCATCTCGCGGAAAACGACTATGACGCGATTTTTCCGATTACCGATTTGGCCTGCGAACTGGTTTATGCGGGGGATGCAACGATAGCGTCGCGTTTTGTGATCGTCGGCCCCGATCCCAAAGCCTATCACAAGGCGGTGGACAAGTCTGAAGCACTGGAGTTGGCGCGCCGGGTCGGGTTGCACGTACCTGATGGCGTCCTGATGCAATTCGGCGATGACCAGACGCCGGCATTCAAGCTGCTGGAACAAGGGCCGGTTTACGCCAAGCCGGTGCGAAGTTCTCTGCTGTCGGACGGGTTTGTCAACGCATTTGAGGTCAAGAAATGTACCACGCCCGCGCAGCTTGAACGCAAGCTGTCCGAAGATTTGCCTCGTCTGCCGGTTCTGGTCCAGCAACCGGTTCCTGGGCACGGGGTCGGCCTGAATTTCCTGGCTGACCGCGGGAGCCTGGTCGCGATCAGCATGAACCGACGCCTTCACGAACCACCCGAGGGAGGCGGCAGTAGTTATCGCTGCAACGTGCCGGTGTCCGAACGCGAATTGCAAATCGCGCGTGGCATCGCGACCGAACTGAATTGGTCGGGGTTGATGATGATCGAACTGAAGCAGGACGCCGACCGACTGACGATTATGGAGATGAACTGTCGTCCTTGGGGGTCGATAGAAACCGCTATCCGCGCCGGAGTCGATTTTCCCGCTCTGGCGGTTGCCCAAGCCCTGGGTCTGTCGCTGCCAACGGCATTGGTCCGCAGCGACCGCCCCGTACATGTGCGCAACCTGAAGAACGATCTACGTTGGGTGGTCGGGCAACGCCGGCGGTGGCTTTCGCGCGGCTCTCCGTTGCTCGACTGGCTTTCCGCCCCGCCGCGCGCGTTGCTAAAGCAAGAGCATATGGACATCGAGCAGAGCGATGACATTCTGCCTGCCCTGGGTCAATTCAATCCGATGTTGGCCCGGCTGGGGCGTCGTGGCCGGTTGGCGCTGCGCATGAAGACCGCTGGTCTGGGTCACCGCCACCGGTTTCGGCGTCTGGACCCGCAAGAGCCGCTGTTGTTTGTGTGCCAAGGAAACATCAATCGCAGTGCCGTCGCCGAAATCCTGTTTCGGGATGCCGGGTTCAGCAAGGTGCGCTCTGCCGGTGTCCTGCCGTTCCAAGGGCGTGGCATCAGCCCTGCCGCAGCACGTTTTCTGAAACAAAGAGGCAAAGACGGCACGCTGCATCGCTCTACCAATCTGCACACATGCAGGGCTTTTGTTTCGCAAGGGGCAACTATCGTGGTGTTTGACTATCGCACCAAGGCGGATGTGCTGATGATTAGCCCCGAGCTTGGACCGCAAATCGTGATGTTTGACGACCTTGCACATGACCATACCGGCGAACTGCATGACCCCCAAGGTGCGACGGAAGCTGTCTACCAGGAATGTTTCGCGCGTATCGAAGCGGTTTTACAGGATCAAACCGGCTGAAAGGACACTGTTGATGGCACGTTTCGTGATCAGGCTGGATGATATCTGCCCGACGATGGACCATGAAAAATTTGCCCGCGCACGGGCGAGTTTCGAAGCAGCAGGCGTTCGTCCGCTGATCGGCGTCGTCCCCGACAATCGCGACCCCGATCTGGTGATCGACACGCCCGATCCAGATTTTTGGAAGATGGTCAGGGCGCTTGACGCGGCGGGATGGGGTATTTCGCAGCACGGTTACCAGCACCGGATCCATACCGGCGACCGGGGTTTATTGGGCATTTCGCCGCGCAGCGAATTTGCGGGGCGGCCGTTTGAAGTTCAACGTGACGACCTGGAGCAGGGCAAAAAAATAATGGCCGACCAGGGCATCGTCGCAGAGATCTTCATGGCACCGTTCCACAGCTATGACAGGGCGACGCTCGCGGCATTGAAATCATTGGGGTTTACCACTGTGACCGATGGCTATGGTCTATATCCCTGGCGCGACGGCGGTCTCACGTTCGTGCCGCAACTGTTTGAATCCTCTGCCAATATCGGTGCAGGGGTCTATACGATGTGTCTACACACAAATAACATGACGACAGAGGAGATTGACGGCCTGGGCCGCTTCGTGAAGTCCAATGCCGCACGTATCATCGGTTTCGATCAGGCCAGTGACCGCGTTTGGCCCGCCGCTCTTAATTGGCCGCTTGGCAAGTCGCTCAAACTGGCCCTAACAGCCAAACGGAAGCTAAGGCCCAATTAGTCATTGCGCCGTAACGCAAGAATGGTCTGATATGTCGTGCCGATGACGGCAGGCATGCTCGCCCCCGGGCAAAGACTGTTTCGCGGTCAGTCCGGATATGACGAGATCACGATCATGCGCCGGAACTTGCTGGCATCGTCTTTTCACAAGTTGACCTTCCAAGCGGTGCGGATATTTCAACTGTGAGGTCCCCGACGTTTATCGCTTTAATCGGTGTCTCATTTAACTGTACTCTGCGCCTAAAGTGGTATTTCCGATATTTTAATGGATCGGGTTGTGCCCGAGCCTAAATGTAATTGCAGCTATATCTGAAAAAGGTCGTCCATGAGTGGGAATAACAAAGTGCAGCGCGTGGTCCATGTTCTCTATTCCGGGCTAGGCGGGCATGGGGCTGTCATGTTCGGGATGCTTGAAGCAGGTTTTTATGCCGATGCAGAGCACCTGGTCCTGTTGACCGGCGTCGAAGAGCCCTTGCAAGATTACGTCGAACGCCTCGACCAGCGCCAGATAGCGTGGAGCTACGTCCCCAAGCAGCCTGGCCGGGGATATGTGTCGTTCTACCGGGCCTTACGGCGAGCCATTTTCGAAAGCGCGCCCGATCTCGTTTTCGTCCACGGATTGGCGACGGTCCCTTCGGTTATCGTGAACCGCTCGCGCGCGGCGGTGCTGGTGCGCGACACGGAAAACCCACATGCCAAGCCATTGAAGGACTGGGGATCACTAGCCTTGGCTCATGCAAATGTCGATGCCGTTGTTCACCTGACCGAGGATGCGGCACAAACGGCGGCCAAGAAGCTCCGCCTTCTGCACCGGCCGGACAAGGTCCATATCATCGGCAACGGACTCGATACCGATTTTTTCAGTCCGGTGCCCGGGGACATCGATGCATTGCTTACACACCCGGTGATACGCTTGGGCATGGTGGCACGCCTGCAACCAAACAAGGATCATATGACCTTGATCAAGGCCTTTGATCGCCTTCGCGCTGCGCGCCCTTCTGTGGACCTTCGCCTCGAGATTGCCGGAGACGGGAACACAAGGCCCGGACTGGAAGCAGAGATCGCGCAGCGTGGGTTGCAGGACCACGTTACGCTGCATGGCACGCTTGGCGCTGAGGGGGTGCGCGATTTGCTGCGCAGCCTCGATATCTATGTGCACGCGAGTCTTGGCGAGACCATGAGCAATTCGATCATGCAGGCCATGGCAGTGGGATTGCCGATCATTGCAGGGGCCGTTCCGGGCGTCACGAACATGGTCGTGCCGGAGGTCGGAGTGCTTTATCCGTCCAGCGATGAACAGGCGCTCGAAAAGGAAATCGCCGCCTTCCTGGATAACAAAGAGAGTGCGAGGCATCTGGCGAAGGCCGCGCGTGCGCATGCGCTGCGCCAGTTCGACGCGAGGCAAACGGCCCGCGCGTATGAGGGACTGGGCGGGCAGTTGTTTCGGGCACGGGCGCGCCGCTGATGCACGAGGTCCTGCACCTCATCCCCTATGACACGGTCGGGGGTGTCGAAACCGCCGCGCGGTCTGTTCCGGCCAACTGGGAGGGCGGGGCAGGGGCTGTGCGCTTTCGCCGTGCGTATCTGGTGACGCATTCCGCAGTCGAAGTATTCCCGGACGATTGGCATGGGCCCGCGACATCCGTTAACCACCCTGTCGCACATTGGAAACTGTTGCAATTTGCACTGCAAAGCCGTGCGGATCTGGTCGTCGCATCACTTTGGCGCAGTTGTCCAACATTTATCGCGCTCAAGGTGATGCGTCCACGCACGAAGACTGTATTGTTCCTGCATTCGGCAGTAGACGTTCACCTGCTCGACAAACTGTTCAACCGCGCAGCAATGATGTTGGCCGATGAGATCTGGGCGGATTCAGCCTCAACCGTTGAGGCGCGTGTTCCCGCCGCGGCGCGCAAGCGGGCCCGGGTGCTTTCCTTCCTGACACAGCGTCCGCCGGCCCTGATGGACGTGCCACCAGGTGGTCAGTCACGCGTCGTTACGCCAAATTTTGTCTATTGGGGCCGCCTGCAATCTGAAAAGAATTTGGAACACGCGCTGGCCATATTTGCGTCTGTTCACGGACTGCTGCCAGATGCCAAGTTCGACATTATCGGTCCGGATCGCGGGGCGCTTGCCCAACTTCGGGCACGGGTTGCCGAACTGGGGCTTGATCACGCCGTAAACTTTATAGGTGCGCTGCCGCAAGAGGCACTGATGGCGCGCGCAGACAACTACAGCTTTTACTTGCAGACAAGTCTTTTTGAAGGGATGGCCATGTCGGTCATAGAAGCGATGGGTATGGGACTGGTTCCGGTCGTGACGCCGGTGGGTGAAATTCCGTCTTATTGTCAGGATGGCCACACCGGTATTCATGTCACCACCCCCGAGGAAACCGCGCAGCGGGTCGCCGCACTGGTTGCTGCGCCTGAATCCTGGCTTGCGCTTTCGCGACGTGCCGCCGAAAGATGGGCGCAGGCCAGTCTGTTCCAAGACGATTATCGTGGCGCTTGCAACAATCTTCTGTCGCAGAAGTAATCTAGGAGAAGCCCTTCATGTGTGGACTAACGGGTTTTGTTACCTTCCAGCCATTCGCCGATGCTGGACAGGCGCGTCACAAGGTGCAAGCCATGACCCGGTCAATCAAGCATCGGGGGCCAGACGCCGAAGGCCACTGGCTGGATGATACGCAAGGAGTGGCGCTTGGGCATCGGCGCCTTTCGATTCTGGATCTGAGTCCATCGGGGGCCCAGCCTATGCACTCGCGCTGTGGCCGGTATGTTTTCGCATTCAATGGCGAAATCTACAACCATCAAGCGCTGCGAGTCGATCTGATGAACGACGTACCAGACATGGCGTGGAATGGTTCTTCTGACACTGAAACCCTGCTTGCCGCCATTGTCGAATGGGGTCTTGAACGCGCACTCGAGAAATCATTCGGGATGTTCGCCTTCGCGCTTTGGGACCGTCAGGAGAATTTGCTGTCACTGGCGCGTGACAGGATGGGAGAGAAGCCACTTTATTTTTCGCAGCAAGACGGCGGCTGGATATTCGGGTCTGAGCTGCGCACGTTGCTGGCGGGCGGGCTGACGGCACCCATCAACCAACGGGCGGTCGCGTCATACCTCAAGCTTGGCTATGTTCCCGATCATCTTTGCATTCTGGATGGTGTCCGCAAGGTAATGCCCGGCAGCATCGTCCATCTTCGTGCAGATGCAGAACCGAAACAGCTGTGTTATGCATCGATCGAAGCGCAATTCGCGCAACCCCGCGAGATCCATGATCGTGACGAGGCTGTGAGAAGACTGGAAAGCGTCCTCGAAGAGGTGGTGAGCGATCAGATGATCAGCGACGTACCGCTGGGGTGTTTCCTGTCAGGCGGAGTGGATTCGTCATTGGTGGCTAGTCTGATGCAGGCAGGGTCTGTCCGCAAGATCCAGACTTTTTCCATCGGTTTCGACGACGCCCGGTTCAACGAGGCACCGCACGCAGCTGCGGTGGCCGCACATTTGGGTACGGACCACACCGAATTCACCCTCAAGGAGGACGATGCCCTGGCCATCGTCGCGGATCTTCCATCTATATATGATGAACCTTTTGCTGACAGTTCCCAGATACCGACGACACTGCTTTGCCGTTCGGCACGCAAACATGTCACTGTCGCTTTGACGGGCGACGGCGGGGATGAGGTTTTCGGTGGCTACAATCGTCACATTCGCGGACCCAAGCTATGGGGCCAAATCAGCAATTTGCCTTGGGCCTTGCGCCACGCCGGGGCTGGTGCCGTGCAGGGTGTCGTACAGTGGGGTATGCGAAACGAGAAGATGTCCCGGTATGCGCTATCCACTCTGCGGCTGCCGCTGACGACCTTTGAAAAACTGCCAAAACTGGCTGCTGCCCTGCGGTCATCAGGAAATCCCGAGGATTTCTACCAGACTTTCGTCTCAACAGGACATGGCTTGGAAAACATGCTGGAGAACCCCGGGCTGGCAGATCATTCTGACCCTCGGGCACTTGACGCGGCGGGAATGGACATGGCCGAATGGATCATGGCGCGGGACACGTCCGGCTATCTGCCCGGCGACATCCTGGTTAAGGTTGACCGCGCCGCGATGAGCGTCGGTCTGGAAACCCGCGCACCGCTTCTGGACGCGCGCGTTGCCACTCTGGCGAGACAAATCCCCATCGGGCTTCATGTGGATGGGCGCGAAGGCAAGAAACTTCTTCGGTCTCTGGTTTACCGCCATGTTCCGCAGTCGTTGATAGAGCGACCGAAGCAGGGGTTTGCGATACCACTGGACGACTGGTTGAGGGGTGCGTTGCAGGAATGGGGTTCGGCGCTGATTACAGATGCTGACCTGACCGAAGCCTTGGGCCTGGACGCGGACCTTATCGGTGAATTGTGGGCTAAGCACCAGGCACGGCGCGTCAATGCCGGAAACGAACTGTGGACCATTTTGATGCTGTTGTTATGGGCCAGAGAGTTCAGAATGGGCGGCACCGCGCAGAGCGCTCAAATCAACTGATGCTCGACCCTTTTCGCTGACCTCAAAGCACGGGCCCGGCGACAGATCTCCGCCTGGGTGGACGACAGGCTATCCCGATATTCGGAGTTTTGATCCGCCAACCACTGTCGACAATGTGACTCTGACAAAAAGGGGTTTGCTTAAAGCCATGGGAAATGTCATATTCCAAAGATATTTCCAGTAATATTATAACTTAGAAATTTGCTGCATGACAATCATTTCCGATCAAAGTTATCATAACAAGACCTCTGCCGGGTGGTTACATTGGGGGCTTTTCTGGCTGGCCGTGACCATAGTTGCGGCCGGAGTGTTCTTTAGCGCCGGCTTTGATGTATTGCTCGATGCATGGAGCAGACCGGAATACAGTCATGGCCCGCTCATTCCGATACTTTCGGGGCTGATGTTCCTGCGTGAACTAAAACAATATCCGGCCCAGCCCGGTCCAAAGAGCGATCGTTGGCCAGGTTTGTTCGTTGTTCTAGTGTCTGTCGCAATCGCCGTTACTGGTGTGCTGTTGAGCGCGGACAGCCTGGTGGCCTATGCTATGATCATCTGGATCGGCGGGATATTGCTGCTTAGTTTTGGCTGGCAGACCGGCAAACATTTCTGGCCTCCGGTACTTCATCTGGTCTTTATGCTGCCTCTGCCCGGCATGGTATATTACGAGGTTTCTACCTTTCTTCAGCTCGTCTCCTCCGAGCTTGGGGTCTGGTTTTTAAGGATTGCAGGGGTACCCGTCTTTCTTGATGGCAACATCATCGACCTAGGAGTGTTGAAGCTGCATGTCGCCGAGGCCTGTTCGGGACTTCGGTACTTGTTTCCGATCCTCAGCTTCTCTTATGTGTTCGCCTTCCTGTATCAAGGGCCGAAATGGCACAAGGCATTACTGCTTTTGGCTGCCGCGCCTATCGCAGTGTTTATGAACTCGGTGCGAATCGCTTTGGCAGGGATCCTGATGCAGCGTTTCGGGGCTGAATGGCTTGAAGGGTTTACCCATTTCTTCGAGGGCTGGGTGATATTCATGGCGAGCGTGTTGATCCTGTTCCTGCTTGCGTGGATTTTGCTGAAACTGAACCCACGCAAGATGGGTTTGACCGAAGCGCTTGATCTCGACACTCAAAATATCCTGCCGCAAATGTCGCGGGTAAAGCTTGTGCAACCTTCCGCTGCGCTGATCATTGCGGCCGGTCTGATGGTGTTTGCGGCAAGCGCCTGGCCGCTGGTGCCCGAGCGTACGCATGTCGCACCAGAGCGATTTAGCTTTGCGCTGTTCCCCAAAGAGGTTGGTGCATGGACTCAGTACGGTGACGAACGCCGGCTGTCACCGGACATCGAAAAGAGCTTGGCCGCCGATGACTATCTTGGTGTACAGTACAGCCGGTCCATATCCGCGCCGACCCTCGACTTCTTTACGGCGTGGTACAAGGATCTGTCAGCCGACGGCGTTCAGCATACTCCGGAAATTTGTCTTCCCGGTGCCGGTTGGGAAATCGCCGAAGTACAGAAGGTCGATCTTTCCGGCAAGCTGGGACTGGAGACTCCATTCAATGTAAATCGGGTGATCATTCAGAAAGAAGAAGACCGAATGATCGTTTATTACTGGTTTACCCACATGGGGCGGACGATTCCCAGAAACACCGCCGCCAAATTCAGTGTGCTGACCAGAGGCTTGGTGGCCGGGCGCACAGACGGGGCCATCCTCAGGCTGATCAGCCCCATCGACAAGGATGAACCGGATGGCGAGGCAAAAGCCGAGGCTGAAATGAACGCTTTGCTGAAAGAGCTTCTTGGCCGACTACCTAGCTTCATACCTGGAGCTTGAGTTAACCTGCGCGATGCCATCGCTAAGCTCTTTTGCCGGGGTTACCGTCTGGCCGCAACTGACCTTATCGTGTGCGGGCAGGAGGATACCTTGGGCCGATTTAAGACAGCGGGTTCTTCCTTGAGTTCGGGAGATATGCCACGATTAACAGCAAACGGGGCACGGCAGGGGCGCACTGCAAGATCAATGTCGAATGACAGCAGGCCACAATTAGAAAGACAACGCTTCCGTATGCCGCACATGCGTAATATGCTGATATATCATAAGGACCGGCCTTGCCCCCAATCAAGCATAGCTGGCTTTCAATATCAATCAGATGTAGGTAAGCTTATTCTTGCCGATATAAAACGCGCAAAATTATAGTGATCCGAGCATAGCATGTGTAGTTCTCTTTATAACGATCATTTTGGTTTTCGCGAGCGACCGTTTTCCTTGGCGCCCGACCCAAAGTTCTTGTACTGGTCCAAGGCGCACACACGGGCCTTGTCAGTTCTCAACTATGGTCTCGTGACGCGGGCACCGCTCACCGTTGTTTCAGGCGAAGTGGGCACGGGCAAGACTACGCTGGTTCAGGAATTACTGCGCTCCATTGGCGATGATGTTACGGTCGGGCTGATTTCTAATGCACGCGGCGACCGGGGGGATCTGCTGCGTTGGGTGTTGAGCGCGCTGGACATACCCGCACCCGAAGGTGTTGATTACGTGACGTTGTTCCAGAGATTTCAAGATTTTGTGTTGGATGAATACGCCGCCGGGCGACATGTTGCTCTCATTGTGGACGAAGCCCAAAATCTTGGGGTCGAAACACTGGAAGAATTGCGCATGCTGACCAACATCAACTCAGGAAAGGACGAATTGTTGCAGATCATTCTGGTCGGTCAACCAGAGTTGCGCGACCTTATTCGGCAACCGTCATTGCGTCAGTTCGCCCAACGGGTGACGGCCTCGTATCACTTAGAGCCGATGGATCTTAATACGACGCTCAAATATATCATGCATCGCTTACGGCACGCCGGCGGTACTGGCCAAGAATTCACCATAGAAGCGATCGTCCGCATCTTCGAAGAATCAGAAGGGATCCCGCGAGTTGTCAACAAGCTATGCGACTTGGCACTTGTCTATGCTTCTAGCGGAGAAGAGGAAAAAGTCGACGTGGCCATCATTGAGGAATTGATCAACGATGGTCTGATCCTGAAGCCGTTTCGTTCCCCACTCCTGCTGACTAACCAGCTAAAAGATATTGGAAAGGCCGCGGAATGAGTCTCGACCTGGGCTTCTATTGGGCAATGTTGCTGCGCCGCCTTTCGGTAATGATGCTGTTTGTGCTTCTGTTCTCGGGCTTCGGGCTTGTAGCTGCGTTTAAATTACCTGAAACATACTCGACCAGTGCGCGGCTGTTGTTCGAGGCGCCACAAATTCCGTCCAGCATGATCACGCCGGCAGTGCAGGCCGGAGCGGCTGAACAGTTGGATATAATCGAGCAACGGCTGATGACGCGGGCAAATCTGATTGATATCGCCAACCGGTTCGACGTGTTCGAGAATATCCGTGGAATGGCACCCGACAGAGTCTTTTCGGCTATGAGAGCCGCGACTGATATTCGCCGCAGAGGGGGAGCGCGCAACGGGGATCGGGCTACCATGATGACAATCAGCTTTGAGGGCCGCTCTCCGCAGATTGTTGCAAACGTTGTAAACGAATACGTAACTCTCGTGTTGCAGGAGAATTCCAAGTTTCGGGTATCCCGAGCCGAAAATACGCTGGAATTCTTTGAGCAAGAGGTCAAAAGGCTGGACGAAGAACTGAACCAGCGCAACGTCGCAATCGCCGTATTCAATTCCGAAAACGCCAAAGCGTTGCCCCAAGACCAGCCGTATCGGTTGGGGCGCCAAAGTCTGTTACAGGAGCGTCTTGAACGGCTTCAGAGGGAGCTCGTCGTCGTCAAGAAGAAGCGAGACCAACTCGAGCTCGGCTTTGACGGACCTGTCGCTACCACGCTCAACCCGTACGAAGAAGAGCTGATAGTCGGCAGGGCCGAACTTGACAGGCTGACGGCAACTTATGACCAAAATAATCCAAGAGTCATTCGGTTGAAGGACCAGATAGATCGTCTCGAGGCTATCGTTGCCGCAGGGAACGACACCGGCAATGCAGATACAGCAGGGGCAGAAGCGACTAAACAAGGGGCGATGCTGGAAGCTGCAAAGGCCGAAGCTGACAGCGAAATCGCGGTACTCGAGGCGCAGATAAGCTCCACCACGACCGAACTGGAAGAAATCAAGAAAAATATTTCGGAAAGTGGTGCAAACGCATTCCAACTTTCCGAACTACAGCGCGATTATGAGATTATACTAAGCCGGTATACGACGGCGGTGTCCAACCTCAATTCAGCGCGCATGGGTGAACGCATAGAAGCGACGGCTCAAGGTCAGCGGATCAACGTAATCGAGAACGCCAACGTACCCCAGGTTCCGAGCGGGCCTGACCGTTTTCTCGTAGCCGCTATGGGCATCTTTGTCGGGGTAGGCCTGGCAATAGGGTATTTCATTTTGTTGGAAGTCTTGAACAGGTCTATTCGTCGTCCAGCCGAACTCACCGAAAGGTTCGACATCAAGCCGATCGCTACGATTCCCTATATGGAGACCCACACCACGAAAATAGTGCGTCGCGGTGTACAGGTGGCGGCTCTTGTTGCCGTTCTTGTTTGTGTGCCCTTGGCGCTTTGGTATGTAGATACATATTATCTTCCGTTGGAAGTGATTGTGCAGAGGAGCTTGGCCAAAATCGGGCTTAGCTAAAGCAGATGAGAGAATTGAAAGTCGAATGGAAAAACTCCAAGCAGCAATTGACAAGGCTCGTTTGTCCCGCAACGAACACAGTGCCGTCCAAACGGCCGAGCCGATTGCACAGCGATCCCGGGAAAAATCAAATCCGCGTCTGCTCGACCGCTGGCAGGCTTTGACACCCTTCGATGTGCAGGAAAAGCACCTTAGCCAGAACAGGGTAGTGACACGGTCAGCCGGCAAGACGGCCACGCCTTTTGACATTTTGCGCACAAAGTCGCTCCTTCAAATGCGTCAAAACGGGTGGAAACGGTTGGCAATCACGTCGCCAATGCCCGGCTCCGGCAAGACCACGATGGCATGTAACATCGCTCTTGGACTTGGCCGCCAACGCGACCTGCGTTCCATACTCTTTGACCTGGACCTGCGCGACCCATCCTTGCGCGATTTCTTCGGTGTCGAGCCGCCCCATGGCATCTCTGATATGTTGACGGGTACCGTACCTTTTGAAGATCAGGCCATGCGGTATGGCGAAAATGTCGCGGTTTCGATGGCGCAACGTGCTGAGACAGACCCGACGCGGATATTGCTAGCCGAGGAAACAGCCGGAAAGCTCGATGCTATCCAGGCAGCCTACGAGCCTGACTTGATGCTTTTTGATCTTCCCTCAGTGTTGGTGAACGACGATACGCGAGCTTTTCTAAAGAACGCTGATTGCGCCTTGATCGTCGTCCGGGCGGATACAACGAGTTACACCCAATTCGAAACCTGCAAACGCGAAGTCGCCGAGCACACAAACGTTCTCGGTGTCGTGTTGAACGGCTATCGCCACGACAAGAGATCATTTGGTGCCACGTAATCGTTGCTTATCGGTATGCGACTGGTCGTGAAAGTTTCCCTTTGATCTTCCTGTTCTGGGCAGCGGTAGATGGACCTGTCGCGGTTTGATGCCGCTCCTTTGATTGCATTTATTGCAGCACAGGAGACTTTCTATTGGACAGCTACGACGACAGGCCACAGATGCCGGAAGATCTGAAGGAAATCGGCTTTGACGTCGGATATCGCCTGGTTGGCAGGATGAAGCGCCAGAATGGTTTTTCCGTCGTCAAAACCTGCTAGCACAAGTTTACGATAGAACGTGTCCGCAAGTTCAACGTCGCGCCGACCCTGTCAGAACGAGACTTCACCGCTGATCAGCCCAACCAGAAATAGGCCGGTGGTATCAGCTATGACTGGATCGGCGTCGTCACCACTCAGCACAGGCATGAAAAAGCCCGGTCGCATTCGAACGAAAGGTGGCTTAAACGAACACCGCGCGCGGCACGAAAGCGGGACCGGTCCATGACGGCGACATGATAGACGTGAGTTGACACCGTGATGCGATGCGCGGACTTCATGATGTCCAACAACCCCGGATGCCCCAAATAGGCCGGACACATGTCGCTGCCGAACAACCTGCTCACGGTGCCGATAAGTTTGCCAAACCGGAACCGTCCATAGTTGCCGATATTGTGTCACTTGCTGAACGCAAAGGATATCGGTTTTTAACCGATATCCTTCGATGTTCGAACTGACGAGCACATGCCCTGGATTTCCTGAAGCAAATCAAACAGGCTGTATATAGGACTCGTTTGCGATCATAGTCCGTTGTTAGTCGTCAGGCCCGCAGTTCGCGCTGCCCTTACCGAACCGACCAGTACACTGAGTGTTTTTGTCCATTGTACGTAAGGTGCTTCGGTGACATAAAGCGTATCCCCGTCCCGCATGTCGAAATTCCGCGCAAGGGGAACTCCGTTCGGCTTGGTCAGGTCCAGCACGTAGATAATGGTTTTGTCGCTGAGGTGATTGCCGCGGCCAAATCCTTTGATGTCGCTTTTTGCCTGTACGTTGCGGATGACGAACAGACCGGTCGGATCGGCGATCGATCCATCCAGACCGCCCACCTGTGCGAGAGCTTGGAGTGCCGACAGATGTCTCATGCCAAACGGTACGTTTGCCTGTAATCCGGTTGCCCCGAGCACAGTGAACACACGGGGATCACGCTGAACAAGAACACGGTCGCCGGCGTATAGCGCTATGTCGAATTCGGGGCGGTCATATATGTCCTCGAACCATATCTCACCTTTGGTATGGTTGCGCAGTACGGTAATGCGCGCAACTTCCGACGGCGCTGTGATCCCGCCTGCGGTGGCCAGCATTTCCATCAACCTGCGGCTGGATCGCTGGATAGGATAGACGCCTTGCGCCGCGATGCCGTCGCCGAGGATCGAGACGGTCGCACCGTCGCCAGGCGCGCGTTGCACCAACACCTGAGGCTGCGGTGTCTGGATGTTCAGCTTATTTGTAATAATTCGCCGAAGCGCTTCGGGCGTGTTGCCTGCGGCGCGAATTCGTCCTGCGTAGGGAATAAAAATGAAACCGGCTTCATCCACTTGGAGTGCGCTGAGGGTGGCCGCGCCACTGTTGCCTCGGCTTAGCACTCCGTCATCTACGTTCTCGTAAATGGTGAATGACAGCGTGTCGCCCGGCCGAATTTGGTCAGGAGCAGAGGAGCTACCATCCACGAATACATGAGGAAAGCCGCTGTCAGCTGGAAGAGCCACCGCACGGGTAACATTTTCATCTACCACCACAATTTCGGTATTGCTGTATTTGTCCATTTTGACATCAAGCAGCTCGGCTTTCTTCGGGCCGGAACGTGGTAAGCCGCAAGCACCAAGTGCGGATACAAGGACAATAGTAAACAGAATTTTTGTCATTCGAGTAAACAATTGTTTCATATTATAGCTTCCGTTTCTTTCGGATGACATCGCGCGCATAGCTCACTGCCAGTATTTTCAAGAAGAATTATTCAACTTCAAATGATTTAAATACATAAAGGTATAAATTAAGCAATCGCGCGATACACGGATTTCGAATGTGTTGCAGACGAGGTTCATCTTTTAGGTTCGGCCCGATTGACGCTAGGCCCGAACGGCAACCCCACCGCGGAAAATCCCTTCTCATTTTCGATAGCGCGAGCGTGAAGCCCGTTCGCCGATACACGCGGTGACGATCAGTTTCGTCCCAGAGTGCGGATTTAGCCTGGATACAAGTGCGATGATGACCCCGGCAGCAACCCGGCACCAGTGCTGTCAGCCGGAAGGATCAGCGCGTCGCTGCGTTACCTATCACGAATTTTGAGAACGAGCGGCCCGCCAATTAAGGCGAACGCTGCTCGTCAGATGTTCTTGTATGATTGGTTCAATTCTCGATCGTGGGTGATTTTTGCAGACTTTGAACAAGCGCCCGTGCCTCTTCGATCTGGGGCCGAGTATCGGCTGCGCCTGCTACCGATACTGCTTTACGAAACTGTTCAAGCGCATCCTGCGGACGGTTTTGGCTGATGTATGCCTGACCCAAGTGGTACTGAACGATAGCATCCTCTGGTAGCCCCTTCGCCGCAGCTTCAAGATAAGGTAGGGCTTCGGCGCTGTTGTCACGCCGGTGAAGGATCCACCCAAAGGTATCCATCAATGCCGGGGCATTGGCCTCGCGAAATCTACGTGCGATGCTCCAGGCGCGGTTCAGGCTTTCCTCATCCTCGCGATAGGTCGCAAGCAGGCTTGCCAGGTTGTTGGCGACGACAATCGAGTTTGAATTGTCTTCATAGAGCGCTTGGTAGATATCAATCGCCCCATCAATGTTCCCGTCCCTTTCGGCCAACGATGCTTTTGCCCAAAGCAGCTCTGGGTTCTTGGGCAGGTGGTCGAGGCCCTCGTCGATGGTAGCCTCGGCTGCATCGGGATCGCCCTGCCTTAGCTCCAATCGGGATAATTCAAGCCAGATTCTGGGTCGGATCGGATTTGTCGCAAGAAGATCACGGTAAAGGGTCGCGGCCGCATCCAGATCACCATTCGCGACTTGGGTCGAGGCCAGCACGAAGTCCAGCGTTTCGTCGTCGGGGTTTTCGTTTTTCAGCGCCCGCGCGAGGGCGAGGGCACCGGTTTTGTCCTTTATATTTAGCCTAGCGCGAACCAGACCGATTTTCGTGGCGAGGTTGGTTTCAGCGCCTGTGGCCAAGTCGTCAAGGAAAGACAAGGCCGAGTCGATACCACTCTGTCCACTAAGCCGTTCGGCCTCTATCCCGTTGGCCGCTTGAATCGCTGCATCGCTTCCAATGCGACGCAGGGTGCCGACGACACCTTGGACGCGATTGAAATCTTCCGTTTGCAGATAGAGCTGACCCAGTGTGATCAAGATATCGGTATTGGTCGGGGCAAGCCGCAGAGCCGCCACCAGGATATCCTCGGCCGGGAGATAGCGCTTTTCTCCCATCAGCAATTGGGCATAGCGAAGCGTTTCCGTTGGAGCGTTGCCGGACGCTTCCACCGCTTGTGCGTAAAAATCCTTGGCCAGTCCGGGCTGACCGGCGCGAGAGTATGCGTTGGCGATCAGGGTCATCGCCGCAGCGTCTTGTGGATTCTGGTCAAGTGCGGTCCGAAGCGCGCCGGTCGCAGCGTCGGTGTCGTCCGCTTCAATTTGCCAGGCGGCCTGCATTTTGAGCGCGTCTGGCTGGGTTGGCTGTTCGGTCAGAACTTCCTCTACCAGTGTCCGGGCACCTACGTTGTTGCCCGTGGCAAGAAGCATCTTGGCAAGCGTTATCTTGAGATCGAGCGACTGATCTGATGGCTCGGCTTTCGACAGCACGTCCTGAAGGGTTGCGATGGCTTCGTCGTGATTTCCGAGCGAGAATTCGAACCGCGCTTCAATAATCTGGAATGGCACTGGATCAGCGCGTTCCGAGAGAGCCTTGCTGATCTCGGCGCGAACATCCTCGGGGTCACGGAATTCCGCCAGAAAGCGGATCAGATCAAGTGCCGGACCGGGATCTTCAGAGCCGGAGGCGACCACCAGATCGCGCAATACGCCCTCTGCCGCATCCAGATTATTCCGCGAAACGTAGTATCGGATAAGCGTTTCTCTGTTCGATGGATCATCGGGGAAAATTTTCATCATCTCGCGCAGTTGCGCCTCGACAGCGGTCTCATCGCCAATCGTTGACAATACTCGAAGGCGCTCTTGATAGTGGCTAAGCTTTGTGGGGTCGAAATCGATCATCCAATCGATTTGTGCCAGTGCTTGCGTATAATCCTGCTCGCGAAGTGCGTTATCTATAAGAGTGTTACGCAACAGCACGTTTTCCGGTTGATCGCCAAGCATATCGCTGGCCTTGCTTGCAAGACTGCGACGGGTAGCTGCGTCATTATCGTTAATCGCAACCCGGTAACTCCGTACCAGAGCGATGGCCTTTACGCGCGGATTGTCTGGTGCCAATTCCTCGGCGCGGGAACTATGGCGATCGAACTCGTCCCAGCTTCCCGAGGAAAAAGCCATTTCGGAAAGGATAATGCGGCTGTCAAGATCATCGGGAAACGTCTCGGCGAGGCGAAGATACTGACGATAGGCCCCTTGCCGGTTGCCTTTTTCCAACAGCAGTTCCGCCAGCGTTTGACGCGCAGCCTTGTGAGTGGCGTCCAAGGTAACGGCATTACGCAGCTCGACCACAGCGCGGTCGATATCTTTTTCAGAGATCAGGACAAGAGCGCTTTGATAATGTTGTTCTGCGCGTTCTTCGACTGAATCGCAGGCGGATAAAAATAGAGCGCTGCTCAATAGAATGACAGCCGACACCAGGTTTTTGAGGGCGCGCACAGAAAAAGTCCTTAATAATGAATCATTTCGCGTCAGGAACCGAAAATTGGCCCTGTGTTGTTTGTCGCTGAATTCTAGCCGGTCGGCAAGGCCTTGGTGCCGATAGGAGACTTAGGCGAAAATATTGATGCCACACGACCGGTTTCAAGAATTTCTGCCCGCGCTCGCGGTCACGTTACTGCCGTCCATACCAGTGACCCCCTTGGTTTCGCTCAGGACGGTGTTGCGCTCTGATAGACCTGCGCCCGAGTCTTTCCCCTAGTAACCGCGAAAGGCCGACAGGTTGGGCCGCCCGTCGTCTGAATAAATTCGTTCAGCGGCCCCAACACAGCGCTGGTTCATTGGCTGGCCACAAATTGCGGGGTAGGAGGGAGATAAACCAGCTTGCTATAAACTTGCTGAACTCGACGAGATCGATGCGCAGTTTATTATAGTCGGCAGGGGAATCCGAAATCACCCGCACGACGGATATAGGAGCGATGGTGTGTTGCAACGCAATCGATGCCCGCGCCATATGTGGTTGAGAGGTGATAAGAGTGACGGCCTGGATATCCGGCTGAACATCCAGCCAGCATCCCGCTTCAAGCGCGTTCTCAAGCGTTGTATGTGCGTCCGGCGCAAGGACCAGTTTGCCCGTCGCAATCCAGTCGGTTTGCTGGTCGGTAAGTCCGAATTGCGCAGGAAAGCGTGCGGGCTCAAGCCCCGCATCGCCATTCACGCCAGTGATAAACAGTCTATCGACCCTGCCCGAAGAAAGCATCTCGAGACCTGATCGAATGCGATCAAAGTCACCCGTGAAAACGATTGCGGTAGAGGGTATGTCACTGCTGAGCTCGTAAGGTTCGGATCGCGACATGAAGTCGATCAAGAGAAGCCCGATAATGACTGCTGCGATGCCAACCACCGCAAGCAGGCGGAAAAACAGCCCAATAATGGCAGAAATCACTGACAAAAGATGCCACCCTTCGAATACGGTCTCATTCTTTTCCACTCTCTAACTCGAATGTCATCGCAGAGATTGGAGAGGAGACAACTCCGTCTCCCGTGATGCGGTACGCGGGCGCTATCGTCAAGATGGCCCGAAGAAAATCGTTAAAGCCGCCAACCCCATTAGCGTGGAACCAATCGCACTATGGGCAGCATAGTTTGCAGTGTGGTTATTTTTTGGCCAAACGGACGTTGCCCGGGTCGGCGCCCTGAGGATGGCGCGCCTGAGAAGTGTGCGTGGAGATTTAACATCGAATGTTGCAGCCAAGCCCTCAGGTACGGCGGCGCGCCATGTAATCAAGAAGCAAGGCACCAATCCAACCACCGAGGAATCCTCCTAGATGAGCTTGCCAGGCAAGTTGGCCGGACATTGCCCACCACATAACAAGGTTCAATGCCACAAGGAGCGCGATAACCTTCGCGACATCTTCTATTCCTTCCCGAACGGTGTACCGGTCCATGTATTCCCAGGCCAAAAGCGTACCTAGCAAACCAAACAATGCACCCGATGTGCCGACCATGGGGCGAAGGCCCGGGGCCAACAGAGCGAAACCCGCGGCACCGCTCAGGCTCGAGGCAACATACAGAAAGGTAAATGTCCCGATGCTTGCTCGCTTCAGTATTGCACGGCCTAAGGACCAAAGGCTGATCATGTTCACCGAAAGATGTACCAAACCGCCATGCAAAAAGGCGTAGGTGACGAACATCGCATACGGCTGCGCGAGATAATTGGGTTTCCAGTTCCCAAGTAGCCCGGGCCAAAAGGCGCCGTAATCATAGGCCAGTGGACGCAAACGGACAGGCCCGAGCGCGCCAGAGTCAGCAAGGCTCAAGGTGATCTCGATCACGCAGTACACAGCAATCATGCTGTAAAGGAACAGATTTTTCGGTTTCAGCGCGGTCTCCAGCGTCTGGGTGGCAACCGGACGCCGAAGTTGCCTCTGTTTCGCCCGATACATGATCTTCTCCACCTAAGTGACGTGGTATGCAACCCGCACGAAGCTTGGTTACACATAGTACCGAGGAAAACACCCCCAGCTAGCCGACGCGAGCCTTATTCTAGCCTTATTTTCACCTTATTCTGTTGACAGCGCGGGTTTCGAAGCGATAACGTCATAGAAGGTAAAACTATTTTTAGAATCGCCTGCTGTGTAAATTAAGCATTCACAGCGGTATTATTGGGGGAAGTTATTATGAATATGAAGTTTTCGTTAACACTAGCGGCGCTTGTAGCGTTTGCGGCACCAGCCGCAATGGCCGCCACAATTGTGGTGGATGATTTTACCACCCCGGGAGCTGTTTTCTCCAATGGTGGCGGTAACCCGGACACGGCAGCATTTGCTGGACCCGGCATTCTCGGTGGTGAACGTTATATGTGGGTTTCTACAGATACGTTTCCTGCTCCAGCCTTCGGCACTCAGTTTGAGGCATCCGGCGGTGGGTTGAACTTTACCAACGGCACCGGTGCAAGAGGGCAAGCGGTTCTCGTATACGATGGCCCAGGAACAGCGGCAACTACTACACCGTTTACGTTTAAAGACCTTCCGCAGCCGCCCTTTGCCAGCAGTACTTCTGCTGATATCCCGGTCAATGTAACCGGTCTGGGGGGTGTGGATTTGCTCGCCGTTGGCGGTACAACTGCAAATACCAAGTTCTCATTCGAACTCAACAGCTTCGACGCTGGAGGCTCTCTTGATTTCTACGCTTATGCGTTCGATCAAAGCGGGCGAATTGCAACCTACTTCGAGAATTTGACCAACCCCGGCGGTCAGATCAGCTTCAGCACCGATCTGCGCTTGAATGAATTCAATGATCCTTCCGGGATTGATTGGACTGACATCGGCGCACTTGCTTTCGCTGTTGAGTCCCGCACATTTGAATTCGATGGAGCAATCGGTTCGATCAGTGTCGTACCGCTTCCAGCTTCCGCATTCCTGCTTCTTGGCGGATTGGGCGGCCTTGCCGGTATGTCGTCGGCAGCAAGACGCCGTCGTCGTCGTCAGGCCTAAGTCACAAAAATTTAACCCGGGACGAAACGCCCCGGGTCAGATATCAAAGAAGCCACGGCAAGCATCGCTTGTCGTGGTTTTTTCGTTTGGCGGCGCTGATGCTTTGGCACCCCTCCGTCCCAAACACGCAGCGTGCCGGACCGACCCGATAGCTGGCAAGCCCGAAGTCCATGCATTTGAATGCTCACGAATCACAAGTCGGCGGATTGTTCCCAATATCTTTTTATTTGCGCGAGATCTCGCTGAACGTTTGCCATAATGCTCGTGCAAACGTCATCGCAATGCTATCAACCCGAGACACCAATTTAATACAACCATACGCAGTGATGAAAGGACGAGCAATGCTCACGACCGGCCGCGCAATAATGTTATCAAGCCGCAGACATGATCGAGAGCGACGTTGTTTTACTGGAGTTTCGGCAATTCTAATCTCACGTACCGAGACCTGCGCCCAGTATGAACCTGAGACAACTCTTGCGTTTAGAAGATTTTGAAATGATTCGTATTCTAAATAACACGGGAAGCGCGGAAACAACTTGCAAGCGAAAAATCCGTTTTTTGCCCTATTAATGCCCAACTTTGTTGTGAGCTTAGGTTCAACAACCTTTTATTGGACACTTGAGAAGAATGGAAAGCATGATGAACGGACTGAACCCTACCCGTGCGCGCCTTTTGGAAACCTTCGGCCTGGATGTAGAACTGACCCGGGGCGATGGCTGTAAGCTTTACGATGCCGCAGGACGTGAGTACCTCGATTTTCTATCGCAGTATGGCGCGTTGCCTTTTGGTCATAATCCCTCCCAGATCTGGAAGGCACTGAACCTTCAGCAAGAGGCTATGCAACCTGTTATGGTACAGCCTTTGCGCGCCGTCGGAGCAGAGCGTTTGGCCAACCGGCTGGCCAGCATTACCCCACATGATCTTAGTGTGGTTTCGTTGGCTAATTCTGGTGCCGAAGCAGTCGAAGCCGCGATCAAGCTTGCACGTGCTCGAAGCGGTCGGGATATCATTCTCTCCACTCACAACGGGTTTCACGGTAAGACCATGGGTGCCTTGTCCGCGACAGGTAAGCCGATGTACCAAAAGGACTTTGGCGGACCGGCTCGAGACTTTGAATATATCGCATTTGGCGATATTGAGGAACTCGAAGCTAAGCTCGAAGCCGACCATGGCTCTATCGCCGCGTTTATTGTGGAGCCGATCCAAGGCGAAGGCGGGGTGGTCTGCCCGGCTGACGATAGTTATCTTAATGATGTCATCGCACTTTGCCGCAAGTACGGCGTGCTGAGCATCATCGACGAAATCCAGACCGGGTTAGGCCGGACTGGCCGACTTTTTGCGTGTGAGGAATGCGAACAAGCACCGGATATGCTGCTGCTCGGTAAAGCATTGGGCGGAGGTTTGATGCCAATTTCTGCCGTTGTTGTCAGACCTGAGGTCTGGGATGATCGCTTCGGTTTCCTACATAGCTCGACTTTTGCGAACAACAACCTTGCCTGCGCGGCAGCTAATGCGACATTGGATCTTATTCTTGATGATGACAGAGCCTTTATCAAAGATATCGCGCAAAACGGTGACTATTTCCAAGAACAGTTGGAAGCACTCAAGGATCGTTATCCCGGGGTATTGATCGACGTTCGCGGAAGGGGTTACATGCGCGCCCTCGAGTTCCGTAAACCGGTAGAGCGCGCCGATTCAGCATCGATGGCATTTTGCGGATTAAACGGCGGATTTATCGGGCTGTTGAGCTCGTACCTTCTTAACGTAGAGGGTGTGTTAACGGCTCCTGTCTTCAATGATGCCAAAGTAATGCGTTTGCAGCCGCCCCTTATTGCGGGTCGTGCCGAAATCGACCGGTGCATTTCCGCGCTGGACTCCGTATGCGGCGTGCTGAACCGTGGTGATTACCACATGCTCATGCGGCACCTTGTGACGCCTGAGCGGCGGGAACAACTGGAACACACAGCACCCACTGCGCCTCAGCAGGGTCCGGCCCGCGACGTGCCGGGATCTGCTCCAGGCAGATTCTGTTTCCTTATCCATTACACGCAGGAAGCGGATCTTTTGCGTTCCGATCCATCCTTCGCAAACTTTACTGCCGAAGAACGATCCACGTGGCTTGAATGGGTGAAGCGGGTTGGACCCGGGTTCGCATGGCCGGTATCAGGGGGCACCTCGCGCGACGGAAGCACGACCGAAGGAATGATCATGTCCGTCCCGCTCTTGCCTACCGACATGATGGGGAAAGGCCGCAGAGAAGCCCGAGGCATGATCCAGGCCTCGGCTGGCATCGCCGCCGAATTTGGCGCAAGTCGACTAGGTCTTGGGGCGTTTACGTCAATCGCCACCAATGGAGGTGCCGCAGTAGCTGGCCGCGGCGTGCCGGTCACCAGCGGCAACACCCTAACCACCGTGTCTGGCGTGACGGCGCTCGAACGGGCTGCATGGCGTGCCGGTATTGATCCGGCCACCGCGAATGTTGTCGTCGTCGGCGCTACCGGAGCAATTGGTCGGTTGGCAAGCCTGATGCTCGCCCGCCGAGCAAATCAGCTAACCCTGGTAGGGAACGCCAGCAACAGGCAGGCTCAGCAATTCCTGGACCGCGTCACGGATGAAGTGGTGCACATGCTGTCGAACGAGCACCCGTCTCCAAGCGCAGGGGGATTGAACCGTTGCGTACGCGAATATCTTGAACCGCAAGGTGATGAGATGACCAAGGGTGTGGCAAATGAATTCGCTCGTGCCTGTGCCGAACGCGGCAGATCCGTTCCCATTACCGCGACCACGGATTTGAGCAAAGCGCTCGCGACCGCAGATCTGGTGCTGGTGGCGACCAGCGCAGAGGTTACTTTCCTCGATCCGACGCAACTGCGTCCCGGCACAGTCGTATGCGATGTGGCGCGCCCCCCGAACGTGGCACATGCCGATCTTACGGAAAACGGGGTGCTCGTTTTCGACGGTGGCTTGGTCACACCCCCATTCCCGGTAAACCTTGGACCTTTCCAGAACCTCCCGGAAGATCTTTGCTGGGGCTGTCTCGGCGAGACGATGCTGTTGGCGCTTGAAGGCGAGACCGATGATTACAGTCTGGGACGCGACCTGAGCCTTGTGGACGCTGACCGTATATCAGAAATGGCCCGCCGCCACGGCTTTGAGCCTGCCGAGCCACAATGGTATGGTAAATCATTGACCGATAGCGATTTTAAGCGTGTGGCAATGGCAGTAAGCCAGCGACGGAAAGCAGAGTATCGCTCCAAGAAGTCTGCGAAAATTTGGGCGGCAGAATAATAATCCATTTCAATATGGCAACCGTCTTGTTCATCGGCACACAGGCAGCCTGAACATCTACCTCCAGGAGGACGAAGAAGCCAAGACCTTGGATTTAGCCCGCTCACTCCGTGTATCTATCTCGCGCGGTAGAATTTCACGGAGACTGACCGCTACTCACTTTGGCACCACTGCTGTTGTCGCATAAGTTTACGTCAGTAGCCGGAAGCATATGAACCATAAACCGTGCGACGCTTGTGGTAGCTTCCCAGACGACAAATGCTCCCAGTGGACGATAGCGAATGGCGAGGGCGGCACGACGATAGCTGGGAACAGTCACATAGTTTCGGGAAGCGGAATAGTATCGAGATAAATCGCTGTTGAGCATGACCCCCTTTTGTCCCGTCCGAGAAGTGAATGGCGACGACGCGGCTTGTAGAAGCGCTTATACAACCAAAGATCGCCATCTCAGCTTGCCGCCTGTAATCGAAAACCCCCTCCAGATCAGTGCGGCCGTGACGGTTTTGAAGAAGGTGAGGAGGATCAGAAAACAGGCCGGGGGTCCGTTGTCCGTACGTAAACTGGCTGCGGTATTCTAACAACTTCCTTCACCGCTCAATGAGGCTCTGAGTTCCTGCCAGCGCGATACCCTTTGATTGCATTGGCCCGAATTTGTCGGAGACCATAAACACAACCAAGAATGATGGTTATGACATAAAGCAAAATAGCTGTTCGCCAGATGCCCGCGCCCGGGCGGTCCTAACGGAGATCGGACATCGAGGCCCATACGAAACGCAGGCAGGCGGGATGGTGGGCGTTGGACGCATGACTGGCCGTTTTCCCAGACGTTGCGCGGATAGGTCAAGCAGCCGAGAAGACCAACGCCATGCGCGACGAAGTGACAGTCGAGAAACGTGATCTCATCAAGTCGTCTGAACGAGAGAACCGTGAACTGTCCCACCCGAATGAATTTCTCCGCTAATCATCGCCATATTTTGCGCCCCCCTCGCGCATGACATCATGCGTTGCTGGGCAGCGGACGGAAACTCGACCGCTCATTGAAACGGTAATTGCCTTAATAGAGGGGCAGCGCGCAACTTACGGCGTCGGGTCGATCAGCGGGGTGCGGCTGATTGCACCGTCAATATAGTTCCGCCACCTGGCACGCATCGCTGATCAAACTCACGCCTGGGCGAGGCATCAGCGGGATATGGAGCTGCGTTTCGAGATCAACAGGCTCCTGGATGAGAACGGCCGGATGATTGAGGTGCCCAAGTGTAGACGTCAAATGAAACGCGACGGCGTCGAGAGGTCCGGATGCGCAGTTAAAAGAGTGATGAAGCAAATCGGTATGCGGGGTGAACGCGTCATCTCGGACGGGGCGATCCGGGTTTGCGGCGTGTTGACCTTGATGGGGACCGACGAACTGGTTGATCTGATCGCGATTGGACAGAAATCTCTAAGCTTGGCGATGTGATGTGATGTGATGTGATGTGATGTGATGTGAATCGATTGATCATCCTTCCGCTTTTGCACAACACTGATCTGATCCAACAACCGGTGGTGAATCCGCTTCCCTGCTTCAGCGTTTTCAGGGAGTTGGAATAGCCTGATCGTTACGTCAGAACCACTTGACGCAAACGCTGCGCTGATCACATTGATTTCTCCATACTGACCTGCCACTGAACTTTCACCCAGCTGGAACCGGAGCGCTTTGGGTTGATACGCCGATTAGCGCAGGTTGCGGTGAGCAGCCCGTCGGCGGAAGTCCTGGACTGGTAGGAACCATCTTGCGATCCGCCCCGACAAAGCGGCAGGCCAGATTGACCTGTAGAGGTGCAACTGCCTCTCGCTTTACGGCGGGCCTTACCGTACTTTTTTCCGCAGTTCCTTCATCGCTGCCGCCACACGTCGACGTCAAAGCATAGGATGTCCCTACCGACATCCCGAGCTTGCGGCACAGATCGGCAGACTTTGCACCCGCCTAATGCTCGGTCAGAATGCTCATGGCCTGTTCTTCGCTGTGTCTCGTTCGCTTCATCGTCCGTCCCTTCGTTGGGTAGGACTCTCGTTTCAAGTGGAGGAAATATCCCGAGGCAGGTCAATCCAACGCTTGGGTCCGATACGACCGACTGGGGCAAGTCAATCGAACGTCACATGCGAATGGAACTCTTACTCAAGAGCAAGCCGCGTCAGGATTGTTTCCCCGTCGGTTACCGGACGCGGCACCGACAGGGTATTTTTAGGGGCGGCTTCAGGCAAGTTTTGCGGCCATCTCCACAAGGCGGCGGGTTTGGTGCCCGATGGCGTATTTTACGTCTTCGGAAAATTCCGCGCCCTGTGTGTGGCTATAGCCATAGGGGTTACCACCGGTCTTGAAAATCACCTCATCGGTGTAGCCGGGAACAACCACAATCGCCCCCCAATGCATCGCCGTGATGTAAAACGAGCTGAGCGTGGTTTCCTGCCCACCATGAGCGTTCTGTGCAGACGTCATCGCTGAGATCGGCTTGTTCGCGAGCGCCCCCTTGCTCCACAGCCCGCCGAGCGTGTCAATGAAGGCGCGCATCTGGCTGGCCATCACGCCAAAGCGGGTACCGGCAGAGACGAGATAGGCGTCAGCCCATTCCATATCTTCGACGGATGCCTCTGGGATATCAGCCGTCGCGTCGGCATGGGCTTTCCATGCGGCCTGACTATTGACTGCTTCGGCAGGTGCGGTTTCGCGAGCTTTAAGCAGACGCACGTCGGCACCTGCGGCTTTAGCTGCTTCCATGGCGATGGTAGCCATCTGGTGATTGGTACCATAGCTGGAATAATAGACTATTGCGAGTTTGACAGTCATTTTCTTTCTCCTTGAGATTTAATGACGAATAACTGAAGTATTGCTTCTTTCGGCGATGTCGAACGAAAACTGTTCCGGCGTGCAAGGCCGTGATTTCCAACCCTCTGACCAAGCGGCAGTTCCAAAAGGCCAACATGAACACCCCGCGGGCGAGCAACCAGCTTTCGTTCCTGCATCACCACAGGGTCGACCAGCGCAGCTTGCCTGTGCCGCGCCAGTATTTTCGGCTGAGCTGATAGCATCGGCAGATGTGCTGGCGCGGAACTCCGTGATCAGCGCCTTGAACTCATCGTCGGGCTCATGGATTTCCGGGCCATTGGCTTTTACCGCTTTGATCGCCGCGCCGCGCCGCATGGCTTCATACATCTCGGCAGTGGTCGCAGACACGGTGCCAATCCGACGCATCAGGTTGGCAAGGCTGACAACGGCACGCATCTTTGTACCTGCCATATCAGCGGTCGAGGTCACATCTGGCTTGCATAGGATGCAGTTAAGGGCAGTCGATGAGGTCAGCCGCAGTTCGACTTTGTTGTTCTCATGGTCGGGAGGTCACTGCGGGCAATTCGACAACTGCTGTTCTGTCACGGCGGCAGATTAGGTGTTCAAACCGTGGTTGGACACTGCCGGTATAAACCGCAACTGACATTCCTTGTGGGTGCGCGTGTTGAACACATGCGTGCGCAGCCGATCTGATTGATGTTCTTACTCAACATGTCGGGGTCATGACTCCAGCATCATGAGCGTCTCGTCAGAGACCGGCGCCAAAATGATCCCGGCCATCGTATCCGCGAGATTTGACCGCGCGGACGGCTGACCCCAAAGATTTTTCCAGACTTCCTGATCTTTTGCCGCTGCTTCCATGGATGCACCTGCCGAAAGTCCAAACATAAGGGTAAGCATCATTCGCTGACGCAAGATCTCTGGCGGCATATCGGGTGCCAAGCTTCGGATGGCCGCGAAACAGCGGCGTGTACCCCGGTCCTGGCCCGCAGTCGCTTCAAACAATAACTCACGACGGCTTATCATGACGGATGTAAAGAACCGCAGGCCATAGGCCTGTTCTTTGGGCGACAGGTCACCGCTTTCCGGGAGTGTGGGTATCATGATCTCTGTCACGTCACGGACAGATTTCGGCCCCCCCTTGGCCTCAAGAGCGTCCAATCGTTGATTGTTGCCAGCATCGAGTATCTTACCAACGTCCTGAACCAGTTCGCGAATTAGTGCGTCGCGGGACGGGAAGTGATAGGTTATCGAGCCGTTTTTCTTTTGTCCTGCCGCAAGCTGGATGTCTCGGATAGACACGTTTTCCACACCGTTTTCAGCAAAAAGTTTCAGCGCGGCCTCTTTCAGTTGATTGCGTGTCCGCTCACCTTTTCTAAGGTTACCTTTTTCATCCATTCGCTTACCTCTTGAGCCGCGTCTGCTGTCAAAATTATCAACAAAGCGCGGCTGAAAAAAGGGGTGGGGTCATCATGCCGTATTGACCAGGCATGCGGCACGTCGGTTTTGTCGTGGGCTGGTTACAGGGACCCCGCGTACCGGCGCATGACGGTTACGCCTGGGATAAAATGTGGATCTTGCTATCCGCAACCATGCCTTTGGTTTGGGCGCTGTAGTCTTTCATATGTGGCGATACGGCGTGCGCACCAAGCGCCTGCATGCTCTCCCACTGTTCAATAACTACAAATGTATCTGGCCCGAATTCGGTCTGCATGGGGCCTGCATTCTGGGTGTCGGTTGTCGCTTCGTATGCGATGCAGCCCTTTTCCGCTTTGACCGTGGGGACGTTCTTGTTGAATAGGTCCAGAAGGGCTGCGCGCTGGCCCGTTTTGGCTTTGATTACGGCGATAACGTGGACGTTGGGCATGGTTGGTGCTCTCCGTTTTATAGAGGTTCAAGTTGTTAGGCGAGGGTTAGGTTCGCTCCGCTTTGCTACGGCGCGATACCAGAATTACATTTTCCTGATAAAAGTAAAGCAGTGCTTGAATAAAAATCAAGCATCGCGTAATTATGAGAGGGCCAAGGTTTTTGTGGAGGATTCCTGGCCGTATAGGGCACCTTGATACCGTGCTTTGGGAGGGGATGATGGTTCACAGCTGCAAGCGGAATGCTGAGATATCTGACGACGACGGGGTATCTCTTGATCTGAGACATGGTGCGGTATCGCCGTGAAACACCCATCTCACATTGCGAAAATCGCACCTGATAAAATTGCCTATGAGATGGCAGGCAGTGGCGAAACCCTGAGTTTTGCGCAGCTTGACAGCCGCTCTAACCAGGCAGCGCATGGCTTTCGAAAGCTTGGAGTGAAATCGGGCGAAAATATCGCGTTGCTGTTTGAAAACTGCCTGGATTTTGTCGTTCTGACATGGGCTGCGCAGCGCTCGGGTGTGTTCTACACCGCCATAAGTTGTCATCTCACCGCTGACGAGATCAGCTATATTGTTGGCGATTGCTCGGCCAAAGTGCTGGTTCTGTCTTGTAAATATGCAGAGCTGTTGCCGGTGATCCAAGGCGCTTGCCCGGAAGTCCGGATTTTTGTGAGCAGGGGTACGGACGATCCGGAACTGGATTGGGACGTTTTTACGCGCTCACTGCCCACAGGTCCGATCAGCGACGAAACGGTGGGCACCGATCTGTTATATTCCTCTGGCACGACGGGGCGGCCCAAGGGTGTGGTGCGCGAATTCACCCGTCAGCCCATCGACACGGTGATACCTCCGCTGATGACGGTGCTGTGTGAAACGATGGCGCACATGGATGACCAGAGCGTCTATCTGTCGCCGGCCCCACTTTATCATGCGGCACCTTTGCGCACATCGATGATGGCGGTCATGCTGGGTGGCAAGTCAATCGTCATGGAGCGGTTTGATGCTGGGGAAATGCTGCATTTGATCGAGAAGCATCAGGTGACGCATACCCAGGTCGTACCCACAATGTTCGTACGGATGCTCCGTCTGTCCCTCGCTGAACGCGAGGCATGTGATCTATCTTCGCTAGAGGTGATTTTCCACGCGGCTGCACCTTGCCCGCAAGAGATAAAAAGACAGATGCTGGATTGGGTTGGCCCGATCCTGATCGAATACTACGCCGGGTCAGAGGCCAATGGCGTGACCGTTTCGACCTCGGAAGACTGGCTGAAATATCCGGGCACCGTGGGGCGGTCGCTTATTGGTGGAATCGTGGTGGTCGACAAGAATGGAGATGAGCTTCCCGCTGGAGAGATCGGTGATGTCTATTTCGACAGCGGTATAGAATTTTCCTATCGCGCAGACCCCGATAAAACCGCCAAGGCGTATTTGCGCCCGGGCTGTTCCACGCTGGGGGACGTCGGCTATGTGAACAAGGAAGGTTTTCTGTTTCTGACAGACCGGGCGTCCTACACGATCATTTCCGGCGGCGTGAACATTTACCCGCAAGAAACCGAAGATCTGCTCGCCTGCCACCCTGACGTTGCGGATGTCGCGGTATTTGGCGTTCCCAACGAAGAAATGGGCGAAGAGGTCAAGGCGGTCGTGCAACTTGAGGAAGGCGTTGACCCATCGCCGGCAAAAGCTGAGGAGTTGATGGAGTTTTGCCGGTCTCGTCTATCTCGGATCAAGACCCCGAAAAGCATCGACTTTCGCCAGAAGTTGCCGCGCACACCAACGGGAAAACTGACCAAACGAAAGCTTAAGGACGAATATTGGAGCTGAGCCTCTGGGTTGGGCGGCTGACAGGCGGGTGCGGGACCCGACTGGTCTGATGACATGAATGGATCACCGAAAATGACGTTTACCATCGATAGCAGCCGGATGTCCGAACGGGCCTTGGATATCGCCAACCGCGTAGAGGGTTTCATTCACGAAAAGATCGTACCTTATGAATATGACGACCGCCGCAACAGCCATGGCCCGACGGAAGCGCTTGGCGACGAGATGAAGGACGCGGCCTGCCAGCCAGGGGTGATGACGCCTCATATCCTTGAGGACGGCACGCACCTGACCCACCGTGAAACCGCATGTGTGTTGATCCGGTCGGGTCTGCCGCCTGCGCGTCGGACTCATTGCATGCGCTGGCTCGGTGCGGCGATCCGCGCGAATGAGGTCGCGAGCGAGTATGCCAACCGCCGTATAGTATTGGCAAACCGCTGGTGGATCACGCGGGCGTCGGATTTATGTTGGCCGAGAACATGATCGACCTCAGGCAGGCCGAGCAGATGGTCTATTGGTGCGCGGACGTGCTGGATACGGGTGAGTTGGGTACGGTCGAAAGCTCCATGACCAAGGTGGCTGTGTCCGAGTCGCTGATGCGGGTCGCGGACCGATGCGTTCAGGTGATGGGCGGGCAGGGCGTGACCGGCGATACGATCGTCGAACAGGTGTTCCGCGAGGTGCGCGCGTTCAGGATCTATGACGCCCCGACCGAAGTGCACAAATGGTCACTGGCCAAAAAGGTCGAACAGGATTGGAAAAAGGCGCAGGGCGAATGAGCCATGTCTGTTTCGGTCTGAATTCAAACATTCTGAAAGCGGAGATATTCTGATGGCTCTTCATACGCGGGTCACCGAAATGCTGGGGATCGAAACCCCGATTGTACAGGGTGGCATGATGTGGGTCGGCACCGCCGAGATGGCTGCCGCGGTTTCGAATGCCGGGGGCCTTGGCATCCTGACAGCCCTGACCCAGCCGACGCCTGACGCCCTGGCCGCAGAGATCGAGCGCTGCAAAACCATGACGGACAAACCGTTTGGCGTGAACCTGACCGTGCTGCCATCGGTGAACCCGCCGCCCTACAGCGACTATCGCCGTGTGATCATCGAAGCGGGGGTCAAGATCGTGGAAACCGCAGGGGGGCGGCCACAGGAGCATGTGGAGGATTTCAAGGCCCATGGCATTACGATCCTGCACAAATGCACCTCGGTCCGTCACGCGCTTTCGGCGGTCAAGATGGGTGTCGATATCATCTCTATCGACGGGTTCGAATGTGCGGGCCATCCCGGCGAAGATGACGTGCCGGGTCTGGTTTTGATCCCTGCTGCGGCTGATCAGATTGATGTGCCTTTGCTGGCGTCAGGCGGGTTCGGCGATGGCCGCGGGCTCGCCGCCGCCTTGGCCCTGGGGGCCGACGGGATCAATATGGGAACGCGGTTCTGCGCAACGGTGGAAGCGCCGATCCATGAGAAGGTCAAACAGTTTTTGGTGGCGAACGGCGAACGGGACACCAACCTGATTTTCCGCGGTTTCAAGAACACTGGCCGCGTCGCCAAGAACTCGGTCTCTGACATGGTGGTCGAGATCGGGTCGAAACCGGGTGCCGAATTCGGCGATGTCCAACCCTATGTCTCTGGCGTCAAAGGCCGCGAAGCCTTGATGTCTGGCGATCTCGACAGAGGATTGATCTGGGCGGGGCAGGTGCAAGGGCTGATCAACGACATCCCCACCTGTGACGCATTGATCGCGCGGATCGTGGCAGACGCCGAGTCCATCATCTCTACACGGCTTGCACGACTGGTTGCGTAAGGGTCAACGGTTTGGGAAAGGGAAGTGCACAATGACTGAACTGGTACTACGCGAGGACAAAGACGGTTGGACCGTTCTGACGCTGAACAGGCCGGAGAAGTTGAATTCTCTGACCGTTGCACTGTTCAAGGAGCTGCGACAACATATTATTGATCTGCGCGATGATGACGCGATCCGTTGCGTGGTCCTGCGCGGCGCGGGCAAGTGTTTCTCGGCGGGCCATGACCTTGGCGATATTGCCGAAGGGGAGGATGTACCGTCTGCGGGGTGGCACTCCGAGACCTTGCGCCTGATGGAAAAACTGCCAAAGCCCGTGATCGCAGCAGTGCACGGACATTGCTATACCGGCGCGCTCGAAGTGGCGCTGGCCGCTGATTTCATCGTCGCGGCCGATACCGCCCGTTTCGGTGATACCCACGCCAAATGGGCCCTGACCCCCGTCTGGGGGATGAGCCAGCGTTTGCCCCGGCGGGTGGGCGTTGCCACGACCAAGCGGTTGATGTTCACGGCAGATATGATCGATGCCAATGAAGCGGTACGGATCGGGTTGGCCGAATACGCGGTTCCTGCTGACGAATTCGACGCCGAAATCGAACGACTGGTCGCCCGCATCATCGCGAACTCCTCGTTCTCCCACGCTGCCAACAAGCAATTGCTTGAAGCGACAGACCTGCGTCCGATGGATGCGGGACTGCAATGGGAAGTGATGGAGAGCGCCGGCATCGGCCCGGACATGGCAGAGCGGATTGCGGCCTTCACCAAGAGATGAACCCGTGCGCTTCGGAATTTCCTTAGGAGAATTACAAAATGAGTAGCCAAACCAAACAGGAACTGGATGCATTCCGGGCGGAAGTGGCAGCCTATCTGGACACCGCCCCCACGGACGCGATCCGCGAAGCGGGGCGCAAAACCACCAGCGCCTTTGCACCGTTTGAACAAGGGGCAGCTTGGCAGGCCATTCTGAACGAAAAAGGCTGGGCCGCGCCCGATTGGCCCGAGGAATACGGTGGTACAGGCTGGTCCGCCGAGCAGCGCACTATTTTTGAAGAGGAATACCGCAAACGGGATTTACCCCCCTTGCTGCCGAACTCGCTCAAAATGGTGGGGCCGTTGTTGATCGACCTCGGGACGGAGGAACAGAAGGCCAAGTACCTGCCGCGGATCCTGTCGGGCGAGGATTACTGGACGCAAGGATATTCGGAACCGAACTCCGGTTCCGATCTGGCATCGCTGAAGTGCAGCGCGGTCGCGGATGGGGACGATTATATCATCAACGGCAGCAAGATCTGGACAACCTTCGCCCATAAATCGAACCGGATGTTCATGTTGGTGCGCACCAGCAATGAGGGCAAGAAACAACAGGGCATCACCTTTCTGCTGCTCGACAGGACCGACTTTCCCGGAATGGACGTTCGCCCGATCAAGGGGCTGGATGGCCATGCGGAATTTTGCGAGGTGTTTTTCGACAATGTCCGCGTGCCGCAATCCGGTCGGGTCGGTGCCGAAAACGAAGGGTGGAGCGTTGCCAAACATCTGCTCAAACACGAACGCAACGGATCGGCCAACAGCCCCGTTCTGGTCCGCTATCTGAAACGGATCACCGAGGCGGCGCAGGATGAAACATCCCCCTTTGGCGGCAAGCTGTCTGACGACCAGGTGTTTCAACGCGACCTGGGCGCATTGCACGCGGATGTCACGACGCTGGCACAGTTCGAGCGGCTGGTCATGGGCGGTCATGAGATGATCAACGATCCTGCGCTGCCTTCGATTGCCAAGACCATGAACTCGGAACTGATCCAGCGTGTGTCGGTGATGATGACGCGGGTGGCCGGGCTTGAGGGTCTGTCCATGCAGCTTGACGCCCTGGCCGTGGGGTCGGGGGTGGATCCGATGGGGAGCGAGCTGGATCTGATCTCCATGCCGTTTTACCTCAACAGCCGCGCGACTACGATCTACGCCGGCACGAATGAGGTTCAGCGCGACTTGATTGCGCGCAGCCTGCAGATCGCTTGAAAGGGTACTCAGATGGATTTCTCTCAGACCGACGAACAGAAGATGCTGCAAGAGAGCGTGAAGCGCCTTTTGGAGCGGCACTATGATTTCGAGACCCGTCAAAAAATGCTGCAATCCGGTCGCCCGTGGTCGCCCGAGGTTTGGGAGGCACTGGCCGAGATGGGTATTCTTGGCCTGCCTTTCGCCGAAGAGGTTGGCGGGTTCGGTGGGTCGATGGCGGATGTCGTCGCAGTGGCTGAACCCTTTGGGGCGCATCTGCTGATTGAACCTTATGTCTCTTCGATTTTATTGGCAGGACAGTGTCTGGCACAATCCGATAGCCCTGCCGCGCAAGCGCAACTTTCCAAAATCATAACGGGCGAACAAACGGCTGCCTTCGCCCATGAAGAAGGCAAGGGGACCGCGGATCCGGCACTTGTTTCATTGGCCGCAACCGAGGCGACGGAGGGATTCACCCTGAGCGGTGAAAAGCGGATGGTCCTTGGGGGCGCGCAGGCCGACGCGCTTGTCGTATCGGCACGAACGCGCGGCACGGCACCTGACAAGGATGGCCTATCCCTGTTTATGGTCGATCCAAAACAGCAAGGGGTCAGCATCAGATCTTTCGTCACCATTGATGGCCGCCACGCTGCGCATATCACTTTTGATGGGGTTCAAATTCCTTCCGACCGCAGGGTCGCCGACGATGCCCATAAGGTGCTGCAAACAGTGATCTCTAGGGCGATCGTCGCGCTCTGTGCCGAAGCCGTCGGTGCTATGGGGGCCTTGCTTCGACAGACAAGCGAATATGCATCGACGCGCAAGCAGTTCGGCGCGCCTATCGCGACGTTTCAGACCATTTCCCTCCGCTTGGCAGATATGAAGATCGCCTATGTGAAGGCCCGCTCCTGCCTGCTGTACACCACGGCGCTGATGGTTGCCGGACGGGCAGGCGCGCCGGATATTTCGATCCTGAAAGGGCAGATCGGCACATTGGGACGAGAAATTGGCGAAGCCGCGATCCAGACCCATGGCGGCGTCGGGATGACGGACGAGGTCAGCATCGGTCACTTTCACAAGCGCATTCTGACGATCAATGCGCTGTTCGGAGACAGTGAGTATCACTTCCGTGCGGTTGGCAAATCTCTCGCCACTGGCGGCGCGTAAGGGCGTAGTGCGGATGTGTGGCTATCCCACCTCCGCGACGTCAGCTGCGTGCCATTAGGCCGCCCAAGACGACCGCGATCATTTGCTCCGTATAGGAGCGGCGTATGTCGTCATCAACCCTATCGACACCGTGCATGTAGTTTAGCACTTCTCGGGACGAAAATATTTGGTCACATGCCCCGATGACGATGAAGTAGAAAAATTTATAGTCGACAGATTGGAATTCTCCCGCCGCCACACCTTCGGAAATCATCCGTTTGTAGGCGTCATGGATCGGCTCAATGTACGACTTTATCATGGTCCGTCTGACTTCTTCGGTTTCGTCGCGCATTGTCGCGGTCAGCAAACGCTGCAAATAAGGGTACCGGAAGTACATGTTGACGAGGCCCGAAAGGTGGTACCGCATCTTCGCGGTCGGGCGCATGTCCATCTCGACCAACGCCTCAAGCTGGGTCACCGCTTCCGCCAGATCGCGGTGAAGAAGGGCCCGCATCAAGCCGCTTTTGTTGCCGAAGTAGTACTTCACCAAAGCAGAGTTCACGCCTGCTTTTGCTGCAATATCAATGATTGGCACCAGCAACGTATCACGTTCGCACATAAGATTGATTATTAGAATTGATGCCACTGTAGCCGCAAAGCTAAAATGTCACCCATGAGCAATTCAGGAATGTCACTCTCCCTTCCGAGACTGAGGGAGATTGGGCATGGGATGGGTGGTTATGAGCGAGCGCGAGTTGAAGCGCGTGGAGGTTTTGGCGCAGGTCGA
>NZ_JBSXOD010000038.1:0-44592 GCF_056859255.1 Sulfitobacter sp. L-8
ATGGAGCCGACGCCCTTCGCGGTTTCGATGTCGGCGCTGGTGAATTTGATGCAGTTCGTGGTCATTGCTCTTCTCCTTGTTTGCGTTGCAATGATGGTCACCTTGCAGCTGGCCAAGGCCCGGCCACACCGAAGGCGAAGCACAGCGGAGAGGGGCAGGCGCCGGTCTTTTTGTCTCGCGAGGAATGACCCGCAGGGGCAGGGGAAAAAGATCGGCGACAACCTTTGTGGACGGGCCGACAGCTGCGACCAGCATGTCATGCAACTCAGACATCGGGAGAAGTGCGGGGGCCACGAAGGAAACTGGGTGAACTGCAAACAGAGATGCTGCGGGGGGGGGCGCAATCCACTCCTAACTAAACTCGCCTGAAATATAACCTAAGCCAGACTTCAAAGTCGCGCGCCCGCGCTGGCCTGCCGCAATCAATGTCTTCGCTGCAGCGTCCACGATGCGGACGAGTACTCGATGCGTCGAGGCTAAGAACGAAGGGCCGCCTCGTTACGTGACACCGCCACCCTCCAATGGTCTGAAACGACGAACCGGTCGGTCGGATCGGTCATTCTATGCGAGGATACACATGGCCAGGGTAGTCCCGCCCACCGACCGCGCATACCAATTGGCCCAGGCAACCGTCGCTGACTTGCCCTTCCAGTGCGCATGCTATACGTCATTGACACATATGCCGCCAAAAACTATATGGAACTGACGATGACGCGATTACAGACAGTGGTCGAACTGCCCGAATTCCAAAGGCGCGCCAAGGTAATCATGTCGGACCAGGAGCGTGAGGCGGCGATCAACTTCATTGCCGCCAATCCGGAAGCGGGCATTTCTCTTGGTGGCGGGTTACGCAAAGTCCGCATCCCGAGAGAGGGTAGCGGCAAGAGTGGCGGCTTCAGGACGGTGTATGTCTTTGGCGGGACCCATATGCCGATCTTTCTGATCACGGTCTTCGCCAAGAATGAGAAAGCCAACCTGTCGAAGACCGAACAGGCCGCTGCGGTAGAGATGAGCAAGGCGCTTGTCGCGAAATATGGAGACGCAACATGAGTGCATTCGAATCCATCACCAAGGGGCTGGAAGAGGCGCTGGCCTTCGCAGATGGCGACTTGGCCGGCGTGAAGGTCCATGAAGTTTCCGTCGCGGAAGTCGATGTCGCCGAAGTCCGGCAACGGACGGGCCTGTCCCAGGCGGAATTCGCCAAGAGCATCGGCGTCGCGAAAGGCACGCTTCTGAACTGGGAACACGGGCGCCGGCACCCCACGGGCCCGGCCCAGGTTCTGTTGGCACTGATCGCAAAGAAGCCTTCTGTCGTGCAGGACCTGTTGCGCGGTGCGTGAACCGGGGCCTAAGCCCCGATCCTCTTGATGCGGATACCGATCTTGCGGGCCTTGTCGACGATGTTCTCGGTGATGCCCGAACCGGGGGTGGCGATAAGACCCTGTGGCATGGTCTCGAGCATCTTGTCGTTGCGCTTGAAGGGAGCGGCCTTGCCGTGGCTCTTCCAATCAGGTTTGAAGACCACCTGTGTGACGCCACGGGTATCTGCCCAGCGGGCCGCGATCATCTCAGCGCCCTTGGGCGTGCCACCGTGCAGGAGCACCATGTCGGGGTATTTGGCGTGGGTGGCGTCGAGGACGGACCAGATCAGATCGTAAGCCTGATAGTCCCCGCCCGAGAAGGCGATCCGCGTGCCTTCGGGGCAGTGCACCTCGGTCTCCTTGCGGCGCTTGGCCGAGAGATAGGCCCGGCTGTCCACCACGGCTGAAGTCAGGCCGCGGTGCGAGACCTTCGATCCGGTGCGGGGCAGCCAGGGCGATCCTGTGGCGGCTGAGAAGTGGTCCACGGCCAGATCGCGCATCTGCTCGAAAGCGTCGCGATGGTCCCAGAGCTTGAGCCCGATCATCTGGAGGCGCTCGAGCTCGACCGAAGCGACCTCGGAGCCGTCCTGGATGGCCAGACTTTCCCGGACCTCGAATTCGTTGTCGTCCAGAAGCTTCTGGATATAGGTGAGACGGCGATGGAAGATAGAGGTGAGCGACCAAAGCATCTCTTCGAGATTATCTTCCAACTGGCTGCCCGTGAGGAGGCCGATGGTGGTCTCGAACAGTGTCGCCATGGCGAACTCGACCTCGTCAGGCTGGGGCAGGGGGCGGTGATCGGTCTCGCCGGGCCCGGGCGTTGCGCCATGAAGTGCGAGGTGGTCGAGGATGGCGGATGTCACGCCGGTCTCCTCGGGGATATCTTTCTGATGGGGCATTGTCTGGTTCCTCTGTTTGATCTGACCCGATTTGGATGGGCGATAACAGGACCGGCGGCGACCGGGCCGCATCCGTCAGGATCGGAGCGCAGCGGAGAATGCGCCGCGGACCGGAAAATTGTTCCCGCGAGGAATGAGCCGAAGGCTCAGGGGAATTTTCTGGTTCGGGGCGCATTGCTGCCCGGGCGAGGAGCGCTCTGCCCCGACCCGCTGGTCCATCGCTCCCGAAATCCAAACGGGATCAGATCGAACCCGCGGAACCTTTGCCCCGTCAGGCATCCCAGAGGAGGTTGGCGCTCAGCCGGCCTCGAGCTTCAGACCTTGCTCTTTCATGGCCTCTATCAGCGACCGGCGCAGCGCATCCTTGCCGAAAGCCCGCAGATCGTCGTTGAAATCACCCATGTTTGGCACGAGATCACCACAGGTAATTCCAAGCGATTCCAGTTTGTTACGCAATCTCATTGATCCGTTACGCCCAGCTTCGTCATTGTCCCGCGCGATGCAGATACGCTTGACGCCCGGCGGCGGGATGAAGAGACCGAGATGGGCGGCGGTGAGACAGGAGGCGAGATCGAACTCGGGGAGAGCCGTGCCGACCGAGAGGGTGTTCTCGAGCCCTTCGCCGACGATGAGATCGCTGCGAGGTGAGCCGGACCAGAAGCGGATGGCATGGCCGTGCAGCTGTCCGATGATCCGCTTCGGGCTCTCGATCTCGGCCAAACCGCCGGTGGACGGGTCGAGATAGACCCTTGCGCATCCGGTGATCTGGCCGCGATTGTCGGTGATCTTTGCGAGCAGGGCAGGGGCTCTTTGCGGCGGATCAGGATCGTCGTCGCCTTGCCACAGAAAGACCCGTGGGTGATAGCGCAGGGCCGGACCTAGCCGTGTGATACCGCGCCCTTGCAGATAGGCGGCAGCCAGAGTGCCGAGTAACGGCTTGCCTGCGGCAAAGAGTTTGCGCGCCCGCGCGATGCGTTTGTCGGCGTCTGCATCCGAGCGCTCAGCTTTTCGTGGCTCTCGTGGCTCTCGTGGCACGGCAGGGCAGGGGTCCCCGCCGAGAAAGGACCGGGCCTCCCTCAGCGTTTCCTTCAGCGTGACCGACCCAAGCCGTTCCTGCAGCAGGTCGATCAGATCGCCATATTCACCCGTCGCGAAATCGGTCCAGGATCCGGCTTTACGACCACCCTGCGCTTGCAGCCGGATGGCGAGGCTCTGGCCCTTTGCGCCCGAAGTGTCGCCGACCTGCCAATAATTGCCCTGCTTGCGCCCCTCGGGAAAATACTGGCGGCAGAAACTCTCGGCCCGGTCCGCCAGATCGGCCGAGAGCTCCGCGATGCTGCGCGGCGCGCTCATGCGGCAGCATCCGCGGCGCTGGCGCCAACCGGATGTTCGGCGAGCACGCGCGCCAGCACGTCAGTGCCGTCCACCGGGATGAACACCCGCGTCTTCCACTGGATGACCTCGGTGAAACAGCCCAAGGCCTTCAATGCGGGCAGTGCCGCGCCCGACGCTCCGATCAGCTCGAGCCTCGGCTGTCCCATGACCAGAGAGCGACGCAGCTGGTAGCCCCCAAGCAGGCTGAGGGTCGTCTTGGCCTCCATCACTGCGCTGAACACTTCCAGAGGTGTCATCTCGATCTGGCAGTCGAGCCCGAGCCGCGCGTAGACGTTCAGGAGTTGCTCCTGGCTGACCAGACGGCCGATGGCGCGCTCCCCATCGTCAGTCTGCAGGCGATAGATGCGCATGTTGTCGGCTGGCAACCGGTCCCAGATCGGCAGGAGCAACCCGCAGATCAGCGTGGTCTTCGAGGTGGTGAACTCCGGCACCGCGTCCACCTCGGCCTGCCAGAGCTGTTCGAACATCGCGTCATCAACCTCTTCCCAGTGCGATTTCGAGAACTCGGTGAGGGCGAGGATCTCCGTCGCCATGGGCCGAAGGAGCTTCACCCGCAGGATCGGCACGCCATCCTCGTCCATGAAGGCCGGCGCCTTCACCATCAACGCCGCGCGTTTGGAGGAGGCGTTCCAGCACAGCGTCGCGCCTTTTGTTTCCGCGCAGATCGCTTTGACGCGAGGCAAGGTCAGCGGATCGTTGCGATCCGTGCGCTCGACGGTCAGGGCGGTGGCCGCCGCCCCGGTCGCCTCATGCTCGAAGATGACCTTGCGATCAACTAACTCGAACTTCTCGGCGCGCAGGGTCTCGAGGCCGACATCGAGCGTGCCTGCCTGGCGCGCATCCTCGATGATGGCCGAAAGAAAACCGCCGAAGGCATCAAAAATTGCGTCCTGCATGTCGATCCGCAGCGCCAGGCAGCGGTTCAGGAACTGCTGGATCGGCGGCAGGTTTTCTTTCATCGTGCCATCCGCCTCATCGAGCGTCAGCCCGGTCATTTCCTGGAACTTGGCGTAAGAGCAAGCCTCGATCTTGCCCGCGCGGAGCTTGTAGAAGAACTGCCGCAGCGCCGCGCGCGCGTAGGGGCTTTCGAGGTTGTCCTCGGCACGAAACATGTTCTGCCCGCCAGTCTCGCGCTGTCCCTTGGTGATGGCGCCAAGCGTGTCGAGGCGACGCGCGATGGTGGAGAGAAACCGCTTCTCACCTTTCACGTCTGTCGCGACGGGTCGAAAGAGCGGCGGCTGCGCCTGATTTGTGCGATTGGTGCGTCCAAGACCCTGGATCGCATTGTCGGCCTTCCAGCCGGGCTCCAGCAGGTAATGCACCCGAAGGCGCTGGTTCTTTGCCCCGAGATCGGCGTGGTAGCTGCGCCCGGTTCCACCGGCATCGGAGAAGATCAGGATGCGCTTAGCGTCATCCATGAAGGCCTGCGTTTCACCAAGGTTGGAAGAAGCAGGGCGGTTCTCGACCTTGAACCGTCCTTCACGCGTCTTCACAATGCGCCGCTTGCGCCCCGTGACCTCGGCCACCGCATCGCCTCCGAAATGCCAGAGGATCTGATCAAGCGCACCCTGCACCGGGGCCAGCGCCCCAAGATGCTCGACAAGCTCGTCGCGACGCCGCTCCGCCTCACGGCAGATAATCGGGTTGCCATCGCCATCGAGGGCAGGGCGAGACCGCAGGTCGCCATTCTCGTCCGTGTAAGGCTCAAAAAGCTGCGTCGGGAAGCTGTGCATCAGGTAGTCCATGATGTTTTCTCTCGGCGTGAAGTCGACCTGCAGGTCGTCCCACTCCGAAGGCGGGATCTCTTCGAGGCGGCGCTCCATCACCGCCTCACTGGTCGAGACCACCTGGATCACCGCTGAATGGCCCGCCGCCAGGTCCGCCTCGATCGAACGGATCAGCGAGGGACATTTCATGGCGGTGATGAGATGGTTGAAGAAGCGCTGTTTGTTGCTCTCGAAGGCCGAGCGCGCGGCGGATTTCGCCTGAGCGTTCAAGGTGCCCGTCTCGGTGGAAATACCGGATGCCTGCAGTGCTGCACCGAGGTTGGTGTGGATGATCTGGTAGGCATCGGCGTAGCTGTCATAGATCGCGACCTGGGCAGGTGACAGTTCATGGACCAGCATCTCGTATTCGACCCCCGCATAGGAAAGCGAGCGCGCGAGATAGAGCCCGAGCGCCTTCAGGTCGCGCGAGATCATCTCCATGGCGGCAATACCCCCGGCCTCCATCGCGGCGACAAACTCGGCCCGCGTCACGAAGGGGAAATCACCAGTGCCCCAGAGACCGAAGCGGGAAGCATAGGCGAGATTGCCGACGACCGTCGCCCCGGTGGCCGATACGTAGAGGACGCGCGCATCGGGAACCGCGTTCTGCAGCGCGAGGCCCGCAAGGCCTTGCTGGGACGCTTTCTTGTCACCGCGGTCGGACTTTTCACCGGCGGCATTTGCCATGGCGTGGCTTTCATCAAAAGCGATGACTCCATTGAACCCTTCGCCGAGCCAGGACGTCACCTGGTCCAGGCGAGAGGCTTTGCCCTCACGTTCGGCCGAGCGCAGCGTGGCATAGGTGACGAAGAGGATACCCTCGGGCAGGCGGATGTCGCTGCCCTGGCGGAACTTCGAGAGCGGCACGATATCGCCCTCGCGCCCCCCGAGCGCCATCCAGTCGCGCCGCGCATCTTCGATGAGCTTGTCGCTTTTTGAGACCCAGACCGCCCTGCGGCGGCCTTGTAGCCAATTGTCGAGGATGATGCCCGCAACTTGCCGGCCCTTGCCGCAGCCGGTGCCATCGCCCAAGAACCAGCCCTTGCGCAGGCGGAAGGCGCCCTCGTCACCCTCGGCCGCTGCCATCAGATGGCCTTCGATCTCGCCGCGCTTGAACCAGCTCTTCAGGTGCGTCTCATGGGCATTGCCAGCATAGATGACGCTTTCGAGCTGTGGAGCAGAGAGGAGGCCATCCTCGACGAGGGTCTTCGGCAGAACCGGGCGGTAGGTCGGCACGGGCGGCGGGACCGAGGCCATGGCGGCGGATTGCACCAGCGCGGTCGGATGTTCCGCCGCGCCGTCGACCCGGATCCCTTGAAGGTCATAGGCCTCGTAGACCGTGTCCTGTAGCGTACCCTCTGGTTCGCTCCAGGCTTTCGGCAGGTACTCGAGTGGTGCCGTTTCGATATCATCGAAGGGATGCCTGGCGCGTTCCACGGCGAGGGCGCGGGTTTCCTTGCGCGCGGCGTTGCGTAGGGCGTGTAGGTTGGTGCGGGTCGGGCGGGCAGGGATCGATAGGGCGGTATTGTTGGGGCAGGGCGGAGGACTGCGGCGTTCCGGGCAATGGTTCAGCACCGCGTTGAGAAGGTCGCTCGTAGTCGCGGAGATCGGATGATAGGCGGTCTCGAGGTCGACAGGTGCGGTCTCTTCAACGCCCGCCGCGCGCTTGTCGATTACTGTGAGCCGCGTGTCGATCGTGGTGCCATGCCGCGCGAAGACCTTGCCGTCGATGGCGGCGGAAAACACCACATCGGCGCTCTGCCTGAACCGCTGGAAGGTTGACTGGAAGGAATTCGTCGAGGGACGGAAGCTCTCGCCGGTGATGACGACAAGACGTCCGCCCGGCGCGAGGCGGGCCAGGGCAGAGAGTACATGCTGGCTGGTGGCCTGCCGGAACCGGCCTTCCACATGGTTGGCAGCCGAGAAGGGCGGGTTCATCAAGATGACAGAGGGCATGATCGACCGATCCAGCCGGTCGTCGATCGAGGCGGCATCGTGATCCGAGACCGTTGCTGCTCGGAACAATTCACTCAGCAGGGCACGGCGGGTCTCCGCGAGTTCATTCAGCGCCAGGCCGGTGCCGGCGACCCGGGCGAAAATCGCCAGCATCCCGGTGCCGGCCGAGGGCTCGAGTACCAGGTCGTCGGCCCGGAACCGCGCCGCCTGGGCCACGATGGCCGCAAGGGGCAGAGGGGTTGAGAATTGTTGCAGACGGACGCTGTCCTCAGAACGCCGCGTGTGGGACGGGGCCAGCCCGGCGAGGCGCTCGATCATGGTGAGGAAGGCTTGCGGTGAGGCGGCCTGGCGCTGCATCAATGCGCCGTAGCGCGAAAGCATCAGGATCTGCGCGACTTCTGCCGCTTCGTAGGCGTCCTTCCAGACCCAGGCACCGCTGCTGTCACTGGCGCAGAAAGTCTCCTCCATCGCAGTGCGAAGAGCGGCGGCATCGACGGGTTTGCCCGCTTCGAACCGCGGCACGAGGGTTCTCGCAGCCTGCATAAGGTTTTGGGCGAAGCCCGAGGCATCCGGCAGGGAAAGAGCCTCGGGCGCAAGAGGGACGGAATGGGGGTGAGCGTTCATCGGCAATCTCCAGGGTTGAGGGTTGGCCCCGAACCCCGCGCGCACTCTCTCACCCGGGAGGGGTCACCCCTCCCGCCCTGTCTTTCACTCTTTTCGGTCGGGTTCTAACAGCGCTCACAGAGAATGTGATTGCAACCGAACTTTCACTGGTAATTTGCAACCTTATTCATCCCCATTGGCCATGCTCTGGCAGGTCTCAATGAATGCCCGTAACGCGTTGGATGTAAACCGGTTGGGGTAGTAGAGCCTTGGCCCATCCAGAGGTTGCCAGTGCTCTTTCAGGATCGGCACAAGCGTCTGTGCGCGAAAATCGCCCTCGAGCCAATTGCGGAACATGGCGATGATCCCCATTCCCGCCCGCGCATAACTCAATCCGGAGTTCAGGGCATTCACGCTGAGGACCAAACGTGTGATAGGCTCGACCGTGATGGCCTGACCTCCGCCTTGCAATGTCCATGGGAGCAGAGGCCCACCCGGCAGGCGATATCGGATCGCATCATGGGAGGTCAGTTGGTCAGGAGTCTCTGGGCGGCCATGTGTCTCCAGATAGGCGGGCGAGGCGGCAAGCGCGATCTGCTGGCGACGCGGTCCAATGGGGATGGAGATCATGTCCTTTTCAAGCGATGCGCCGTAGCGAATTCCCGCATCGCAATCAGACGCAACAATATCGACCAAGCCGTTGTCGACAACAAGCTCGACCTCCACAGCCGGGTGTCGATGCTGAAACGCGGCCAGAATAGGCGGCAGGATATCGGGCATGACCGCGCCCGGCACATTGATCTTCAACCGGCCGCTCACACGACCCGTCGAATCCGCAGTTTCAGCACAAGCCGCGCGCAGCTCGGCCATCAGGGGCGCGATCCGTTCCGCCAGCGCGCGCCCTTGGTCTGTCGCCCGCATGCTGCGCGTCGTGCGCAACAGGAGCGGGACACCGAGCTGTGTCTCGATGCGGGACAGCGTCGTGCTGACGTTTGACGGCGCAAGACCAAGACGCCGCGCAGCCGCTCGAAAGCCCCCCTCGTCAAGGACCGTCAGAAACACGATCAGATCGTCTTGGGATATATTGTTCTTCATGGAGAACGGGCTATTCGATATTTGGCGGATTATCAAAGATATAAAGAACAATGGATACTCTTGGTGTAACCAGCGCCGACCGACATTTGGGTCCGGCGGACAGAAATAGAAAGGACAAAGCCATGTTGATCGTGACCGGGGCAACGGGCCAGCTTGGCCGCAAAATTGTTGAAAATCTGCTGCATCACGTCGCCGCCGAGCGCATCGGGGTCAGCGTCCGCGACACCGCAAAAGCCGAGGCATTCGCGGCGCTTGGTGTGCGCGTACGCCAAGGCGACTATAACGATCCAGAGAGTTTGCGCCACGCTTGGGACGGGGCCGAACGTTTGTTTCTCGTATCTTCGAACGCTGCGGCGACTGGCGGTAATCCTCTGACGCAACACGCGACGGCCATCGACGTGGCCCGCGACATTGGTGTGGAGCGCATATTTTACACCAGTCAGGTGTCCAGTTCGCCGGACTCGCATTTCCCTCCGGGTCGCGATCATGCGGCAACGGAAACGATGCTCGCAACATCGGGGATGTCATGGACGGCCTTGCGCCACGGTTTTTACGCGGCGAGTGCCGTGATGATGAATGCCAAGGGCTTGAAAGCGGGGCGATTGGCTGCCCCGCAAGATGGGGAAGTCGCCTGGACGACCCATGACGATCTCGCTGCGGTGGATGCAGCGCTGCTGGCGGGGCAGGAGGTGACTGACGGCCCGACGCCACCGTTGACCGGGGCTGAAGCGCTCGACCTTGCCGAGCTGGCGGCGCGCGCGGGTCAGATAATGGGCAGGCCTGTCGAACGCGTTTTGATCAGCGAAGATGTCCTGCAAGCAAATGCGCGGGCCGCCGGTGTCCCGGAAGGCTCAATCGCCGTTATGTTGGGCTACTACCGCGCGGCGCGGGCGGGTGAATTCTCAACGGTCGATCCCACATTGTCACGTATCCTCGGGCGGGCTCCGCAGACGATGAGCGCCGTATTACAAGCCAGTCTCGGGTAGGGATCCTCTGTTGCTGTTCGAGAGACCTGCTGCCGGACATCGAACACAACCGAGTTCTAAAGCCTGTTGGGTCCTCAGACGCTTGAGCGCTTTGCCGCTCCAAATCACAGATTGTGGAACCGCCAGAAAAGAAAAAGGCGGCATCCGGGAGGAGGTGGATGCCGCCGATTATTCTGGATCAGCTCAGGGAGGAGGAGGAACTGATCACATAACAAAGATAGGAGCATTGCTGCGTCTGCACAATAGCTGAGCCAGAAAATTCTGCATCGCAGCAATCCGAGCTACTCTGATTGCAAAAAGGCAGGCAGACCGTAGCTCACCAATCCAACTTCCTAAAAGTGAGCCTGCGCCTGAACCCCAGTCGAATGGGATGTTTGACCGGGTGCCGGTGCGGGCACGGCGTGTCGCGCCTCGAGCAAACAGTCCAGCTCATAATCGCCGACAAACCCCCAGCAGGCGTCGACCTCCTCGCCGTTGTTCTCAACGACATAGCCGTAGACCCGTCCGCCGAGATAGGCATCGTAGCTGACGATTTCCGCGCGCAGGATGTCTTCTGCCTTTTCGCGCAGCACCTTGGTGACGCGGTTCACACCGAATTCTTTTCGAACGGCCTTGAGCGTCACATAGATGAAACCAACCTGGCCGGAATCCCACGGGCAGTGAAACCCGATCGTGTTCATCGCGAGGCCGGAATGGTCATAGAGGTAGATGGGCAGGATGATAGCCTTTCGTGCCGCGCGGTCGCGCAGGCGATCCATCGGGAGATCGCTCGGATCCGAGACACCCGCGAGGTCGCGCAGGAACGCGTCTGGGCTGTCGAACTGATGGCTGTCGCCAAGCCGATAACGCCCATGCCAGCAAATCAGCGTGCCGAGATTGGACCACTCCCACGGGCTCTCAGAATCGGGGTCGTGGTAGATCTTGATGATGTGGCCTTGGTAGGCCTCCTCGTAGACAGGGTCTTGCATGTCGATATCCTTTCTTGAAACGCAATCGACCCGCCGAGCCGGTTGAGGCCGCAGGCGGGTCGATTTGGACGTGGTCAGATGGTTGGCGAGCTTGCCGACCGGCGGATCAGGCGGCGGCGCGGTTCTGACGATGCTGGACGTGCTCGACAGAAACCTTCAGGAGCCAATCCTCAAAACCGAGAATGGTCTGGTGATTGGCGACTGCTTCGATCCAGGCCGCGCGCGGATCGCGGCCGATTTGCGTCGGGTCGTTGTCGATCCGGCCATTGGCCATCCAAGGCTCAGGCTGAATGCGTCCGAGCCATTCCGCCAGCGACGGGATGCGCCCCTGGCAATCTTCGCGCACATGCTGCTCGCCAATCCAGCGGATCGGGACGACCCGGCCGGCGCTGTTGGTCAGGCTGTGGCCAAACAATCGCTCAGCTTCGAAGATCCCGAGCGTGTGGTGCCGATGTGCGCGATGCGTAAAGATCGCGAGGCGCTCTTTGGATGAGTCAAACCAGTCATGCACATGCTGGTAATCATCCGGAACTCCGCCAAATTTTCGGGCCGAGCTTTCGGCGTGGTGGAGGGGATGTGCCATGTCAGAGCCCCTCGTGTACGGTGGTGTCGGTCTCGATATAGCGCTTCGAGTGGCTGACATCGATTTTGTCCGCCTGGAGTGCCCAGGTCAGTTCGCCATAGCCACCTTCGTTGTTCTTGAAGCCGGGACTCAGCGCATAGGCGAAGTCCCAGCCGAAATCTTCGACCCGGTGCCGCAGGTCTTCTGTCAGCGTGATCGTGTCAGGGCTCACGACGACATCCTCGACATTGCCGGAGTCGCCGTAGCCTTCGTATTGCACCTCGATGGTCGTCACGCCGAGAGCGCGCAACTCAGGGAGAAGAGCCGCGCGGGTCTCAACCCGCTGTTCGGCAGTCCGTCTCTGGGATTCGAGCATCTGTGCGTAGAAATCAGTCTCTTGCGTCATGTCTTTGGTCCATTTGAATTGAGGGAAGGGGAGGGCGACCGCTGCGCGAGGCCGCCCCGGAGGTTTCCTGCGAGGGCTTCAGGCCGCAGCGTCGCCGCGTTTTTCAGCCGTCCGGTCAACGAGGTTGAAATAGAGGTTCTCGGTCGCGCGCTTGAACCCCGGCGGTTTGCGCGGGGCGAGACAGCGCACCGAAGCGCTGCAGCTCTCGCCATGCTCCATGGCGAACTGCGTCACCTTGTCGATCAGGTCATCCATTCCCGCGGCCTGGATGCGCTTTTCGGGGTAGCTCCCCAGCATTTGGAACTGGGTAACAACGAAGGCGCCATCGCGATGCGCGGGATAGAGGGTAATCTGGTAGTCGAGTGTCTTGGCCATCTCTGGTCTCCTGTGGCGGGCCGGACGCGGGTATCGCGCCCTTTGGAACCCGCCAGCCTGAAAGGACCGCCCTTTGTGCAAGGGCGGTCCGGGGCGGTGACTAGGGATGGGGGGCGTCAGTATTCCGACGGCAGCAGCAGGGTCAGGACCCGACGCGTTTGCGCAAGGTCAGAGGGCTCGGGGGAGCCGTATTGGTAGTCGACATCGTACAGGTCGAGTTTGAACCAGACCGTCGTGTCCTCAAGCTCAATGACACCCATCTCGTGCCAGCCATGGGGGTCGCTGTCGGCAATGAAGGTGTCGAAAGCGGCGACGCGGCGGGTGAGTTCCAGCTGCACATCGAGCCCAAGCGCCGCGACGCCGCGTGTCATTACGAACTGGCCCTGCGGGGCATCGGCAACTGGGGCATTGCCAAGGATGGTACGGCGAAAGGCGTCATTCTGCGCAGCGATAAGTGCGGCTTCCTGAACGGGGTCGAGGTCGAGTGTGGTGGTCATAGGAATTCTCCGGGACGGGCCAGCTGATCCGTTATCGGCTGTGGTCAACCCGCCAGCCGGAAAGGGCCGCCCTCGATGTGAGGACGGCCCAGAGATCATGTCAGGTTCAGGTCGGTGGTCGCTTCGTCAGGCAGCATCCCCACTGAGGAAGGCTGGCAAGGACGACGGTTCGTCGTTCTCGGCATCGATCTGAGTATCTGAGGCGGGCTGGTCGCCTTCTTCGGCCTCGGGCACATCGTCACCCATGTCGGCGTCAGCGTCCATCGCACCGGCAAACGCCATCCCGTCGGGCAGCCAGCGCGTCGTCTTCGCAACCGTCGCCGCGCCGAACCCTTCCGTCTCGCCGGCGGTTTCCGCGAAAGCCCGCTCCATCGCGGCCGCGATATCGCCCTTGCGCTCGCGATTGCGATCTTCGGCGTAGTCCTCGCTGATCAGCTTGAGCGCAGTCGCGACTGCATGGCCCTTGTTGACTCGACCCCAGTAGTTTTGCGCGGTCGGGCGCCAGCAGGCCGCCACATCGACATCAAGCCGCGCGCCAATCTCCTCGATGATTGGGGAGGGGCGATTGTCGGAGGAGAGCTGCGGCTTTACCGCCAGACCCGTCGCCCAGGCGAAAAGCGCCTGCTTATCGGCAAGAGGCAGCGCCGACATCACCCGGAAGTCCTCTGGTTTCTCGAGCTTCATCCAGTCGGTGGCGAGGTCCTGTTCCAGTGCCTCGAGCATTTTCTGGGCGACAGTATCCGCATGCAGCACCTCGCGGTCTTGCGCCTGGAAAGGCCGGATCGAGATGTCGAGCGCTTCGTTGTTGTAGGACCGCCCCAAAGCCTGTTCGCAGAGCGCGTAGAGCATCGCATCGAACGCCACCTCGAAATCCGCCGCCAGATGCGCCCGCAGGATGTGCTGACGCGTCGCGCGCAGATCGTCGGCGAGGCTCGCCGAAATCCCATCCGCCTTGCGCAAGGTCGCCGCCGGATCGGAGGTTGGCACCGGCGTCGAGGAGGTTGGCGGCGTCACGTGCGGGCGGGCAGGGGATGGGGCATCACCCGCTTCAGCACTATCCTCGCCCGGCTCGGTCGCAGCGGGGATATCTTCTGGTCGCACGAGGCCTTTCTCGACACGTAGCGCCCCGTCATGACCGATGGTCAGAACCACGCCCGCGATGGCACGATCTTCGTCCGCGTACGGTTGCCGTTCGCGCTGCAGGGCTTCGATCTCGCGCAAACGCGGCTCGATTGCGTAGTATTCCTCCGTCTCCGCCTCAGACCAATCCTCGCCGTCGTTCTGCGCCGCCAATTCCTCTTCGCGGGCGATGAGACGTTCCTCCTCGGCGAGCAAGTCCGGATCGGGATCGACATCCTGCGGATAGACCCGCCCGAAACTGCGAAACGCGCCGTAGTCGACCGAGAGGTGAACCTCGACCCATTTCCACATCCCCTCAAAAGTCTTGGCCGCAGCCTGCAGCCTCTCGATGGCGAGGCGCTCCAGGAGCTCGGGGTTTTCCATATGGGCGCTGGCACGATCGTCGAAGAGATCGCGCAGCAGAACGCCGCCTGCCGCCTCATACGCCTCGATGCCGACAAAGCGCCCGAGGGCCGAGTTCGCCGAATGCGCGGTCTCAGTCAGCTGGCGTTTGATGCTCTGTGGGTGGATGTGATAGCCGCCCTTCACCGCGTTCCAAACTGCCAGTTGGCGGTCATGGTCGTCGGTCAGCGTGAAAGCCATCACGCATTCGAGGGTCAGATCGCCCGCACGGAATTGTTCGATGATCTCGGGCGCGACACGGGCGAGTTTGAGACGACGTCGCACCAGGTCGACCGAGACGCCGAACTTCAGCGCGATCTCGTCCTCGCTGCGCCCCTCGGCGATCATCGCCTCAAAAGCTTCGAACTGGTCGGCCGGGTGCATCGCCGCGCGCTGGAGGTTTTCCGTGGTAGATGTGAGGATGGCGTTGCGCTCGTCCTCGACGAGGCAGGGCACGGGGTGATCAACTGGGATCACGCCGTCATCGGCGAGCTGCTTCAGCGCCTTGAGGCGGCGACCGCCGGCATCAACCGCAAAACGTGTCTCAGACAGCGCATGAACCACCAGGTTCTGCTTGATGCCGGTTTCGCGAATGCTTGCGAGAAGCTCGGCTTCGACGCTGGCGCTCGGCGCCACCTTGCGAACGTTGAGCGGGCTGGGCTCCAGCTGGTCGAGCGGGATCAGACGAATGTCGGTCGCTCCGTCAGCCGTTGCCGATGCGGCGGCTTCTGTCTTCTTCACGGTGGCGGGTTTCGGGCGGGTTGAGGTCTTGGCCATGGTCAGGGTCCTTGTTACGCCGGACCCGGATGAGACTCTCTCTATCCTATCAAGCCCGGCACCCGGGCTTCCCTTTCTCTGGCTTTTTCCAATTGCGGATCACGTCACCAATCGACCGATTGATGGCAGAAGAATAAGGTTTCGGAGGTTGGTGCCACCTTTTTTGTCTGTAAGTTCCACATAGGCGGCGCAATGGAAAACCGCTATCTGGAAGAATATGCGGCAGACCTGTGGGCCGGGTCTGCGGGGCGGGAATTGGAGTGTTGCATGGACTTACGGTTGAGGGAATATTTTGATGTCGGCACGCTGCAACGCGGTCAAGATTATGCGCATCGCGGTCTGGTCGCGACGCTCGAGCTTCTGCCGGATGGGAGTATCCGCGGGCGTGTGTTGAATGGGCGCGGGGAAAGCTACCAGCAGCGGATTACCCTGAGCAACAGCTTTGTGGACGGGATTTGCTCTTGCCCGGTGGGGCATAATTGCAAGCACGTGGTCGCTGTTTTGATGACATCGGCGGAACGCGATATCAGCTCCCCGCAACTGGCAGCACCGGTGCGGGGTTGGCTGACCCGCGTCAAGCAGCAGCCGACAGCCCTAGTGCCGCCTGAGGCACGTCCCGAGGACTATCCGGACAAGGTGAAGGAACGCCTGCTTTATGTCCTGATCCCGAATGAACCAAAAGTCAGGATCGACATTTACAAGGGCCGTATCAATGCCGCTGGCACGGGCCTGAACAAGGCGATCCGGCGCTATGATGCGCTGCATGCCCTGCGCAGCAACGCTGTGGCAAAATTCATCCGACCGACCGATCTGGAGCTTTTGTCTGCGCTGGCGCAAACGCGATTATGGCAGACGCATTACAGCTACAGCCTGCCTGATGCGTTCAGGCCTATGGGTCAGGATGTTTTGGCCCTGATGCGGCGGTTGTGCGACACGGGTCGCTTCCTGCATGACAATGCTTCGGATGCTCAGCTGACCTGGGCAGAAGCGCATCCGAAGGCCAGGCTGGCCTGGCGCATGGCGGCCAATGGCAGCCAGAAGCTGGGTTTTGAGAGCGAGACCGGCGCGCAGCTGGATTTGCGGGCGCTGGATGGGGCGACACTATGGGCGAACATTGCGCGGGGGCAGATCGGGGCGCTGGCACAGCCAGTGCCGATCGAAGCGTTACACCTTGTCCAAAGCGCACCCGAGGTCGCGCCCGATGAAGCGACGGCCCTGGCTGCGGAGATGCCCGCCACGCTCGCAGGACTGGCCTTGCCGCCGCCGCATGTGGCGCGACAGATACGGCGCGCGGCCCATAAACGCATCGCTCGGTTGACGCTTGGAGCCGAGAGCGCGCGTGACGGCTATAGGCGTTGGGACAGCGTTTCTGTCACTCTGCCAACACTGACATTGCGCTTTGTCTATGACGGGCAGGAGGTTTGGGAAGGCGAGGCCGACCCCCGGGTCGTTGAAAACAACGAGGTTGTAACGCTGACGCGCGATCATCAATGGGAAGCTGCTTGCGTCATCCGGCTGATGGATGCAGGGGCGATACCCGTTGACGATGTGGACTACCTTTTGCCGAGCGCTCGAATGCTGCAATGCGATTTCGTCTTCGCTGAGGAGGAGATGGGCGCAAACAGTATGCGCCTCCCGTCGTCGCGCGATGGTCTCGAGTTTGCGTTCCGGACGCTGCCCGGGTTGCGGACCGAAGGCTGGGAAATCATTGAAACATCAAAGTGGCCCTTCCGTTTGAGCGATGAAGCTGCCGCGCTGACGGTTGCAACACAGGCCGAGGCGGGCGACACATTCCACGGCAACGACTGGTTCTCGCTGGGGTTTCAAGCCGAGATCGGCGGCAAGCCAGTGGATGTCGCGCCCCTGATCGCGGCCTTTCTTGAACAGGTGCGTGACGAATGGGACGCCGTGCCGGATGTCGACGTCCTGTCGCAGCATCTGTCCGATAAGCCGGTTTACCTGAACCGGGGCAAGGCGGGCTATGCCCCCCTGGATCTCAGTCCGCTGGCGCCCCTACTCCATCTGGTGCTGACGCATTATGCTGAACTGGGCGCGCTGCACCCGTCGGATGCTGATGTCGCCCGGTTGGCAGAAGAGGCGCTGGCAGGCAGCTCGGTGAGGTTCGCCGACAATGCCGGGATCATCCCACTGGCCCGCAGCCTGAAGGCATTGGCCGAGGCTGAGAGCTTTGCCCCACCAAAGGGATTGCGCGCGCATTTGCGCCCGTATCAGGCCTATGGTTCCGCCTGGATGGGCAGCTTGCTCGAAGCCGGTTTTGGCGGGGTCCTGGCCGATGATATGGGGCTGGGCAAGACAATTCAGGTGTTGGCCCTTTTGCAGGCACGTCGCGAAGCAGGCGCAGCTGGCCGGGCGCTTCTGATCGTTCCGACCAGCCTGCTGCATAGCTGGCAGATGCAGGCCGCGCAATTCACTCCGGATCTTCGCCTCGTGGTCCTGCATGGCACAGGCCGGGCGGCGTTGCGCGAGGAGGCTCTGCACGCCGATCTGGTCGTCACCACCTATCCGTTGCTGGCGCGCGACCATGACTGGCTGGCAGCGACAGAGTGGCCTCTGGTGATCCTGGACGAAGCGCAAACCCTCAAGAACCCTGCCTCGCAAATGGCCAAGAGCCTGCGCAACATTCCTGCCAAGGGGCGGCTGGCGCTGACCGGCACGCCGCTGGAAAACTCGCTGCAAGACCTTTGGACGCTGATCGACTGGGGGAATCCGGGCCTTCTGGGGGATCGGAAGGGGTTTCAGAAACTGTTTCGCACCCCGATCGAAAAGCATGGTGACGCGGTCGCACAATCGCGTCTGAACCGTCGGCTGCGCCCCTTCATGCTGCGCCGCACCAAGGAGCAGGTCGCAACCGAGCTTCCACCAAAGACCGAAATCCTGGAACGGGTGGATCTGTCAAAGCCGCAGCAAGCGCTTTATGAAGCCGTACGCAGCACCATGGATGCCCGGGTGCGCGAGGCGATCAGCGCCCGTGGTCTGGCCGCAGCGCAGATTACCGTGCTCGATGCGCTGCTCAAGCTGCGGCAGGTGTGCTGCGACCCGGCGCTGGTCAAGACTGACGCGGCGCGCGCGGTGGCGGACAGCGCCAAACGCTCGCGATTGCTTGAATTGCTGGCCGAGCTGGTGGCCGAGGGTCGCCGCGTTCTGGTGTTTTCGCAATTCGTTGAAATGCTGCGTCTGATCGAAGCGGATCTGGCCGCCGCCGGCATCCCCCATCTGACGTTGACGGGCCAGACGCAAAAGCGTGCCGATGTACTGGAAAGCTTCGCGAAAGGCACTGCGCCGGTTTTCCTGCTTAGCCTGAAAGCCGGTGGTCTTGGGCTGACCTTGACCGAGGCGGATACGGTGATCCTTTATGACCCATGGTGGAACCCAGCTGTGGAGCGTCAGGCCATGGACCGCACCCATCGCATAGGTCAGGACAAACCGGTATTCGTGCATCGTCTGGTCGCCGCAGGCACAGTAGAGGAAAAGATACTTGACATGCAGTCGCGCAAACAGGCGCTGGCCGACGCCTTGTTCGACAAGGATGGGGGACAGGCTGGCCCGTTGCTGGACGAGGCGATACTGCAAGATCTGTTTGCGCCGCTCGGGGTGTGACAGGGGCTCGCCGCCTAGACGTTGCGCCAAAGCATGCGAACGCGGCTCTTCCGGCTTGAGATGTTACCGACCATTTCTGGCAAACGCGCCGAAGGTCCGAAGATTACAGCCCCGCAGCCTTGGTCAGGTTTACGCGGAACCGGTCGCGGCGACGCTGATAGCGGCGGGTCATTTCGGCTGAGGCGTGACCAAGATGCTTTTGGACGTAGCGCTCATCGACTTCGGCAGAGCTCGCGAGACCGGCGCGCAAGGAATGGCCGGAAAACAGCGCCAGGCGCTCTTTTTCGGACAGTTCGGATCGGATGCCGGCGTCGAGGACCGTGCGCTTGATCAGTCGTGCGACATGTTTGTCGTTCAGGCGTGTTTCAGATGCGCACTTGCCATCCCGCGAGGTGCCGACGAAGACAGGGCCGAAGTCGATCTTTGCAAAGTGCAGCCATTGTTCCAGCGCCTGGACCGGGCAGATTTGATCGCTGGAACCGCGGCCAATCTCGACCTCGCGCCAGCCGGTCTTCGCGTTGAGCGTGAGCAGGGCGCCTTTGTCGAAGATCTCAATCCAGCCACCAGAATCCGGCGTGTCGTCCTTGTGCACGTCGAGGCTGACGATTTCGGATCGGCGCAGACCCCCCGCGTATCCCAACAGCAGGATCGCGCGGTCCCGCAACCCACGCAGATCGAAGGGAAGGCTGCCCACCATAGCGAGTATATCGTCGGCCATGATTGCTTCTTTCCGAACCGGCGGTCGCGCGTGCCTGCGCTTGATCCCGGCAAGCACGGAGGCGATGTGGCGGCTTTGTTGCACAAATCGGGTGAAGGGCGTTCTTCCCCTTACCCCAGACGGATTTAGCCTACGGGATCAGTGATGGGTATGCCAAGAGCGGTGTAGCGGTTGAGGACTGCGATGCGGATTTGGATTTCCGCGACCTGCCTTTCGAAGTCCCTCGCCATCAGCGATTGGCCGAGCAGTTTCACACAATGCATCTTCGTTTCTACGCGACTTCGGCGGTGGTATCCGCTCCAGCGTCGCCACAGAGTGCGGCCCAGATATCGTTGCGCATTGACCGCATCGTTGCGGGCTATTGCTCCGTCGCTCGTAGGCTTCCAAGGCTTGGCATTCTTGCGTGGTGGGATCACGGCATGGGCACGTCTCGCGGCAATTGCCTCGTGGCATTTTCGCGTGTCATACGCGCCATCTGCGGTGACGCTGCCGATGTCCTGATCGGACGGGATTTGGGTCAAGAGTTCGGGCAGCATGGGAGCATCACCAATGTTGCTGCCGGTGACTTCGACCGCTCGGACTTCAAGCGTTTCCTCATCGATGCCTATGTGTATCTTACGCCAGACGCGGCGTTTGGGACCACCATGCTTGCGAGCGTTCCACTCGCCTTCACCTTCGGCCTTGATGCCTGTGCTGTCGATAAGGAGGTGCAGCGGACCTCTGGAACCGCGATAAGGCAAACTCACGTTCAGTGTTCGCTGTCGACGGCATAAGGTGCTGAAGTCCGGCACTGCCCAGTCCAATCCGACCAACCGCAGCAGGCTCTGAACGAACCCAGTTGTCTGGCGAAGCGGCAGGCCAAACAAGACCTTCAGCGTCAGACAGGCTTGAATGGCGGCGTCACTGAACTGCTGCTGCCGACCACATTTGCCGCTTGGTAGCGGTGTCCAAACCATCTCTGGATCAAACCAGATCGATAACGATCCGCGCTGCTTCAAACTGTCATTGTAAGACGACCAATTCTTGGTCTTATACTTTGTAGGGGCCCAACTGCTCATGGCCTTCAGCTATCAAGCTGGATTCATACAGTGAATCCCATCAGCCTATTTGTGCAACAAAGCCGTTAGTCCCCGTGAGGCGCGATATGCTTGGCCGTATCACAAAGGAGGAACGCACCATGCATATTCTCATCGCTTATTCCACAACCGAAGGCCAATCGGTCAAGATCGCCCAGTTTACGGCTGATAGACTGGCGCGCAAAGGCCACGAGACGACCGTCCTCAATCTGGGAGAGACCCGCAATATACCGGATCTGACCGCTGTTCAAAGCGTGATCTTGGTGGGTTCCGTCCACGAACGTCGCCATTCGCCTGCGCTTGAGACCTTCATGCAAGCCCGTCGTGCGTGGCTGTCGTTGCGGCCGGTTATGCTCATCTCCGTCAGCCTCAGCGCGGCCTTCAAGCACGGGCGGGAAGAGGCAGAGGAATATGTTATTGAAACCCAAATGCGCACGGGATTTACGCCCGATGAGGTTGTCCTCGCGGAGGGCGCTGTGAAACCGAACAGCTACGACTACTTCGCGAAATCTGTGGTGCGCTTTGTGGTGCTGAATGATCGGGAGTTCGAGATGGGGACGAATGACCATGAGTTTACGGATTGGGAAGTGCTGACCGATCGGTTGGAGGGATTTGCGGCAACCTCACTTGGTCGCACTGCACACGCGTAATCCCTCTGTTGGAAGATGACGATCGCTTCAATGAAAAGGCGGGGACCGTTAATCAGTGCAGCGACAGCCTTGGAATAGCGCCGGCAGCCTCTTTCGGTTTCAGACCATAGCTCAGCCCGCGCCCGACCCGATGTGCTAAGGCGGACCAGCTTTGCGCGAGATCGGCGGGGAGTTCTTGGGCCAAGATTTGGTCAAATAGCTCAAGCCAAATCGGGAAATGCTCCGGATGCACATTCCCCGCAGCTTGGTGAACATGCATCGGATTGCCCTCATAGCTGCGCTGCAACAACAGGGCGTTGCGCCAGAAACATACGATTTTCTCTTCATGTGCAGGCCATTCAGTCACATGGGCGGCAAAGATCGGTGCCAAGGTCGGCTCCCGCCGGACCGCGCTGTAAAACTTCGCTACGACGCGGTCGATCTGAGCTTCGGTAACCGCAATGCGGGGCGGCATTGTCATACGGCAAAGATCCAGACGAAAATGAGGCTCAGGATCAGATAGACAAGCGTGTTGACCATCCAACGGATCAGACCTGCTTCGCCTTCGGGGTCAACACCAAGCCGCTCGCAGACTTTCGTGCCGGGCCAGAGGAATGCTTCGGATAGGGTCATGAGAACATCCTTAATGGGTATTTATAATGCTTAATATATACACGCTTTTAAATGCGTAATGCAAATGCTAAATATTGTACTCATGCAGCTTGATAAATTCTCAGACTATGCCCTTCGCATCCTTATCACCCTTGCGGTGAGAGCGCCGGACCGCGTGGCGACCTCGGAAATCGCCAAGCTTTTTCAGATATCTGAGAACCATCTTTCGAAGATTGCTACACAGTTGACGCGCGAAGAATTTGTAATATCAGAACGTGGCCGGAACGGCGGCCTTACGCTTCGCCATCCTGCCGAAACGATCAGCGTGGGTGCCGTTCTTCGAGCTCTAAAAAAAGACGCGCCTGTAGCTGAATGTTTCGGAGGCAACAAAACCTGTCTTATCTTGCCGGTTTGCGGACTTCGAGGCCCTTTGGCAGACGCGCAAGAAGCCTTCTTCGCTACTCTGGACGGCTACAGTCTGGCAGATGTTCTGGGGCCCCGAGGGACCATGGCAGCAATGCTCCGCATTGAAGCGGATACCGCGCAGTAATCCTTGAACGCTATCTATTCAGTGCGTGCCGGTACATCGGCAAAATTACCTCGCGATCAAACGCAACATGACGGCGCAGCGGTTGAAACAGTCCGCGCAAGAAATATCCTAAGGCTTCAGCATCGTTTTGCGCCGGATCGTGAGCGAAACCGTTGATTGCATCAGCCAGCATCGCGGCGTGATCTTCATCCTCGATATGTTCAGCATGCAACCTATCAAGCATTTGCGCCGATGTGTCACTGGTCTGCCGTAGAAGTGGAAATACCTCTCTTTCTTCAAGTGACTGGCACTGAGTTAATGTCGGTACCAGACGACCGGCTAGACGGACTGCTGCGTAGGTGTCGAGTTGGCGGGGCAGCGTGTCAGCTAAGTCTTCTAATGCGCTGCAGAGAATTTCCTGCTGCGCCAATCCCGCTCCAAACGCATGGATGCGTTTGGAGCGGGATTGGGTGTTCGGATTGTTTACTAACATTCACATTGCCTCCGTGGATCGGGTGCGCTACCAGGGCTACGGTAATATAGGTTTTTAGAATGCGTATTTTGATTTACGTCAAAGAATTTTATAATGTTCTGATAGATCGACGAGACAAAGAACTTTTCAGGTCCTAGACATGCGCAGCGATCAGCCAACCAACCCTACTATCTTCCAGGACGTCGTCTTGACCGCGCCCACGATCCGCTGTGGCAGCTGCGTGGCAAAGATTGAGCGGTCTTTGACAGGCATGCCTGGTGTCGCGCGGGTGCGGGCAAATCTTACCCTGAGGCGGATCAATGTGACGCTGGCTGAGGCAGATGGCGCGTTGCAGAACGTGCTTGCTGAACTGGAAAGCATCGGTCACCCGAGCCGTTTGATCCACAGTGCTGATCTGTCAGCAGAAGCAAAAGATGAGACTGAAGTCGCGTTACTTAAGGCTGTAGCGGTCAGCGGTTTTGGCGCCATGAATGTGATGCTTTTGTCGGTCGCGGTCTGGTCGGGTGCCTCGGATGCGACACGCGACAGTTTCCACCTGATCTCAGGCATGATAGCCCTGCCCATCGTACTTTATGCCGCGCGGTTCTTCTTTACCTCTGCATGGGGTGCGCTGCGGCGGGCGAGCATGAATATGGATGTGCCGATTGCGCTGGCCATCGCGTTGGCGTTGGCGCTGAGCATTTTTGAAACCCTGCGCGGCGGCGATGAAGTCTTTTTCGATGCGGCGGTGACGCTAACATTCTTTCTGCTAATTGGGCGCTACCTGGATTACCGCATGCGCGGCAAAGCCCGTTCGGCGATGACCGGGTTGCAGCGTCTTGCTGTGCGCGAGGCGTGGGAGGTGACATCCGAGGGTGCGCTTCGCGTTGTGGCAGCCGATGCGATCTGTCCCGGCATGGTGCTGCGGATCCTCGCGGGCGAGCGCACCCCAGTGGACCTGCGCATCACCTCCGGTGCCAGCGATCTCGACCGCTCCCTCGTCACCGGTGAATCCGCCCCGGTTGCCGTGGCGGCGGGGGATGAGGTTGAGGCAGGGGCGTTGAACCTGACCGGCCCGGTGGATGCTGTTGCCTTGCGGCCCGTCTCGGAAAGTTTTCTTGCCATGTCCATGCGGATGCTGGCGGGTGCCGAAGAGAGCCGCAGCACCTACGTGCGCATCGCCGACCGGGCGGCACAGCTTTACGCGCCGCTCATTCACATTGTCGCCTTCGCCACCTTCGTCGGCTGGTTGCTCGCCACCGGCGACTGGCACCGCGCCGCCTTTGTCGCGATCAGCGTGCTCATCGTCACCTGCCCCTGTGCGCTGGCCTTGGCCGTCCCGGTGGCGCATGTCGTGGCGTCCAGCCGCTTGATGACCGAAGGCATCCTGATTAAAGATGGTTCCGCTCTTGAGCGGCTCGCCAATGCCACCCGCGCCGTTTGGGACAAGACGGGCACGCTGACCGATGGCAGCCCGGTGCTGGTTGAAAGCCCTGCTGCCACGCCCGACACTTGCGCGGCAGCAGCCCTTGCGGCCTATTCCGCGCACCCGGTTGCGCGTTGCATCGCCACGGCGCAAATTGGTCCTGCTTTGCCCGTTGATGAGGTTAGCGAATATCCCGGCTTTGGCGTTGAGGGCCGAATAAACGGGCGCTTTGCACGACTTGGCCGCCCTTCTTGGGTGGCGGAAATCGCCGGGGACATTGCAGGAGGGGACGGTCCTGCCTTTGCCTTTGCGGGTGCGGAAATGCAGCGCTTCCCTCTGCGCGAAACGCTCCGCGATGGCGCAGTTGACGCGGTGACCGCCCTGCGCGACGCCGGTTTGTCGAGCGAAATTCTGTCGGGTGATGCCGCCACTGCGGTGACGCGGGTCGCGGCACGGCTTCAGATCGATGAGACGCGGGCCGGGCTGACCCCGCAAGAAAAGGTCACGCATTTGCAAGACTTATTGGCCCAAGGTGAACGCCCGCTGATGGTTGGCGACGGGTTGAACGACACTGCCGCCTTGGCCACGGCCCATGTCTCAATGTCGCCTGCCTCCGCCACCGAAGCGGGGCGTGCGGCGGCTGATTTTGTCTTTCTGCGTGACGGGCTGGATGCAGTTCCACAGGCGCTTAAGGTAGCGCGGCGCACCGCCACCACCGTGCGACAGAACTTTGGCCTCGCGATTGCCTACAACTGTATTGCCGTTCCGCTGGCGATCGCGGGGCATGTCACGCCGTTGATTGCTGCGATTGCCATGTCAGGATCTTCCATCGCCGTGGTTGCAAACTCCCTGCGGCTGAATAGGCGCCGCTCGGCCCCATACGTCCCCCGTTTGCGAGAGGTAGCAGCATGACGATTCTGCACCTTCTTATCCCGGTAACGCTGGTAATGGGGTTAACAGGTCTTGGAGCCTTTTTCTGGAGCCTCCGGAACCGCCAGTATGAAGATCTTGAAGGCGATGCGGAGCGCATCCTTCATGACGACAACGACACTCCGATGCCTCCCCGAAAGGATGAACTCAGATGATGGAACGTTTAACCATTGCGGAACGCCAACAGGCCATGCTGCTTGCTGGAAGCTTGGCCATAATGGGATTTGCGCTTGCCATTGTAGGGCGTGGCGACGCAATGGGGGTCCATGGTTGGATCGCCATGTTCTTCGCGGGCGGTCTGTTCTTTGTCGTCGGCAATGCGCTCTATGCACCAGCGCCGGTAGAAGACCGCACGGCGAGCTACTACGATGATCCAACCAAGATCGGTATTCTGATTTCTCTCTTCTGGGCGGTGATCGCGATGGGCATGGGCGTCTGGGTGGCCGCGCAGTTGGCTTGGCCGGACTTGCGCTTTGATGCGCCCTGGTCAAGCTTTGGCCGCATCCGGCCTGTGCATACATCGGGCGTGATCTTTGGCTTTGGCGGTAACGCTTTGATCGCCACCTCCTATCACGTGATGCAGCGCACCTCTCGCGCTCGCCTGGCCGGGCATGTGTCGCCTTGGTTCGTTCTGCTGGGGTTCAACCTGTTCTGCATCATCGCGGCTTCGGGCTATTTGATGGGGATCACCCAGTCCAAGGAATATGCCGAGCCGGAATGGTATGCCGACATCTGGTTGGTGATCGTCTGGGTTACTTACTTCGTACTCTATATGCGGACGCTGGCACGGCGCAACGAGCCGCATATCTATGTGGCGAACTGGTACTACATGGCGTTTATCCTCGTCGTGGCGGTTCTGCATATCGTCAATAACCTCGCGGTGCCTGCTTCCTTTAGCGCGGCAAAAAGCTACTCGGCTTTTTCGGGCGTGCAGGATGCCATGACGCAGTGGTGGTACGGGCACAACGCCGTGGCCTTCTTTCTTACCGCGGGTTTCCTCGGGATGCTCTACTACTTTCTGCCTAAGCGAGCAGGGCGACCGATCTATTCCTACCGTCTGTCGATCCTGTCGTTCTGGGGCATCGTGTTCTTCTACATCTGGGCGGGCTCGCACCACCTGCATTACACCGCTGTCCCGCAATGGGTACAGACGCTGGGGATGACCTTCTCGGTGATGCTGCTGATCCCAAGCTGGGCCAGTGCGGGCAATGCGCTGATGACGCTCAATGGCGCATGGGGCAAGGTGCGCGACGACGCGACGCTGCGCTTTATGATGGTCGCGGCGGTGTTCTATGGCTTGTCGACCTTTGAGGGCTCCTTCATGGCGATCCGCGCCGTGAACTCCCTCTCTCATTACACCGATTGGACCGTGGGCCATGTGCATGCCGGGGCCATGGGCTGGGTCGCGCTGATCACTTTCGGGTCGATTTATGCGTTGGTGCCGGTCCTTTGGCGGCGTGAGGGGATGTATTCGCCAAAGCTCGTCGAATGGCACTTCTGGCTCGCCTTGAGCGGGACCGTCATCTACGTCTTTGCGATGTGGAACAGTGGCATAATCCAGGGCCTGATGTGGCGCACCTACACCGAAAGCGGCACGCTGGCATATTCCTTCACCGACTCATTAGTCGCAATGCATCCCTACTATGTTGCGCGCACCATCGGCGGGGCTTTCTTTCTCTCGGGCGCCATCATTGGAACTTTCAACGTCATCATGACAATTAGAAAGGTCCGTGAGGACACTCCGGAACTCGATTATCCGACCAAATCCGAAGCGGGTGAACCCGCGGTACCAGCTGCGGAGTGATGGCTATGTTGCGTAAAATACTCAAACCCTTCTCGAAGTTTTTTGAATTCCATGCGCGGAGCCACTATCGTGCCGAGCGGCATTCCATGGCTCTGACAATTGGGATTATCGCGGCCTCGGCTGTGGGCGGCTTTGTCGAAATCGCGCCGCTGTTCAGCATTGACGAGACCGTCGAAGCAGCTCCCGACATGCGTGTTTACACTCCGCTGGAGCAGGCAGGGCGCGATATCTATATCCGCGAAGGCTGCTATGCCTGTCACAGTCAGATGATCCGCAGTCTGCGCGACGAGGTGGACCGCTATGGCCCCTATTCGCTGGCTGTGGAGAGCCAGTACGACCACCCGATGCTTTGGGGGTCAAAGCGTACCGGGCCGGACCTTGCGCGGGTTGGGGAGAAATTCTCGGATGAATGGCAGGTGCAGCACCTGGTCGATCCTCGCTCTTTGGTGCCGGAATCTGTGATGCCGCAATATGCCTTCCTACTTAATGCGCCGCTTGAGACCGCAAGCTTGCCGGACCGTTTGGCGGCACTCCGCACCGTGGGTGTGCCCTATAGCGATGAGCAGATTGAGAACGCGGCAGACGATGCGCGCGGCCAGGCTTATCCAGATACCGATCGGGCTTATGCGGTTGAGGAACGCTATGGCGAGGCGACGAACATCCGTTTCTTCGATGGCCGCCGGGACCGCTTGACCGAAATGGATGCTCTCGTCGCCTATCTACAGATCATGGGCGGCCTGACTGATCTGCCTCAAAAAACTCAAATAGCTGACGGGGAGTGAGATCATGGATCTAAGCTATGAGACCCTATCAAATATCGCGAAGTCCTTTGGGCTATTCTACCTAATCGCTTTGTCGATTGGGATTACCATTTATGCCTTTTGGCCAAGCTTAGGAAAACGGTTCGATAAGGCTGCGCAAAGCGTGCTGGACGATGAGGAGGGCCCATGTCGGTAAAGAAGCGCGATCCGCTCACAGGTCACGAAACCACTGGGCATGAATGGGACGGCATTACAGAGCTGAACACCCGCGTCCCTCGCATCGTTTGGTTTTTTGTCGCCGTTACTCACATATGGGCGTTGGTATACTGGGTGTTGATGCCCTCTTGGCCGCTCATCAACACCTATTGGAAAGGTCTGCTGAACTATGATCAAGCTATTGTGGTCGAGGATAAGGTCGCCAAGGCCTACCGCACGCTTGATGAATGGCGCGCCCCGCTAAGGGAGCTTTCGGCCGAGGAGATCCGGGAAATCCCTGAACTCATGGCCCATGTTGATCGTACAGCACCTACGCTATTTGGCGACAATTGCGCGGCCTGTCATGGAACGGATCTTGCCGGGGCGCCCGGCTATCCGAGCCTTGTTGACGACGCTTGGCTTTGGGGGGGTGATAGCGAGACGATCATGGAAACCCTTCGGGTGGGGATCAACGCACCGCATCCGGAGACTCGCTATGCCCAAATGCTCGCCTTTGGTCGCGATGGATTGCTCAGCCGCCCTCAGATCCGGACTGTGGTTGATTATGTGCAGTCTCTTTCGGGCATAGAGCGGGACCTGCCCGCCGGCCGTCTGGAAGAGGGCGCCACGATTTTCGCTGAGAATTGCGCAAGTTGTCATGGCGAGAACGCTCTCGGCATTCAAGACATGGGTGCGCCTAACCTGACAGACGAAGCTTGGGTTTATGGCGGAGATGATGCGACTATGTTCAAAACAATCCACGACGGCCGCCAAGGCTGGATGCCCGCCTGGGAAAATCGTCTGACCGACGCAGATCGGATGATGCTAACATTGTACATCCAAAGTCGCAGTGCGGAGGGGCAGCCATGACCCGACCACGCATCTGGGCAGCAGCCGGGGCGGCATTGTTGGTTTCCGGCTTTGTCGCAGCGAATGCGCATCTTGTCTCCGTCGCGATCGGGACGCAACCCGATTGCGTTCTTCTTCCATCGCACAAAGAGGGCGCTGCCAATCGTGTAGCGAAACCATCATGCTGAGCGACCGTACCAACCATTCTGACTCTCCACCGCCACCTGACAATCCACATGCAGGGGGGATCATCCCCCAAGTAACCCCGCCCTTGCCGCGCGAAAGCCCACATTCCCGACAACTGCCTGCAAGCATGGCCTTTACTTGGCTCAAGCGTGGCTGGTCGGATTTTCTTACCCATCCATCGTTAAGCCTGTTTTACGGCATTCTCGTCTTTGCAGTCTCGGCACTGGTGGTCTGGGGCCTGTTCCAATTCCGCTTTGAATATGCGCTCTTCCCGGCACTTGCGGGCTTTGTGCTGCTCGGCCCGCTGATCGCGGTTGGCCTTTATGAGAAGAGCCGTCGGATTGAGGCGAATGAGCGGATCTCCATGGGCGGTATGTTGTTTGCGCGTCCCGCGTCAAAGCACCAAGCGCTGTTTATGGGGGTGTTGCTGCTCGGTCTGTTCCTTTTGTGGCAACGGGCTGCTGTCCTTATTTACGCTCTCTTTTTTGGATTGGTCGACTTCCCCGGCACGGATGAACTGGTCCCAATGCTTCTGTTCACCCCAACTGGCTGGGCACTTCTTGTGACGGGCGGTGTCATTGGCGCTCTCTTCGCAGCCTTTTCGTTTGCCATAAGTGTTTTTGCTGTGCCCATGTTGCTGACCGAGCGCACAGATGCGCTGTCGGCTATGGGAATTTCGATGGCAATGGTTTGGGCCAACCTGCCCGTGATGCTTTTATGGGGCAGCATCGTGGTCGTGCTAACCGTGTTGTCTCTAGCGACTGGGTTTTTAGCATTGGTTGTTGTTTTCCCCGTGCTGGGGCACGCTACGTGGCATGCCTATCGCACAGTGCGTCCCGACGAACGTCAGCAGGGCGAAAGTGAGCGGATGTTCGTAAGGCCGGCTTAAACGGAAGTGTGAAGTCCATGCCTAAGGGCATCGTCAAGTTGCGAGACATCTCAAAAGCCGTGTACGTGGGCGCATGACCAAACCTAAGCAATCTGGTGCCTTTTCAGGCCATCGTTTTCCTCCTGAAATCATCGGATACGCCGTCTGGGCCTATCACCGATTTCCCATGAGTTTGCGCGATGTCGAGGACTTGTTGGCCGCGCGTGGCATTGTGGTTAGCTATGAGACCATCCGAGCTTGGCTTGCGAAATTCGGGTCGCATTATGCCAAGCAGATCCGCCGAGATCGCCCCAGAGTGGCGGACAAATGGCACTTGGACGAAGTCGTCCTTCCGATAAACGGCAAGAAATATTGGCTATGGCGCGCCGTCGACAGCAAAGGCGACGTGCTGGACATCCTCGTCCAATCCCGGCGCAATAAACGGGCTGCAAGTCGATTTTTCCGCAAGCTATTCAAGGCATTTGGCGCGCCACGGGTGATCGTCACCGATAAACTCCGAAGCTATGGCGCCGCTCTGAAGGAGCTTGCTCCGGGAATAGAGCACCGCAGCCACAAAGGCCTTAACAATCGATCCGAAGGGTCACATCGCCCCACCCGACGGCGAGAAAAGATTATGGGGAGGTTTAAGTCACCGAGACAAGCCCAGCGATTTCTTTCCGTTCATGATCAGGTCCAAACCATCTTCCGTCCGCGCCGCCATACACTTTCAGCCGCAGCCTACCGTCAGACTCGAGCCGACGCCCATTGGATCTGGGACGATATCACGCGTGAGCTGAAGGCTGTTTAAGACCCGGTGCCGGGCTTTCGTCGCCACGAACGCCGATAACTTGACGATGCCCTTTCTGTCATTGTGATGGCGCAAGCGCGCTAAGTTCCTTGGCCATCCAGGTTGGCGCAGAGGCGCGAAGGCTCAGAAGCTCCCGCTGCTCCTCTTCGTTCAACGTCGCTTTGATGCGCCTCAAAGCCTGAGCAGCTTCGGACTTGCCGAAATAGGCAAGCGCCCGAAAGGCGTGACCGGCGCGACTGTTGGGCGCACGAAGCTGCCAGCTCGGCACATGCTTAAGCTCGACGCTTTGCGCTCCGAGTTTCAGATGACGGCTCGGCCCGGAGGTCCAATAAACTTGACGGGAAGGATTCTGCGTCGAGATACCGAGCAGGTTCGCTGCCGACGCTCCGCTTTGCGACACGCGCTCACCTGTCGATTTCGCAATGTGCTCAACCACGGCCTCAACCGAGGGCGCCCGGTTCCCGAAGCGGGTTTTCACGGGCAGAGCGAACAATCCCCGCTTCACACGCAGAAGCTCCCCTCGCCGCACCAACCGCGACAGCGCCTGGTCCACCGCCGCACGCTCTCCGATGTGCAACAACTCCCGCGCCGACAGGGTCGCGCCCTCCGGCAGCGCTTCAGCATAGGCCTTGATCGCTTGAGATGTGGTTTGCATGTTCGCCTCCAAGTGTCAGATATATAGCTTGGTTTCTGACAGTTTTCAAGCTGAGGCTTCCGTGGGTCAGTCTAGCCTAGTGCCAAGTCGAACCACTAGACACATTCTCCGCGGCTCTGAATCAAAAGGAGGAGATCAATGGCGAGTGAAAATCATGACCAATTGGGTTCGCGCGGCACGGCCGAAACTGGTATTTTGACATATGATTTCACTTAATAAGTTCGAATGATCCGGACGCCCGAGCCATCGTTTACCAGTTCATAGTCCCGTCTCGACAAATCTATGTCAGATTCGCCAGGCACCGAGGCGCTCCGAGCGATCAGAAAGCCTGCGGGATCCAGCCAGATAATGCCATCAGGAGTAGGCAATGGCCGAACCGCATACCGACTTAGTTTCCCTTCCACTTCGGTAAAGCTTGCACCCACTGTCCTGGGCGGTACCGCGACCCGATCCGGCTTAGGCAATGACCTGTACCATTCGATAAAGAGCTGCGGGTCGATCAGGTCCTCATCTGAAATCGGGGTGCCTCGTTGGACCAGCCATAAGTCATAATCCACACGTCGTGCAGCACCTTCGTCCCTTGTTCCGACGATCCCCTGCGCGAGCGAGAAGGCGACAAACGGATCCAATGTTCCCCAACGTAAAAGTTCGCGGAACCAGAAACCGATCCATGGCAAGCCGCTAGTTGCTCGCCACGTGTCTAGACTCGGCACCTCAAGTTCGCCCGCACCCGCATTCCACGCTTCTGCAACGGCAGCGCCCACTGCCACCCCGAGACGAAATTCCAGATTGTTCGCAACAAATCCCTGCCATCGTCTCAACTCCACCGGCGGTGGCGGTGGTGCACCTTCACGTTGTAACCACCAGCCGGCTACCTCGTGCCAGCGCCCGATTAGTGCGGTTTCAGTAGCCCCACGTGAAGTAAACCCGAACCCTCGACCGGTTCGTACCAATTCCCCGATCTGCCAGAAAAGGTTAAAGCGCGCCTCCGGCGATCGCCGGCCATAATCGGCTGCTGCCTTGAGGAGGGTGTTTATCTGAGGCGATACCTGCTGGAACTGGCGACCGACATAGGGGGTGAAGCCGATTTGATAGAGGGTTCGCCGCTGAACCGGGTCGGGATATAGACGCTCGACCACAGCTTGGCCGCGTTTGATGAAGGCTGCCTCCATCCAGCTCTCCACAGCACTTGAATATCGGGTGAAGGTCCGTTGCCACACCCGGCTCAAGGCGGCTTCGAGCGACGCCGCAGACAAGCCTTCCAGCGTCTCGATTTCGTCGACGGCAGCGATGATTATACCATCGAGCTCGTCAAGGCTGTCACCTAACATGTCGAGCAGTGCAGGCGAACCGACGCCAAGATCAGTCCCGATCCCCTCGGGCATCGTCTGCTCAAGGAAATTGTGTAGGTCGGCCACGGTTCGCAGTCCGAGGTGATCTCGCAACTTTGTCCAGATCGACGCCAGCAATGTCTGCAGCGGCGCATAGACCACGAGGTCGGCCGACTCCTCGAGCGCCAGTAGATGGAGCATCCGGTTGAGGTTTGCGACATAGGCGTCACGTTGTCTGCGCTGCTCGTCTTGCTTGCTCGCCGCCGTCGCGCTGTTCGCCATTGGCACGCAGACCAGAGTAAGGCCTTCCATCGCTTCCGCCGCCCCGGGCCGTCCTGCGCGCCCCGCGAGGTTGCGGAATTCCGAGGTAGGAATGATGTCGGTTACCGGCGCGCCATTAGTGCCGAACTCGACGATACGCTCTAGGCTCGGGAGAATGATAAGATCGAAAGGTAGGTTGACCCCTTCGGTCAATGTCGCGGTGGCGACCGTGATCGGACACACCTGCTTATCAATCAGTTCAACCATTAGGCGCCGCAGTCGTTGCGGCATCTGACCATGGCTAGTGGCGATGCCGCGATCAAGTAGGCGGACCTCGCTTGACCCCTCGCCGCAATAGTCGACACAGGCCGCGCGCGCCTCATCGAACAGCCGCCGCGCATCCTCAGTTCTCAGCGCAAAGGGGGCGATTGCAGACCACCCCGCCAGATCAAAGGCTTCGGCATAGCGCCGCATTACGCGATCTGGGCCCTGAGTAATCGACACCAGTATACGCCGACCGCTCGGGGCGAGATGCAGCGCCGTCCATAGCGCGTGGATCTGTACATAATGATGCAGGCTGTTTTTCACCCCCGCTGGCGGGTCAGGCATCGGCGGCAAGCCGAGCGCAAGGAACACGGGTGCATCGCGACCTCGCACATAGAGTGGCTGCCCGTTATTCAGTTCCAAAGTGATGAAAGGGGACTGATTAGGACGGCATTCCAGCACCCCGACCAGCTGACGACTACTTCGATAGCCGAGACCTACCGGGACAGCAGCGTCATCACCCTCAATCCATCGCGATACCGGTGGTGCTGCGCCGCCGGCAACGGCAGTAAGTGCGATCCGCGCTATGTTCGGCTTGAGCACGAGGATACGGGATACCAAGCTTTCAAGTCGAATGGATCGATCGCCGTGTGCCGCGAGGTCGCGCATTGTCTTGGGCGTTCCCGCCACCACTACCTGATGCGCCTCGTCGATGATGAGCAAAGCTAGACGATAAATTAGCAGCGTACCCAAGTAGCGCATCAGCGCCTCGGCTTTTTCGACGGTGGCGATGAGAACCGTGGGCGTTTCGGTCGTTAGCCAGTTATCGGTGATGCCCCAGTCAGTCCCTCCGTAGAGGCCAGTGATCACGACGTTCTCGCCTCGGAACTCGGAACTGAGTTTTGCTTCGACCTCACCTGCCAACGCGCGAGATGGTACGAGATAGAGGGCGAGCCGCCCCGGTGCACCGGGTTCGGGAGGTGTAAGTAGCAGCTCTTTGACGAGCGCGAGATTGGCAACCATCGTCTTGCCTGAGCCCGTCGGAGTGCAGAGGGCGAAGGCGTTTCCATCCGTTAGTCGCTCGATCCCCTTAATCTGCGAGGCCCACAACACGCCGCGTCCACGTCCAAATTGCTCGCGTGCAAAGCGGCGTAGCTGATTGGCTGCCGCTGGCGTGTCTTCAACGAGAGCTGCAGCACGTCGATGCAGACTATTCCGCACGAAGCGTTCGGCTGCTGCCAACACCAGGCGCAGCATTACCCATGTCTCATCATTGGTCCAACGTGTGGCGATATCGGCCAATGTTTTCAGCTGCTCTAGGGCGATTCCCGTTCGGGTCTGCTCGCCCCGCCGCAGGCTTTCAGCCAACAAACCGAGCGAGCGGATAGTCTCTACGACGAGGTACCACGCGAGAGGGCTGAAGGATGCCTCACGAGGGGTATCCTGTTCCTCCGCATCCGATTCTCTGCCTGGCTCCGGCATCGGTGGAAAAGATCCCCCGGCGCTGTCTTCGGCGGCATCCAGCAGGTGTGCGGAGCCATCTCGCCTCGTGAGCTCGAAATTTTCCTGCCAGAAGATCGCAGTGCGCCCCAGGACAGAATCAAAGTCACAGGACAGGAATGCGACAATGATGCCGCCAGCACCGCCTACCTGAGAGCGCCGCAAAATTCCCGTTGCCATCGCTGGAAGCCCGGCTAGTTGATAGGCGCCTGCAGCAAGAACCTCTGTGGGAACCTCCCGTGTAACCTCATCGTGTGATCGCGAGAGCCATTCGAGCAATTCTCCTGCTCGGCGATAGCAGGATGCCGCCGCTTCGCTATCGGGGCCGTCAGTATCCTCGAAGATGCCAGCAGCATGTAACAGCCGCCGCGCGTCGCTGAACAGCTCAAGCGACTGACGTTGCGTCCAGGTCAGCGGCTGGACGCCCCAACTGTTTTGTATCGAGCGCACGAACAAGCGCGCTTGCTGGGCCGTTAGCGCATTTTCGATTGCGTGACCTAAGCGAAAGCTTTCCGCCAGTGCCCTCCGTTCCTCGTCAAGCTCCGCCATTGGTCTTCCAAAGTGATGCGTAGAGTCGTTCGATCATGTTCTCGCCGCCCAAGAGCACGATCTCGACGATCTGCAGCGGCCGCCCAGCCGTATAGTCCGCGGGAGGCATCGCCGTCGGAAGCAGAGCGGTGCCGACCGCGCGCGTCGCCGCGCGATTGCCGGCGATCAACACCATGTCAGTGCGCGGCGGCCCAGCATCCGTTAGGAGCGCCTCGTCTAGTGAAAAGATCGTGTGGGCATATCCGTCGCGATCCTTGATCTTCAGGAGATCGCAGATCTGCTGAATTCCCTGAGGGATCAGCAGGGCTGTGTTGATGTCGTTCCAGACGCCATTGTCGGCCCACACCCGCGCTGCGCCTTTACCCTGGCCGTCGCCCTTCATGATCGTGTCAATCGTCGAGGCCGTTAGATCGGCGCGCCATTTTGCTTCCCCCGCGATAAAGGCCAAAACGGTTCCGTCCACAGCGAGTTCAAGGCCGATGAAGTCATTGCCAGGGCGTCCGTGCACTTCCTTGACCCGTGCTGGATCTCGCACGAGATCGAAGATGTATCGCGCGACCGGGGCATGCTCACGGAAAAGGAAGATCGGCACACTCCATGTCTTGCCCCCGACTAGGCTGTAGTTTTCCGCTACGATCCCGCACATGACCTCACCGAAAAGGCCGCGGATCGTCTTTGGTGGGAGGCAATTGGGATAGATTGCATGATCTCCCCTTTCGCCATCTTCGGGATGAAGTGAAATCCGGGCGGCCGCATGTGATCCCCAGCGTTATCTGGCGGTGTTCCTTCAGCGCTAAGTGGCGCCAATTACCAGCGTGGAGCGTGCGGCCTCGACGACGTCGTCAGTAACGAGTGATAGCTCGTTGATCTTTAGGATGCGTTCTATTTGGACAAAGAGGCGATGCAGCAGCCGGAAGTTCCCGCCGGTGATGCGGGCAATGGATGCGATCGCTTGGTGATCAGTAAAGTCGGCGGCGTCCAGTTGCAGGCCGAGTTTTCGCCAGTGGCGGGTGAGGACGAAGGTCAGTTCATCCCCCTTCAGCGCGCGATAGTGGTGTGCGAAGCCGATCCGGCTGTAGAGCTGCGGATAGCGTTCCAGTTTTCGTTCCAGGCCGGGCATCCCGATCAGGATAACGCCGATACCGGTCCGGTCGAAGATATCGCGCACATGTTCAAGACTTTGCGTCGAAAGTCGTTCGGCCTCATCGACTACCAGAACTTCTATAGACCCTTGAGCATGGCGTTCCGGAATAACCATGCTCGGATTGAGCGCCAGATCGATGGAACCTTCTGCGCGGGTTATAAGACGGCGTAAATCTTCCCGAACCTCCCGAACCGGGCCGCCGACTGTCGGTGTGTAGAAAACTGTGCGTGACTTGGCCAATGTCTCATAGGCGATGGCGTCCGATGCGTCGCGTGGCCCCCACTCCGTCAGGAGCGCTTCGGCCTTGTCCCACCGGGCGAAACGCCGCGCCGACATCGTTTTTCCGACACCAGCCGTGCCGAAGCAGATTCCGATATACCGGTGTTTCTGCACCGCAGCTGCGAACTCGACAAAGCGGCGATGCTCTTTCGTGGCGATGAATGTGCCATTGCGCTGTCCCGTCATTGTCAATCATCCGACTGATAGGTTCGGAGTTTCGACTTGCGTTGCGGTCGAGGCGCGGTCTCGGTCGTCCTGCGGGCTGTTCCCTCCGGGAAATATTCCGCAACGACGCCGACCCGTTCATTAACCTGCTGGCGCAGGGCCCGCCGCTGCGCCGCACGGGCTGTCTGTATGTCTTTCAGCGTGATCGTCTCATGGGCATGTTTCGGGCTGATGGCGCGGCACAGGAAGCGGTTCTTGTGGAAGACGCGGATCTCACCAAGGTCGCGCGGATCATATCGGATCGTGACGCTTTCGCCGACATAGGGAGCAAGGATCGTGCTCATGAAGCGCAGCCCTTGAAAATGCACACCGTCGCGGCGCACGAGCCGAGGCTTTGCGACCATGACGAGTAACAGGTCGAGGTCGTCAATACTGTTGGGCATTTGAGGAAGCCAACCGTCGGCGCACCACGACGTCAGCGGCGGCAGCCCCGTTTCGCGATGAGTGCGAGAATTGTAGGTCTCCGTGATCCACGCGCCGATGACGGCATCGAGATCGGCCAGCGACAGTTTCGGCGATGTTGCTGGTTTCCCGTTCACGACGTTGCCGGACAGCTCCGGAAGCAGTTCGGTGTTCAATGTGCCGAAAAAACGCTCAATTTTTCCGCGCCCCTGCGGTCGCGCTACGGCGGAATGAATAAGCTGAAACCGCAGGGCAGCCGCTGCTTGTTCGAGATGTTCTGATGTGAAGTCGCTCCCGTGATCGACATAGAGAATTTCTGGAATCCCGCAGATCGGCCAGTCCGGATTCAGCTTGCGCCAGATGGCCTGTCGAAGCGCCAAGGACGTTTGCAGAGCCGACGGTGCGCCGAGAAATACTAGGTATCCAGCGATTGCGCGGGAATAGTCGTCCATAATCGCAGTCAGCCAAGGCCGCACCGATTTTCCGTTCGCGTCGATGATCAATATATCCAGCATCGTATGATCCGCTTGCCAGAGCGCATTCGGTGCGCTCGCTCTGTGTCGGTGGATCAGCTCGAAGCGGTCTCGATAGGCGCACGCCCCATCCTGCGCTAGCGTGACCATCGCAGGATCGAGTGCCTGTACGATGGAATGAACGGTGCCATAGGATGGAACTGACCAATCCCTGCTTTTGGCAACAGTTTCAGCGCGTCGATAGATTGCGGCACAGGACAGTCGGGGCTTGCGAAGCGCGAGCCCCTCGATCAAAGTGATCAGTGGCCCGGGTAGCTTGCGAGTGCCGCGATCAGATCGCGCTCTGACCTTCAATCCGTCCAGACCTTCCAGCCTGTATCGCGACAACCAGCGTTGCGCCGTCCGGATCGGCACATCGGCCGCGCGGGCGGCAGTGGTCAGAGAAACGCCCTCTTCCAGATGGGGTCGCAGAGCGGCGAACCGGCGCATCGCTTCGTCCATTCTGCATCTCCAATCTGTCCGAAAGGGGAACGCTGAGCGGACGCCGTCCCGCCTCGGGCCCACACCTTATATTTAAGGGGAAAATCGATTCTCATTTAGCTGGTACGGTGATAGTATCATTTAACGGGCCTTTTTCGTTACAATTCTACATGGCTCCAGAATAATTTTTCCGAAGGACGCCCCCATGTCTGAAACTCGTATTGGATACGCCCGATGCTCGACCGATAAACAGGACCTTGCCGCTCAGAAGGCAACCCTCCTGCATCTCGGTGTGGCTGAGGACCGCATCTATACTGACCATGGCTTGACCGGAACGAACCGCGAGCGGCCAGGACTGGCGCAGGCCTTGGCCGCCGTAAGAGCCGGCGACACGCTGGTGGTCCCAAAACTCGACCGGCTGGCAAGGTCGGTTCCGGACGCTCGCTCTATCGCAGACGAGTTGGCAAAGCGCGGGGTTAGGCTTGCCTTAGGGGCGTCGGTCTATGATCCGCACGATCCGATGGGAAAGATGTTCTTTAACATTCTTGCCACCTTCGCCGAGTTCGAGGCTGACCTGATCCGCATGCGCACCAAAGAGGGCATGGCAGTCGCCCGCGCTAAGGGGAAGCTGAAGGGCAAGAAGCCCAAGCTGTCGGATCGCCGCCAGACAGAGTTGCGGCGCATGTATGACACGGGCGACTACTCCATCAGCGATCTGGCAGAACTGTTCGATGTTTCGCGGCCGACAGTCTATCGCGTCCTACAACGGACGCCGAGCGCCGAAGTATCCATCGAAGCGCGCTAGCTGACCTTCGCCGCGCTCTACATCAACAACTGCTCTGCGGACGAAGCAGACCCCTAGCTTACAATGATGAATGGTTGTTTTTGGACAATTTCAATCCGAGAATTAATTGCCGATGCATGTCACATGACAATTGTAAACTTTCTGTTATGTTGCAGAGATGACATCTGTTGCAGACACACACAGCCTGACTTGGCAGGTTTCACCCGACCTACTGGGTATCGTCAATCAGTCGGGGGTTTTCGTGGAAACCAATCCGGCTTGGCAAGCTGTTCTCGGTTGGTCTGAGGCCGAAATAAGAAGCATGGTCTTCACCGACTTTCTTCATCCCGACGACCTGGATCGTACGCTGGCGTTGTTCTCCAAGATGAAGAAGGGTGAACCTGCTCTGCACTTTGAGAACCGATACAGACGCAAGGATGGCGACTACCGATGGCTGTCATGGGTGGCCGTCCCTGAAGGGGACATCTTCGTGTGCAGTGCACGAGATGTGACACGGGACAAGGCGAACGCCCGCGCCCTACAATCCTCCGAGGATGAAGCACTCTTGCGCGAACAGTTCATCGCTATCCTGGGACACGACTTGCGCAATCCTCTGGCGGCCATTGGGTCGGCTGTTCGCATAGCTTCACGCCAACCCCATGACGAAAAGATCGCCGCGATGTTTGCAGCCATAGATGGAAGTGCGGGGCGGATGGCAAAGCTGATCGACAGCATCATGGACTTTGCGAGGGCTCGCCTTGGCGGCGGTATCCCTGTCGATTTGAAACGGGTGGAGAACCTTAATGACGGCTTCGAGAATGTGATCGACGAAATCCGCCTCGCACATCCCGAAAGGCTCATTCAAGTATTATTCGCTTTCGAAAATGTGTTGATCTGTGACGCTGCGCGACTGGATCAGCTTCTTTCGAATTTGCTTGCCAATGCCGTGACTCATGGTTCGAGGGACAAACCCATTACTGTCGCAACATTTGAGGAGGATGGTTATTTCGTTTTGTCAGTAACAAATTCTGGGAAGGTGATCTCCCAGGATACACTTGTGAACCTTTTCAAGCCATTTGAACGCGCGGACGAAAGTGACTCTCTCCAAGGTCTGGGTCTTGGGCTTTATATCGCAGACCAGATCGCGAAAGCCCATTCCGGCAAGATCGCTGCGACGTCGAATGAAGCGGCCACTGTTTTCCGACTGGACATCCCACTGGAACAAAATAGCTGACTTTCGTGCATGCTCGCAGCATCGTTCGAATTGGGCTCAAACCGGACTTTTGCCGCGCAAAGCGCGGATGACAGCTACGCTGCTTCCAGCACCAGCCTACGCCACTTGGCCATAAAGAAAGTGCGCCAAACATCGCGGAAGATCACAGCCGCATGAAACACCTCGCGTGCGTCCTGATGGGCCGACTCAAAATAAGGGCGCAGTTCAGCTATGTCAGCATCTGAAAGAGCAGTGACCTGCTGCTCGAGAAGCAGGTGGCCGTAGGAACCCGATCCGGCAGTCGTTGGGTGCAAGATGCGCGCAAGAGTGGCAGATGGAGGTGGTTCGGTGTGCAGCATATCAGGGCGTACTCATCTTAGAATACCTACATGAACAGGCGATATGGATAGACATTTCGCGGCAGGTCCGTGACGTTGGCTATCGTGCGGGCGAGTTTCTGCGAATAGCGAATGCTAACCGGCACAGGGTCGTAAAGCGCGTCGTTATTCCAATCCATCTTGGTCAATGCCAGCGCCTCATGAGCGGTCAATTCGAGCGGTCCGCTGCCGGCATGACGGATCAGTTGTAGCGGCCGGGGGATGCTCTTCTTGCCCTGATAGTAATCGCCTTTGGTCGAGACCTCGGGAGCATTGCCGGCCACCCATACCAAGGCAGAATTGCCCGTGCGGATCACCATCGTCCCGCGCGGCACGGGAAATCCAGAGGGTTTTGACAGCGGTTTCTCCACCCCCGACTTGATTAGCCAGACGCCGCGCCAGCACGATGCCGAGCTGACCTCGACACACTCTATCTCCGCTACACCAGCAAGCGCGTCGAACGCACCCTCGATTTCGGCCTCTTTGAAGGCTGTCGTTTTGTGAATGACCATGCGTTTTGGTAGGTTGCCACCATTGCGACCCTGATAGAGTTCCAGGCTACGGGCGAGGACTGCGCGCATATCGTCCCGACTAAGAAATGGGTTCCTGCGAGCCTCGGCTACGTCAGCCACCGGGTCTCGCGCCTCGAACGCAACGAACTGCATGCCGCCGCCGTCCATGTCAAAGACCTGCGAGCAGCACGTCACATAATGCACGTCTTGCTGGTCACCGCGCAGGGCATAGGCCAACCCGATATAGGCGGTATCCGCAGGCACGCCTTTCAGTGGCGCAAGCTTCCACGGCGTGCCCGCAGCCTTCACATAGAGTGCGGTCGACAGACGCCAAGCAAGCGAAGCCTTGTAGCTGAAGGTGAAGACGCGATCATTCAGGACTTGGGTCGGAATATTATACTTAGCACCCATAGCTTTAAGCACGTCGTGTGCGTCAAAGAATTTTCCACGTGTCGCCGTGTCCCAGCTCTCGGGAAAGTGGACCAGCACAACGTCGAATTCGTTGCGAACGGCGTCGAGGCGGCGGAGCGCGGCATCCATTGTAAAAAATAGGCGCTGCTGGGCAGTGCCGTCTCCCGGCAGCTGGTCGAGGTGTTCAGGCCACTTGATGTGCGCGCTCGCGGGCGCGGCTTCGAGCGACACGCGGAACAGGCGCTCGAAACCGGGATATTCCGGTACATATTCTGATCGGTCGGAAGGGCGATGCACGCCCCACAACAGCTTCATCAAGTCGCCACGACGATGGAAAGCGCTCTCCGGGCCAACCGTCGCGATTCGAATTCGGGGCGTGTATCCACCAAATGATCCTTTCGAATACGGGCCGAAATTAAGAAGACCGCGCAGTGGATGGACATCAATTTGGTTGGTGTCGGATGGCGAAAACGACAGGTTCGGCTCCTCCAAGAGCGTGAATGGCGGCAGCTCGGTGAGGGCTGGGTTCCCCATCATTTTCTCCTGTCGAAGTAGCTATGGTGATGCGACGGTCGGCTAAACCCCGTCACGGGCGACACTTTGAATACGGCATCAATGCCAGTGCCATCTTCGAGTCCGAAAGCGCTTCGAGTCGTGCCCCCTGTTTCGGTTAGAAGCTGAGCCCAAGCCCCAATAATGCTGGCCCAATTCCTATTATAGCGCGGAGCCCATCGCTCGCGGCGCCAGTCGCCGGCAGGATCACCTCGATGCTCGGTTCGTATTTCCAGTTCAGCCGGAGCTTTTTCGGCGACCAACCCCTCCGCACCATCCGTTTGGGAGGTGTCTTGCCGGGGAAACTGGACGAACGTGTAGGGCTCGAAGCCGCACCACCACTTCCCATCTAGCTGTTCCAGCTTGAGGTGGACGCCCTCCTGAAACGGGAAACCAAGCTTAGGTACTGCACCAAACAGACTAGTGCCGTACGCATTGCGTAACCGGGATAGGATCTGTTGCTGGCCCCGCGTTCGCTCAGGATCATCGCAGTCGCGCGGTGCGGCAACGACGAGCGAATGGCCGGAACGCCTGTAGCGTGGGATGAGCGGGCGATGCCGGGCGAGAGATCGCACGAGTGTGTCGTATATCAATCCCATCGCCCAGCTATCTGCGACCGGATCTAGGTCTATCGTTCCAGCGAGCGACGGGCCCAGCGGAGCCAAGGCATCCAGGATTTCCTGGTCCCGCCCGAACACGGCTAGATCACGCCCCAAAGCGGCCGCCGTCGCCCGACATCTCTTCGCCTTGAAGATCTCGCGCACCTCTGCCGATGTTGTCGGTTGGCTTAACCTGATGCGCCTGGCCGCGGTCGGCATCGATTGGAGCAGAATTGCCGAATAGCGCAGCACCGGGAATGCACGGGCTTTGGCATTTGGAATCTGAACAGGTACGAGACGCGGCGTAGGTCGTCCTTCCATCACCCGATCGAGAAGCGGCTTGGGTAAATCGGTTACCTTGATGATATCGGCAGCTAATTCGTCAAAGGTCGCGCACTCAACGACGGCCACATCCACGCCAGCCGTTCCGGCGCGCTCTAGGAATTCGATCACCGCGGGCAGTAAGCGCGAAGCTGACGACGTGAGCCAGTACAGTCCGTTCGGAAATGGCGACGGCGTATCGAGAACTGTGTTCAGCGCCTCCATGATCGAAGCGTCGCGTCCGCTATAGCCGACGAAGATCATTCCGAAGCGTTTGCCGGATTCCACCAGCACATGCCGCATTCGGGCGTCCTGTTCCTCTAGTTCCGATCCCGTGTTCTTAATCGCGATTGACTGATAATCACCGTGGAGCTTAGCGACCAGCGGCCAGTCCGATTCATTGAGGCACCGCATGGCACGGTCGGCGGAATCGATCGCCGCCACAGTCGGGCGGTTTTGGCCGTCTTTCGGGAGGATCGCATTTGCCGAATGCGCCGACTCCTCGATAAGCGGATCGAAGTTCGTGGTGAAAACGCTATCGATCTTGCCGGCAGCCATGAGGCTACCGAGCACCTTATGTCCAAAACAGGGAGTCCCCTTGGAGATCGCATCGTCGATATATTGGCGGCGATGCCGGGCTTCCGGATAAACCGCTTCGAAGGCCTTGGCATATTCCGTCGGATCGCCGTCAGGCGGCAAAAACGACGTTTGTCGAAAAAAGGCATCGATCCTGTCGGTCCAGATTGGGTCAGCCGTATCAATTTCCCGCTTTGACAGGTTCGTCTCGCGGCAAAAGATTTGCGCTTTGAAATCGCGGATCATGGCATAGCCAGTCGGGATGCCGGAGGCTGCCGAAGCACCAGCACCGAGGAACCACGAGAGTAGATTTGGTCTTAGTGTAAAGGCGGTCGCGAACTGCGCGGCGCTAATTTTTTTAACGAAACTGATTTGGCTCTCCTGCGATAATGTACGGGCTTTGGGGGCAATCCAGTACTTCAAAGCGCTGAATTTTGCTACGCGAATGCACCTAGATTATCGTCCCAGTTAACAAACGCTCACGCAAGACTTTACGCGACTATTTGACGATCTCACCCGGCCCGCAACGGCAGAGTCAAACGCCTTTGCTCAGCTTACGACGTGTTAAACGGCGCGATTCGAGCATGACATGAGTGCCAGGCGACGGCCTCGATCCCGGACAGGGTACGAGCGCGCAAGCTGTCAAGCACAGCCATAGAAGGGTAAGAATACGCATGGAGTCTCCTATGTGATTCTCCCCCTTATCGCTCTAGCATTCGTCTTCCGAGAGCTCGAACGCGATCGCGGACCTGAGAAATGCATATCAGCATGCCCATATGCCTGAAATTGCTAGGAAACCCAGATGGCGAAAGCGGCCCGGAGCTGACCTGCGGAGGCTCACCGCGCGTCGACCCAGTGATTTAGGTGGCCGCAGTCGGTCCCATGAGGCCGAGTCAGGAGAGTACCGCAAAGTGTGGGGCAGTTGCTCGGGGCAGGCGTTGATGGCAAGTTCGGGTCATGGCCCTTACAGGAGAAATCGTTCAGTTGAAAGTCCGGCTGCTCGGGATCAGTCCCATGATCTGGCGGCGGTTGCTGG